>NZ_JBVIGN010000017.1:95129-170194 GCF_055570785.1 Streptomyces sp. NPDC031100
AAACCGGCCCCTCCCCCCCCGGAGGAGACGGCGAACCCACACTCTGTTCCCCGGCCAGATAGGAAGAGAAAAATGGGGGCTCTCCCTTCCCCCCCCCTCCCCCCCCCCCCCCCCCCACGCACGTGCCGTGCTCGGCGGACGCTCAGCGGACGCGATGCCCCTCCGCGTCCTCGTGCGTGTAGAAGCGGTAGAAGAACACCGCGAAGGTGACCGCGGCGACCGCCAGCGCCATGCCCACGGAGCGCAGGATCGAGGCGCCGCTCTGGCTGTACAGGAACCCGAACGCAACTCCCGTGAACGTCGTCCAGGCCATGGCGTGCACCTCCCGCCGCAGCCGCGGGGCCACCGTCAGCAGACCGATGAGCACCACCGCGAACACGAGCGCCGTGACGAACCCGAACAGCAGGTTCCAGCCGGTGATGGGACCGCCGGAGCGGCGGTTGGCCGCGGCCCAGTAGCCGTAGACCAGCCCCAGCAGGACCGGTACGGCCACCCTGCCGATGCGGTGGGTGCGCGCGTCGAAGATGTCGGGCGGGCCGCCGGTCAGGGCCGGACGGGCGGGCCGGGACGTTCCGCCGGCCGCGGGTGCCGCATGAGCCATGAGAGCGCTCCTCTCTCCTTGCTTCCGCCTTCCAGAGCACACCTGGGGCCACGCCCTGGCAAGTCGGCCGGGAGAGTGACAAGTGCCCGGATGCGGGCGGTGTGCTCCCGTGCTTGTCTGAGGGGCATGGAGGGCCTGGGCCTGGTCGGCGCGCACGAGGACGAGGCCCTGCGGCGGGGCCGGCTGCGGATCCGTGGGCACAATGTCGCCTGGGCACCGCCGTTGCTGCTGCTCATCGCGATCGTGGTGCTCGACTTCGCGACCAGCGAGCAGTTCCGGGTCGTCTCCTGGGCCGTCCTCGTGCCCGGCACGGCCGCCGCGCTCTGCGGGCTGTGGACGACCGCCGCGTACGCCGTGCTGTCGGTGGTCACGTACGTCGCCGTGGACAGCGCCTGGCCCCGGCAGTACCAGGCCGGGCTGCCCGACTTCATCCTCGTCGCCCTCGGCGGCGTCCTCGCCACCCTGGCCTGCGGGGTACGGCTGCGCGGCGAACGGCGGATGCTGCACATGCAGGACATCGCCGAGACCACGCGGCGCACCGTGCTGCGCCCACTGCCCCGGGTCTGGGCGGGCCTGGAGCACGCTGCCGTCTACCTCGCCGCCGACACCGAAGCCCGGGTCGGCGGCGACTTCTACGACATCCAGCCCGGCCCGCACGGCACCCGCATCCTCGTCGGCGACGTGCAGGGAAAGGGCCTGGGCGCGGTGGAGACCGCCGCCGCGCTGCTCGGCACCTTCCGGGAGGCCGGCTACCACGAGGCGGATCTGGCCACCGTCGCCGAGCGGCTGGAGACACGGATGATCCGGCACCGCAGCCACACCGCTGTGCTCGGCCGCGACGGCCGGGAACGCTTCGCCACCGCCGTTCTCATCGGCTTCCCCGAAGAGGCCCAGGACACCGTGGAGGTCGTCAACTTCGGCCACGAACCCCCGCTCGCCGTCGGCCCGCACGGCGTATGGGCCCTGCCCGGCGGCGAAGGCCTCCCGCTCGGCCTCGCCGACCTCGGTGGCGGCCTCCCGCCGGTGCGCCGGGTGCCGCTGGCGGCCGAGGAGACCCTGCTGCTCGTCACCGACGGGGTGACAGAGGCCCGGAACGGGCTCGGGGAGTTCTATCCGCTGGCCCAGGAGGTGGCCTGCGCGGTCGCCGCCGACCGGCACCGCGCGGAACCCCGGCGCCTGGTCAGCCTGGTCCGCGACAGCGTGCTCCGGCACAGCGGTGGCCACCTGGACGACGACACCACGGTCTTCGCCGTGCGGCGGGTGGGCGAAGTGCCCGTACGGGGACGTTTGCAGTCCTGAGGCACGGCTTTGCAGCAGCAGCGGTTACGGTGCTGACAGCAGGGAGATCTACAGGCTCCACAGGGGGAGGGACGATGCCCGGAACCGTGCTGCTGCTCGCGGCCTCGCCGGTGGGCAGGGGGCGGCTGGTGGACGCGGCCGGTGTGCTGCCCGTGCTGGCCGCGGTCGCCCCTGCCGTGCTGTCCGGCACCGACACCGCGAACGTGGTCGAACTCGCCGACCCGCTGGAGCCGCAGGCCGTCCTCACCCGGCTGCGCGCCGCCGCGGCCGCGCCCGGACCGCTCACCGTGTACATCACCGGGCAACTGCACCTGGACCGCCGCCAGCACCTGCCCCACCTGGCCCTGGCCCGCACCACCCCGGCCACCGTCCGCTACACGGCCCTGCCCTGGCACTGGATCCGGGACGAGCTGCGGCTGCGCTCCGCGGGGAGCACGGCCCTGTTCGTCGACCTGCACACGGACCCCGAGACCTGGCAGCACCTCGCCCAGCGGCCGCTCGACTCGGGCCGCACCAGCGCGGTCTACGGTCGTATCGCACCCCCCTCCGGCCGGCGGGGGCCGGCCGAGCCGTCGTACATGAAGGCGGTGGCGACGCTGTTGCGCAGCGGACACCGGCCGCCGCCCGAGCAGGTGCACCACCAGGCGTTGGCCCGGATCGCCGACGAGGCACCGACGAACATCGTGCTGACGGCCCGGACCCGGCCAGGTGGTGACCCGCACGCCGCCATCAGCGCCGCCGTCCAGGCCGGGCGCCACCTCGACGCCGATGCCCTCGCGGCCCGGCATGAGCAGGCCGCCGTGCGGGCCTACGGCCCCGCCTCCGACGAGGCGCTGCACTGGGCCGAAGTGCGGGCCGATCTCGCGATGTTCGCGGGGGACGCGGCGCGCAGCTGCCGGGCCTGGCTGGGGGTGGCCGGGGTGCGGCTGGCCGCGGGCGAGGCGCCGGACGCGCCCGCCGTGGAGGCGGCCGTGGACCGGGCCCACCACCAGTGGGGCCGCATCACGGACGCGGCGCGGGCCCGTGAACTCGGGCCCGCGCTCGCGGAGTTGAGGCTACGGGTGCCGGGCCGCCGGCAGGGCGCGCTGGAGAACGTCCAGCGGCACCTGCGGCAGCTCCAGGCCCAGTAGGTCTCACCTGGTGAACGTGAAGTACTTCCAGGCGCCGTGCGTCGTGGAGTTCACCGTGTCACCGGAGGAGCCGTCGATGTACGACGAGCGGACCCGGAACCGCCAGCCGACGTCCCGGCCGTGGTCGCCGGTGATCTGCACCCTGGACACGCCGTCGCGGCCCAGCGGGAAGTACGAGGGGTCGCCGGGGTACCACCTGCCCTGGTAGTACACCTCGAACTCGAACTTCTGCTGCCGGCCCCGGTAGTACGACATCTCCGTCGTGATCAGCGGGTTCTTGGTCTTGTGGAAGAAGTAGTAGGTGTGACCCCACCCGCTCTTCGCCTTGTAGTGGCCGCTGACCGACGTGGAGATGCTCGCCTGGGCGCCGACCCAGCTGGACACCGAGCGGGGCTGCCAGCGGGCGTCGCCCGCGAACTTCGCGCGGACCGTGGTGTCCCGCTTCAGGTCGAGGGTGACCGGCAGGTTGCCGTGGGAGTCGACCCTGCCGGACTTCACCCGCCTGTTCGGCTGGTCGGAGCCGGAGGGGTCGGCCCAGATCTCCACCGTGCGGTTCTTGTACGTCGTCCCCAGGTGGGCCGTGAACTTCACGTCCTTGCCGTAGGGGTAGACCTTGCCGTTGTTGTTGATCGACAGCGTCGGCCTGGCGCGGGAGACGTTCACGGTGTCGGTGCCGGAGCCCGCCGCGTGGTCGGCGTCGCCCGCGTAGGACACCTTGTACGTCACCTTGCCGCCGGCCGGCGGGGTGTCGGTGAAGGAGTAGGTGCCGTCGGCCTTCGTCGTCACCGAGGGCAGGGACTTGCCGTGCGGGGAGTCCAGGTCGGTGCGGGTGACGGTCAGTTTCACCCCGGCCGGCAGGGCGACCTTCGAGGTGGCCTTGCCCTTGACGGTGAGCTTCTTGGCCCGGGCCGCGGACGAGGGGGCGTCCACGGTGACGGTGGTGACCGCCTTGGTGGGGCCGTTGAGGACGCGCAGGGAGTAGGCGCCGTCGCTGTTGTACGACACCGCGAACAGGCGGGAGGCGTCCGGCGCCCAGGCGAGGGCGGCGTCGGCGAGCCGGTCGGTGGTCCGGAAGTCGTACTCCCGTACCGAGGTGTGCGCCCCCGGTTTGAAGACGTAGATGTCCGGCTCGTACGGGCCGTCGATGCCCGCCGCGACCGAGCCGTCCGGGGCGATGTCCACCGCGTTGGCGTAGGCGTCGGAGGGGTAATCCCCGTCCGGTGCCAGGTCGGAGGTCCGGTAGACGGTGTGGTGGGTGGGGCCCGGGCTCGCCAGCACGACGTCCTTGCCGTCGGGTGTGAGGGCGAGTTCCTTCATGCCGCCGCCGTCCGCGTCACGCAGCGCGGTGCGCTTCGGTGTGCCCGAGGAGACGTCGTACACGGCCAGGTGCTGCGGCGTCCGGCCCGGCTCCGCCGCGACCAGGGTGCCCCCGGCGGCGTCCACCATCGGGGCGCCGGTCAGGGTGTCGTCGGGGCTGCCGAGGTTCACCGGCTGCCCCGGGGCGGACAGGTCGATCCAGCCGATGCGGCCCTGGTTCGCGCCGGGCGTGTAGCCGAACCACAGCTTGCCGTTCGCCTCGGCCACGTACTTGGGGCTGAACGCCGTCTCGAAGCGCTTGACCTCGGTCGCGGAGGCCGTGGCGATGGCGACGATCTGGGCGCCGTGGGGAACGGCCGCGTAGACGGTGTCGGAATCTGCCGACAGTTCGAGGTCCGTGACCCCGATCATCGAGGTCAGCTGAGTGATGACCGTGCCGGCGTAGTCGGTGACGACGATCTTGCCGTTGTCCGGGTCGCTGACGAAGACCCGCTGGTGCTCGCCGTCCACCACGACGTCACCGACCGACTTGACGGGCAGGGCGGTGGTGGTGTCGGCGAACGCCGGAGTGGCGGTGAGGGCCGCCGAGCTGAAGAGAGCCGCCAGGGTGGCGGCGGTAGCAAGGGTGCGCATACGCACGCTGATTCGAACCCCCCGGAACGAATGAAGACAAGGGCGCCACGCGGCACGGCCGTTGTGTGCGTTCCCTGTGGGCCGCGTGTGGCGGACGGGTGAATACGGTGAAGGCTAAGCCGCGAACTCTAGGTCATGCCACTGACAAAAAGGCGAGCGCCCCCGACACCAGCGTCCGGACACCCGGGACGACGGTGGACAGGTCGGGCGCGAAGTGCGGGCTGTGGTTGCTCGGCACGGCCGCGAACTTCTCCTCGAAGCCCGCGCCGGGCGCCTTCTCCCACACCTCGGCCGGAGTGGTCGTCACGAACCAGTAGGAGTACGGGATCGAGCCGAGCGCCAGCTGAGGGAAGTCCTCGCTGCCCATCGCCGGGCCCGGGTCGAACACCGCGTCCGCGCCGAAGACCTCGCGGTGCACGGCGGCCACCGCGGCGTCGGTGCCGGCGTCGTTGACCGTCGCCGGGAAGCTGTCGCCGACGGTGATCCGGGGCTCGCGCGGGCAGCCGGCGGCCAGGCACTCCCCCTCGGCGATGCGGCGGATCGCGCTCAGCATCCGCTCGCGCACCTGGGCGGACTGGGTGCGCAGGTTCAGCGCGATGCGCGCCTCGGACGGGATGATGTTGTGCCGGGCGCCCGCCTCGATACGGCCCACGGTCAGCACCGCGGCCTCGCGCGCGGCCAGCTCCCGGGAGACCACCGTCTGGAGCCGGGTGACCAGGTAGGCGGCGGTCACCACGGGGTCCACGGTCGACTCCGGGCGCGAACCGTGGCCGCCCCGGCCGTGCACCACGATGTCCACGTCCGTCGACGCCGACATGATCAGGCCCGGCGCGTGCGCGTACAGGCCCGCGATGCCCGGGACCGCGTGCTGCCCGAGCAGCACGTCCGGGCGCCCGAAGCGCTCGTACAGACCGTCCGCGACCATCCGGGACGCGCCCTGCCCGCTCTCCTCGGCGGGCTGGCCCACGACCAGCAGGGTGCCGTGCCAGGTCTCCCGTCCGGCGGCCAGCGCCTCGGCCGCACCCGCGAGCCAGGTGACGTGCAGGTCGTGCCCGCAGGCGTGCATCACCCCGTCCGTCCGGGAGGCGTACGGCAGCCCGGTCTCCTCCTGCACCGGCAGCGCGTCCATGTCGGCGCGCAGCAGCACCGTCGGCCCGTCGCCGCGCCGCAGCACCCCCGCGACCCCGGTGCCGCCGATCCCCTCGGCGGTCTCGAACCCGGCCTCCTTGAGCCGGCCGGCAAGTCTGCCCGCGGTGCGGTGCTCGTGCAGGGACAGCTCGGGGTGGCGGTGCAGGTCGCGGTAGAAGTCCTCCAGGTCCGCCGCCGGGAGCCCGGCGGTGAGGTCCAGGGCGGTGCGCGCTGCGGCAGAGGTCACGGGCGCAAGCCTAGGCCCTGTCTCCCCGGTCTTCGAGGGAGACAGGACCTGGGCCTTCGGCGGGACACGGGGGAGTACGGCCGTGGCCTACCAGGTGAAGCCCTTCTGCACGGCCATGCACGCGTCGTTCTTGTCGCCGCTCAGTACGGCCGCCGACGCGGGTGCCTCGGTCGGGGTCTTGGGCTTCGGGTAGGTGTCGCCGGTGCGCCAGTCGGCGCCGACGACCAGGGTGACCCCCGAGACCGCCGTCGACCTGCGCACCTGGCCGAGCGGGACGCCGAGCGCCTTGGCCACCGCCTGGGCGTCGCCCTCCAGGTCGGCGCTGGGATACAGGAGCCGGGTCTTCGCCGCGGCCGCCGCCGTGGTGTCCGCCGCGGCCTGTGTGAACCCCTTGCCCTGGAGGAGCTGGGCGACGGCGCGGGCCCGTTGGGGCGTCGGGGCCTGACCGTCGGTGCCGGTGCCGTTGCGGACCTGCACGGCGAGGGAGGCGTCGGGGGCCGCGGGGTCCTTCGACGTCTGCTCGGTCCGGTGCTCGGTCTGGTGCCGGGCGGCGCGGCCGTCCAGCGGGGTGTCGTCGCGGACCATCGTCAGGAGCTGGTCGGCGTCCTCGGCGGCGGGCACCAGCCGGTTGTGGTTCTGCGCCCACTGCACGGTGGGCAGCGTCGTCATCGTGATGCGCCCGGTCGGGACCTTCTGCAGCTCCCCGGACAGGTCGTACAGCTTCTTGACCGTGCCGAGGCCGTCGTCGACCGTGAGCGCCTTCGTCGCGGCCTCCGCGAGCTTGCGTACCTCGGTGGGGTTGCCCAGCCGCGCGTTCTTGCGCAGCTGACGGACCATCGAGTTCATGTACATGTGCTGGGCGTGGGTGCGGCCGAGGTCGGTGCCGTCCTCGAAGCCGTAGCGGGTGCGCAGCCACTGCAGGGCCTGCTCGCCCTTGACCGAGGTGGTGCCCTTGCGCAGCTTCAGGCCCGACCCGTGGCGCGACCAGACGTTCTGCCGGACGCAGACCGGGACGCCGCCGATGGCGTCCGCCATGTCGACCACGCCGGAGAAGTCGACCATCATGAAGTGGTCGATGTGGATGTCGGTGAGCTTCTCCCAGGTGGCGACGGTGCAGCCCGGGCCGCCACGGCCCAGCGACTCGTTCGCCATGGCCAGCGGGAGAGCGCCGTACACCTTGTTCTCGTCCGGGGCGGTGCACTTGGGGATCGGGATCATCGTGTCCCGCGGGAGGCTGACCACGGACATGTTGCTGCGGTCGGCCGAGACGTGCAGCAGCATCTGCACGTCCGCGAGCGGCGGGCGGCCCACGTCGCCCTTGGACCCGCCGAGCTTCAGGTCTTCCGCGGTGTTCCGGCTGTCCGAGCCGATCAGCAGGATGTTCAGCGGTGTCTGGCCGTCGGCGTTCGGGGTCGCCTCCGGTACGGCGGAGTCGCCGAGGTTCAGCCTGGCCTGCTTGATGTTGGCGTTGAGGTGCTCGTAGTAGAGGTATCCCGCGCCCGCGGTGCCGAGTATGACGACCGCCAGTGTGAGCGCCGTCCAGCGCAGTATCCGGCGCTTGGGGCGCGGCGCTTCGGTGTCCGGGCCCTTCGGAGGCCCACCCGCTCGGCTGCCACCACGCCTGCGGCCGCCCCCGCCGTGCCGCCCCCGGTCCGTCGGCCGAGCCTGCGCTTCCAGCGTCATTCCCCCTGCCTTTCCCGCCCTGACGGGGCGCCCATGGCCTCGTCGGCGGCTGCACCGGAGCGCACACATTAGCGGCGCGGCCGGTCATGCAGGGGCGAATGGTGAGATATGCCACTCGCGTACAACCTTCTTGGGGGTTGACGAACTCCCCATGTGTCCTTGGCGGTTGAGTCGACGTGCCTCAGGGCTGGGACTGCTGCACGGCCGCCGGCCCGGGCGGGGCGTCCGCCACCCGGGCCGGGCCCGCGTTCGCCGCCGTGACCAGGGCCGCGACGGCCAGCACGGCCGCGGCCAGGCCCCTCGCGGCGGGGGTTCCCCCGCTCGGGCGGAGCCGGGAGAGGGGAAGTGCGGTGGGGCGTCCGTAAGGTGCGGATGTACGTCCGTGCACGGCGACCTCGCAACAACAGCGGCCTGTTAAGCATGCTTAATTCGCCGTTTAACCTAGGGGTTGCGCGAGGCGAACGGCAAGGGGTACCAGGGGAGTTGGGGGCAGGAGATGCGGGAACGGGACGATCCGGAGGTCATCGGCCGACGGGTGCAGCAACTGCGCGCCGCGCGCGGACTGACCCAGCGCCAGCTGGCGGAGCCCGCCTACACCCCCGCCTACATCTCCACCCTGGAGGCGGGCCGGGTGCGCGCCTCCGACGAGGCACTGAGGCACATCGCGGAGCGTCTCGGCGTCGCCTTCGAGGAGCTGGCCGTCGGCCGCCCCGCCCGCCTCGCCACCGACCTCAGGCTGCGGCTCACCGAGGCCCAGCGCACCCTCGCCGACGGCAAGGCCGAGGAGGCCGCGGTCCAGTACGCCGCGCTGCTCGCGGAGGCCGAGACCCACGCGCTCGCCTGCGAGCAGGCCACGGCCCTGCTCGGCCTCGGCGAATGCGCCCTGGAGACGGGCGAGCTGGCGCAGGCCCGGGGCCGCTTCGAACGAGCCGAGCAGTGCCTCGCCGGCGAATCCCTGCCCGCCCGCGTCCCGGCCGTCCGCGGCCGGGCGGTCTCCCACTACCTCGCCGGCGAACTCCGCTACGCCGTCTACCTCCTCGAAACCGCCCTCGACGAACTCAACCGCAGCGGCCTGCACGACCCCGACGCCCTGCTGCTCCTGTACGCCAGCGCGATCGGCCCCTACATGGACATGGGCGCCCACGCCCGCGCCGCCCAGGCAGCCGAGTTCGCCCTCGCCCTGGCCCCCCAGGCCGCCGACCCGGCACTCATCGCCCGTATGCACCGCTCGGTCGCCCGCACCCTGCTCGCCGAGGGCCGGGTCGCCGAGGCGGACGCCTCCCTCGCCAAGGCGGCCGAGCTGTACCGCCAGCTCCAGCTGCGCACCGAACTCGCCAACTGCCACTGGATGCGCGGCTACGTCTGCGCGCAGAACGGCGACCTGGACCGCGCCGAAGCCGAACTGCGCCAGGCCCTCACCATGCTCGGCCAGACCCGGGCCGCCCTCTACCGCAGCCAGGCCGCCGTGGAACTCGCCGACGTCCTGCACCGGCGCGGCAAGTCAGCGGAGGCCGCCGACCTGCTCAACGGCGTCCTCGGCGACCTCTCCTCCGAGCGCGGCGCGGTGCACGCCGCCGCGGCCCACCGCCTGCTCGGCATCATCGCCGAGGACGCCCGTGACACCGAGGCCGCCGAGGAGCACTACGTCCGCGCGCTCAGCCTCCTGGAACGGGCCGGCGCGGCCGGTGACCTGGCCGACCTGTGCCGCCTCCTCGGCGACCTGCTGCGCCGCACCGGCCGTGTGGAAGCGGCCCTGGACGCCTACCGCACGGGCCTGGGCCACCGCACGGCCCCGGGCACGACCACCCTGGGACCGGCACCGGCCCAGCCGCCTCTCGGTTGAGGGCCGGCGGTATGGCGTAGGCCCTCGTACAGCGGCAGCAGCGGAGGCGCATGTGCCGAAGTCGCCGACCTGTCGGTGTCGGCAGTGTCAGGGCTGGACCGAGCCCACGGGTGAGCACTCGATCTCGTGCTGCTTCGAGATCGCGCCGCAGACGGTCACCGTGCCGGGCGGTGCGTCGGGGCTGACGGCGAGCATGCGGGTGTACGTGTCGCGGTCGACGCGGATCGTGGCCGACAGTTGGTCGCCGTACTTGTCCCTGATGGTGACCGAGTCGCCCACGGTTCCGTTCTCGATGCGTCCCCAGACCGCCCCGCAGGCCGGGCTGTAGCGCAGCTCGATGTGCATGCCGCGCAGCCATGTCTGGCGGGCCGTCGTCGCGTCCCACTGGCAGTCCATCGACTGGGGGTCGCGCCGTAGGCAGGTGTCCTCGGAGCAGCCGGGATCCGGGTCCGGGGACGGCGACTCGGCCTGCGTGCTGAACCGGGACACCGGCGTGGTGCCGGCCGCGGACGACGGGGCGGACGGCTCACCGACCCCCGTGGTGCCGATCACGAGCACCGTGAGCAGGCTGCCCGCGAGCGCCCCGGCACCGACGAGCCCGACCCCACCGGCGTACGTCTTCCAGCCCCGGCCCGCCCCGCCCTGCGCAGGCTCGCCGGGCTCCATGGCCTCCGGGTCGTTCTGCCTGCTTTCCGCGGTGCCCTGCGCGCTGTCCCCGTGCCCGGCATCCGTCGACTTCACGGTCTCCAGCAGAGCGAGCAGCGGCTCGGCGTCCGCCGCCACCGCGGCGGCGAACTCCTCGACGGCCACGGCGGTGGGCAGTTGCTTGCCGTTGAGGAAGCGTTCCCATGACGACCGGCTGTAGTGCGTCTTGTCGGCGAGTCGCCCGTAGCTGAGCTGCGACTCGTCCTTCAGCCGCCGCATTTCGGCCGCGAGCATGTCTCTGCCGGACGGCTCGTCGCCGACCCCCTGACCCTCGGTCACCTGGTCCCCCGTTGCGCAAGGCTCACAAACTGTGCGTAGAACGGGAGGATTATCGCTCATGTGTATGACTGGATCGTGACCCCTGTCCGGTGCGGGACGGGGGCCACGATGTGCGTGGGGGCAGCCTCAGACGACGCTGGGGACGTAGTCGTAGCAGTAGCCCCAGCCGTTCCAGGAAGACCCGTTGTAGTACGGGTCGCCCCTGTCGAGGATCTGCTGGCCGGTCTGCGGACCGACGACGCCGTCCGGGTTGCCTCCGACCGCCCACGCCTGGAACCACTTGACGGTCTGATAGGTCTTGTTGCCCCAGGCGCCGTCCTCGTCCAGCTTGCCGTAAGGCGGGTTGCCGTACATGGAGGGCCAGTTGTGCCCGTCGATGATGTAGTTGAGGCTGCGCTGCACGCACCACACCGGTGTGCCGGAGGTGACGTGGTTGTAGCCGATGTACGGGGCGCCGGGCTTGGCCTCGGCGGCGGTGCTGGTGCCGAGGAGCGCCGTGCCGGTGACGGCCAGGGCTATGGCACCCTTGGCGAGCTTGGACTTGAGGCTCATGAGCCGTTCTTCCTGTTCGGTGGACGGGTGGGTTTAGTAGTAGTCGCCGGGGATGTAGGTCCAGCAGTAGCCGTGCCCGGACAGCGACGAGCCGTTGTAGTACTGGTCGCCGTACGTGAGCAGGCGGGAGCCGGTGGCGGGGCCGACGACGCCGTCCTGGTCGACGCCGACCATCTTCTGGAACCAGCGGACGTTGGCATCGGTCCTCGGCCCCCAGGCGCTGTCCTCGTCGAGGGTGCGGTAGGGCGGCGGCGTGGTGATGGTGCCCTGGGCGTAGAGCGAGTTGACGAGGTAGTTGATGTCGTGCTGGACGCACCACACGCCCGCGCCGGAGGTGACGTGCCCGTAGCCGAGGTAGGGCGCGTTGGGGTTGGCGGATGCGGTGGAGGTGCTGCCGAGCACGGCGGCGAGTACCAGGGCCAGCACGGCGGCGCCCTTGGCGGCGGTGGGTTTGATTCTCACGTGCCGGGTCTTCCTGCTCAGTAGTCGCCGGGGATGTAGTTCCAGCAGTAGCCGTGGCCGCCGTAGTAGGTGCCGTTGTAGTAGTCGTCGGTGTAGTTGAGCAGGTAGTGACCGGTCCCGGGGCCGACGACCCCGTCGTCTTCCAGGTTGTAGCGGCGCTGGTACCAGCGGACGGTGGCGTCGGTCTGCTGCCCCCAGACGCCGTCTTCGGCGATCTGGCCGTAGGGGGGATCGGAGGGGTACCCGCCGTGGGCGATGTACCAGTTGATGTCGTGCTGGACGCACCACACGCCTGCGCCGGAGGTGACGTGCCCGTAGCCGAGGTAGGGCGCGTTGGGGTTGGCGGATGCGGTGGACGTGGTGCCGAGGACGGCGGCGCCGGCGAGGACGAGCGCTGTGCCTGTCTTGGCGAGCTTGGCCCTGAGACTCAAATGCCTGCTCCAGTTCACGGGGTTCGGTGCGTCACTGCACCTGTGTGGGGTGACGTGCCGACGACGCTAGGGCGTCCGTGGGGCGTTCCCGCTTGTTGTGCGGCCCTGGGACGTCCCGCGGAATCCCTGGGACGCCTCATAATCAAACATTAGTTCTACATGAGAGCTGTGGAACGTGGCAGCACACTCGTTCGGATGAACGGCTCCGGATTCTGTGCGCGGGCTTCCCGTCTACGCTGGGAGGGTCGCGCTGAGCGAAGGAGGTCTGTCATGGCGACGGCGGAGCCGATCATCATGCCGGGGTACCAGGGCGAGGCCATTCATGGCCCGTACGACGACCCTGACGGCGACAGCGACGCGGACAGCGGTGTGCCCGACTACTCGGATTCGAGCGTAGAGACAGCCTTCGAGCGCCTTAGTGCGGCGGCCCCCCCGGGCTGGCGCGTGGAGCTGATCGAAGGGGAGATCTACGTGACGCCACCGGCCAACGGGGAGCACCAGGAGATCGTGTCGGAGGTCAATCACCAGGTCGGCCGGCGGGCGTCTGATGATTCCCTGCGCAACTACACCGGCATCGGCCTGAACGTCCCCGGCGCATCCGACACCGGTCACGTCGTCCCCGACCTGGTGATCGCGCCGAAGGGCAGTTTCGACGACAAGGAGGAGTGGCACCTGCCCACGGGTGTCATCCTCGTAGCCGAAGTCACCTCCACCAGCACCGCAGACCGCGACCGGGACAAGAAGATCCACGGCTACGCCCGCGCCGGCATCCCCGTCTACCTCCTCATCGACCGCGAGGCGGGCGAGGTCACCGTCTACTCCGAGCCCTCGGGTGACGACTACGCCAAGGGGCCGAAGCACAAGCTCGGCCTCACCGTCCCCCTCCCCGCCCCTCTCGGCTTCGAGCTGGACACCGCGGAGTTCTGAGCAGCGTCCGGTCAGGCAGGGAACGCCCCGCCCTGACCGCGGTGTGCGGGCGCCGCCTGCTGTGTCTGTCCCGTCGGCCGGGGTTCCACTGCCCGGGCCGGGCCCGCGTTCGCTGCCATGGTCAGAGCCGCCGCACCACCGGCTCCTCGGCATCATCGCCGAGGACGTCCGCGACACCGAGGCCGCCGAGGAGCACTACGTCCGCGCGCTCAGCCTTCGGGAACGGGCCGACGCGGCCGGTGACCTGGCCGACCTTTGCCGCCTCCTCGGCGACCTGCTGCGCCGCACCGGCCAGGTGGAGGCGGCCCTGGAACGAGGCTGCGTATCGCAGACTGCTGGATCACGGGCAGTCCTGCCCCCAGTGCTGCTGTGACCCGGCCGTAGGCCTCCTCAGACCAGAGCCCGGCCCTGCTTCCGTACGTCCGCCAGGCGCAGTGCGCCGAGTTGGACGGCCAGCTGTGTCGCGTCGTTCGGTACGTCGCCGAGGCCGGCGTTGGTGAGGGCGAAGGCGTCCTCGCCGACGCGGACGGCGGCCAGGTCCATCGTCAGGACGACCTGCTCCCCGTCGGACGTCGTGGTGGAGAAGGCGAGGCGCAGGCCCTGGCGCAGGTCCCCGACCTCCGGCAGCGGGGCCTCGGTGATCTGGACGTCCTCGACCAGGCCGTTCTCGGTGGTGGCCGTGAACTCGGCGCACTGGACCGGCATCGTCCGCAGCCACGCCAGCGCGGAGTCGACGTCCGCCGGGCGGCGGGCACCGATCTGGTAGCGGAGCTGGGCGTCGGTGTCGCCGTCGTCGAGGCCGACGGCGGCCCGGGCGGGGGCGCCGAGGAGTTCGTCGGCGTAGAGGGCGTCGAGCAGGCGCTGGCACTCCCCGGCCGTGGTGCTCGCCTTCAGCAGGCCGTCCCGCCAGGTGGCCGCCCCGCGCGTCGCGGACCAGGGGGCGCCGAGGTCGGACTCCGTGATGAGCGCGGCGCGGGCCTGGTCGTCGGTGAGCGTCGATCCGTCGCTGCGGGCCGACGCCTTCGCCGTGGGGGAGGGCGAGTCGATGGTGGGCAGGGGCTGGTGCGCGTTCGGCGGACGCTCCAGGCCGAGGGCCGCGCAGCCGGTGACGGTGAGGAGGCCGACGCCGAGAGCAGCGAGGGAGCGGACGCGGGGGCGTATCGCAGCGGTCATCGGGGTGCCTCCTGGGCGGGCCGGTGCGGGTGACCGGTGAGGGTGGGCCGGTGGGGGTGCCTGCTCTCACGGCACCACCGGCCGGACCTGCCCACCAGCGCTCCGGGCCGTCCGGGTGAGCGTGGGGAAGGCGTCCGGGTGAGGGCCGGGAAAGTGTCCGGGCGAGGCGGCGGCAAAAACCCGTGGCCTCCCGGAGGGTGCCGCTGGTACGGTCGCCCCATGCAGCGCGCCCAGCAGTTCCCGCAGAGCACGACGACGCCGGAGACCGTCCCGGCGCGCTGACACCTGAGCAGTCCGAAGCCCCGGGGCGAACGCCCCGGGGCTTCGTCGTGCACCGGGATGTTCGCCTCCCTCACCGAGGAGACCCCGATGAAGGACCCGATGAACGACAAGCCGGCCGACCACCGCCGCCTCGGCCGCGAGCTGGACCTGTTCGACACCGATCCACTCATGGGCGCGGGCCTGCCCTACTGGCTCCCGGACGGGGCCGTCGTACGGCACACCCTGGAGGAGTACATCCGGGAGGCGGAACGTGCGGCCGGCTACCGGCACGTGTACTCGCCCGCGCTCGGCAAACGCGAGCTGTACGAGATCTCCGGGCACTGGGACCACTACAGCGAGGACATGTACCCGCCGATGAAGCTCGGTGCGGAGGAGGTCGTCCTGCGGCCCAGTCTGTGCCCCCATCACGCCCTGATCTTCCGCTCCCGCTCCCACAGCTATCGCGAACTTCCACTGCGCATCGCCGAGTTGGGCACCATGTACCGCGCCGAACTCTCCGGCGTCCTCGGCGGCCTGACCCGCGTCCGCGCCATCCAGCTCAACGACGCCCACATCTTCTGCACCCTGGAGCAGGCGGTGGACGAGGCCCGCGCCGCCCTGGAGCTGATCGCCCGCGCCTACGCCGACCTCGGCATCGAGGCCGTACGCCACCGTCTCTCGCTGCCCGGCGAGGGCGGCAAGTACGTCGCCGATCCGGAGCTGTGGCAGCGGGCCACCGCCCTGTTGAAGGAGGTGCTGGCCGAATCCGGCGTGGCCTACGAGGAGGCGGAGGGCGAGGCCGCCTTCTACGGACCCAAGATCGATGTGCAGATCGCGGACCCGGCCGGCCGCGAGTCCACCCTGTCCACCGTGCAGATCGACTTCCACCAGCCCGCCCGCTTCGACCTGCACTACATCGGCGCCGACGGCGCCAAGCACCGGCCGGTGATGGTGCACCGCAGCATCATCGGCAGCGTGGAGCGGGCCGTGGCCCATCTCGTCGAGGCGCACGGCGGGGCCTTCCCGGCCTGGCTGGCCCCCGTCCAGCTGGTCGTGCTGCCGGTCGCCGAGGAGCAGGTGGAGCGGGCGGCGGCGGTGGTCCGGGAGGCCTCGGCCCTGGGCCTGCGGGCCGAACTCGCCGGGCCCGAGCAGGGCACCCTCGGCGCCCGCGTCCGCGCGGCCCGTCTGGTCCCGTACCAGGCGGTGATCGGCGAACGGGAGGCCGAGGCGGGCCTGGCGGCCGTACGCCTGCGGGACGGCCGCCGCCCCGGCGCGCTCCCGGTACCGGAGCTGCTGCGCCGCATCGCCGACCGGGTGGCGGCAAAGGGCACTGCGCTGTGGTCCTGATCCGAGGGCCTGTCCGGCGTCTCATGCCGGAGACGCGCTGATCGGGCGCCGTTACTTTCCTCCGGCCTGATCCGCCGGACAGGCCCTAGGGTCGGTACGACGGAAGGAGTCCGACGTGACCGGTCAGCCCATCCCCGTGATCATCGACTGCGACACCGGCGTCGACGACGCCCTGGCCCTGCTGTTCGCCGTACGCCACCCGGGCCTGGACCTGCGGGCGGTGACCTGTGTGGCCGGGAACACCGATGTCGACGGGGTGGTCCACAACACCCTGACCGTGCTGGAGCAGGCGGGCGCCCCGGAGGACATCCCGGTGGCGCGGGGCGCCGCGCGCCCGCTGATCGAGCCGGCCCGCTCGGCCAGGCACGTGCACGGCGTGGACGGCATGGGCGACCTCGGCCTGCCCGCGCCCCGACGCGGCCGCGCCGCCGTGGACGCCGTGACCCTGCTCTACCGCGAGATCCTGGGCTCCCAGCGCCCGGTCACCCTGATCCCGACCGCACCGCTCACCAACATCGCGCTGCTGCTGCGCACCCACCCGGAGGTGACCCGGAACATCGAGCGGATCGTGTTCATGGGCGGCGCGGTCGCCACCGGGAACGCCACGCCGGTCGCGGAGTTCAACGTCTGGCACGACCCGGAGGCGGCGGCCATCCTGCTCGGCGCCGGAGTGCCGATCACCATGTACGGGCTCGACGTGTTCACCCGGGTCGCCGTCCCGGCCGCGGACGTACGACGGCTGCGGGCGAGCAGGGAACCCGGCACCCGGCTGGCCGGCGAGCTGCTCGCCCACCGCCCGTCCGCGCCCGAGCCCGACGGCGACGACCCGGCCGGCGGCCTCGGGGACGCCGGTGCCGTGTGCGCGGTCGCGGACCCGGCCGGCATCACCACCCGCAACCTCCCGGTCGAGGTCTCCCTGGCCCCGGGCCCGACCCGCGGCCAGACGATCGTCGACCGCCGCCCCCGCCCCGGCGAGTCCGAGATCCACGGGGGCGCGCGCGAACAGGCGCTGGTGGACGTGGCGCTGGACGTGGACGTGGACCGCTACGTGAAGCTGTACCTGGAGACCGTGGCACGGGCCTAGGGACACCCTAGGGCAGGTCCGAGGGGCCGGGCGACGGGCTCGACGACGCGGGAGTCGGGGCCGACCGCCGGCTTAAGGGTCCCGCGTGGTCGTGCATGAGGAGGAGCATCACGCCGGCGAGGACCAGGCTCAGCACCATCAGGAGCCAGCCGACGGGGTTCTCCGCGTCGTACTCGTAGCGATCGGTCCCCCGCCTGCTCCGCCTGAAGACCGGCTCGTTGTCGTCAAAGGGCACGAGGGGATTCGCTCGTGTCCGTTTCTGCGCTGCCTGCACGTAGGAAGCGACCCTCTCCGTGACGTCCGAAGTTTCCCTTTCAGGGCACTGTGGACAGATTCCTTACTGTCGACCGCCGTCGTCAAGTCCGAACGGAGTCCGTATGGCTGACCTCTCCTCCAGGAATCCCGACTGGTGGCGCCAGGCCGTCATCTACCAGGTGTACCCCCGCAGCTTCTCCGACGCCGACGGAGACGGTCTGGGTGATGTGAGGGGTGTCACCGATCGCCTGAACCACCTCGCCACACTCGGAGTTGACGCCCTCTGGCTCAGCCCCTTCTACCCCTCCGAACTCGCCGACGGTGGCTACGACGTCGCCGACCACCGGGACGTCGACCCGCGTCTGGGCACCCTGGACGACTTCGACGCGATGGTCGCCGAGGCCCACCGGCTCGGGCTGAAGGTCGTCGTCGACATCGTCCCGAACCACACCTCGCACCGGCACCCCTGGTTCCAGGAGGCCCTGCGGGCGGGCCCCGGGTCGGCCGCACGCGAGCGCTACGTCTTCCGCCCCGGCCGCGGCGCGAGCGGCGAACTCCCGCCCACCGACTGGCAGTCGGTCTTCGGCGGCAGCGCATGGCGGCACGTGCCGGACGGGGAGTGGTACCTGCACCTCTTCGCCCCTCAACAGCCCGACCTGAACTGGGACAACGAGGAGGTCCGTGCCGACTTCCGCACCACCCTGCGCTTCTGGTCCGACCGGGGCGTCGACGGCTTCCGCATCGATGTGGCCCACGGCCTGGCGAAGGACCTCACCGAACCGCTGCGGGACATCGGCGACCTGGACCCGACGGGAGAGGTGGCCCTGCAGTACGTGGAGCCCGGCACGCACCCCTACTGGGACCGCGACGAGGTCCACGAGATCTACCGCGACTGGCGCAAGATCTTCGACGCCTACACCCCGCCCCGAACCGCTGTCGCCGAGGCCTGGGTCCCGGACGCCCGCCGCGCCCTGTACGCCCGTCCGGACGAACTCGGCCAGGCCTTCAACTTCGAGTACCTGCAGGCGAGGTGGGACGCGGACGAACTCCGGCGGGTCATCACCGGCTCGCTCGACACGGCCCGGGCCGCCGGTGCCTCCGCCACCTGGGTGCTCTCCAACCACGACGTCGTCCGCCACGCCTCGCGCCTCGTGCTCCCGCCCGGCACCGACGACAACGCCTGGCTGCTGTCCGGCGGCACGGCACCGGCGATCGACCGGGAGGCGGGCCTGCGCCGGGCCCGGGCCGCGACCCTGCTGATGCTGGCGCTGCCCGGATCGTCGTACGTCTACCAGGGCGAGGAACTCGGTCTGCCCGAGGTCGCCGACCTGCCCGCCGAGGCGCTGCAGGACCCGATCTGGGAGCAGACCGGCCAGGTCCGCAAGGGCCGCGACGGGTGCCGGGTGCCGCTGCCGTGGACGACGACCGGAGCGTCGTACGGCTTCGGGGCCGGGGCGGCCTGGCTGCCGCAGCCGGCGTCCTTCGCCTCGTACGCCGTGGAGGCCCAGGCCGGCACCGAGGGCTCCACCCTGGAGCTGTACCGCACCGCCCTCAGGCTGCGCCGCAAGCTGCTCGAGGGCGAGACGCTGAGCTGGACGCCGGGCGCACCGGCGGGGGTGCTGGACTTCGCCCGCACCGAGGGCTGGCGCTGTGTCACCAACCTTGACGCGGAGCCCGTTGCGCTGCCCCCGGGCGAGGTGCTGCTCGCCAGCACCCCGCTCCCGGAGCCGGGCGTGCTCCCGCCGGACACCACCGTGTGGCTGGCCTAACCCACGGTCGGGCTCGGGCTGGGGGCGGTGTTCCCGGTGCCGCCGCCGGTGCTGCCGGTGAGGGTGTCGATGTCCACCGGTGTGGACGTGGCGTTCGGCGGCGGAGTGAGCACCACCTCCGGCTGGCCCGGGGGCGGAGGCGGCGGGGTCAGGTCGGAGTCGGGCAGCTTCGGCGGGGTGGTCTGCTGGAAGACGGTCTGGTCGAAGTCGACCAGGCCGGTCTTCTCCATCACGGTGATGTGGTCGAGCACGGTGTCGTTGGCCTGGTCGGCCAGGGCGCGCACCAGCGAGTTCTTGGTCGTGGAGCGGATCTTCGCCACCGTGTTGAAGATCGAGCCGTGGGTCATGCGCAGGATGTTGGCGAAGTCGCTGTCGAACTTCCTGCCGCTGTCCGACTTCAACTGGTTGACGAAGCCCACCTGCTGGGGACTCGCCACGTTGGGCAGCGTGATGTTCAGCATGGGCGCGATCTTGCGGCAGGTGGTGTCCAGTGCCGCGTGCCCGTCGACCAGGTGTTTGCTGGCCTCGACGACGCCCTTCGAGGTGCCCTTCTGCAGCCCGATCTGCCCCACCGGGTACTCCCACAGGCCGGCCGCCCGCACCTTCACCACGAAGTCCCGGTCGGCCTCGGTGAGCGGACCCCACTGGGTGTTGGCGATGATCCGCTCCGGTGCGCTGGAGACCTTGCTCAGGCCGAGCATGCTCGGGTAGGCGAGTGCGGCGAGGGTCAGGGCCATTGCACCGCCCACGAAGAGAGTTCCCGTCGCGTTCCGCGAAAAGCGCACCGTGCCTCCTGCCCGGTCATGGATCCCGCCTCGGGGCGGTTCGGACGCACAGCAGTACGGATGCGGAGGCGATTCGTATCGGTGTCGTCGAGTAAAGAATCACTACGGCTGTCAGTTGGTCAAAAGTTGACCTACCTCGGGAATAGTTGACCGTTCCTGGGGAGAAGCCAGAGGAAACGCAGTCCTAGATTCGCCGCATGCCCCCACAGCCGCCCCCCAGAGTCCCCGTCTCCCTTCCCGTCCTGCCCTACCGCAAGCCCACCAAGGGCCGCGACTACTGGGTGCTGGACGACGTCCTGCCGGACGTCGACGCCGTACGGGAGCGCTGTCTGGCCAAGTGCGACTGGGTCAAGGGGTACCCGTACACCTCCGAGACCTGGCCCGGACTGCGTGCGATGCCCGGCCTGGAACCGGGTGAACTCGGCCGTATCGAGCGGCTGGTGAAGAAGGCGACCGGCGCCAAGGAGCTGTGGGTGCAGCAGGCGCCCGGCGGCGGCACCCTCAACCACAACTGCGTGCAGGTGGTCGGCGAGGGCGAGAGCGAGCCCCGCCCGCACACCGACTCCCGCGCGCTGTGCCGGTACGCGGCGGTGCTGTACCTGAACCCGCACGTGCCCAAGGACTGCGGCACCAGCTTCTTCCGGCAGTCCCTGCCCGGGGGCCGGCTCGGCGGCAATGTCGTCCAGGCCCCGCACAACAACCTCGTCGAGGCCCTCGGCACCCGCTTCGTCGCCCCCGACGCCTTCGAGGAGGACGTCCGCGTCCCGCACCGCTACAACCGCCTCCTCCTCTACAACGCCAACCTCGTGCACAGCGCGACCGGCTACTCCGGCCGGACGCTGGAGGAGAAGCGGATGACGGCGGTCTTCTTCTGGATGGCCTGAGTGTGCCGTTCCACCGGGTGGGCCGGTTCTGGCAGGTTGATCCCATGGAGAGCACGGAGAGGAAGAACGACGGGGCCCCGGACCCGGACGAGGACCCCTACTTCGCCCACCGGCGGGTGCTGTTCGCGACGGCGTACCGGATGCTCGGCAGCGTGTCGGACGCGGAGGACGTCCTCCAGGACACCTGGCTCAACTGGAACGCGGCGGACCGCTCGGAGGTCCGCAACCCCCGCGCCTACCTGGTCCGCACGGTCACCAACCTCTCCCTGACCCGTCTGACGTCGGCCCGCGCGAAACGGGAGCAGTACGTCGGTCCCTGGCTCCCCGAGCCCCTGCTCACCTCACCCGACGCCGCCGAGGAGACGGAGCGGGCGGACAGTGTGTCAACGGCGATGCTGGTGGTCCTGGAGACGCTGGCCCCGGTGGAGCGGGCGGTGTTCGTCCTGCGTGAGGTCTTCGGCTACTCCCACGCCGAGATCGCCGAGATCCTGGACCGTCCGGAACCCGCCGTCCGTCAGATCGCCCACCGCGCCCGGGGCCACGTCCAGTCCCGCCGCCCCCGCTACGACACGGACCCCGAGCGGCGGGCGCGGATCACCGCCCGGTTCATCGAGGCGTGCGCGGGCGGCGACCTGAACGCGGTGATGGAACTCCTCGCCCCCGACGTCACCTGCTGGTCGGACGGCGGCGGCAAGGTCACCGCGGCCCGCCGACCGCTGCACGGCGCCGACCATGTGGCCCGGTGGATCATCGGCGTACTGAACAAGCCGCAGACGGCCGGCGTCACCTTCCACCAGGCCGTGATCAACGGCGAGTCGGCCGTCCTGTGGACCTTCGCCGGGACCCCGTTCGCCGCCCTGACCTACGACCTGGCGCAGGACGGCATCAAGAACCTGCGCCTGCAGGTGAATCCTGAGAAGTTGAAAGGGCTTCGCCCTTAGCGTCCGCCGACCGGCCCTCGAAGTCCTCGGCCTTGGTGAGCTTTAGCCACCGGCCAGGCCGTAGCCTCGGTGTCGAGCGACATAGCGGACTTCTACCCGTGGCCCAACCTGGCCTTCATCCCCATCCTCGACGCCCCACCGTCCCACTGGGCCCCGGTCTGGCCCCGATAACTCTGTGGTGGAGGTGCGGCCGCACGCCTGATGATTGCATCCATGGATGCTGTCGTTCAGCGGGTGCGGACGTCGTGGACGAAGAAGTCGCGCGGCGGCCCTGAAGCTGCCCGCAGGAACGCCGCCCCAACGGCCTTCCTGCTGCCTATGGGCTTGAGCTGCGCCCTTCACGAGGTCGGCATGCGGGAGTCCGATTCCTTCGAGCCTCGTGTGCGGGTGCGGGACCTGTCGGCGCCCGGGATGATCCTGCGCGAGGTCGATGGGCTGCTGCGCGTGGATCCACCAGCGGTGACCTCGTTTGCCATGCCCCGACGCAATCGGCGCCCGCCCGCTGTTCGCCTGGCTCCTGGCCAGTGGCTGCAATGGCAGATCAACTACCGGTTCGCCGGCGGTTGGGGTGGGGCCTGGACCTATCTTCTGGAGACGTTCAACATCCTTTACGGCTCCGCAGAGCCCGACGTGTTCCTGGGGGTGCCGACACACCGGGTGGACGAGCGAGGAGCCTTGCGGTGAACTCAGGGGCACCGAAGTCCCGCCCCGTGGATCCGGCTGGCGTGTCCCTGGCGGTCGCGGGGCGGGGTGGGTCAGGATGAGGCGGTGAACGAACAGATAGTCGAGCCCGCGGTCGGCTTCCGCCCGCTCAGTCTGCGGCCCATCTCCCTGTCAGGGCAGTTGACCGCCGGGGCGTTGCTGCTCGCGGGGCTCGCGTGGGTCGTGCGGGGTGTGTGGGAAGTGCGGTTGGCCGTGGCGGGGGAGCCTGCCTCGGGGCCGCCGGATCAGGGGGACGGGGTGCACCGGCCGCTCAACGGGCTGGAGGACTCGTATCACCTCGTCACCTCCCTGGGGGGTGGCGTCGCCTTCCTGTGCGCGCTGCTCTTCCTTTCCTGGCTGTGGCGGGTGCGGGACAACGCGCGGGCGCTCACGGGGCAGGCGCCGAAGTACGCCGGGATCTGGGTCTACCTCGGCTGGATCGTGCCCGTCGTCAACCTGTGGTTCCCGCGGGGCATCGTCGCCGACGCCTATCGGACCACCGCCCCGGGGCGGAAGCTGCCCGTCTCCGTGAACGTGTGGTGGGGGCTCTGGCTGGTCGGGATGCTCGGCGGGGCGGGGATCGTCTACCGCGACTCCACCGACGAGATCATCGCCCGCGCGTACAGCGAGGTGTGGCCGCTGCTCGTGTCCGACGCCGCTGTCGTGGGGGCCGCCGTGGCCGGGGCGTTCGTCGTGCGGGCCGTCACCGCCGTACAGGTGGAGCGGATCCGGCAGGGGCACCGGGGCGCGGTCGTGGAGTCCGTGGCCGTCGGTACCGAGGGCTGAGACCGGGCTGCCGGCGCTGTCCGGCTGCGGGTGGTGCTGTGCCGTCGTACGGGCAAGGATTTCCCCATGAGCACCATGGCCATCGTCGGCGCCGGGCCCGGGCTGGGGGCCGCTGTCGCTCGTCGGTTCGGGCGGGAGGGGTTCGACGTCGCGCTCGTCGCGCGGGACCGGGAGCGGCTGCAGGTTCTCGTGGGCGAACTCGCCGACGACGGTGTCGTCGCGCGCGGGTTCGCTGCTGATGTGCGTCGGCCGGAGGAGCTGGTGCGGGCTCTGAAGGACGCCGCAGGCGTGTTCGGGACCGTCGAGGTGTTGCAGTACAGCCCCGTTCCGCACCGGGACTTCATGCGGCCCGTGCTGGAGACCCGGCACCGGGATCTGCTCGGGCCGATCGAGTTCTCGGTGTACGGGCCGGTGGCTGCCGTGCAGCAGGTGCTGCCGGGCATGCGGGCGCTCGGGCGGGGGACCATCCTCTTCGTCAACGGCGGGACCGCCGCCGTGCCGCATCCGGAGCGGGCCGGGACGTCGATCGCCTTCGCGGCGGAGAGTGCGTACGGGCACCTGCTGCATGATCGACTTGCGCGCGAGGGGATCCATGTCGGGCAGCTGGTGATTCCGGGGGCCATCATGCCCGGGCATGTGCGGAAGGATCCCGCCGTGCTCGCGGACATGCTGTGGACCATGCACCGGGAGCGGCGCGGGTTCCGGCACTACGCCGACGACCTGGACAGCTGACCCGGCCCCCTGGAGATCGGGTCGCCCTGCGTGAAGAGCATTTGTGGGCCAATATGGTGATGTTGGCCGCATTGCTCTCTTCAAGGGGGCCTCAATGGCTGTCGAAATCCCTCCGCTCATCAAACCCTCCCGGCTCAGGAGCCGGGGCGGCCTGCTGGGCGAGTGTCTGGCGGAGTTCCTGGGGACCTTCGTCCTCATCTCCTTCGGCTGCGGTGTGGTCGCGATGGCGGTCGCCGCGCTGCCCGGCTCGGGCCGTGCCGCCACCCCCACGACGATCTTCCTCGCGGCCGGCGACTGGCTGCTGATCACCTTCGGCTGGGCGTTCGCCGTCGTCTTCGGTGTCTACGTCGCCGGTGGTGTCAGCGGTGCCCACATCAACCCGGCGGTGACGCTGGCGATGGCCGTGCGACGGGGGTTCTCCTGGGCCAAGGTGCTGCCGTACTGGTTCTCGCAGGTGGTCGGTGCGCTCACCGGGGCGGCGCTGGTCTACCTCGTCTACCACGACGCGATCAGCGCCTACGACCACGCCGCTACGGGGCCGAAGGTCAACGGGCACACCAACGCCACGTTCTCCATCTTCGCGACCTTCCCGGCGGCGTACTTCCACGGCGGCATCTGGGGGCCGCTGATCGACCAGATCGTCGGTACGGCCTTCCTGGTCATGCTGGTCGTCGCCGTCATCGACCTGCGCAACCAGGCCGTGAAGGCCAACCTCGGCCCGCTGATCATCGGCTTCATCGTCGCCGCCATCGGCATGTCCTACGGTGCCAACGCGGGGTACGCCATCAATCCCGCACGTGACTTCGGGCCGCGCCTGTTCACCTATGCGGCGGGCTGGGACAGCCTGGCGTTCCCGGGGAGCGTGTCCGGCGCGTTCAGCGCCTTCTGGTGGATCCCGATCGTCGGGCCCCTGATCGGCGGGGTCATCGGAGTCCTGATCTACGACCTGTTCATCGGCGACGTCCTGGTCGTACGTGCCGAGATGGCCGAGCTGCCCGAGCCGGGCCGGACCCGGCCCGTGAAGACGGTCGACGAGGACGAGGAGTACTAGTCCGCCTCGGTCTCTGCTTCGGTCTCTGCTCCTGCCCCTGTTCCTGCCCCTGTTCCTGCCCCTGTTCCTGCCCCTGTTCCTGCCTCCGCCCCCGCTCTGCGGGCCGTCGACGCGATGTCCTCCAGTGCCGCCAGATGGGCCGCCAGCGCTCGTCGGCCGGTGAGCGTGAGGGCGGCCCAGGTGCGCGGGCGCTTGCCGAAGTAGCCCTTGCGGATGCTGACGTAGCCCGTCTTCTCCAGGGCGGAGAGGGTCTTGCTCAGCGTCGAGTCGGACACCTGGCAGTAGTCCCGCAGGACGGCGAACTCCGCCTCCCCGCAGGCGGAGAGGTACGCGGCCAGGGCCAGCCTCGTGGGGTGGTGGAGTTCGCGGTCCAGGGCGGGGGGTCGGGGTGCACCGGTCATGCCGACGTCACCCCGGTGGCACGCAGCAGATGCTCCAGGCCGCCCGCGATCCCGAAGGCCACCAGCCAGCCCGACAGGCCGTAGGGGATCGCGGCCAGCAGGCCCACGGCGATGGCGGCGCAGGGGAACAGCCAGGTCCGCCACGTCGTCCGGGCACCCTTACCGCGCCGGTCGAACCAGGGCGCCACCCCGCCCCGGTGCGCGCCGATCCACACCAGGGCGAAGAAGGCGCCCAGACACAGCAGCGCGCCGATCGTCAGTGGCGTCTCCCACCGTGGCTGCCGGTTGCCCAGGCCCAGCGCCGTGAAGCCGGCGGCGAAGGTCAGGGCCTGGCCGACGGCCCAGCCCCGGGGCCTGGTCCGCCGGTCGCTCGCCGCCCGTGCCGCCGCCTGGGCCGCGTGGGCGGTGTCGAGCGCCTGCTCGGCCTGCCGTGCGTCGACGGGGTCCCCCGTGGTCGTCATGCGTGTACCTCCGGATGGTGGGAGGGCGGCTGGTCGGACCGCCCACTGATCACTCTCAGCATGGACAATACTTTCCCAAATGCAAGTACTTTCCCCGTGCACGTTGCACGTCCTCCTCGGGTCTCACCAGCCCGTCAGCAGCAGATGGTTCAGGAGCAGGGCCAGCAGCGCCTGGGCGGTGAGCCAGGCCCGTGGGTGGGGGAGATACGCGCACGCCGGGAGCAGCCACATCGCGAACGGGAGCCAGATGCGCTCCGTCTCGGCCTTGCTCATCCCGGACAGGTCGGCGATCAGCAGGGCCAGGAGGGCGGCGGAGACGAGGACCGCCAGGCGCACCCCGGCGGCGTCGGCGCGGTGGGCGAGGGTCGTGGCGGTGCGGCGCAGGCCCGCCGCCGTCGCCAGGCCCGTGATCAGGACCGTGCAGGCCAGGTTGGCCCACACCCAGTAGCCGTAGGGGCGGATGCCGCCGACGCCCTGGTAGTAGCGGGTCACCAACAGGTGGTACGCCGTCCACCAGTTGAAGCCGGCGAGCGTGAACGCCAGTGGTACGACGGCCAGTCCGGCGAGGAGGGGGAGCAGGAGCGCCGGGCGCGCGCGTACCCCGTCCCGGCCCAGGAGCAGGACCGCCGCCGCGAGGAGGGCGATGAGCGTGAGGCCGTACGACAGGTAGCAGGTCAGGCCGAAGAGGAGGCCGGACGCGGCCGCCCAGGGGAGGGAACGTCCCGTGACCGCGAGCGCGAGCAGGGCCACGGACCAGGCGGCGACCGCCGCGAAGTAGGCGTCCGCGGAGGCGCCGAGCCAGACGGCCGCCGGGGCGAGGACCAGGAAGGGGGCCGCGCGGCGGGCCAGGGCCTCGTCCGCGAGGGCGCGGAGCGCGACCAGGACGGCCGCGCAGGCCGTCGCGCCGGCGACGATGCACCACATCCCGGCCCAGCCGCCGCCGCGCAGCCCGATCCGGTCGAGGAGGACGAAGGTGAGCGTGGCGCCCGGGGGGTGGCCGGCGACATGGGCCGGCCAGGGGGACGGGGTGCCGCTGACGATGTGGTGGGTGAAGTCGCGCAGGGTCGCCGGGATGTCGTGGAAGCGGCCGATGACCCGCAGATACTCCTCGCGCCTGGTGAGGCGGGTCGCGATGCCCTGCTGCCAGCCGTCGACCAGGGCGAGGGAGACGATCCAGGCCGTCGCCGCCGCCCAGGACACGGGCAGCAGGGCGCGCCAGGGCAGCCGGGCGGCCACGGACGGACCGTACGCCACGCCGGCCGCCGCGAGCAGGACGGCGGCCGGGGTGCCGGGGCCCACGTGCGGGTCCCAGTCGGCGAACACCGGCGGCCAGTGCACGAAGAGGGTGCGGTAGGTGAACTGGATGTGGCGGCCGACCAGTACGGCCGCCGTCACGAGCAGGGCGGCGGCCCCGGCGGCGTACAGATCGCGGCGGAGGGAGCGGGTCACGTCGGCACGTTAGGCCGCAAGGCCCTGCGCAAGCCGTTGTACGGGCGCGACGTCAGCGTTTCGTCATGGGTCGCACACCCGTTTCCGGGCGTGTCCGGGCCTACGGTCGAGCCATGCGCGACCATCCCCGGCTTCCCACCTCCCCCGGTTTCTGGCGCAGCCCGCTGCGCGGCACCTGGTTCACCTCGGTGCTCGGCCTCGTGCTGCTCGTCGGCATCACCGTGCTCTTCGTGACCGGCCTGGTGTCGTACGCGGCCTACAACCCGGGCCTGTCCCGGGTGAACGACACGACCCCGGACAAGGGCATCCTCGGCTTCTACCTGTTCCCGTGGCCGACCGGACCGGTGTGGCTGTACC
Source organism: Streptomyces sp. NPDC031100 (assembly GCF_055570785.1). Lineage (NCBI taxonomy): Bacteria > Bacillati > Actinomycetota > Actinomycetes > Kitasatosporales > Streptomycetaceae > Streptomyces > Streptomyces sp. NPDC031100. The sequence goes on from NZ_JBVIGN010000017.1 coordinate 122,805, forward strand.
GGTTCACCCAGGGCGTCCACGTCACTCTCGGCATCACCCTGATCCCGGTGCTGCTGGCCAAGCTGTGGTCGGTGGTGCCGAAGCTGTTCACGCTGCCGCCGGCCCGCTCCCTGGCCCACGCGCTGGAGCGGATCTCGCTGCTGCTGCTGGTCGGCGGCGGGCTGTTCGAGTTCACGACCGGGGTGCTCAACGTCCAGCTGGACTACGTCTTCCCCGGCTCCTTCTACCCGCTGCACTTCTACGGCGCCTGGGTCTTCTTCTCCGCGTTCGTGGCGCACGCCGTGCTGAAGACACCGAAGGCGGTGCGGGCGGTGCGGCGACGGCTGCGCGAGGAGGACGACGACCTGGTCTCCCCGGACCCGGCCCCGCCCACGGTCTCCCGGCGCGGGGCGCTGTGGCTGGTCGGCGGCGGCTCGCTGCTGCTGTTCCTGACCACGGTGGGGCAGAGCCTGGGCGGGCCCTTCCGCCGTACCGCCCTGCTCGCGCCGCACGGCGGGGCGGACCCGGCCGGCGGCCCGAACGGCTTCCAGATCAACAAGACGGCCGCGTACGCCGGGATCGACACGGCGGAGACGGGGGAGGAGGCGTGGCGGCTCGTCGTCACCGGACGCACCGGGACGGTCCGGCTCAGCCGCGCCCAGCTGCTGGAGCTGCCCCTGCACAGCTCGTCGCTGCCGATCGCCTGTGTGGAGGGCTGGTCCACCGCCGACCAGTGGTGGCGGGGGGTGCGGCTGCGCGACCTCGCGGCGCTCGTCGGGTACGACGGCGACCCGCCGGACGTGTTCGTGGAGTCCCTGCAACGGCACGGCGCGTTCCGCCGCGCGGCCCTGCGCGCCAACCAGGTGGCCGACCCGCGCTCCCTGCTCGCCCTGTACGTCAACGGCGAGGACCTGTCCCCCGACCACGGCCACCCGGCGCGGATCATCGTGCCCGCCGCACCCGGCGTGCTCAACACCAAGTGGGTGGCCCGGCTCACCTTCGGAGATCTGTGATGCGGCCCCGTCTTCCGGTCGGCAGTCCGTTCCAACTGCTGCTGCTCGCCTGCTCGTTCGCGCTCGCCGGGTACGCCGGGGTACGGCTGCTCGCCGGTGACTGGTTCGGGGTGGCCCTGTGGGTCGTGGGAGCCGCCCTGCTGCACGACCTCGTGCTGGTGCCGCTGTACGCGGCGCTGGACCGGGTGGTCGTGCACGGGCTCGACGCGGCCGGGCGGCGGACGTGGCTGCCGTACGTGCGGGTGCCGGCCGTGCTGTCGGGGCTGCTGCTGCTCGTCTGGTTCCCGCTGATCTTCAATCTCGTGGACCGGCGCTACCGCCTGGCCACCGGCCTGTCCGCGGACGGCTACCTCGGGCGCTGGCTGCTGATCACCGCCGTGCTGTTCGGCGGCTCGGCGGTGCTGCTCGGGGTACGGGTGCGCAGGGCGGCGAAACGGCGGTCGCCGGCCGTCCACTGAGCGGCCGTCCGCCACCCGGTCCGGTCCGCGAGCCGGAGCAGGGCGGGGGTGCCGATCCGCGCCCAGGGGAAGGGGTCGCCGACGGCTTCCCGGCCGTGGGTGACGACCTGCACTTCGGCCCGCTCCTCGATGTCCAGCGGGGCGGTCTCGGTTATCAACAGGCCGCCGGGGGCGAGGAGTTGGGCCATCCGGTGCAGCAGGGCACGCGGGTCGCCGCCGATGCCGATGTTGCCGTCCATGAGCAGGACGGTGCCCCAGCGGCCCTCGCCGGGCAGCGGGTCGAAGGCCGAGCGGCGCAGCGCCTGGCCGCCGACGGTGATGGTGCGGGTGACGGCGGCCTCGCTGACGTCGACGCCGAGGACGGTACGGCCCCGGGCGGCGAGCTCCGCGACCAGCCGGCCCGGTCCGCAGCCGACGTCCAGGACGGCGCCCTCGCAGCGGTCCAGCACCGCCCGGTCCACGGCGTCCGCGCCGGCGCACCAGCGCTCCACCTCCAGCGGCAGCAGCAGGCCGTCGGCGCGGCGCAGGTAGAGCGGGCCGCGGCCGGTGCGCAGGGCGGTGGCGTACGGGTCGGAGGCGGCCCAGGCGGGCGGGGCGGCGGCCTGGGCGCTCATCGGGTGGCTCATGGTGTGGCTCATCGGCCGGCCGTGCAGTCGGCCAGCCGGGCGGCGAAGGCGCCGTGCGGGGCGAGGGCGGCGACGGCGTGCGCGTCGGCGGCGGTGTCGACGTCCCGCAGCCGGGGCAGGTCGCGCACCCGCAGTCCGGCGTTGACCAGCCGCTCTCGCTGGACGGCACCGGTCTCCGGGGTGGACATGGGCACACCGTGCAGCAGCGCGGGCGCGGGGCGGGCCAGGCCCAGCGCCCAGAAGCCGCCGTCCTCGGCCGGGCCGAAGTACGCGTCGCAGTCCGCGAAGTCCACGGTGAGCAGGGCCGGGGTGACCTGCGGGGTGTCCATGCCGATGAGCAGGGCCGGGCCCGAGCAGTGGGCGAAGGCGTCGGCGAGGCGGGCGTCGAGGCTGCCCGCGCACTGGGGTACGACGTCGAAGCCGGGGGGCAGCCAGGGGCCTGGCCGGCCGTCGAGCACGAGCACTCTCCGGGTGGCCGGGGTTTCGGCCACCGCGCGCAGGGTGTCGGCGAGCGCGGCCTCGGCGAGGCCGGCGGCCTGCTCGGGGGAGAAGGGTGGGGTGAGGCGTGTCTTGACCCGGCCGGGCCGTGGCTCCTTGGCGATGACGAGGAGGGTGGTCATGGGGGCCTTTCCTGGCTGGTGAGCGGAGTACGGCGCCTGTGCACGGACGGTTCTGCAACCCCCTGGGGGGCGCGGGGCTCTATCGATGTGCGGCTCCGCCGCGTGGGCGCGACCCGCCCCCACCGGCCCGCAGTTGCGGTGGCTCGTTCAGGACGTGGGACATGTCCCGCACCGCCTGCCACGTGCCCCGCCAGGTGCCGGTGACCTTGGACGCGCCCGTGCGAGGGAGGTACGGCACGTCGTGTTCGGTGATGCGCCAGCCCGCGTCGGCGGCGCGGACGACCATCTGGAGCGGATAGCCGCTGCGGCGGTCGGTCAGGCCGAGGCCGAGGAGGGGCTCCCGGCGGGCGGCGCGCAGGGGGCCGAGGTCGTGCAGGCACAGCCCGGTGCGGCGGCGCAGGAGGCGGGTCAGCGCGAGGTTGCCGGCGCGGGCGTGGGCCGGCCAGGCGCCCCGGGTCTGCGGGCGGCGGCGGCCGAGCACCAGGTCGGCCTCGCCGGCCCGGACCTCCTGGACGAACGGCACCAGCTGCGCGGGATCGAGGGAGGCGTCGCAGTCGCAGAAGCACACCACGTCGGCGGTGGCGGCCAGCAGCCCGGCGTGGCAGGCGGCGCCGAAGCCGCGCCGGTCCTCGCGCACGACGTGCGCACCGAGGGCGCGGGCGACATCGGCGGAGCCGTCGGTGGAGCCGTTGTCCACGACGACGGCGCGCCAGCCGGCCGGGATGCGCGCGAGGACCCAGGGCAGTGCCTCGGCCTCGTTCAGGCAGGGCAGCACGACGTCCACGTCGGGCACGACGTCCACGTCGGGAGGGGGAGGGGAGGTGCTCACGGGCTTCACCCTACGAACACGAACCATGACAAAGCGGGCTTCGGCTCCTTACGAAACGGGGACGTCGGGGCCGTGGCCGGGCCTCGGGGGCGGCGCGGTGACAGGGTGGGAGACATGCAGCAGCCGTACGCATCACCGGACACCGCGCCGCGCCCCGGTTCCCTGGGCCGGATCCTCGTCGTGGACGACGACCCGACCGTCGCCGAGGTCGTCGCCGGATACCTGGACCGGGCCGGATACGCCGTGGACCGGGCCGCCGACGGCCCGGCCGCCCTCGCCCGCGCCGCCGCGCGCCGGCCGGACCTGGTGGTGCTGGACCTGATGCTGCCCGGGATGGACGGTCTGGAGGTGTGCCGGCGGCTGCGCGAGCACGGACCCGTCCCGGTCGTCATGCTCACCGCGCGCGGCGACGAGGACGACCGCATCCTCGGCCTGGAGGTCGGCGCCGACGACTACGTCACCAAGCCGTTCAGCCCGCGCGAGCTGGTGCTGCGGGTGGAGTCGGTGCTGCGCCGGGCCCGGCCCGCCGTGCCGCGCGGCCCGCTCGGCGCGGCCGGTCTGACCGTCGACCCGGCCGCCCGCCGCGCCACCAAGAATGGAACCGAACTGGCCCTCACCATCCGGGAGTTCGACCTGCTCGCCTTCTTCCTGCGGCATCCGGGGCGGGCGTTCGGCCGGGAGGAGCTGATGCGGGAGGTGTGGGGCTGGGACTTCGGCGACCTGTCGACCGTCACCGTCCACGTCCGCCGGCTGCGCGGCAAGGTCGAGGACGACCCGGCACGCCCCCGTCTCATCCAGACCGTGTGGGGCGTCGGCTACCGCTTCGACACCACCGGGACGGAGGCGGACTGACGTGCGCGACACCCTCCTCATCGTCCTCTACGCCTTCCTCGGCGCCGCCGCCACCGGCCTCGCCGGAGCCGCGGTGCTGCGCCTGATCCGCCGGCGCTCCCTGACCACCTCGCTGGCCGTGGTGGCCGCCGTCGGCGTGGTGGCGATGCTCGCCGGGACCATGGCCGTGGCCCAGGCGATGTTCCTGTCCTCCCACGACCTCAGGGTGGTCACCACCGTGGTCGCCATGGCGGCCGTCGTCTCCCTGGCGACCGCGCTGCTGCTGGGCCGCTGGGTGGTCGCGCGCAGCCGCGAACTCGCCGACGCGGCACGGCACTTCGGCGACGGCGGCGCCTTCGCCGCGCCCGCCGCCCCCGCCACCGCCGAACTGGACGCCCTCAGCCGCGAGTTGGCCGCCACCAGCGCCAAACTCGCCGCCTCCCGGGAACGGGAGCGCGCCCTGGAGACCTCCCGCCGGGAACTCGTCGCCTGGATCTCGCACGACCTGCGCACCCCGCTCGCCGGGCTGCGCGCCATGTCGGAGGCGCTGGAGGACGGGGTGGCCGCCGACCCCGACCGCTACCTCAAGCAGATGCGCACCGAGGTGGAACGCCTCAACGACATGGTCGGCGACCTCTTCGAACTCTCCCGCATCCACGCCGGGACGCTGCCGCTGAGCCCCGCCCGCATCTCCCTCTACGACCTGGTCGGCGACGCCCTCGCGGGGGTCGGCCCGCTCGCCCGCGAGCACGGCGTACGGCTCGTGGGCGACGGGGTGGAGCCGCTGCCCGTGGAGGTCGACGGCAAGGAGATGAGCCGGGTCCTCGCCAACCTGCTGGTGAACGCCATCCGCCGGACCCCCGCCGACGGCACGGTCGCCGTCGCCGCGGAGCGGGCCCCCGAGGGCGTGGTGCTGTCGGTGACGGACGGCTGCGGCGGCATCCCCGAGGAGGACCTGCCCCGCGTCTTCGACACCGGCTGGCGCGGCACGGACGCGCGCACGCCGCCGGCGGGGGCTGGGCTCGGCCTGGCGATCGTCCGCGGCATCGTCGAGGCCCACCACGGCCGGACGACCGTCCGCAACATCCCGGGCGGCTGCCGCTTCGAGGTGACCCTGCCGGCGGCGGAGGCGTGAACGGCTACCCGGCCCGGCGGCAGGAGATGGCGGACGAGGACTGCTCCACGCAGCTGATCTCAGGGCCGAGGAAACGCGAGACGATCGGTGCGATGTCCCTCTCGCAGGACAGGGCCGGGCCGTCCTCGTCGTCTTCGCTCGCGTGCTGGCAGATCCTGCTGAGGACGCTGCCGTTGTCGATCTTCTGGCCGGGCGGCGGCGTGTCCGCGGAAGCCGACGGGGCGAGGAGGCCCAGGCCGAGCAGCGGTGCGGTGAGCAGCGCTGCGAGGTGGGCGCGGGTTGGTTTGAGGGATCGTAGCGACATGGCGGTCCTTTCGACTGATTTGTCCGAAACAACGTCAAGATCAACGACGCCGCACGGGCGCGGACACGCTCAGTGCGCCTGGGTGAGCTGCCGCATCCAGATATCGGCCCCCGCGTGATCAGCCGCGGCGGGCCGCCCCCTCCGGCCAGATGACGTCCACGGGCAGCCCGGCGTCGCGGGCCTCCAGCACGGTGTCCGCCGTACCGCCGCCCTTGCCGGACGGCGGTGTGCCGTCCCAGACGGCGACAAGCCGGTCAGCCCGCTGGAGCAGCGTGCGATTGGCGTCCTCGTAGGCCGACCGGTTCGCTGTCTCGTGCTCCAGGACGAGGACCTCGTCGGCGGCCTCGAAGAGGCGGTCGAACGTGTCGGCATGGTCGGGCTTGACCTTGTTCTGTCGGTAATCCTGGGAGGGGATAACCACGGTCAGGCGGCCGCCGAGTTCCAGCACGACCTCCGCGAAAAGCGAGTCCGATCCCTTGGCGATACAGGAGACACCGGTCAGGTCTGCGGCATATGGCTTCAGCGTCTCCCGCAGGGCGTCGAGGACCAGGGGCACGCTGTCCTCGGTCAGGTCCATGTGCCCGGTCACGGCGATCGTGGTCACATTGCTCCTTCAGGTCGACAGCATTTCGCGGATCATTGTCCGGGCCTCGGCCGTCGGCCGTGAGGCGCCCCGGCCGACGGTGTACGGATACAGCTGACCGAGCTGCGCCCGAACGCGGCTGGACTTGGTACCGGCCGCTGCTTCGACTGCGCGCCGCGTGTGGTCCACGGCCCCGGTCACATCGCCCATGAGGAAGTGGCACTCGGCCAGGCCGATCCTGTCGAGAGCGTGGCTTCGCCCGGCCTCCGGGCCACGCCGGGCCAGAGCCTGACGGATCGAGTCCGCAGCTCGCTCGGCATGCTGCTGCGGCTCCTTGCGGGCCATGTCCAGCAGGCGGCCACCGGTGACACCGGCCAGCTCCGCATGGTCGAAGTACGAGATCCAGTACGGCTCATCGTCCGCCCCTGCGTCGGCGAGGGCCTCGGCCGCCTCGCCGGTGGCCCGCTGGAAGGCAGCTGCGCGCCCCATGGCCGCGTACGCCCAAGCCTCCCGCGTGTGCAGCATCGCCCGCAGACGTGGTCCGGCAGCTTGGCGCGCACCTTTCTGTGCCAGGTGTACCAGTTCCAGTGCGTCCTGTGGGCGGTCTTGGTACAGCATCTGCCGGGCCATGCCCGCGAGTACGTTCGCGCCGAAGGCGGCGTCGCCGGCGGCGTGGGCCGTGCGCAGGGCGAGCAGGTAGTAGGACTGCGCCTGCCGTTGGAGTCCGGAGTCCCAGGCGATTGTCGCGGCGGTCCCTCCGAGGTAGGCCATCACCTGGAACAAGCCCTGCTCGACGTCTGGCGCCTGGTGCTCTTCAAGGTGGCCGGCGACCTCGTTGAGTTGGCCGACGACGGCTTTGCGCCGGAGGCCCCCGCCGTACCGGTGGTCCCAGGATCGGAACGCGCGCGCCGTTCCTTCCAGCTGCCGTACCTCGTCCATTCCGATGCGGCCCCGGTGGCCTACGCCGGACTTCAGGGCTGACGTGGGATGGAGCCAGCCCTCAAGGGAGTCGAGGAGCGCGGCGCCGGACAGGGCCGCGCCGGCGATGGCGCGTGTTGCTGCACGGCGGTCCATCACAAGGTCACTCCTGGTCAGGTCCCCGGCCAGGTGCACGGTCGCTGTGGGGAGCCAGGACGCGTCGTCAACGGGTAACCGTGTGGCCGGGGTCGGTGTCGGCTGGTCTGGGATGTCGGGCTTCGCCTCCCAGGGCCGGTCGGCAAGTCCCACCATCCGACCGGGAATTCGCAGCCCGTCTGCGATGCGGCAGATCACCTCGAAGCTGGTGACCTGCTGTTGACCGCCGATGATCAACGAGACCTTGCCGGGCGCGAGCTGGCAGGCTGAGGCGATGCGGTTCTGCGACAGGCCGCCCCACTTCTTGATGAGCGCGAAGGCCGCTGCGAAGTCGTGCTCTGCCAGGGCTCGCTTGAGGTCGTCTCTGTCGAGGACGTCAGGGGCGAGCGGGCCGGGGGTGGTGGCGTTCATGGGGCCAACTTCCGGAGTGATCGTATGCGCAATGCCGAGCAGTTCCGAAGCAGCAACGAGTGTATTACCGCCTCGGTAACACCCGACGGTCATCGCGCAATTGCCCGCGGTGGACAACGCTCGAGGCATCAACAGCGCTAACCCCGGCGACCGCACGCACGGCCCCGGGGACGGCCAACGCTCAATTGCTGTTGAGGAGCGTCGACATGACGAACGGTACCGCCCCGACTGCCAAGCGCACACGGGGCCCGGCGATGACAATCAGGGTGTACACGGTCACGGGGGAGGGCATCGTCACCGCGCGACCAGAAAGGCAGAGTGGATCATCTCGCAGGCGTCCCGTGCGTTCATCTGCGGCAGCGGCGTTGTCGTGAGGCTCTCCGACGCAGATTGGGAAATGGAGCCTGGTGGTTGGCTCGTGGAGCTTGGCGGCTCCTGGTGCAACCAGGACGTGTTGGTCACCGGCAATCTCGCGGTGCCGGACGTCACCGCCGAGCAGATCGCCCCGAAGTTCACCTACTACCCGCACTACGCGGAATAACGCACCGACCACGCCCACCCTGGCAATAGGTCACGTGGCCGAGGCGTCTGGCTCCCGACCGCCATGAGAGGGGGGAACACACCTATGAGGGTAGACGCTACGCCGCCCACGCCAGGGCCTGATCCGCCGGGCGGACCTCCGCCAGCAAGGCCTCGGAGTCAGCAGCGCAAGCCTCACTGAGGGGCCCTGAACCGGCCCCCGGTCGTCTCCTCACCTCCCATGGGAGATGGCCGGGGCCGCCGATTACGACTTCAACCACCTACGGGGCTGGCCACGCCGGGCCCGCCCCGAGGGCCGTGCCGTGACGCCTCACCGCGCCCGCGCGAACTCCCGCATCCCCGCAGTGAAGCCGACCTCCGGCTTCCAGCCCAGTTCCGTCCGCAGCCGGGACGAGTCCGCCGTGATGTGCCGGACGTCGCCGAGGCGGTACTCGCCGGTGACCACCGGCTCGGGGCCGCCGTGGGCCGCGGACAGGGCGCGGGCCAGGTCGCCGACGGTGTGCGGCTCGCCGCTGCCGGTGTTGTACGCCGTGAGGGTTCCCGGGCGCGGCTCGGCCTCCAGCGCGGTGACGTTGGCGGCGGCCACGTCCCGGACGTGGACGAAGTCCCGGCGCTGGCGGCCGTCCTCGAAGACGCGCGGGGGCTCGCCGCGTTCGAGGGCCGAGCGGAAGAAGGAGGCGACTCCGGCGTACGGGGTGTTGCGGGGCATCCGGGGGCCGTACACGTTGTGGTAGCGCAGGGAGATCGCCGTGCCGTCCGTGCAGCGGGCCCAGGCCGCGGACAGGTGCTCCTGGGCGAGCTTGGTGGTGGCGTACACGTTGCGCGGGTCGGCCGGGGCGTCCTCGGCGACCAGGCCCGGGGCCAACTGTGCTCCGCATACAGGGCAGACGGGATCGAAGCGGCCCGCGCGCAGGTCCGTCTCGGCGCGCGGGCCGGGGCGTACGACGCCGTGCGCGGGGCACTCGTAGCGGCCCTCCCCGTACACCACCATCGACCCCGCCAGCACCAGCCGCCGTACGCCCGCCTCGGCCATCGCGGCGAGCAGGACGGCGGTGCCCAGGTCGTTGTGGGAGACGTACTCGGCCGCGTCCGCGACCCCGTTGCCGAGGCCCACCATGGCCGCCTGGTGGCAGACGGCGTCCATGCCGGACAGGGCGCGGGCGACGGCCGCCGGGTCGCGTACGTCGGCTCCGGGATCGTCCCGGACGTCGTACACGACCGGCTCGTGGCCGCGGGCCCGCAGCGCGTCGACGACATGGGACCCGATGAACCCGGCACCGCCGGTGACCAGTACACGCATATGGCCACGCTAGGAACGCGAGCCTCCGGCGGAGGGGTGCGACGGGCGGTACGTCACGGCTCCGTAAGGTGTCCTCGAACGGGAAGCCCCGTTCCGTCCAGCGCGACGCCGTACTGCTGTGTCGTCGGTCTCGCGGCGTTCAGCCCTGGCGCGGGTTCGGCTTGAGGACCGCGAAGACGGCCTGGGCGGGGTCCGTCAGCCAGGCGATGCGGCCCACGTCCGGGACGTCCGCGGCCGGCATGAGGACCGTGCCGCCGTTGTCCTGCACCGAGGTGACGACGGCGTCCGCGTCGGCCACGGCGAAGTACGGGACCCAGCGCGCCGTCTCCTGGTCCGACTGGAGCGGTGCCACGCCGCCGAAGGAGCCCTCCTCCTGGTCGCCCGCCGCGATGCTGAGGACCCGGTACGTCATGCCGGGCGCCTCCATGTCCTGGGAGCGCCAGCCGAACAGCCCCTGGTAGAAGCGGATCGCGGCCTCCGGGTCGGCGGTGTGCAGTTCCACCCACACCAGCGTGTTGTCCTCGGACGCCTTCTCCAGGCCCGCCCCGGCCTCCCAGACGGCGAACTCGGCGCCCTGGGCGTCGGTGAACTGGGCCAGTCGCCCCTCGCCCACGTTCATCGGCTCGACGCGCACCCGGCCGCCGCCGGCGACGACGTCACGGGCGGTGGCCTCGATGTCGTCGGTGCGGAAGTACGTCGTCCAGGCCGATGCCGCCCCCTCCTCGGTCAGCCGTCCGAGGGCGGCGACGGTCTTGCCGTCCTTCTGGAAGAGCCCGTACCCGCCCGCTTCCGGTCCGAGCGACTGGTACTGCCAGCCGAAGACGGCACCGTAGAAGGCGGCGGCCGCGTCCGTGTCGGGGCTGCCGAGGTCGAGCCAGACGGGCGATCCGGCGCGGAAGTCGGTGCCGAGCATGCGGTTCCTCCTGGGGCATCCGGTACGGAAGACCCCGTCACTATGCCGCCCCCGCGGAGGGCGCCCGGCGCGGCGGACCGGATGTCCCGGACGTTTCACCCGGGCTGCGGAACCCGGTCAGACCTGACCCGAGGGGTGGGGTCGTCGAGGGCCGTCGCTACACGGTCTCCGTGCAGGGCGGCGCGTCCGGCAGGTGCTTCTTCGCCCACTCGCCCAGTTCCCTGAGCGCGGGCTCCAGCGCGGCGCCCTGTTCGGTCAGCCGGTAGGAGACCCGCAGCGGCGGCCCCTCGTCGACCTCGCGCAGCACGAGCCCGGCGGCACCGAGTTCGGCGAGCCGGTCGGAGAGCATCCGCTCGCTGATGCCGGGGATGGCCCGGCGCAGGTCGGCGAAGTACGTCGGCTGACCCTGCAGCACGGCCAGGATCGGGCCGTTCCAGCGCTTTCCGAGCACTTGGAAGACGCGCGTGATGCCGTCGTCCACGCGCTTGCACTCCGTCGCGTCATGCGTCCGCTCCGCCGCCGCCATGGGACCAGGGTACTACCCCGTCGTAGGGGGATGAAAAAAAGTAAGTACCTGTGTTAGACATAGCTAGGTACGAAACCTCAGCCCACTCTGCCGTGGGCTCTTTCCCCTGGAGACACGTATGGCCACCCTCCTGCACATCGACTCGTCCCTCTTCCCGGGTGAGGCGTCCGCGTCCCGCGCCGTGACCGACGCCTTCCGCACGACCTGGCAGGAGCAGCACCCCGGCGGCACGGTGATCTACCGGGACCTCGCCGTGGATCCCGTCCCGCACCTGACCGCCGCCGCCCACACCGCCGGCTTCGCCGACCCGGCCGCCCACACGCCCGAGCAGGAGGCCGCCTTCGCCGACCGCGTGCGGCTGATCGAGGAGCTGGAGCAGGCGGACGCGGTGCTCATCGGCGCGCCGATGTACAACTACACGGTCCCCTCGACCCTCAAGGCGTGGCTGGACAACGTGATCCTGTTCGGCCGCACGGCGGGCGAGTCCCCCTCAGCCAAGGGCACCCCGGTCACCGTCGTGGCCAGCCGCGGCGGCTCCTACGCGCCGGGCACCCCGCGCGAGAACTACGAGTACGTCCAGAACTACCTGACGGCGGTCCTCGGCGACGCCCTCGGCCTCGACCTCGACTTCATCGTGCCGGAGCTGACCATGGCCCCGCACAACCCGGCCATGGCGGAGCTGGTGCCCCTCTTCGAGGCCTCCCGCGACCGTGCCCTCCAGGACGCGACCACCAAGGCGAAGAGCCTCGCGAACCGCTTCGCCGCGTAAGAGTCGCGACGGGGCGAACGTTGCCTGCCGGGGTGGCGAGCGACATCACTGCCGGTCCGTCCCGCGCAGGGTGAACGCCGCCTCCGTCGTGCGGCACAGGGCCTGTACCGCGTGGCGCAGTGAGCGCCAGGAGGCCAGGCCGAGGAGGGCGCCGACCGGGGCGGCGGGCCACCACCAGGCGCCGAGCAGCGTGAACGCCGTGCTCCAGGCGAGGGCCTCGCAGGCCGCGTCGTAGGCGTCGCGGGCCTCGGCCAGCGCGGTGCGGGGCGGATCGGCCGCACCCAGCAGCAGTGAGGTCCAGCCGTCGGCGACGTCGGCGCCCGTCTCCCTTCGGACGGTCGCCTCGGTGCGGCGGAACCGGTCGCCCGTCCAGGTCGGTGACCCCGGCCGCCCGGCAGCTCGGGCGCGGGCCGCCCGCGCGTCCAGCCGGTCGGCGCGCAGCGCGTGGCCCGCGTCGCGCGCCCGCACGGACTCCCTGGCCAGGGAGTCCGGCTCCACCCAGCGCCGCAGCCGCCACGCCGTCACGCGCCGGCCCACCGGCATCAGCCACCACGGCCAGGCCCCGGACGCCAGCGACCCGATCGCGGCGGCGGCATAGGGCACGGCGAAGGCGGCCCCCACCACCGGCACCGCGACGAGCACGAGCGAGGCGACGGCGTCCGCGGACAGGCCGCCGCCCGTCCGCAGCGCCGCCGCGATCCGTTCGTGGGCGAGGGCGACGTCGTTCCAGTGGGTGTGGCCCAGCTCCCCGCCGCCGACGACCGCGACCACGACGAACAGCGCGGCGGGCAGCAGTCGCCGCAGGAACCAGCCGTCGGGTATGCGCTTCTGCAGCTCGATGAGCAGCCCCATCGCCGTCAGCCGTCCACCAGGCGCATGGGTCCCCCGCTCAGCTCGCACGTCGGTGCCGTGGCCGGGGCTCCGTCCCGCAGCTCGACCCGGGCACAGCGACGCGTGGGGCAGACCCAGCCGACCGACTGCGGTGTGGGGGCGCCCGGCCAGTCGCCCACGCCCATGGTGGCGGGCAGCCCGAGCCCGTTCGGGATCCCGGCCGCCTCGACCGCGTCGTGCAGGGCGCGTACGGCGTCCCGCCACTCGGTGCCGGCCGGGTCCGCGTCCCGTACGACCGGGAAGGCCGTCTCCCAGACGGCGGGGCCGATCAGCGGGCGCAGCTCCTCGATGTTGCGGCACAGGTATTCCACGGCGTCCTCGTACACCCTGCGCGCTTTCGCCCCGTCCCCCACGGCGGCCTCCCTGAAAGTCCCGAGAACCACTGCCCCCTGACAGCCAGTCAGACTAATGTAAACAGCGATGTCCGAGCTTCGGGAACGAGTGGTCGCACGCCTCGTCACGGCTCAGAACGCCCGTGATCCGGCGCCCCTGCGCGAGCAGGACGCGGTGGCCGACGCGCTGGCCCTGCTGCGGCAGGCCGCACCCTCGCCCTCGCCCGAGGAGTCGATCGACCTCGAGGCGCTCGCCGCCGTCTTCTGGACCTTCTGGTTCCGCCACCAGGGCGCCGAGGACCCCGACGCGCAGCAGAATCTGACCGTCGTGTTCGGCACCTTCGGCTTCCTGTGCCCGCGCCTCCCGGACGCCGCCGGGCTCCCCGAGGCCCTGAAGGAAGGCTTCGACCCCGCCGATCCGTCCCACGAGGCGCGGTTCGCGTACCTGATGAGCGCGGCGTACGCCGACGCCGTGGTCAACGGGCCGCAGCAGGAGAGGACCGCCGCGCTGGAGCGTGCGCTCGCCTGGTCGGACGCGTCGTTCGAGCACCTGCCGGCCGAAGACCACGCGGGATTCGTGGAGTTGACCGTCCACGCCCTGGAACTGAACGTGACGCGCTTCCAGCTCGCGGCCGACCCGGACGCGCTGGCCGCCGCCGCCCGGTACGGGCGCGCGGTGTGCGCGCGGCTCGCCGCCGTCGGCCCCGGCTTCTTCGAACCCGCCGTGGCCCGGGCGGCCGCCACGCCCGCCCTGCGCACGCTGGTGGACGCCGCACGGCTGCTCGGCACGCCCCGCCTCGCCCCGCTCGAACGGCTGGTCGCGGCCGCCCCCGACGGCGCGCTCACCCCGGAGGCCGCCGAGGGGCTGCGCTTCCTGCGCCTGCTGGACACCCAGCCCGTCACCTGGCCCGGCGAACGGGACCTGGTCGTCGGCGCGGCCCTCGCGGACGCGGGCATCGCCGAGCACGACGCGAGCCGCATCGCCTGCGCCGTACGACGGCTGCGCGCGGCCCTCGCCGCCACCCCGGCCGGGCATCCCGCGCACCCCAGGGTCACCACCGCGCTCGGTGAGGCACTCGCGGCCTTCGCGGGGGAGTGCGAGGACGAGGCGGCCGGCCTGGAGGCCATGGAACTGCTGGATTCCGTCGGGGCGTTGAGCGACGAGCAGCGCGACATGCTCTCGGCCTACCGGGAGTTGCAGGAGCTGAGCCGGAGCGACGACCCGGGCGACCTGGAGCGGGTCGCGCCGCTCCTCGGGCGCTTCGCCGCGCGGGTCAGAGAGCGCGCCGCACGCGACGGCGGGCCGGTCGACATCGACCTCGAGAGCGTCGACCTGGCCGCCGGATTCGTGCCCGACGACGCCTCCGACGAGCGCATCGCCCGCTACCGCACCGCCCTGGCCGCCCTCCCCGCCGACCGCCCGCACCGCCACGCCTACGTCGCCGTACTGGCCGCGCTCACCGGACTGCGGGCAGAGGCCCTGCGCGGCAGCGCGCCGGCCCGGGCCGGGCTGCTCGCGGCGGAGTCCCGGGAGCTGGCCGAGGAGGCGGCGGCCGCGGCCCCGCCCGGCTTCCCGGTGTCGGACCTGCTGAGACGAGGGATGTTCGCGGCCGCGCTGCCCGTCGCCGTCCTGTCCGCCACCACGGGGGGCGTTCCGGACGGGGAGATGCGCGCGCTGGTGGAGCAGCTGGCCCGCATGGACGACGTCCGCCTGGACGGCCCCGAGACCCTCGACGCCGACATCGAGATCATCCGCGAGCTCCTCGAGGGCATGGGCGAGGACGACGACACCCTGCGCCCGTACCTCTCCGCGGTGCTCGGCGGCGCCCTGTCCGCCCGGCCCTCCGACCGCGCCGACCCCGCCGCGCTCGCAGAGGTCGTCAGGCTGCTGCGCTACGCCCGCTCCAACGCCTCCGACCTGCCGGGCGAGTTCAACCAGCTGCTCGCGGAGGCGCTGACGACCCTGTCGATCGGCAGCTTCGACGCGGAGGGCGCGCGCGAGGCGGCGGCCCTGCTCGCCTCGATGCCGGGTGCACCCGCCATGCCGGAGGCCGAGGACGGCCCCGCGCCCGGCGGTGCGGTGCTGTCCGAGACCGACAGGGAGCTGCTGTCGGCCCGCACCGAGCTGCACAACGCCCTGCAGAACTACCTGTTCGGCCATGAACCGGCCCAGCTGGAACGGGCCCGGCAGACCGCCCGCCGCATGCAGGACGTCATCCGCGCCGCACCCGAGGCGGCCGGCCGGCCCTGGTACGACCTGATGGGCGACGCGTACGTCGACCTCGTGGAGACCGTGGGACCGGGCGGCGGCCCGCGCCCGGACCTCGACGACGCCGTGGTCGACCAGTGCCGGGCGACCTTCGCCGAGTGCCCCGCCGGACACCCGATGCGCCCGATGATCGCGACGACGCTCGCGCGGGCCCTCGCCCAGCGTGCCGTCGCGCTCCGCGCCACCGAACCGGAGCGCGCCGAGGCCCTGTTGGCCGAGGCGGACGAACTGAGCCGCGTCCTCTCGGAGGAGATACCGGAGGGGTCCCCGGTGGACGTGGGCGCCATGATGCGGATGTTCCTCGACCTCGTCGCCCGGGGCCGCCTGCCGGAGGTGACCACCGATACGGGTGTGACCGACACCGATACGAGCGCGGCCGCCGACACGGGCGCGGCCGCCGACCAGCGTGCCCCGCGTCCCCCGGCACCCAGGGCGACTTCCTCGCCTCCCTCCTGGCGCCCGTCCGGGCCCGCCTCGACGGCACCGCGGACCCCGCTGCGTGGCGCGACCCCGCGATCCCGGTGTGGATGCGCGCCCACGGCGAGATAGGCGCCGCGGCCGGTGCGCTGGGCCGGGCACAGCCCCGGGTCGACCTGGCCCTGGCGCATCTCGAAGCGGCCGTCGACGCCATGGCCGGCGTCACCGACCGGGGCAGCGACCAGGCGTCCGCCGAGCACGGCCTGTCGACCTTCGAGGGCGACATCCGGTCGGTCACCGAGCTGATCCTCGCCCACGTCGTCAGCCGCGACCTCGCCGCCCGGCTCCCCGCCCACCTGGAGGCCCTGAAGCAGGCCATGCGCGAGGTCGAGGCGGGCCGGACCCCGCCCGAACTCGCCCCCCTGGACCGCACGGTGGCGGGCCCCGACGTCGACCGCACGGTAGAACTGCTGGAGCGCGGCCGCGGACTGCTGCTGGCCCGGCGGATCGAGGCCCGCGCCGACATCGGCGACCTGCGCTCCGCACACCCCGAGCTGGCCGACGAGTTCGAGCGGCTGACCGGGCAGCTCGACGCGGAACCCGAGACGTCCGCCGCCGGTGCCGCCGAGTGGGCCCGGCTGGCGAGCCTGCGCGCCTCCAACGAACTCGACGACCTCGTACGGCGCATCCGTACCCTGCCCGGCTTCGAAGGCTTCCTACGACCGCTCACCGCCGAGGAGCTGAAGGCGCTCGCGGCCGACGGCCCCGTGGTCGTCCTCAACCACGGCAGGCGCTTCTGCCACGCCCTCGTCGTCACCCACCGGTCGATCACCGCCCTCCCCCTCGACGCGGAGGCCGACGAGATCACCGACACGGCACGGCGGCTGCGCGAAGCGGTGGACGCCATCAACGCGCAAGGCATGGCACGACCGTCCCCCCTCCAACTCGTGGCCGCCGGCGGCACGGTCCGCGAGACGCTGGCGTGGACCTGGCACAAGATCGTGCGCCCGGTGCTGGAGCTGGTCGGCTCGGCGGCCCCCGTCGCCGACCGTGCCGACTGGCCGCGCATCTGGTGGGTGCCGACCGGACCCTTCAGCGCCCTGCCACTGCACGCGGCCCAGTGCACGGCGCCCGACTGCACACTCGGCGGCTGCGGCGCCGCACTCGACGCGGTGGTGTCGTCGTACGTACCCGGCCTGCAGACCCTGGCGTACGCCCGCGCCCGCGCCCGGCAGCGCGACACGGCCGACCATGGCAGCGCCCTGCTGGTCGCCGCGCCCGAGGACGACCTCCCCGGCGTCGCGGCGGCCGCCGACTACGCCGCCGAACTCCTCGGCGCACACGAGCTGTTGCTCGGCCCGACGGCCACCCGCGAGGCCGTGCTCACCGCGCTGCACGACGCCTCGTGGGCCCACTTCGGCTGCCACGCCGCCACCGACCCGACGGAACCCTCCGGCGCCCTCCTGCACCTGCCCAGCGGCGAGCAGGTCTCGGTCCTGCAGATCTGCCGAGCCCGCCCGCGCGCGGCGCAACTCGCCTTCCTGGCAGCCTGCGGCACCGCCCGCACCGCCGAACGCCTCACGGACGAGGCCATCCACATCACGAGCTCCTTCCTGCTGGCGGGCTTCCCCACCGCGGTCGGCACCCTGTGGACGATCGACAGCACCCATGCCGACCACATGACGCGCGACTTCTACCGCTGCACGACGGCCGGCGACACCACCAGCGCCGCACACGCCCTGCACGACACGGTCCGTCAACTACGGCGCCGCATCCCGGACCGGCCGCACGTCTGGGCGGCGTATGTGCACGCGGGGACGTAGGTGCCCCCGGATGGCGGTGTTGATGAGCGCTGCGGGAAATGTCGGATTAGCCTCCGAATTGAGCGCTGAGTGGATCTTCTGATGGTGCGCTCGACCTGACCCAAGGAGGAGAAATGCGGAAGCTTCCCCAGGCCGCTGTCGCGGCCGCGATCATCGTCAGCGTGAGCTTCATATCCACCGGCCCCGCCACCGCTCAGGGCGCGGTGAGCATGGGGGGCGGCGGCTGCAAGTCCCATGACCTGGATCTCGACATCCTCGGTGAGGTGGGCATCCTCAACGGTCTGGCCGGCAACCTGGCGAACGGCGAAGGCAGTCCAGGCGCGCAGTTCACCCATGTCGGCTCCGACTGCGGACACGGTTATTAGCCGCGTTCCGTAGCTCACCGAATTGGGTCTCGGCGCCTGGGTCATGAGCCCGCCGCCCCCTGGCCGTCACTGGCCTCTTGTGTTCATGTCAGAGGTGGATGCCAAAGGACCCGGACCGGTCACGGTCCGGGTCCTTTGCCCTGTGTTCAGGTATCTCGGCGTCGGCGCCGGTCTTCTGCGGTTGCTCCGCTGCCTGTTACGCCGCCAGCGCATTCTCCCGCAAGGGCGTGCGAGCGAACGGCTCGTCAGTCGGCGGCGCGCGCCGTGCGGGCTAGGATCCGGCCCATGGCCCTGACGATGAGCGACGTGGACCGGTTCGAGGCCTCCAGGCCCCGTCTGGAGGCCATCGCCTACCGTCTCCTCGGCTCCGCGAGCGAGGCCGAGGACGCCGTACAGGAGACGTTCCTGCGCTGGCAGGCCGCCGACGTCGGCCATGTCCAGGTCCCCGAGGCCTGGCTGACGAAGGTTCTCACCAACCTGTGCCTCAACCAGCTCACCTCGGCCCGCGCGCGGCGCGAGACCTATGTGGGCCAATGGCTCCCCGAGCCGCTGCTCGCCGGGGACCCGATGCTCGGGCCGGCCGACACCGCCGAACAGCGCGAATCGGTCTCGTACGCCGTCCTCGCCCTGCTGGAGCGCCTCTCACCCAACGAGCGGGCGGTGTACGTGCTGCGGGAGGCCTTCGACTACCCGCACCGGGAGATCGCCGGGATCCTCGAGATCACCGAGGCCGCCAGCCAGCAGATCCTCCACCGTGCCAGGAGGCACGTCGCGGACGGCAAGGCCCGCAGCGAGATCGACCAGGCCGCCGCCCGGCGGATCGTCGACGAGTTCCTCGCGGCCGCCACCAGCGGCCGGACCGAGCCGCTCGTACGGCTGCTCACCCAGGACGCCATCGCGGTCGGCGACGGCGGTGGGAAGGTCCCGGCCCGCGCCAAGGCGTTCGAAGGCGCCCTCGCGGTCGCGACGTTCATGCGGGGCCTGTTCAAACCCGGCAAGGCCAAGCAGGCGCTGGTCGGTGGCTCGCCCGAGGTCTACGCCGCGACCGCCAACGGCGGTCCCGCCCTCGTGGCGGTCCTCGACGGCCGGGTCATCGGCGTCATGTGCCTGGAGATCACCGCCGAGGGCATCGCCGCGTTCCGCAACCAGGTCAACCCCGACAAGCTCGAACGCGCGACCCGCCGGTGGGCGGCCGCCGACCACGGCGAACCCCTGCTCACAGCCTTCTGACCCGATGTGAGGTGCTTCACATCGCGCTCCTGTCAGGAATCGGCGGGCTGTCCGGTTCAGGTGGCGAACCCGCCCACGACAGGAGCGCGCACATGCAGCACCGCATCATCGTCCTCGGAGCCGGATACACGGGAGCCGTCGCCGCCGGGCGCCTGGCCAGGCGGCTGCACCGCGAAGACGTCACCATCACCCTCGTCAACGCCGAGCCGGACTTCGTCGAGCGCGTCCGGTTGCACCAGCTTGCGGCCGGCCAGGACCTGAGGCCCCGGCCCTTCACCGAGATGTTCGCGGGCACCGGCGTCGAACTGAAGCTCGCGCAGATCACCGGCGTCGACGTCGACCGCAGGACGGTCGCCGTCAGCGACGCGAACGGCGACGCCGAGGACCTGGAGTACGACACCCTCGTGTACGCCCTCGGCAGCGGCTGGAACGACCAGGGCGTCCCCGGCACCGCCGAGCACGCCGACCAGATCGCCAGTCGCCCCGGAGCGCTCCGGCTGCGCGAGCGGCTGGCCCGCCTGGACGCCGGACAGCCCGTGGTCGTGGTCGGCGGCGGCCTCACCGGCCTGGAGGCCGCGACCGAGATCGCCGAGGCCCGCCCGGACCTCGACGTCACCCTCGCCGCCCGCGGCGGCCTCGGCGACTGGCTCTCCGAGAAGGGCCGCGGGCACGTGCGCAAGGTCTTCGACAGGCTCGGCATCACCGTGCACGAGCACGCCGCCGTCACCGGCGTCGAGGCCGACCGCGTCACCACCGCCGACGGCGCGTCCGTCCCGGCCGCCGTCACCGTGTGGACCACCGGCTTCGCCGTCCACCCGATCGCGCGCGCCACCACCCTGGAGGTCACCGGCACGGGCCAGATCGTGGTCGACGGGACCATGCGCTCGGTCTCGCACCCGGACGTGTACGCCATCGGCGACGCGGCCATGGCGATGGGACCCGGCGACAAGCCGCTGCGGATGTCGTGCGCCTCGGGCAGCTTCACCGCATGGCAGGCCGCCGACGCCATCGCGGCCCGCCTGACCGGCGGCAAGCTCCCGAAGGTGCCGATCCGCTACTTCAACCAGTGCATCTCGCTGGGCCGCACGGAAGGCCTGATCCAGTACGTCACCGCCGACGACCGCGCCGTCCGGGCGGCCCTGACAGGACGGCTCGCCGCCGTCTACAAGGAACTGATCTGCAAGGGCGCGGCCTGGGGCGTCGCCAACCCGACGTTCGGGATGCCGACCCGGCGCCGCCACGTCGTACGGGAGCCGGCCCAGGCGGCCACGGCGGTCAAGGCACCGGCCTGATGCGCACAGCGGGCATCCGCCCCGGCGCCCAGGTTGGCCTGGACGGCCCGCCGCTCTCAGTTCTGGTCGAAGTCGATGACGGCGGTGTCGTCGAGGGGGCGGGTGCGGCAGGTCAGGACGTAGCCGGCGTCGATGTCGGTCTGGCCGAGGTCGCACTCGTCGAGGCGGACGCGGCCGCCGGTCGACTTGGCACGGCAGGTCCCGCAGATGCCTTCCTGGCAGCTGTAGGGGAGGTCCAGGCCGGCGCGCAGGCCCGCGTCGAGGACGGTTTCGGTGGGGCGGACCGTGACGGTGGTCCTGGCGCCCTGGTCGACGACGGTGACGTCGTGTTCGGCGGTGTCCGCAGGTTCCGACACCGGTGTGGCCGAGCCCGTGAAGCGTTCGGAGTGGATGCGGTCGGCGGGTATGCCGAGGCCGGTCAGGGCCTCGCGGACCGCGTCGGTCATCTCCACCGGCCCGCACAGGAACGCCTCGTCGGCCTCCGCGACATCGGGGGCGTGCTCGGTGACCAGGGTGTGGAAGCGGTCCTTGGTGAGACGGCCGTATCGTTCCGGGTGGCCCTCGTCGTGCCGGCTGTAGACGTGGATGAGGCGCAGCCGGTCGCCGTACTTCTCGGCCAGTTCGGCCAGATCGCGGGCGAGCATCACGGACCCGGGGTCCTTGTTGCCGTACACCAGCGTGCAGCGGCTGTGCGGTTCCAGGAGCAGGACACTCTTGACGATCGCCGCGACGGGGGTGATGCCGCTGCCGGCCGCGACGCCCACGAGGTGGCGGGAGTTGAGGGGGTTGGTCTCGGTGGTGAAGCGTCCGGCCGGGGCGGAGACCTCGACGGTGTCGCCCGCGCGCAGCTCGGTGGTGACCCAGGTGGAGACCCGGCCGCCGGGTACGCGCTTGACGGCGATGCGCAGTTCGCCGTCGCCGACCCCGCTGCACAGGGAGTACGTACGACGCTGATCCGCGACCTTGAGGGTGAGGTGCTGGCCGGGCGTGAAGCGGTAGGCGGGGATGAGCTCGGCGGGGACGTCGAAGGCGACGGAGACGGCGTCCGCGGTCTCGCGCCGGACCTCGCGGACGGTGAGCCGGTGGAAGCCGCGGCCGGGGCGGGGCGTCGTCACCGGGGGCGTGCGCTTGGTGATCCTGCGGCCGGCCGCGATCCGGTACGTCACCAGGAACACGAACGCGGCCGCGACGACCGCGGCGCTCCAGCGCACCAGCGGCCCGCCGGCATCCGTGCCCGCGGTGAAGGTGTGCACGGTACCCAGCACGAACACGGCGAAGGCCGTGCGGTGCACCCACCGCCACAGCGCCTCGGGGACACGGGACCTGAGCAGTGAGGTGATCTGGATCGCGAGGAGGAAGTAGAGGGCCACGACGCCCCACGCCACGGCGCCGGGCCGGTACGAGGCGGCCATCGGCACGAGCACGTCCGCCCACCGGAAGTGCACCCACTCGTCCAGCACCAGGCCCGCGATGTGCAGACCCGTGAAGACGACCGCGAGTCCGCCGAGCAGCCGGTGCAGGTCGAGGAGCCAGGAGGGGGCGGTACGGCCGCCGAGCACGCGCGTGGACAGCAGCAGCCCCCACAGCACGGCCAGCGAGACCAGCCACCAGGCGGTCAGCCCGCCGGCGCGGGCGAGGTCCCACCAGAGCTTGGGGTCCATGTCTCGTACCTCTCCAGGCCGCCGCAGCGCAGCAGCGTCGTGTCGTGCAGGGCGATCAGACCCGCCGCGCCCTGGCCGGCGAGCAGCTCGGGACCGGCGCCGGGGCCCGCGATGAGCGCGGCCTTGGCCAGGATCTCCGCCCAGTGGGCCTGCTGGGCGACGACGGTCACGGCGGCGATGCCGTCGGCCGCGGGCGCGCCGGTGCGGGGGTCGATCAGATGGTGGGCCTCCCGCCCACCACGCCGCCAGCGGCGGCGCAGCCGGCTGGAGGTGGCGACCGCACCTTCGGCCACGGCGAGCGAGACGAGATCGTCGCCGCCCTCCCACGGATCGGCCACGGAGACGATCCATCCGGCGTCGGTGGGCGGCGTACCACTGACCCTGACGTCACCGCCCAGGTTGACCAGGGCGCCGGCGGCCCCGGCCGTACGCAGCTCGTAGGCGACGAGGTCCGCGGCGTACCCCTTGCCGATGCCCCCCAGGTCCAGCCGCGTGCCCTCGGGTACGAGGATCGTCTCGCCGTCGATCCCGATGCCGGGGCAGCCCGGCACGGGCGCGGTGCCGGCTGTGCCGTCGGAGGCGTCGGGCACCCGCGTGAACGTACGGTCGTATCCGGCCGTTTCCAGCGCGGTCAGCACGGTCGGGTCGAACAACCCGCCGGTCAGCTCCCACGCCTCGACCGCCCGACGCACGATCTCCACCGTCTCCGGGGCGACGGAAACCGCCTGTCCGGCACCGGAGTTGATCCGACACAGATCGCTGTCGGGCCGGAACCGCGACCAGAGCCGCTCCAACTCGGCGATCCGATGCCGGGCCCACTCCAGCAGCTCCGGCTCCCCTTCCACGACCATGACATGGGCGTCGCTGCCCATGGCCGGGAAGCGGATCTCCTCAGCTGGCACGGGAGTCGGTGGCCGGCGCGGGAGCGGGAGCGGGGGCTGCGGGTGCCGGGGCGGCGGGGGCGGGGTGGGCGGCGGCGCCGGGCGCCTGGGGCGCCGTGGCAGCCTGACCGCCGCTGTGCCGTCGTACGACGGTGACGACCTTCACGACGCGAGGCGCGACCGGGGTCTGCGCCTGCTGTTGCTGTGTCTGCTGGGCGACCTGCTGTGCCTGCTTGGCACGCTCGGCATCGGCGGCGTGCTGCTCGTGCGCGAAGGCGGCCATCATCAGCAGGGTCGCGGCGACGCTGCCGCCGGTGACGGCGATGCGCGCGGCCGACGGTCCGCCACTGCGGTCAGTCATCGCTGCCGCCCTCGTGCTCGCCCTTGTGCTCTTCCTCGTCGTCCTTCTCACCCTTGCCGGGGCCGCTGGCCTGGGAGGTGGTGGTGGCCGAGGGAGTGGGCTCGACGGAGCTGGAGCTGGAGCTGGAGCGGGTGGCCGGAGTGGTCGGTTCCTTCGTCGCGGCACCGCTCGCCTCGGTCCGGGTGGACGACTCGCCTGCCTTCCTCGGTGCCGGGCGGGCGGCCGCGGGTATCGCGGGAGCCGGGGCCTGTGCGGCAGCGGGTGCCTGCGGGGCCGGTGCCTTCTTGGCGGGGACGTCGACGTACCGGGTCTCCTCGACCGTCGGCGCCGGGCTGGGCGCCGCGGAGGACGAGGCGGCGGCGGGCTGCGCCTGGGGGGCGTTCGCTCCGCTCTGCCCGAACAGGGCGGCGCCGGCGATCACGCCGGACGCGCCGACAGCCACCACGGCCCCGGCCAGGGCGAGCGAGCGGCGATGATCCACAGCGATCCTCCACTTAGGTAAGGCAAACCTCACGAGCGTCGGGGAGCATAGCCAGTTCGCCAGAAGGCCGACAAGTGCGTCTCACGGAAGATTCACAGGCAGTGCGTGCTGCGTGAGGCGGCGGGACTGGGGCACCTACCGCCCCGTACGTAAGCGCCCTCACATACCTGCACCGTGCAGCCCTCCTAGCGTCGGAGCCGAGAAGAAGCACACAGCAGGAGAGGACCTCACGATGACAACCACCTTGCGCGTGTCTCCGACCACCGCCGTCATCCCGGTCCACGCGCTCTACGGTGCTGCAGCCGGGCTGGTCGGTGGTGTCGGGTTCGGTATCTGGATGTCGGTGGCGCGGCCGATGACGGACACGGCGATGATCACCATGGTGGCCGGGCTGCTCGGCTCCACCAACGCCTTCGTCGGCTGGCTCATCCATCTGGCCATCAGCCTGTTCGCGGGTATCGGTTTCGGTGTCGTGCTGGGCGAGTTCGCCCAGAAGCTCGCGCCCGCCGTCCTCCTCGGACTGGCCTACGGCGCCGTGTGGTGGACCGTCGGCGCCCTGTGGATCATGCCGGCGAACATGGGGATGCCGGTCTTCGACTGGAACGCCGTGAGCAGCTCCAGCCTCGGCGGCCACCTGGTGTTCGGCCTGCTCATGGGCCTGACCTATGCCGGCATCGCCCAAGCGGCGGGCAGGCGTACCGACACGGCCGCCCGATGACACCGCCCTCGCCCGCGGCGCCGGACACCCCCGGCGGCACGTCCCGGGATGCCGCCCAGCGCGGCGGCACCCCCGGCGGTGGCCCGCTGCCGTACTGTCTGGCCGAGGACGCTGCCGCGCTGGCCACCCCCGTCTGGGGCGCGGCGCCACCGCCCTGGGCTCCGGGGCGACGCGAGGAGACGCACCGCATGATCGACCGCGACGACGACACCGACGCCGCCCCGGACCGCACCTGGTGCGTCTCCGAGGTCGACATCTTCCGCGACCTGTCGGAGCAGGAGATGGACGCCATCGCCGCCGCGGCCCCCATGAAGACCTACGCCGCCGGGGAGATCCTGCACTCCCCGCAGCAGCCCAGCGAGGTGCTGTTCATCCTCAAGAAGGGCCGGGTCCGCATCTTCCGCGTCTCCGCCGACGGCCGCGCCCTGACCACCGCGATCATCAGCCCCGGCACGATCTTCGGCGAGATGGCCCTGCTCGGCCAGCGCATGTACGACAACTTCGCCGAGGCCCTCGACGACGTCACCGTGTGCGTGATGAGCCGCGCCGACGTCCAGAGGTTCCTGTTGTCGGACGCCCGGATCGCCGCCCGCATCACCGAGATCCTCGGCCGCCGCCTGGCCGACCTCGAACAACGCCTGTCCGACAGCGTCTTCAAGTCCGTGCCCCAGCGCATCGCCACGACCCTGACCACGCTCGCCACCCGCACCGACACCCCGGCGTCCAGGCTCCGCCCGGGTGCCGGCCACCCGCAGATCACCCTCACCCATGAACAGCTCGCCGCCCTGGCCGGCACCTCCCGCGAGACAACGACCAGGATCCTGCACGAGTTCGCCGACCGTGGCCTGCTGCGCCTGGCCCGGGGCCGCATCACCGTGCTGAGCCCGGAACGGCTGAAGGACGAGGCCGGGTAGGCCCTGGCAAAGCGAGCGCCCCCAGCCGACGCCGAGGGTGCTACCGGGGGTTGGGAACTGCTGGTGATTGACAGCACTTGGACGCGTTCTGGCGTGCATGAGTGAGTATCTCGACCACGACGTGTGCGCGCCTGGGTAGGGAACGAGAGTTCTTGCGTCGAATGCGTGACCCTCGCGGGCGGTGTTCGTTGGGTGTGGTGACGGGTGCTTGGGCAGGGGGTGGGGGGATGGGCGGGTTGCGCCAGGTGGCGGCTTCGTTCGTGGTGCCCGGCCCGTCCGGGGTGGCCATCCGGTGCAGTCTGAAGGGGCTGACCGCGCAGGACGGGAAGATCCTGCGCCTGGTCTGTGACCTGCTCGGTTCCCTGGCCTCCCGTGACCTGAAGGCCCGCTGCGCGGCCGGGCTCGACCATGACAGCGACCAGTGGGCCCAGCCCAAGCGTGCCCTTACCGAGGAGTCCTCCTCCCGGTGGGCGGGCAGCATCACCAAAGCCACGCGCGACCAGTGGGCGCTGGCGAGGCGTGGACAGCTCGCCTGCATCCAGAACCTCGAAGCAGGTGTCGACACCATCACGCACCGGTTGTCGCTGCCGGTCGGGGCCAAGGGCTCCCAGGGCAAGCCGGGCGGTTACCGCTCCGAGCAGGAGTGGTTCGCCAAGTCCCGGCGTCTGCACCTGCTGGAAGACCGGCTGGGGCGTGAGCGGGCCGACCGGGACGCCGGACGCGTGCGGGTGGTGCGCGGCGGAAAGAAGCTGCTGCGCACCCGGCACCACCTCGAGGCCGCCCAGTTGTCCGAGGCCGGGTGGCGCAGCCGGTGGGAGGCCGAGCGCTGGTTCCTCCAGGCCGATGGCGAGTCGGGGAAGCGGTGCGGGAGCGAGACGATCCGCGTCACCCCTGACGGTGAGGTGAGCATCAAACTCCCGGCACCGCTGGCCGGTCTGGCGAACGCGCCCCACGGCCGGTACGTGCTCGCCTGCCGGGTCGGCTTCCGGCACCGGGGCGAGCAGTGGGCCGACCGCATCACGGCGAACCGTGCCGTGGCCTACCGCATCCACCACGATGTCGGCCGTGACCGCTGGTATCTGATCGCCTCCTGGCAGATCCCGCAGGTCGCGGCCGTGCCGCTGGAGGCGGCCCGGGCCGGTGGGCTGATCGGTGTGGACACGAACGCCGACCACCTGGCCGCCTGGCGTCTGGACGAGCATGGCAACCCGGTCGGTAAGCCCCGCAGGTTCGACTACGACCTGACCGGCACCGCGCCGCACCGGGACGCCCCAGGTGCGGCATGCCCTGATCCGCCTCCTGCACTGGGCCAAGCGCCACGGCCTGGCGCTCGCGATCGAGGACCTGGACTTCCAAGGGGAGAAGACCCGGGAGAAGCACGGGCGGCGCAAGCGGTTCCGCAAGCTGATCTCCGGCATGCCCACTGCGAAGCTGCGCGCCAGGCTGGTGTCCATGGCCGCCGAGCTCGGCCTCACCCTCGTCGCCGTCGATCCCGCCTACACCAGCCGCTGGGGCGCCCAGCACTGGCAAAAACCCCTCACCACGACAACGCGCAAGACCACCCGCCACCAGGCTGCCGCCGTGGCGATCGGACGACGCGCCCTGGGATGCCCGATCCGGCGACGGACGACACCGCCCCCGCACGACCGGAGTGATCGTGCGGGGCATCGGACCGTCCAGGCCGGACCGGTTGTCCCGGGGCGTGAGGAAACCCGCCCTCGCATTCCCGGACCACGGACGCGATCCGCCGGCGCCGGATGTGGAGCGAAAGCGGGGGACCAGGGTGCCCACAACCGTTCGGGGCACACGGCTGAGCACGAGTCCTGGCAACAGGACTCACTCCCGCTCAGTCTCTAGGAACGGTCCACCCACAGCGCCGAGGCGACCGCGCAGAGGTCGCCCCCGGCCGTGGCCAGGGCAACACCCACCCGGTGCTTGCGTCCTTCCTCCGAGCGGACCCACGCATACGACACCAGCCGCGAGGAAACCGGCACCGGCTGGAGCAGCCGAGACGTGAGCGAGGCCGTCACCGCGCCCTCCTGCAGAGCCCCCCGTAGCCGCCCCGCCGCGTTTCCGGGGCAGTCGAGCGCTCCCCACACGAGCTCCGCCCGCAGCATCCCCTCGGTGTCGGCGAGCGCGGGCCCGGCCGTCCACGCGGCGGCCACCAGATCCCGTCCCGGCACGACCCCGCAGTGCTGGCGCAGCCCGGTGTCGGGCGTGCGGTCGAGTCCGCACCCGAAGCAGTCCACGGCCCCCTGCGGCGGAGCCGCGCGGTAGGCCTCGGCCGCCGCCGACGCCTCGTCCCAGGAGGGCGGTTCGGGGGCTTCGAGGTCCAGCTCGTCGGGCGTGGCCACCGCGAGCACCCCGTCCGCACCGGTCAGCACGGCCCCGCCGTCGGCGGTCGCCGCGAGCCCCACCGGTACCTCCACCGGGGTCGGCCGCCGGAAGTCCACCCGCACGGTCTTGGCCGCCGCCCGGCCGGCGAGCACCCCCGCTATGTATCCGCCGAACGCCACCCCGGGATACCCCCGCAGATGTCCGGGCACCGTGATCGTCTCGATGTCGGTCATGGCGCCCACTCCACCACACCCTCGGGGTACGTTCGACGCACCGGCTCGCACCGGCTCGCACCGGCTCGCCCCCGAGAGGAACCCACCGTGACCGTCGAACGCACTGGCCCGCCCCTCCTCGGCACGGAGCGCGAGACGCTGCGGGCGTTCCTGGAGTTCCACCGGGCGACCCTGGCGATGAAGTGCGAGGGCCTGACGGAGGAGCAGCTCAAGGAGCGGTCGAGCCCGCCGTCGACCCTGTCCCTGCTCGCCCTGGTCCGCCATATGGCCGAGGTCGAACGCGCCTGGTTCTGCCGGGTGTTCGACGACAGCGCCGCCCCGATGGTCTGGTCGGAGAAGGAGTTCGACTTCCAGGCCGCGTACGACACCACGGGCGCGAGCGCCGAGCAGGCGTTCGCGGTGTGGGAGGCGGAGGTCGAGCACTCGCGACGCATCGAGCGCGAGGCCGACTCCCTGGACCTCGTCGGACACCAGCCGCGCTGGGGCGAGGACGTGTCCCTGCGGATGGTGATGCTCCACATGATCCTGGAGTACGGCCGCCACAACGGCCACGCGGACTTCCTCCGCGAGGGCGTGGACGGCACGGTCGGCGCCTGACCGCTCTCCCTGTCCAGGCTCACGGAACGCGGCGAAGTGCCACCGCCGCCGGCAACGATCCCGTTCCCACTGGCGTACGTTTCGGCCATACCCGCCCGAAGGGCCTCGCGAGCGCGGCCGCCACCGACCACCGCATGTTTGTATCCGCAAAGGTCATGCGACACTTTCGCCTCCCCGAGCAGGACAGCACGGGAACGTGCGAGAAGGAGCGGCGTCGTTGAGCGTGACCCTTGCAGGACAGATAGACATCGCGGGACCGGTGGGCAAGCTGCTCCACCGGCGCCCGCTCAAGAACAGCACCGTGATGCAGTCGTTCGGCATCGACCCGGTGTCCGGCGACATCTTCGTGCTCCAGGTGATGGAGGGTGGTCTCACCCTCAGCGGGGAGTCCGGGCCGGTCTCCGGTGACGACCGGAGCGCCAACGGCGACATGTGCGTGACCCGCCTCAACCGGTCCGGCGCGATCGTCGGATACATGTACCTGCGGGGCTTCGGCCACGGCGTCAACCTCGGCGTCGAGAACCGCAGCGGCGTCATCCGCCTGTGGACCGAGACGGCATCCGTGTCCACCCTCAACAAGACGACGAACAAGTACGAGGGCTTCGGCAGCGCCATCACCAACTTCGAGTTCCGGACCGGGACGGTCCTGGACTACAGCTCCTCCATGAGCACGTACACGCCCGTGGTCGGCGCCCGCTCCGTCACCCCCACCATCGACCGCAGCGCCAACGAGCTCATCGTCCGGTTCAGCACCGGCGGCACGATGTACTACGAGCGGTACGACCTGGCCCAGGCCGCGGCGGGCACCTTCCAGCCCCTCCAGCGCCTGGCCCAGCCCACGGGCCTGGGCGTCTTCCAGGCATATGCGTCCCACAGCGGCGTTCTGTACCTGCTCGACGGGGAGCACTACGACAGCACCAGCAATCCGCCCGCCACTCCGCACAACCCGCCGCCGGGCAACACCTACCTCACCGCTGTCGAGTGGGCCACCGGGAATGTCCTGGACCGGCAGTTCATCACCGCCGCGCCGGGTCTCGAGTGGCGCGAGCCCGAGGGCATGACCGTGGAAGTGGTGGACACCGTGCCGTACCTCCACTTCGGCTTCGCCTGCGAAGACCCCGGGCCGCGGACCTGCACCATCGTGTCGCTCTCCGGGGCAGCCGAGGTCGACGGCGTCAAGGTGCTCACCGACTGGCAGACGATCCCCCTCGCCGCCGGTGTCACCGTCGACCAGAACCCCCCCAAGGGGCGCCTCATCAGTGTCAGCGGCGTGACGACGCTCCAGCTCAGCGGTGGGGTCAGGGGCACCTTCAACGCCGACGCGGTCATCGGCACCCTGCCCGACACGCTCTCCCCGAGCATGCCGACCCGCTGCAACGTCCCGCGCAACAACGTCGGCGGCTACTGCGTCGCCCGGGCCGAGGCCGGCACCGACGGCCAGCTGCGCCTGTTCGGCGGGACCTCCACCAACGCCATCACCTGGGCGCAGCTCGACAACTTCAGCGCCGTCTGGCGCTGAACCCGCCCCCCTTCGCCCTTCCGCACACGGCCTCGTCAAGGAGACCAACCATCATGTCCCACAGCCGCCGTAGCATCCTCGGTGCCGCTCTCGGCCTGCCCGCCGCTGTCACCGTCGGCAGCCTCGCCACCGCCACCCCCGCGGCTGCCGCCGCCGTCGACGCCACCGCGTGGGCCGATCTGGTGCTGGAGCCCGGCATCACCCCGCAGACCGGCGCGACCCCGCAGGTCCGCACCGTCACCATCCTCGGCACCACCTTCCTCCAGGCCCGCGGCGCGATCACCTGCAGCCTCAACGCCGACACCAAGATCGCCACGCTGCCGGCGACCATGGGTCTGCCCACCTGGTACGTCCGCGCCACGACCCCCCGGAACAACAGCCAGGGCATCAACGCCTGCCGCTTCGAGGTGAACACCGCCGGCTCCGTGACCATCTACGGCGCCACCACCGGCAACCCGATCACCTGGGTCCAGCTCGACTCGATCCAGACGATGTGGCGTTAACGACAGGGGCCCCTGTCGCACGGGCTTTTCCGTGCCAAGGGCGGGAGCCCGGACAGCCGACCGGCCGCCGGGGCCGCAGGCCAGTGCTCTCCGGGTCTCCCGCCCCCACCCGCCGGCGGGTCGACGTGTACTACCGCGACGCGGACCCCTCCGGTGTGGGAACGGAGGTCCGGATGGTGCCATCTGACCAGTTGTGGACCCACGCCTCCGTCATGACCGCGGGCGCCTGCACCGACGCCTTTACCGCCCTCGGCCGTGAACACATGCTCGTGCCATCCAAGCCCGACTGCCCCCTCTCAGGAAGGCGAGGTACGCGCGATGTACCTGCGCACTGCAGCGACCGCTCTCACCGCGACCGTCATCGGCCTCACGGGCTCTCACACGGCCTCGGCGGCGGACGGTCCGGGCCTGGGCATCAGCATCCGCGAAAACGACAGCGACAGCACCGCAGACGGCCCCCTTCAGCCGGGTGCGCCCGTCGTGGTCACGTCCGACGTCGACCTGACCTCCCTGGCCGCGGACGGCAACGGCAGCTTCACCGTGAAGTCTCCGGCGTTCACCAAGGACGTGACCGTGGAGATGGGGAAGAACAGCTTCGGGGAGGGCAACGGCACCATCAGCTGCGACATCGGGCCGGGAAGCTACCCGGTCGACATCGCCGGGCAGCACGAGAGGTCCGCAGCGATCGGCGACCGGGGTCACCTGACCATCACGGTCAAGGACGACAACGGCGGGTACTGCGAGCAGGCGGCCGGTTCCTTCGGCCGCACCGGCACCGTTGCCGCAGTCGTCGTCGGCGGCGCGATGGTCCTCGCCGCCGTCGGCTACACCGCCGTGCGCCGCCGGAGGACCAGGAACACCTGAGTGGCCTTTGGCGGTCTAGAGATAACCAGGTACTGTGCAATGCATGGAACCTGACATCGCAGGTAAGCCTGTCGCCGGCAAGGCGGAGAGCCAGCTCCGCAAGGGGGTGCTGGAGTACTGCGTGCTTGCGATCTTGCGAGAAGGTCCGCGCTACGGCGTGGAGCTGCTCGAAACCCTCGGCGCGGTGAACGTCATGGTCACGAGCCAAGGGACCATCTACCCCCTGCTGTCGCGGCTGCGCCGTGACGGACTGGTGGAGACCCGCTGGCAGGAGTCCCCCAGCGGGCCCCCGCGGCGCTACTACGAGCTGACGCCGTCGGGACAAGCGGCGCTGAAGGAGTTCACCGCCATCTGGCCGCACTTCCGTGACGCGGTCGACCACTTCATCACCGACTGACTGGAGACCACCGTGACGATCACCGACCACCCGCTGGTGAAGAGTTACCTGGCCACCGTGGCGCGTGAAACGGCCGGCCTCAGCCCGGAACGCCGCAACGAGCTGCTGGCCGACCTGGAGGAGCACATCGCCGTGGCCCTCGCGGAAGAGTCCGCATCCGGCGACGACGGGATCCGCACCGTGCTCACACGCCTCGGCGACCCGCGCACGATCGCCGCCACTGCACTCGGCGAGGAGCACCCCACTGCGCACGGGAGCCGAGGACGCACCCTCGCCCTGCTGGGACTGCTGGCGGCGACCGGCCCCCTGACGGTCTTCGGACCCGTACTGGGCGTCCCGGCCCTGATCGGCGCGCTCTGGTGGCTGTGGACCGCGCCGCAGTGGCGCAACCGCGACAAGGCGATCGGTACGGCGGCCGCCCTCGTGCCGCCGCTGTTCGCGGCGGCGCAGTGGGTGATCCCCGCGGGCACGCTGAACTTCGGCCTCGGAGCATTCCTCCCCGTCCTCCTGGCCGTCCCGGCGCTCCCTGCCGCCGCCGGCGTCTACCTGCTGCGGTCCGCACGGCGCCCCTCATGAATCCCCCACCAGCAAAAGGAATGAACGGATGCAGGCACAGCTCGCACACCAGATGGCCCTCGCCCCCACGGGCCAAATCGTGATCGCCTGCGCAGGAGCTGCCGCGGTCGTCGCCGTTCTCGCGGTGTACTTCGGCGCTCTGCTCAGCATCGTCAGGTCCGACCTCACCGGAGGGATGAAGCTGGTCTGGCTCGTCTTCTCCCTCATGGCCCCCTTCCTCGGGAGCCTGCTCTGGTTCCTCGTCGGCCGCCGCGACGCCCGGCGCCGGCCGGGCATCGCCTGACTCCAAGGGGAAGCCAGGCCCTAGTACAGAGCCTCGCGGGGTGCCGTCCCCGTCGGCGTCGGCGAGGTCGAACAGGCTCCTTCGACTCGGACGCACCGGCGGCTTCCTGCGTCGCCGTGTCCGGCGGGAGCGGGACGGAAACCGTCCGGTACGTCGACGGCGGCAGGTCGCTGATCGTCTACGACAGCGTCGCCACCGTCCGCGTCGCGGGCGTCCTTGTTCAGCTGGAGATCCAGCCGTAAGGCTCGGCTGCAAGGCAAGTGCCGCCACAACGCCCCGAGCCTGCTTCTCGGCGTCCTTCACACGGTCCGCTCCCGCTCCGACATCCTCCTCCCGATGTCGCTGATAGCTTGCTGCGTCTGCCAGTTCACTCCATGGGGGATTTCGATGAGCCAGCCGCCGTTCCAGTCACCACCACCGCCGCCTCAGCAGCAACCGAACCCCTACAACCCGTACAACCAGCCCGCCCCGCCGCATCAGCCGCAGCCGGGGTATGCACCGATGCCCGCGCCCCCGATGCACCCGGCACCTCCGATGCACCCGGCACCTCCGATGCACCCGGCACCTCCGTTCCAGGCGCCGCCCTTCGGGCAGCAGCGGCCGAACGCCGGCGGTCGTTCCGTGGGCGCGGTCTTCCTCGGCTTCGTCGTCTCGGTCGTCGTCTCGCTGATCTACAGCGGCATCAACCTGGCCACGTACAAGGATCAGTCGCTCATCGTGGCGAACACCCTCTACCTGGGCCACGCGCTCCTCAACGGGGCGATCGTCGGCTGTCTGGTCGGCCTGGTGGCCCACCGCAGCGCGGGCGCCCGGATCGGCGCGGCCGTCATCGCCGCGCTCGGCGCCTTCTTCGGCTACACCAACTCCCTGCCGCTCATCATCGCCGACGCTCAGACGCCCTCCTTCGTCTGGGACATGCTGAGGGACGAGCCGTTCTTCCCGGCCAAGGCGTGGTGGACCAGCGAGGCCGACGGCGGCGTCGACTGGTACTCCCCGCTCGGCCTGGTGATCGCGGCGGCAGCGGCATGGGGGCTGGCCTACGTCATCGGGAGCAAGCGCGACCGCATGTGACGGCCGGTCAGGCACCGCCCTTCGTTGTCAGACCCGTACGCCATGATCTCTCCATGGAGCGTTCGAGCGCGGTACGGGGAGACGGGATGACGGCGGGCGAGCTGCTGACGGCGCGGGCCGAGGTGGTGACCCTGGACGATCACCGCGTGGGGGCCGCGCTGGACGGGCTCGTGGACGGCTCGGGGTACTGGAGCGACAAGGGGGCGCTGGCCGGTATCGAGCGGACGGGGCGTTATCTGGCCGGGACGTGGAAGCCGACCACGCCGGACGAGGGTCCGGGAAGGGCCGGGGAGGGGTCCTGGGCACGGTTCATCGGGCGCATCGGTGCCGTGGCGCTGCGTGCCGCCGCGGAGTCCACCCGCGATGAGCGGCGCCGGCGCCTGCTCGCGCTGCTGGAGATCTGGGCGGACAGCCCTTTCGCCGATCCGCGGGCCAGGATGCGCACCGGCCTGGTGCGGGTGGCCGAAGGCGACCCCATGGCCGTCCGGGACGAGCGAGGGGCGGCCGTCGCGGTCGGCTGGGCAGCCGGCGGGCTGCGGAAGTTCGTCGACCTGCGGACGGGGGAGGCGGATCCGCCGAGCCTGGGCGCGATCGAGGAGGTGACCGATGTCCCGCGCGGCGGGTGGGGCAGTGCCGGGCAGGTGCGCCGGCTGGTGGACCTCGTCCGGGAGCGCGGGCCGGTGCCGTGGGACCTCGACGCGGTGGCCGTGCTGAGGGAGGGCACGGGGATGGGCAGAGCGGCGGCGTCCTTCGCGCTGGCGGGGATGCTCGCCGGAGGGCGTCTCCCGCACCTGGACGACAGGGAGCGGAAGATCCACCGGCTCAAGGTGGCCGAGATCGAGGACGGCGTCCGCGAGCCCGGCCGGATGGGCTCGCTGGACCGCCTCGAACTGGTGGCGGACGTACTGCCCGAGGACCCCGCCGAGCTGTGGGAGCCGCAGGGCATGCGCGCGGTGGCGGAGCGGATCGCGCAGGCGTGGCGGGAGCGGTACGGCCGGCGGACCGTGGTCCCGGAGCGCACCTTCGAAGCGGTCATCGAGCTGCATCCGTTCCGGCTGTCGGCGGGCCGCTTCTGCGCGGCGTTCACCGACCACGCTTCGATACGCGGTCTCGGCTCGAACCTCGACACCTGGATCCGGAACAGCGACTTCCGACCCTTTCCGACCGCCGAGGGCTGGGGCCTCGTCGATTTCGAGGACACCCTGCGTGCCGTCGTCCCGAACCTCTTCTGGGTCTACGCGGAGCTTCCCGCAGGTGACCCGGTACGCGCCGGAGCACCCGGCCTCGTACGGGCGCTGCAGGAGCGGTTGAACCACCCGGGCCTGCTGCTGGACGCCGGAAGTCTCAGCCACACGGTGGGGCATACGGCCGCCGATGTGCACGACCGGTTCGGCTCGCGTCCCTACGTCGGCCCGGAGCCGCTGGACGTCGCGAGCGTCGACGACGGACTGACCGTGGTCGTGGACGGCACCGTCGACCGCAGAGGCGCGCGGTCCCAGCCCGAGCTGTACTTCCGCCCGGCGTTCTACGGCGACGACGACCGCTCCCGGACGCTGCTGGCCGCCCGGGCGGACTCCCGCTACGACCCCGAGGTCGAGATGGTCGAGTGGCTGCGCGGCCCGGCCTGCGCGCGCATCGTCGAGCGGATCGAGGGCGCCTCGCTGCCCACAGGGTCGTACGAGACGAATCCGGCACTCTCCGCGCCCGACGTGCTGGCACAGGTCGTCGGCGAGCTCGGCATCGACGAGGACGCGGCAGCGCTCTATCTGCAGGTGCTGACCCTGCGCGCGCCCAGCGACCGGAACATCCGCAGGTGGAACTGCTGGAAGACCGCCCGGCACCAGAAGGCCGGCGCCGTGCTGGTCGAGCGCGGCCTGGTCGTCGAGGACAAGCGCGCCCGAGCGGGCCGTCAGCTCTTCCTGCCGGGCGAGTGGATCCACGCAGGCAAGCCCTACCAGCCCATGGAGGCGTGGAAGGCGCAACTGCTCGGGGTGGAACGCTCTTACAACGGCCGGCTGGAGAACCCGCTTCCTCTCCCCACCCGCACCCTGCCCGAGCTGTTCGCCCACGCCTGGGGACTGGTCGCGACGGGCCGGGGGCCCTCGGCGTAAGAACTCCGGTGGCAGGCACGTACCGCGTCTCACCTGCCGTCGAACTGGAAGACATCACCAATCGAACGCAGGCTCGTCGGCTCGCGCGTCCCACTCCGGCGTGACCGGGCGCGCGTCGTGGCAGGTGAAGCCGAGGCGGGTCAGTGTCCGGTGCATCTCGACCGAGGTGAAGTCGCGGCGGTCCTGTCTGGTGATCACTTCCCCGACCTGCATCACGGGGTAGACACGGCGGTCGATGGTCACGCACACGCCGGTGGCGGGTTCGGGCGTGATGCCGCTCATCGACTGCTCGACCTCGAACTTGGTCAGGTCGAAGGGGAACCGGGCGATGACACAGCGCATGGATGCCTCCACAGGATGGTCAGGGGGTGATGGCTCAGGACGTGAGGGCGAGGATGCCCAGGGCGTAGCCGTGTTCGTCGATCACGGGGGACACGTCCAGGGTCCGGTCCCGCATGGCGGCCTCCGCCTCGCCGAGTGCGGCGCCGGACGAGGTGAACGGTCCGCGGTCGAGCGGGATGTCCCGCAGCCGGGTCCGGTCGCTGTACCACGAGCCGCCGCGGTGCGCGGTGAGCTGGGCCCGGGTGACCAGTCCCGCGCACAGCCCGTCCTCGTCCCGGAGGAGCAGGTGCGGAACGCGGGCACCGATGAGCACGGACAGGGCCACGTCGACCGTCATGTGGTCGTCGATCTGGGGCCCGGGAGCGTGCATGGCGTCGCGGGCGGTCAGACCGATGCCGTCGGCGCTGCCGGCCTGCTGCGTTCGGGACGGATACTGCGTCAAGGGCTTCTCCTCTTCGTCGGGGCGGGCGGGACGGGCGACGGATCTGCCTGACTGCTGGGAGTGCATCCCCGTATGGGGGCTACGGGGTGTTCCCCCGGGCGGAGCGACGGGCGCGGGCGGCGGTCCGGCCGCTCCCGCCGTGGCCGGCGGCCCGGCCCCTGCGATTCCGGCCGGCGGATCCCTTGCCCTCGCGTCTGCCCTCGCTTCGTCCGTCGACCGGGGCGGTGAGGGTCACGGGCATGCCGGAGGGGGTCCGGGCGCCGGTGATGCGCTGCAGTTCGGCCTCGCCGGGACGGACCCGGGCGGTGCCCGCAGTGATGCCGGCGTCGGCCATCAGACGGTCCACGGCGCGCCGCTGGTGCGGCAGGACGAGGGTGACGACGGTGCCGGACTCGCCGGCGCGGGCGGTACGGCCGCCGCGGTGCAGGTAGTCCTTGTGGTCGCCGGGAGGGTCGACGTTCACGACGAGGTCGAGGCCCGCGACGTGGATGCCGCGGGCGGCGACGTTGGTGGCCACCAGGGCCGTGACGTGGCCGTCCTTGAACTGGGCGAGTGTCCGGTTGCGCTGCTGCTGGGACTTGCCGCCGTGCAGGGCCGAGGCGCGCACCCCGACGGACAGCAGGTGCGTGGCGAGCCGGTCCACCGCGTCCTTGGTGTCCAGGAACATGATCACGCGTCCGTCGCGGGCGGCGATCTCGGTCGCGGCGGCGTCCTTGTCGGCGTCGCGCACGTGCAGCAGATGGTGCTCCATGGTGGTGACGGCTCCCGCGGACGGGTCGACCGAGTGCACGACGGGGTCGTGGAGGTAGCGGCGCACCAGGAGGTCGATGTTGCGGTCCAGGGTGGCCGAGAACAGCAACCGCTGGCCACGGGCGGGGACTTGGCCGAGCAGCGCGGTCACCTGCGGCATGAAGCCCATGTCGGCCATCTGGTCGGCCTCGTCCAGGACGGTGACGGCGACCTGGTCCAGCCGGCAGGCTCCTCGCTCGATGAGGTCCTTGAGACGCCCGGGCGTGGCGACGACGACCTCGGCGCCGCCGCGCAGCGCACTCGCCTGCCGGCCGATCGGCATGCCGCCCACCACGGTGGCGAGCCGCAGGCGCAGGGCACGGGCGTACGGGGTGAGCGCGTCGGTGACCTGCTGGGCGAGTTCCCGGGTGGGGACGAGGACGAGGGCGAGCGGCTGTTTGGGCTGGGCCCGCTGCCCGTCGAGGCGGGCCAGTACCGGCAGGCCGAAGGCGAGCGTCTTGCCCGAGCCCGTCCGACCCCGGCCCAGGACGTCCCGGCCCGCCAGCGCGTTCGGCAGGGTGGCCGCCTGGATCGGGAAGGGAACGGTCACGCCCTCGGTGCGGAGCGCGGCCAGCAGCCGTGCGGGCATGTCCAGTTCGGCGAACGTCTCGACCGCGGGGAGCGGCTCGGTGAGGGTGACCGGCAGGGCGAACTCCTGTCGGCGTGCGGTGGGGCGTGCTCCCCGGGCGCTCTTTCGCCCGGCGCCCGGACGAGGACCTTGCCGGCCCGTCTCCTGCGTACGGAAGCGGCTGCCGCGAGCGGAGCCGGTCGAGCGGGTGGAACTTCTGTCCGTGCGGAAGCGACCGGAACTGCCGCCCGTTTGGCGGGTGTGGTTCATGGAGGAACCTTCCTCGATGCGGCGTATCGAGGAATTCCGGCCGGCGGCGTGCCGCCGCGCACGAGGAATCACAAGAATGAGCCGAAGGGAAATGCGAAGAGCCGGGTAAAACAATGAGCTGGGACCCGCACCCCAAGAGCGCGGGCCCCAGCCATGTGATGCGCGAGCCGGTGGCTCGCGACGTTCGCGTCAGCGTCAGGCGGGAACGATGTTCTCGGCCTGCGGGCCCTTCTGACCCTGCGTGACGTCGAAGCTAACCTTCTGGCCTTCCTGAAGCTCGCGGAAGCCACCGTTGCTGATGATGTTCGAGTAGTGGGCGAACACGTCAGCGCCGCCGCCGTCCTGCTCGATGAAGCCGAAGCCCTTTTCCGCGTTGAACCACTTCACGGTGCCAGATGCCATATTGAATCTCCCTTTGGGGGCAGTGCCGGACTCCGCACTTTGCGGAGCCGAGTCGCCGCGATGATCACCCCTCCGGAAGGATCCGGAAAGCTCTGCAAAGAAAAATCTCTGGCAACCAAAACTGCAACTGTTATCACGTTAACACAGAGTCGGGTGCAGGCGGTCCTGTGCTTTCCGGATCGCCGGTCATTTCTCATCCCGCTGGACTGTGTATTTCTGTATCGGCGGGACTAGGTATCCGTGCCGTGCTCGTTCAACTTCCGACGCATTTCCCGGTTCAGACGGAGGGCGTCGTCGAGCTGGTTCTCCAGGGTGATGATGCGGCACGCGGCCTCGACGGGGGTGCCCTGGTCGACCAGTTCCCGGGCGCGGGCGGCGATGCGCAACTGACGGCGGGAGTACCGGCGGTGACCGCCTTCCGAACGCAGCGGAGTGATCAGCCCGGTCGCGCCGACGGCCCGGAGGAAAGCGGGGGTGGTGCCGAGAACGTCTGCGGCCCGTCCCATGGTGTAGGCGGGATAGTCGTCATCGTCGAGGCTGCCTGCGACAGGGGCGTTCTCAGCGGGCATGACACCTTCGTTTCGGGGACGCGGCGAGGGACCCGGGCGTTCCTGGCACCAGCCCCCGACGTACTCGGCGCCATCCGCGTCGTGCGACAACCCTAACTCCGGCAGGCACGGAGATGTGGGCTCGCCACGACAGATCTCCTTCCACGCGCAGTCCGACGAGCCGCCGTAGTTGCCCCTACCCGTGCCGCCGGGCGCGTCGAACCCGCGCACTCAGCTCGCGAAGTGGCCCTGCTCCGGTGTCAGTCCCACTGCGGACATGAGTGATTCGGCGGCCGGCTCGGTGGCCGCCGGCGGCACGACCAGCAGATCCCGGCGCCCATGGGCGGGGGCCATCAGAACGATGGTGCTCGGCGTGCGCTCCGTGGTGGTCCTGCGCAGCCGGACGACCTGGTTGCAGACGAGGATGCGGCCCGGTGCCCCGGCCCACCCCGTGCTGTTCACCAGGACACTGACGATCTGGCCCCAGGCGCGGGGCAGACCGGAGAGCAGCGGCGGCAGTTCCGCCAGGAGATCGAAGGTGCGCGGCCACCAGGCCCCGTCGATACGGCGTGGCACGGTGCTCTCGGGCGCGAGGTACAGGCGGAGGAGGGGCGGGGCCTGTGGCGGGCGTCGTAGTCGGTCGCTCATGAGGTGTCCTGTCGAGTGGTTCGGCGCGGTACGTCGTCCTCGGCCGGCCGGTACGCCTCGGCGCCCAGAAGTGCGCTCGCGGGGAAGGGGAGTGCGGCCTGGGCCGTTCGTCCCTCCCAGGCGTCCTGTGCGTTCGTGTAGGCGGGGAAGCGGTCGAGCAGGCCGGAGTGGCGGAAGACCAGGTCGGTCGTGTGGTTGTCGTACACGATGCGTATCCAGCCGCGCCGGGCGCGGCAGTCGGCCCACGCCTCGCACAGGGGAGTCAGGATGCTGCAGTCGGTGAAGGTCACCTCGCTCAGGTCCACGATCAGGAGGAGTCGTCCGGCCCGGGCCGCGCGGGCCTCGGCCAGGGCGCGGACCAGTGGGGCCACGGTCGACGTGTCCAGTTCGCCGTGTGCGCGGACGATGCGG
This sequence comes from Streptomyces sp. NPDC031100, assembly GCF_055570785.1. NCBI lineage: Bacteria > Bacillati > Actinomycetota > Actinomycetes > Kitasatosporales > Streptomycetaceae > Streptomyces > Streptomyces sp. NPDC031100. The sequence goes on from NZ_JBVIGN010000017.1 coordinate 163,262, forward strand.
CACTCCTCGAAGAGCGCAGGCGCTTCGTGCCGGGTGGGCAACAGCTCGCGCGCGTATGGTGGTTGAGGCAGGTCGGTCGTCCCTGCCGTGGGCTCCCGAGGGGCCCCGTGCCTCATTCCGCCTCCCCGGTCGCGCCCACCGGGCGACCCGTTTCGGCGAGCATCAGCATGTGCGCGGCGGTCAGCGGGTTCTCGGGGTCGGCGGCGGCGGCCAGCAGCCGGGCGGCTGTTCCGGCGGGCTCCTCGGGCGGGACGACCAGGAGTACCCAGCGTCCCACGGTGCCGCAGTCCACGGTGATGACGTGCGCGTCGCTTCCGGGTCCGGCCGGATCCACGGCGATCACCCGGCCGGGCGCCATGACCGTGTGCGGGGCGTCGGGCCACCCGGCGGGGTCCACGGTGACCCGTATCGCGGCCCCCGGCTCCGGCTCCAACGAGCCGACGAGCGAGGGAAGTTCGAGTTCCAGCGCGTCGCAGCGCGGCCACCAGGCCCCGTCCAGCGGGCCGTTGCTGACGTCAGGGGTGAGGGTCAGGCGGGGCAGTGGCATACGGTACGTGTGCGCGGCGGCACCGGATGCGCCTTCGGCGGGTGTTCTGGTGGGGTCCATCGTGCGGTCCCGTCCCGGGAGCCGTGGGACGACTACCCGTTTCGTCCCTCGCCGGGAACGGCACCGCCGGAAGCGCTGCGCGAAAAGCTCTCGGTACGGTCAGGCTACTCCTGACCGAGGCGAAGCGGACGGCTCAACCGTCCGGCTCCGCCCCGGTTCATACCTCGTCGGTGTGAGCGTGCGCCTGCTCTGTCGATTCACTGGTCGCGAGCCAGGACCGTGCCGGTTCCGCGGCGTGCGCGGTGTCGAGGGTGAGATGGAGCCGGGTCCCTCCTTCGCGGCCGGCCGGGTAGCTGCGCTGCTCGGTCGAGTCGAAGCAGCGCCGGAGCACTTCGGCGACACGACGGGCGACCTCCGGCGTCGCGGCGACGATGCGGACCTCGGCGTGGTCCTCGGAGGGCAAGGGCTTGTGCTCCATACGGACCTCCTGGCAGGCGACGGATACGAATCATGATTCCGGTCGCTGCCCGAAACGCCGGGCGACGGTGCGGGGGCTGCGTCGCGTTTCCACGGCGGCCCCCTTCTGAAGGGTATGCCGGGTAAGGGTGGCCGTGCGTCCCATGACCGGTCACAGTCGCCGAGGCGGGCCCGGCCGGGAGTACGGTGGAGACACCGAGGGCACGCCGCGCACCGCCTCAGGCACCGGTGCCGTTCTCGGGGATCGACGACGCCGGGGCGGCCTTCGTTCGCGCCCGGGGCAGGGTTGGTCATGACCGCGCAGGTGTTCGTCCCGACGACCTTGACCCTCCCCGCGCTCCGGCCCGCACGGGGCAGGCCGCGTACCCGCATGCCAGGCCCGCCGAAGAGGGAGTGCAGGTCGTCGCCCCAGGTCGCGGAACGTGTCCGTCCGCTGACGCGTGGTCAGGTCGCGGACCGTCTGCAAGAGCTGGGCGACCTGTACGCCGAGACGTCCGGCGGCGACCCATGGGCGTGGAACGAGGCGCGTGTCGTCTTCCTGCGCCATCTCGCGGCCGACGCACGACGGCCGGGGTTCTCGCTGCTGATCGCGGAGACCACCACCCTGACCGGATACGCCTACGGCTTCCCCACGGGCGGCGCGGGTCCATGGTGGGCGGGCTTCGACGGACACGTTCGGGGAAGCCTGCTCCGCTGCGCCGCCTCCGGGCGGCTCTTCGTCGTCTCCGGGATCGTCGTCCCGCCTCGCGTGCGCCGGGAGTACCGGGACCACGTCTGGAACCTCGCCCGGCGCCTGCAGCGGCGATTGCTCGCCGACCACGGCGCTGCGCTCGGCGTCGCGCTGGTGGACGTCCGGGACGACAGGACCGTTGAGACCATGCGGTCCTGGGGCTGGCGGTACGCCGGAGACGACACCCGCCAAGCCGTGCCGCCCGGTCCGTTCCGCGTTCTGGTGCTGGCTGCGGGGACGTGAGCGACCCCGTCATGGATCACGCCTCGGCTGCGGTCAGCGGCACGGGCAGGCGCAGGGCGAGAAGGGCGATGTCGTCGGTGCTGCCGGGGGGCATCCGGACCGACAGCCGGTCGCACAGGGTGTCCAGCGGTTCGTGGACGAGGGCGAGGGCGAGGGCATGGCGGCGCAGTCGGCCGAGCCCGCTGTCCAGGTCGCTGCCGCGAACTTCGATCAGGCCGTCGGTGTAGAGCAGGAGCGTGGACCCCGGCGGCAGGGCGCGGGCGGTGCGGCGGTCCAAGCCGTGTGGACGGGCCCGTGTCATGAGGCCTAACCGGATAGTTAATCCGGATGTGTGCTACCGTCCCGGCTAACCGGATGAACTATCCGATTGTCTATCGGGGTGGAGGAGATCATGACGAAGACAGCTGTGGTCACGGCGGGGACAGGGGGCATCGGCCTGGAGACGGCGCTAGGGCTGGCCGCTGCCGGGTTCGCGGTCACCGTGGTCGGGCGCGACGCGGAACGGGGGGCCAGAGCGGTCAAGCGGATCAACGAGGCGGGCCCGGACGGCGCCGGCCAGTTCCTGTCCGCCGACCTCTCCTCACTCGACCAGGTGCGCGCGCTCGCCGACCGGATCGCCGCCGACCACGCCGCCTCGGGGGAACCGCTTACGGTGCTGGTCAACAACGTCGGAGCGATGTTCCCGCAGCACCGGACCCTGGGCGGCGTCGAGGCGTCCTTCGTCGTCAACCACCTCTCGCCGTACCTGCTGACCGAACGGCTGCTGCCCACCCTCACAGCCGGGGCGCCCAGCCGGATCGTGAACGTGACCTCGGGCGCGGCTGCCGTCGGCAAGCGGGTGTTCGACGCCGTCGAGCCGCCCGGCGGCTACTACGGCTTCCACTGGTACGGCCGCGCCAAGCTCGCCAACCTCGCCTACACCCTGGACCTGGCCGCCCGGCTGGCCGGCACGGGCGTATCGGTCTTCGCCGCCGACCCCGGAGGCGCCGCCACCGAGATGACGAACGGCACCCTGACCGACCCGAAGATCGTCTCCCCGCCACTGCGGCTGCTGTGGCCGCTGGTACGCCGCAAGTTCGAGCGCTCCACCTCCGGCCCGGCGTCGGCGGCAGCCAGGCCCTCGATCGTCGCCGCCACCGACAACGCGCTGACCGGCCGGACCGGCCTGGTCATCGGCCCCCAGGGCCACCCGGTCGCCCCGCTGCGCGCCGCGACCGACCGCCGCCTCGCCGAGGCCGTGCGCCGGCTCAGCGAAGCCCACGCACCCACGCCGGCGGGCGCAGACACGTGAACATGCGCCCTCGACGCCCGTAACGCCGACAGGCCGGCCACCGGTCACGCGGTCGCGTCGGCCCCTCGTGCCCGCCCCCGAGACACGCCGGACCACCGCCGAGCCAATCCCCACCCGACTGAGGACACGACATGACCAACGCAGTCCCGACCGCCTATGCCCGCACCGTTCACGGCACCGGCCCCGGCCTCCTCCTCGCCCATGGCGCCGGCGGCGGTATCGACGCCAACTACGGGCCGATCATGGAAGGGCTCGCCGCGCAGCACACCGTCGTCGGGGTCGACTACCCCGGCTCAGGACACACCCCCACCACGCCCACGCCCCTGCAGCTGGACATCATGGCGGACCAGCTCGTCGCCGCGGCGGACGCCGAAGGGCTGGACACGTTCGCCCTCTGCGGATACTCGCTCGGCGGCCCGGTCGCGATCCGAGCGGCCGTCCGCCACCCGCAGCGGGTCACCGCGCTCGTCCTGAGCGCGACCTTCGCCCGCGTGGACACCCGCACCGAGCTGGCCGCCGCGATCTGGCACCAGCTCTACGACACCGGACAGCACCTCCTGCTCGCCCAGTACCTGAGCCAGCTGGCCGTGAGCGCGCCGTTGCTGAACTCCCTCACTCCCGCCCAGGTGCGCGCGGCCGCCGAGCAGACCGCCTCCGCCCTCCCGCCCGGCACCGGAGCCCAGGTCGACCTGGTCCGCCGCGCCGACGTCCGCGACGACCTCGCCGCGATCACCGCCCCGACCCTGGTCGTCGTCACCACCGCCGACACCCTGATACCGGCCGCCCTCCAGTACGACCTGGCCGCGGCCATCCCCGGAGCGCAGACCGCCGAGCTCCCCACCGGACACCTGCCCTTCCTGGAGCAGCCGAACCACTGGCTGGAGATCATCACCGGCTTCCTCGGCAGGCAGCGCGACCAGCGCTGACAGCCCCGCGGGGGCGTGCTGCCCGGGCCCGCCCCCACGGCGGGCGCGTCCCCCCGGAAACGCCCGCATATCATCGGACGGCAAGCCTGCCTTGAGACGAGCGACCTGGACTGTTCCCCCATGACGACCACACCGCTGCGCAAGGACGCCGCCCGCAACTGGGAGCGGATCGTCGCCGTCGCCCGCGACCTGGTCGACCAGGGCACCGCACTGCAGCTCAACGACGTCGCACGCCGGGCGGGACTCGGCGTCGGCACGGTCTACCGGCACTTCGCCACCCCCGAGGCGCTCCTGGAGACCGTCGCCACCCCCTGCCTGGAAGCCCTCGCCGCACACGGCCGGCACGCCCTGGACGACACCGACCACGGGCGCGCCCTGGAGGACTTCCTGTCCCGCATCGTCGAAGCACAAATCACCGATGCCGCCCTGCCCCCGGTCGCCGCCACGACCACGGACGCCCTTCCACGCACCACGGAACTCAAGAAGTCGCTCCAGTCGACCGGGACCACGCTCCTCGAGCGGGCCCGCGACGCCGGGGCCGTCCGCCCCGACCTCGCCGCCGCCGACCTCGTCCCCCTCATGTGCGGCATCGCCCACGCCGTCACCGTCCACGGCGGCACCCTCGCGGACCGCATTCAGACCGCCCACCGCTACCTCGCCACCCTGCTCGGGGGCATGCGTACCGCCACGCCACCGAACACCTGAGCGGCCCGCCACCGCCCAGGGCGGGCGACCGTCCCCCGGCAGATCCGTACCCGTCCCCTCGTCCGGACTCGGCGGGCGTGAACGGTTCGAGCGTCACTTGTAACGTCCGGCGCGCGCGCCGCACTGAGGGGTATGAGCCATGACGACCTGCGTGCGCTGTTCCTCAACTGCACGCTGAAGAAAAGCCCGGAGCGCAGCCTAGGACGGCGCCACGCACTGCGCCATGAACGTCCCGTATTAGCCAACGACTTCACCAACAGGAACACCACGTTCATGACGGGGAACCTGTTGCACCTGGCCCGGCTGCTCAAGGACGCCGGTGGCATTCCGGCGCACGGCAACCAGCGGTCGCAGTGGGACGCCCGGCGCCGGTTCGACTTCGAGAATCCCGAATACCGCTGAGCCCGAGTACCAGCGAGCACCGCCAACACATCAGCCAGTACCTCCAACACATCGACGAAAGGCCGAACATGACCGTCGAGTCCGTCGAATCCGTCGAGACCGCCCCCACCTGTGCCTACCCGGGCTGCACCATGCCGCCCGAGCCGCACGCCCCCGACGCGCAGGGGCCGGCGCCCCGCTACTGCGGGCACCCCGAGCACAACGCGCTCGGCGCGTTCCGGAAGATCCGCGCCAAGCGGCAGCAGCGCAAGGAGGACAAGCGCGCGGCGGCCGAGGCCAAGAAGGCGGCCGAGGGGCGGCGAAGGGGGCGGAGGGCGCCGGTCGCCGGGCAGGTCCCGGCCGGCGAGGTGGTGCCCCCGCAGCCCGGACATGCCCCCGTCGCCGACGTGTCCGAGCAGGCGCCGGCGGAAGCCGAGAACAGTGAGATGACGGCCATGACAGCGATGGCGATGGCCGACGGCGGCCACGACGCCCGGTCACGCGACTCCCTGGTCGCGCTCATAGAGCGACTCGCCTCAGAGCTGCCCGCCTACATCGAGGAGTTGGCGATCATCACCGACTCCGCCGCGGCCGAGGCCCGGATCGAGACGGTCACCCGCGCCTCCGCGCAGCGCATCCTGGCCGCCGAGGAGCGCGCCGCGCTCGCCGAGGAGGCGGCGGACATGGCCGTCTGCGCGCTCGACGCCGCGCAGGAGAAGTTCGCCGAGGAGACCGCGGCGATCCGCGAGGAGACGGCCCGCCAGGTGGCGGACGCCGAATTCGTCCGGGCCGAGCTGGAACGCTACCGCGAGCGGGTCGGCTTGCTCGAGGTCCGACTCGACGCCGTCCGCGACGAGACCGACGCGCTGCGCCGCGAGAGGGCCGGGCGCTCCACTGCCGAACAGGAGCGAACGCGCCCCGCCGAGCAGTGCTGAACAACCGACGGCCCGCGTGAACACCCATCAGAAACGGAAATCCCCATGAGCCGAACCAAGCGCCCGGTCCTCTGGATCGCCACTGCCGCCGTCGTCGTCGTGGCGGCCGTCGGGCTCTACCTCTTCCAGCCCTGGCGGCTGTTCACCACGCACCGCGTGGATGAGGCGGCTCCCGTGGCCAGCGGCCAACAGGGAGCTGCGGCCACGCCGTTGGCGTCCGGCAGCTTCATCTCCCACGAGCACTCCACCAGCGGCTCGGTGCAGATCCAGCCGCTCGCAGGCGGGAAGGCGAACCTGCGCCTGACGAACCTGCGTACCTCCGACGGCCCGGCCCTGCACGTCTGGCTCAGCGACCAGCCGGTCGAGCGGGACGGCGGCGGCAACCTCGACGACGGCAAGCATGTCGACCTCGGCAGCCTCAAGGGCAACGAGGGCAACCAGAACTACGCGATCCCGGCGGGCACCGACCTGAAGAAATTCTCCACGGTGACGATCTGGTGTGAACGCTTCAACGTGTCGTTCGGCGCGGCCGAGCTGAAGCAGAGCGCCTGACCCACCACGTCGCGCGGGAAAGGCGTGGGGGGGGGGGGGGGGGGGCGCCCCCCCCCCCCCCCCCCCCCTCCTCTTTGTGGTGGCTGGGGGATGGTGCGGGGGTGTGTCTCTCTCCCTGACACTAGCGAGGAGGGTCGGCCCCGTCG
>NZ_JBVIGN010000017.1:170204-210731 GCF_055570785.1 Streptomyces sp. NPDC031100
AGCGACCGCCACACGCCCCACACCCCCCCCCCCCCCCCCCCACGCCCCCCCCCCCCCCCCCCCCCCCCCCCCCCCCCCCACGCCTTTCCGGTTCCTGTCGGCGGTGACTGGACGCGGTCACGGGCGTTGCCGCCCATGACGACGAAGTCGAGGAGGCGCCCTGGTCATGGCCCGACGACGGACTCGCGTTCACCCAGGTGGTCGGGAGTCCGACGACTCCCGGCCGCGCCGCCAGGGTGCGTTCTCAGCTCCGGGCCCAGATGATCGATCCGTAGGAGCCCCTGACCTTGACATTGACCCCGGCCTTGCTGGGGAAGGAGAACTTCGCGAAATCGTAGGTCTGCCCGCTCGCGTTCCGCGCCCTGATCACGACCCTCTGGTTACCCCAGGCCCATGGGGCCATGATCGAGCAGTACCCGCGGGTCAGCCACGCCGTTTTGCCTCCGTCGTCGCCGGGAGCGGGCGGGAACTCCGCCTGTACTTGGAAGTTGCTTCCACTGTTGCAAACGCTGAACAAGCCCGGCGTGGCTGCCTGCGCGCCGGCGGCCGGCATCAGCGCGGCGCCCACCGCGACCACGGTGGTGGCTGCAACCCGTGCAGACCATTTCTTCAACGTGCTCTTCTTCATCATTCTCCCCAATTGCCCGCGCAGACTCGCGCGGTGGAATCGTCCCGTCGAGAACCGTGCGGCCGCACGAAGGTGCCGTGGCGCAGCCCGGTACGCAGCGGGGTGAACAGCAGGAAGTTCGAGTGGCTGATCAGCGCCACATGGGCGTCGAGCCCGCGGCCGAACCCTCCGGTCCGGTTCCGCCCATGGGATCCACGACGGATCCGACACGACCGCCACGATCGCGCCTGAGGGCAGTCCGGCGATGATGCCGAACAGAGATCCTTCTGAGCAGAGTCATGAATGTCTCCGGTAGCCGCATGGCCGCCGTCAAGGAGGACCGGCGAAGGCCATGCGAGGTCTGAGGGCTCCAACGCCCGCTGTCAGACGTTCAGTGCGGGCATGCCTGCCAAGCGTTACAAGTCCCTTGGGGAGAAAGGCGCCGGCAGAGGCGTGGAGCGTCCGGAGACGGCGTAGGTCGGGCCGAGGCCGGGCCGTCCTACGGAGTACGGGTGATCACTGACGCGGCCAGTCCCGGAAAGCGGAAAGCAGCTGCTGCCTGGCGTCCGGCGAGATGCTGTCCGGGGTCAGTTCGCCCGTCGTGGCGATCGTCCGACGGAATTGATCGAGGTAGCGCTCGCACCCGGAGCATTCCGCCAGGTGCTCGATGAAGCGCCGCTCGTCGTCTTCGGGCAGGGCACCCTCAAGGAAATCGGTCACCAGCTCTACGAAGTCAACGCAGTCCACGCTCGTCCCCTCCCGCCGCGACGTCCTGGGTGCTCGACAAGTAGTTCTCCAGCTTACGGCGCAAGACGGCCCTGGCCCGATGGAGGAGGACGCGTTGGTTGCCGGGCGAGATCTCCAGCAAGGAGCACACCTCCTGCGAGCCGTAGCCTTCGACATCGCGAAGGGTGATCACCGTACGGAGGCGGGGCGGGAGTTCGTCGAGCGCCTCCGCTATCACCCCCCGGACTTCGCCGCGCAGCACGTGGTCCTCGGGAATGTGCCAGTGACGCGGTTCCTGCCCGACGGTCCAGTGTCCGGCGTACTCCTCACCGGCGGGACGGAACCGTGCGGCGTCCACCGTCGGCCCTTCCTCCTCCGGCAGCAGGCTGGCGAAGGGAACGGTTCTGCTCTCCTTCGTACCGCGTGCCTTGGCCGTGTGGACCAGGATCCGGTACACCCATGTCTTCAGCGATGAACGGCCTTCGAAGCCGCCGATACCCCTGATGACCGCCAGCCAGGTGTCCTGGACGGCTTCCTCCGCGGATGCCTTGGTCGACACGAACGACATGGCCAGCCGGAGCATGCCACCTGACCAGGTGTCCAGCACCAGAGCGAACGTCGCCTCGTCACCGTCACGCAGCCGCTGGACCAGGACCTCGTCCGGCGGCAATACGCTCGCGCCCGCCATTCGTCTGTCTCCTTGCCGGCCGTCAACTGAGGGTGTCAGCTTAGGGCAGTCAAGTGACATGCCGGGCCTGCGCCTTCGTTCATGTCCGCCTTCGTTCATGTCCTGGTCAGGACATCCGCAGCCGTGGGGATCCGGCTGCGGCTGGTCGTCAGCCGCGCCGCAACGCGCCGAAAGTGCCACACAGTTGGCCGCGCGCTCCGGCGTTCAGACTTTCGCCGGGTAAGCACCCGGTCGGCCCTTCCCACCCACGGAACTGCACGCATCGCGGAGAGCGCCGACCGGTGCGCTCGGCCGACGGTACTCACCCGCGTGAGCACGAGGGTGGACGGTGATGAGTACGGGTGCTCAGGCCCGCGAACCCGGTGGCGGTCACAGTGGAAGGCACCTTGCAGAGCGGCTGCCGGCCGCCGACGAATGGGAGACGAACATGCCGTTCACCTGGAGGACTGCCAGGCCTGCGCGTTCATGATGCACTGCAGGCTGGCTGCCGACCCTAGCGGTGTCGTCTCATGAGGTTGGTGCCGCTTCAGCGGCGGTAACGACGCGCCGATGGACGGTGTCCGGGTGGGGCCGGCTGCATCAGGCGGTCTGGGCAGGGTCTGTGGCATGGCGGCGAAGTGCTGAGCTTTGAGCTCGAATCTCTCAGGCCGGGATCGAGACCGGTCGGCTCCTCATGTCCGACGGTGCCAGAAGGCCGCCCAGACCTGAGCCGTGACGGCGGACCGGCCGCAGCGGCTGACTCGGACAAGTAAGTCAAGCCTTACTTCCATGGAAATTTGGCTGCATAGTGGAGGGCCGAGTCGACGGGAGGGCTGCTGTTGCCGCAGTTCCAAAGGGATGCCGCAGGACAGGTCGAGGTGGAGCAGGCCCACGTGGCCGCTATGTACCGGCTGCTCGATGAGCGATTGGCGGATGCACGGGCCCAGCTGGCGGATGTGCTGAAGTCCTCGGCCGACAGCGCGGGCGAGGTGCACGCGCGCGATGTCGCCGCAGAGCGTCTGGCACGTCAGGTTCGTCGGCTGGAGGGGGCCGAGGAGGGGTTGGCGTTCGGCCGGGTCGATGGCGCGGACGGAACCGTCCTGCACATCGGACGGCTCGGCCTGCACGTGGGTGACCGGGACCTGCCACTGCTCGTCGACTGGCGAGCGGACGCGGCGCGGCCTTTCTACGAGGCGACGACCGTCCACCCCATGGCGCTGCGGCGCCGGCGTCATCTGCGCGTCGAGGGCCGTGCGGTACGTGCGGTGAGCGACGAGCTACCGGACGGATCGTCGGCCGCGGTCGGCGACATCGTCGGCGACGGGCCGCTGACCGAAGCGCTGGAGGCGCAGCGCACGGGGCGGATGCGTGCGGCGGTGGCGACATTGCAGGCGGAGCAGGACGCGATCGTCCGGTCCCCGCATCGGGGGGGGCGGTGGTGCAGGGCGGCCCCGGTACAGGCAAGACCGTGGTTGCGCTGCACCGGGCGGCGTACGTCCTGTACGCGTTCCCGGGAGCGGCCGCGCGCGGTGTGCTGGTGCTCGGGCCGAACGCGCGGTTCCTCGACTACGTTTCCCAGGTGCTCCCCTCGCTGGGGGAGAACGATGTGCTCCTGGCGACGTGCGCGGAGCTGGCCGGGGTGGAGCCCGCAGCCGTGGAGTCGTTCGATGTCGCGCGCCTCAAGGGGAGTTCCGCGCTGGCCGAGGCGCTCGCGGACCTGGTGCACTCCCGGCAGGCACCTGCCGGCGGCTTCGCGGTCCGGGTGGGGCAGCAGTGGGTCCGGCTGGAGAGCGTAGATGTCGCGGCGGCGCGGGAGGCCGCGGTGGCGAGCGGGCTGGCGCACAACCCTGCGCGGGAGGTGTTCAAGGAGCACCTGATCGGCGCGGTCACGGATGCCCTGGAGCGCGACGCCGTCGAGGCCCTCGAACAGATCGACGCCCAGATCGCCGAGAGCACAGGCATGGATCTCGATGCCGCGGCCGAGGCCGATCTGCGGGCTCTCGGCTTCGACGACGCGCCGGCCGCGGATCCGACTGAGGTGTTCGACGCGGACGCCGTCCGCGCGGACCTCTCGGCCGACGCCCACGCCGACCGTGCGGTGGAGTCCCTCTGGCCGCGGCTGACGCCCGAAGTGGTCGTACGGGCCCTGCTGGCAGACGCTCGCACGTTGGCGAGGCACCTGCCCTCGCTCGCCGGCGACGAACGGTCCCGGCTGGTGCGTTCGCCTGATGCCCCGTGGACGGATGCCGACGTACCGCTGCTGGATGAGGCGGCGGCCCTGGTGGACGGGCTGCCGGAGCGGTCGTTCGGGCACGTCGTGGTCGACGAGGCCCAGGAACTGACCGCGATGCAGTGGCGGATGGTGATGCGCCGGTGTCCGGCCAGGTCGATGACGCTGGTGGGTGACTTCGCCCAGGCGGGCCCTGCGACGGCGGCGAGCGACTGGTCCCAGGCGCTGGGTCCGCATCTCGGCAACCGGTTCTCCCTGCACACCCGGACGGACCCGTATGCCGTTCCGGGAGGGCCAGGGTGAATAAGGAATTCTGACGCACGTGCTCACAGCAACACTCCACGGTTCCCGTGGTCGGCCCCCAGCACCACGCTGACCTGCGAGCTCACCGGCATCACAGAAGCATCGGTTTCGGCCGGAACGAGCCCCTCCAGCGTCCCGGACGGAATCAGCCCCCGTCGGGGCAGACAGAAGCACCTCCAGCGCGCCACGGGTTTTACCACGCCCCCGGCGCGCGCCTTCGGTGCGCGCCGGGGGCGCACCGAAGGCGCGCTGAGTCGCTGACCTGCACTTATGCGCAGTGCCTCGTAAACGTGCAGGTCAGAGCGTTGCGATCGTCGTGCAGGCTGCTCGATTTGTGGGGACGGTGGGGTCAGGAAGGCTTGACCGTCGAGACCGGGGTGACGGTCACCTTGTTGTCGCACTCGGCCCACACCCCGTCGTTCAGGGCGACTTGGTGCTTCCCGGAGTGCGGCAGCCCGATGACCATCGTCGGATACGTCACCGGGTCCTTGCCCGACACGCAGTAGCCGTCGGCCTCCCCCTGGACCTGGACGAAGGTCAGCTTCACCCACGCCTTGCCGTGCGGCCGGACCGTCACGGTGGCCGCCCTGCCGGTGCGGGTGACCTTGAGCGGGGTGTTGTGGGCGGGGGAGCCGTTGCCGGCGCCCGCGACCGTCGGATGGCCCTTCAGGACGCACGTCCTCCGGGAGACGTTGGTGAACTGCACGACCGCCGCCCCGGTCCCGGTCCCGACGGGCCGGTGGACGGCCTGCCAGGCGCTGACCTGGAGGGCGGAGGCCGGGCAGGCGGGCGGCGGGGTGGAGGTGGTGGTGGTGCTCGCCATGGCGGTGCCGGGCAGGATGCCGGTCACCGCCGCCGCGACGGCCGTGACCGCCGTCGTCGCCAGAGCCGCCCTGCGAATGCCGTTGCTGCGCCGCATGCTGTCGTCCCCCTGAGTCGTCTCGTCCGCGGGTTTCGGTCGTCGGTTGTTGCCCCGCGGTACGCGTGGTCGTGGTACGTGAGTGCAGACAGGGCGGGAGAGCGGCAGGGTTCCGTGCGGCGGCTACTTGTGACGGAACGGTGACGACAGGCTGCACCCGTGCAGATCGCCGTCAGGGCAGACAGAAGCACCTCCAGCGCGCCACGGGTTTTACCACGCCCCCGGCGCGCACCGAAGGTGCGCTGAGTCGCTGACCTGCAGTTATGTTGCCGCAAAGCGGCTTCGGAGGGCTGGCTTCGTGCCGCTGTTTGCCGTTGTTGCCCGGTCTTATGGGCACGCTTTGGGCATGGACCCACAGGGGGGCGGTGTGCGGGGGCTCGACCGCTCCGTTGCGGTACTGCACCTGCGGGTGCGGGATGTGCCTGACGTGTTGGCATTGCAGACGCACACTCCTGTGAGAGCGTATGCGGTCCGAGGGCAGCGGTGGCCCAGCGGGCGGCCACGTTCGGCCGAGCAGAGCAGCCGGGTCAGTGCGAGGCGTCGAAGATCCTCTGCGCTGCCCTCATCCAATGCCTCCACAGAGTTCGACACCCGCTTCGGGAGTGGGATCGAATCCTTGCCGGGTACGCTCGTCGGTGCTACCTGATGTTGTTTTCCCTGGTCAGCAACATGCGGGCCGTGCACTCAATCCCGCGCATGACGCTCCGTGCCGGACAGTCCGCTCACGCATCGCGCGCGCACGAAGCCAGCGTCCTGGAGGGCAAAGGAGCAGCTGGCGGCCGCGTCCTTGTCCCTGTCGCTCATCGCCAGCAGACGCAGCATGGCGAACGCGCTCGTGACGCCGAAATAGGCCAGTCGCAGCAGCACGGCCGATCACCATGTCGCAGCGATCGCCAACTGCGGGAGAGCACAGGCGCAAGCGGCCGGCAACTGGAAGCCGGAAGGCCGAGTCGAACTACCGGATGGACGGGCATGAGGGCAACGAAGCACGCCGCGCCGCAACCGTGGCGCAGGCGCGGACTGGTCACGGGCATTCCCTTGGCGCTGCTGGTCGTCGGGTGCCGGCGTGCCGTCCCCCCGGGAGCGGGACCGGTGTCAGGATCACCGACATCTACGGGGAGCGGCTGACCGTCGACGGCACCGCCGTGCATCCGGACGTCGCACAGCCGACCGGCGTCCAGTTCGCCTGGCATTGACCAGCCCGCCGGACAGCCTTCACCGGTCCGCAACCGAGCACGACCGCCGTTCGAATCCCGGGCCGGGCACTGTTAGGCTGCGCTCCCTGTTGTTAAACATGCAACTAACGCGCACATCATTGCCAGGAGAGGGCGACGGAGGGATGCTCCTCGACGACGCGTCCGCGGAGTTCCACGAATTCTTCGAACGCCACTATGCCGAACTCGCCCGTCTGGCACACCTCCTGACCGGCGAGACCGACGCGGCGGACGACCTCGCGGCGGATGCCCTGGTCGCCCTGTGGCAGCGCTGGGACCGGTTGCGGCAGGCCGACCACCCGCTCGCCTACGCCCGCGGTGTGGTGGCCAACCTGGCGCGCGGACGGATCCGCAGCGCGGTGCGCGAGCGACGCCGGATCACGCTGTTCTGGTCCCGCAGCCCCGAGAAGGTGGAGGGGCCGGACATGGCGGCCGTGCTGGACGTCCGCGCGGCGCTCGCCCGGCTGCCCTTCCGCAAGCGCGCCTGCGTGGTGCTGCGGCACGCCTTCGACCTGTCGGAGAAGGACACGGCGGCAGCGCTGGGCATATCGGTCGGCACGGTGAAGAGCCAGACCTCGAAGGGAATGGCCGAACTGGAAAGGATACTGGGCGCGCGAGCGGTCGGGGACCTGGTGGCAGGGAGGAGGAACCGGTGAACGAGGAGATCGCCCGTCGGCTGCGCGAGGCCGCCGAGGCCCACCGGCCCGACCGCGCGCGGATGCTGGCCCGGGTGCAACGCGGCATGGCCGGCCCCGCCGTCCGTCACCGCGCGCGGCCGTTCGCGAGGTCCGGGACCAGGGTCGCGCTCGCCGGGCTCGCCGCCACCGGCATGCTGACGACCGGTGGCTTCGCCGTCGCCGCCATCGTCGCGCACTCGTCGCCGTCGCCCACCGTGACCGCGCCTGCCACCCCGTCCCCGACCGTCAGCTCCCCGCACTCGACATCGGCCCGCCCCACCCCTGTCGCGCCGGCCCCGGCCACCCCGGGCAGCGCGCGCCCGACTCCGCCGGCCACCAGTCCATCGCCGACCGCCGGCGAGAGCCAGAACGGGCCGCTGTGGTCGGCAGGCTCGGTGGACCCGCACAGCACCGTCTACTGGACGCAGAGCAACCTCGCCCTCAAGACGACCCAGCCGCTCACCTCGCTCACGGTCGAGATGCGGATCGTGCAGACCGGCGGGGTGAAGATCACCGGCACCTGGCAGACCTTGCCGAGTGCTGACTTCACCGTCACCGCTCAGGAGGCCGACGGCACGCTGGTCTACCGCTGGGTCCTCCAGCCGGGCCGCACCGTGCCGGCCGGGAGCTATGAGTTTGCCGCCCAGTTCAACAACGGCACTGGCGTGCGCAGTGCCGCGGGCGACGGCTACCGCGTCGACGCGCAGGGTTCGGGCGGCTCCGCGTCGGTCCGGGGAGGGTTTGTCCCGACCCGGTGAACGCCGCTGTGCGGCAAGGGGACGAGTCCCCTTGCCGCACAGCTCGATGGGAGAACAAGTACCCGCACTGCTGGTACGGGGTCCAGTCGGCCGGGCCGACGTTGGTCCCGTCGGCGTAGGTGGCCTCCATGGTGGCCAGCGGGTCGCCGTGGAACTGGGTGGGGACGGTGACAGCGGCCGTGAAAACCCGTCCCTCGATCGCGGCAACCTTTGTGTGCGTGGCGGCAACTGGCCGGTAACCGGGTCCGGATCAAGGCCCGCTGTGCCAGAAGGACATGCCGTTGTCAGATCAGAACCGCTCTCATCGCCGCCGTCCGGCTACCCGCCGCGTGCTCGCCGCCGCCGTGGTCCTCGCCGCCGCGGGTGCCGCCGTACCGCTGGTCGCGCTGGCCGCACGCACGCCGGAGGCCCGCACACCGACCCTGGCCGCCGCGGCGGCCGGCAGCGGCCGCTACTTCGGCACGGCAGTGTCCTCGGGCAGGCTCGGCGACTCGACGTACTCCACCATTCTCGACCGGGAGTTCAACATGATCACCCCGGAGAACGAGATGAAGTGGGACACCGTCGAACCCTCCCGCGGGAACTTCAACTTCAGCCCGGCCGACTCGATCGTGGGCCACGCCGCCGCGCACGGCCAGCGCATGCGCGGCCACACCCTGGTATGGCACTCCCAACTGCCCGGCTGGGTCAAGTCCATCACCGACGCCAACACCCTGCGCAGTGTGATGGACAACCACATCACGACCGAGATGACCCACTACAAGGGCAAGATCTACGCCTGGGACGTGGTCAACGAGGCGTTCGCCGACGGCGGCAGCGGTCAGCACCGCAGCTCGGTCTTCCAGGACGTGCTGGGCAACGGCTTCATCGAGGAAGCCTTCCGCACGGCCCGGAACGCCGACCCCTCCGCCAAGCTCTGCTACAACGACTACAACATCGAGAACTGGACCGACGCCAAGACGCAGGGCGTCTACGCGATGGTCAAGGACTTCAAGTCCCGCGGTGTGCCCATCGACTGCGTCGGCTTCCAGAGCCACTTCGGCGCCGGCGGCCCGCCGGCCAGCTTCCAGACCACGCTGTCCAAGTTCGCCGCGCTCGGCGTGGACGTACAGATCACCGAACTCGACATCGCCCAGGCGTCCGCCACCGCGTACGCCAACACCGTGCAGGACTGCCTCAACGTCGCTCGCTGCACGGGCATCACGGTGTGGGGCATCCGCGACAGCGACTCCTGGCGCACCGGTCAGAACCCGCTGCTGTTCGACGCGGGCGGCAACGAGAAGCCCGCCTACAGCGCGGTGCTCACCGCCCTGGGCAACACCAGCAACGGCGGCACGACGGGCGGGGGCATCACCTCCGGCACCGTCTACACGCTCTCCAACGCGGCCGCCGGACGCGTTCTCGACGAGCCCGCGGGATACAACGGCAACGGCACCCCGCTCCAGGTGTGGGACGCCAGCGGTGCCTCCAACCAGCAGTGGCGTGCCGGCCGGAACAGCGACGGCTCCTACACGCTGACCAACGTCGCCAGCGGCCGGGTACTGGACGAGCCCGGCAACCAGACGGGCAACGGGACCAGGATGGCGGTCTGGGACTCCAACGGCGGCGCCAACCAGCATTGGCGGGCCGCCCGGAACAGTGACGGCTCCTACACCCTTACCAACGTCGCCAGCGGCCGAGCCCTGGAGACCCCCGGTGGCAAGACCGCCAACGGCACCCCCGTCCAGATCTGGGACTCCAACGGCGGCGGCGCCAACCAGCACTGGAACTTCAGGACGTCGACGTCGGCCCCGACAACGCCCACGCGGACGGGCGCCACGTGTGCTCTTCCGCCGACGTACCGGTGGAGCTCGACGGGTGCGTTGGCGCAGCCGGCGAACGGGTGGGACGCGGTGAAGGACTTCACCACCGTGACGTACAACGGCAAGCACCTGGTCTACGCGTCGAGCGTGTCGGGATCGTCGTACGGCTCGATGATGTTCAAGCCCTTCACGAACTGGGCGGACATGGTGTCGGCCGGCCAGACCGGCATGAGCCAGGCCGCGGTGGCGCCCACGCTGTTCTACTTCGCGCCCAAGAACATCTGGGTGCTGGCGTACCAATGGGGTGCCTGGCCCTTCGTCTACCGCACGTCGAGCGACCCGACCAACCCCAACGGCTGGTCCGCGCCGCAGCCGCTGTTCACCGGCAGCATCCCCCGCACCGAATCCGCCACCGGCCCGATCGACCAGACCCTGATCGCCGACGGCCAGAACATGTACCTGTTCTTCGCCGGCGACAACGGCAAGATCTACCGGGCGAGCATGCCGATCGGGAACTTCCCGGGCAACTTCGGCTCGTCGTACACGACGGTCATGAGCGACACGACGAAGAACCTGTTCGAGGCGCCGCAGGTCTACAAGGTCCAGGGCCAGAACCAGTACCTCATGATCGTCGAGGCTCGGGGCGCGAACGAGCAGCGCTACTTCCGCTCCTTCACCGCCACCAGCCTGAAGGGTCCATGGACCCCACAGGCCGCCACCGAGTCCAACCCCTTCGCGGGCAAGGCCAACAGCGGTGCCACCTGGACCAACGACATCAGCCATGGTGACCTGGTCCGCAACAACCCCGACCAGACCATGACCATCGACCCCTGCCACCTGCAGTTCCTCTACCAGGGCAAGTCCCCCACCGCGACCGGCCCCTACGACCAGCTGCCGTGGCGGCCGGGCGTCCTCACCCTGCAGCGCTGACCCGCCCACCCGCTGACCGCTACTCACCGCCTCGAGGAACCCCAGCCGTGCGCCGGCTGGGGTTCCCATCGTTTGGGGACCGGACGGAGGCTCGGCGAGGCTTGTAGGGCTGATGGGCGGGCTCCTGGTCCTGCGCGGTGTGGGCGCCGGCGTCCCGGGCCGGCCGCATTCACCTTCCGCCACATCGGCGCATTCATCGACCGGGACGGCCCGCACTGTCCCGGCCTCGCGGTCGAACTCGGCTTCCCCGCCGTCACCCGTCAGCAGAAATGCGCCCCCATCGAAGAGATGGGGGCGCATTCGTCGGCTTCGCCTACTTGAGTGCTGTACCACCCGAGTTGTGATAGGCGATCGTCTTGCGGATCAGGTTTCCGCCGTCGGACTCGACCGTGGTCTGTTCCTGCTGCCCCGGACCGAAGAACAGGCCGGCGACATGGGCGTTCGCCACCTGGTCCATGTGCCCGAAGAACCAGTCCACCTTGTCGTCCTTGTAATGGTTGAGGGTGTTGTTCTGCGCCATGTTGCCCACGGGGATCTGCCACAGGGCCACCGGCTTGCCCACGGACTCGGCCATCGTCTTGTAGAACTGCAGCGCGGCGGCGGCCTTCTGGTCGTTCCAGAAGTGGTCACTGCCGCCGTGGGCCGGCTGTGCGTACCAGCCCGCGTCGCGGTCCGACACGTCGGTGGCCAGGAAGTCGGCGTTCTGCGCCCCGAGGTTCGCGTAGTCCTTGACGCATGCCGGTGTGTTGGTCTGCCAGTCGAAGCAGGAAAGGTGCATCCCCACGGCGGTGTTCGGCGCGTACTTGTGCGCCATCGAGATCAGGCACTGGGCCAGGCCGGTGGCGCTGTTCTCCTGCGATCCGCAGTCCGTCGGATTCGAGGCCGTGACCTGTGCGGCAACCTGGTGCGGATTGCCGAGCGACCGGACGTATCCCCAGAAGTCGGGCTCGAGGTCGATCGCGTCGTGCGACGTGCCGATCTTCTGGAGGAAGAAGCGGTAGTCGTTCAGGTACCGGGTGAGCAGGTCGGTCCTGTTGATGGCCTTGACCTCGCCCGGGCCGTCGCCCTCGCCTGCCGCATCCCCGAGGTCGCGCAACGAGTACCAGGTCCAGAGCATCTTCTGCGGACGCGGGCTGCCCTTGTACGTCGCCTGGGCCGCCACGGTGTCCCGCCAGGTCACGTAAGTGCCGGGCGCCGTGGTGCTGCCGTTCCAGCAGCCCCACCAGCCCGACCACCCGTCGTGGCAGCGCGCTGCCGAGTAGTAGTCCGACGAGGGCGCGGGCTGGCTGTGCACATAGGCGTACCGCACGTCGAACGGCGCGGCGGCCGCCGAGGCGTCGGACATCGAGCCGCCGATGAGCACCGTGCTGGTGCCCATGAAACGCTTCGTCGAGCTGCCGCCACCAGCCTCGGGAGACGACGGCGACGACGGCGACGGCGACGACGGGTGCGAGCCGCTCGGAGCCGGGCTGGTGGGAACGCTGCCCCCCGGCGCGGTGGGCGTACCGGAGCTGCCGACACTCCCGGCCGGGACGAGTTGCCACTGCTGATCGGCGCCGCCCCGGTCGCGGTTCTGGACGACGTCGCCCCCGTCGGCCTTGGCGGCGTTGTGGACATCGACGGCCATGCCGCTGAAGCGATTGATCAAACGCACGTAGCCGTCCGGCGACTTGGCCAGTTTGAACTGCTGGTTGGTGCCGTTCAGGTCTTTCCACTGCACGATGGCGGAGCCGGCGGTCTTCGACCAGCCGAGGTCGTCCAGCACCTTGCCGGAGTTCCGGTTCTGCAGCCGGTAGTACCCGTCACCCGCGTCGATGAACCGCCACTGCTGGTTGGCGCCGCCGTGACGGCTCCACTGCACCACCGCCGCGCCGTCGTTCTTGGCGAAGGCGCGGTCGTCCAGCACCTTGCCGCTGTTGCGGTTGACCAGCACGTACCACTTCTTCAGATCCAGGGTTTTTTGCTGCGCCGAGGCCTGGCTGACCACGACAGCCGAGCCGGCCACGACCACCATGGCGAGACCCGCCCAGAGACCCCGACGCGCGAGCAACCGACGGCCACGATGCTTCGGGCGATCACCGCGCGCGCCGCCGTCGGCACGGTGGCCGCCGGCGCGGGACGCCACCGATGACGTGGGTGGGCCGGGGACATGTCTGTGCTCTCGTTCCAGGGACATGCCTGTGCTCTCTTTCAGCCGTTGCATCTGACCGGACCACTTGGCCGGACAACGCTGAGTGGTCCGAGAGGCCGAAAAGGTTGCCGCGAAGATCCACAGATTTTTTCGCCGTGACCGCTTCCCGTTCGCTGCGGAGCACGGCACGCCTGACGCCGGCGGTGGCGAACGCCTGATGGCTGGTCGGGGAAGGTGCGGGACGGCAGCGAGATCCCGACCCGGCAAGGCCGCTCCGAGCGCCTCGCCGACCTTGCGGCAGCCACCGGCAGTACCCACTGTCTGTGCGACACCGGTGGTCTGCGTCACCTCGACGCCAGCCCCTTCGACGCCCACGGCACTCCCGTGCTGCCCTTCCACACCCCTGTGGATGACCCACTCTGGCAGGGGGCTCGCCGATCCGGCAGCTTGTGGGTTCTGAGCAAGATCGGGTCCAATGTGGACCGCCTGGAAACGCGACCGCTGATCACCCCACACAGCAAAAAGGCCCGGGTCTCTGACCTGGGCCTTAATCATGGAGCGGGTGACGAGAATCGAACTCGCGCTCTCAGCTTGGGAAGCTGATGTTCTACCATTAAACTACACCCGCGTAAGACGGACTGGGTCGGCTCTGGAGGAGTCGATGTCCGAACGCTCGCTCACTGTACCTCATCGCAGACCCCCGGTGCTCGGACCGCGGGGTCCGGGTGCGTTGGGGGTGTGTGTGAGGGGCGGGATCCCGGTGCGGGGGACGCGAGTTGGGGCGTACCGTGGAGGGGTGGGGGAGGGTCCGGGTGGGGCCGGAGTGCCGCCTGGAGAGTCGTCTCTTTGATCCCGTAATGTGGCTTTTGTCGTCAGGGTAGTAAGCCGGACGCGGCTCTTGGGGAAGGGACTTGAGGGACTTGATGGAACGCACCGTCGTTCGCTGTGCGGACGGGCACGTCTTCAGCACTACTTCGTTCCCGATGCAGCAGGCCGAGCGGCTCGGCCCCGGCCGGCTCGTGCGGTGTCCGCGGTGTGCCCGGCTCCGCAGTGTGGTGCCGGTCGCCCTGCAGAAGCGGTAGCGGGCTGCACGAGCGGTAGCGGGCTGCAGAAGCGGTCGGGGGCTGGAAGCTGCAAGATCAACAGGCGCGTGGAGCCTTCACGATTGTCACGGCTCCGCGCGCCTTGCGTATCCTCGCTACGTGCTTCTCTCAGACAAGGACATCCGGGCCGAGATCGACGCCGGGCGGGTGCGCATCGATCCCTACGACGAATCCATGGTGCAGCCGTCGAGCATCGACGTGCGTCTCGACCGTTTCTTCCGGGTGTTCGAGAACCACCGGTACCCCCACATCGACCCCTCGGTCGAGCAGGCCGATCTGACGCGGCTCGTCGAGCCCGAGGGTGATGAGCCGTTCATCCTGCATCCCGGGGAGTTCGTGCTGGCCAGCACGTACGAGGTCATCTCGCTGCCTGATGATCTCGCGTCGCGGCTCGAGGGGAAGAGTTCGCTGGGGCGGCTCGGGCTCGTCACGCACTCCACCGCCGGGTTCATCGACCCCGGGTTCAGCGGTCACGTGACCCTTGAGCTGTCCAACCTCGCCACCCTGCCGATCAAGCTCTGGCCCGGCATGAAGATCGGCCAGCTGTGCATGTTCCGGCTGAGCTCGCCCGCCGAGTTCCCGTACGGGAGCGAGCGCTACGGCTCCCGGTACCAGGGGCAGCGCGGGCCGACCGCCTCGCGGTCCTTTCAGAACTTCCATCGGACCCAGGTGTGAGGGCGACGACTTCATGAGTGACGTGCGGGAGAATCTGACCTACGAGCGGTTCGGCACCGCCATCCGCGAGCTGGCGCAGACCATCGCCGACGACGGGTATGAGCCCGACATCGTGCTCAGCATCGCGCGCGGAGGCGTGTTCGTCGCGGGTGGGCTCGCCTACGCCCTCGACTGCAAGAACATTCACCTCGTAAACATTGAATTTTATACGGGAGTCGGTCAGACGCTTGAAATGCCCGTGATGTTGGCACCCGTCCCGAATGCGATCGACTTCTCGAACAAGAAGGTTCTGATCGCGGACGACGTCGCCGACACGGGCAAGACGCTCAAGCTGGTGCATGACTTCTGCCTCGAACACGTCGCCGAGGTGCGGTCCGCCGTGATCTACGAAAAGTCGCACTCGCTCGTCAAGTGCGAGTACGTGTGGAAGCGCACGGATGACTGGATCAACTTCCCGTGGAGCGTCGAACCGCCCGTGGTGAAGCGCGCCGGACAGGTCCTCGACGCCTAGGCCGGCAACAGCCGATAACAGCGGCAACAGCGGCAACAGTATTAGCAACAAGAGAGGGCCCCCGGCGCAGTGCCGTGGGCCCTGTCTGTGTCGCACGTCCTAGAACGTGCCCAGTTTCACAATCGACAGCAGTGCGATCAGCTGGATCGCCGACGCGCCCAGGGCCTTCGGCCAGGGCAGGTCGTGCGAGCGGGAGACCATCAGGGTCAGCAGGGCGCCCGCGCCGATCCAGGTGGCCCAGCCGAGCAGCTGGACGAAGCCTGCGTCGCCGCCGAAGAACATGGCGAAGACCAGGCGGGGGGCGTCCGTGAGGGACGTGATCAGCATGGACAGGCCGACCGTGGGCTGCCAGGCGCCGTCGCCGCCGAGCTGGCGGGCCAGGGTGTGCGTGACCACGCCCAGGACGAACGCGCTCAGGACCATCGCGACCGCCGTGACCAGGACGATCGGTATCGCGTTGGAGAGCGTCGCGTTGATCGCGTCCTGGCGGGCGCCGTCGAAGCCGAAGACGGCGAGCAGGCCGTAGAGGAAGGTGACGATCAGGGCCGGGGCCCACATCGTGTAGTCGCGCATGCGCAGGAAGGTCTGGTCGGGGGAGAAGATGATCCCCTTCAGCAGTTCCTTCCAGTGCAGCGGCGGGCCGACCGGGCCGGACGGGGCGGCCGAGCCGGCGTGGTAGGTCGCGCCCTGGGTGTAGCCGGAGGCCTCGTCGATCGAGAAGGCCTGGGTGTGGCCGGGATTGTTGGCCGCGTACGGGTCCGGGGTGCCGCCTTGGCCGTGGTTCGGGTAGCCGCCGTCGCCGAAGTACTCCGGGCCGTCGTCGGCCGGGCCCGGGTAGCCGTACGGCTGTCCCTGTCCCTGTCCCTGTCGCGGGTGCGACGGCTGCGGGTACGACGGCTGCTGGTACGGCGGCTGTGGCGCCGACGGGTAGCCGTGCGACGGGCCTGAGGGCCGCGCCCCGGGCCGGGGCCCGGGCTGTCCGGGCCCGCGTCCCTGTCCGCGCCCCTGCCCCTGTCCGTACGACGGTCCCTGCGGAGCCTGCTGTCCCTGGGGGGTGCGATTGTCGCGGCCCCCGCGTCCGATCCTGAATCCAGCCACGTCTTCGAACGTACCTGGTCCCGGAGTGTGACGTGCCGGGCCCGGGTGTCCGGGCCCGGCTTTGCTGCCGACCTGTGACATCCCCTAAGGGACCGTCAGGGGGTGTGCCAGGGGTTCCCCCGGTTTCACCGGGGCGGCACGGCTCAGTCGGCGAACACCGCGCCGAACTGCGGGGCGCCGGTCGTCGAGACGCCCACGGTGCTTGCGCCGAAGGCTCGCGCACCGGTCGTGGTGATCTTCGTGCCGTTGGACGGCAGGTAGGTGATCGCGCCGTCGCCGCCGTTCTCGTACGAGCCCACGACCAGGTCGGCCTTGCCGTCGCCGGTGACGTCGTCCAGCTTGACGTCGGCGCCGAACAGGTCGCCCTTCTCGTCGTTGTCGGGGACGCCCGCGGTGCTCTGGGCGAAGGACTGGGCGCCGGAGGTGGTGTTGACGCCGTGGGCCGAGCCGTACAGGACGGTGACCATGCCGGTGTTGGTGACGCTGCCCATGTCCTCGTTCGGGGCGCTGATGACCAGGTCCTGGTAGCCGTCGCCGTTGATGTCGCCGAGGTCGAGGTCCCAGCCGAAGCCGTCGCCCTTCTCCGAGTTGCCGGGCACATTGCCGGTGTCCTGGGTGATGCCCTTGGTGGCGGCGGGCCCGGAGGCGGAGCCGTAGGTGACGCTGACCTTGCCGCCCTTGGCGGCGTCCGGGACGGTCTGGCCGTCGCCGGTCCTGTCGTCCCAGGCGGCACCGGAGACGATGTCGCCGAAGCCGTCACCGTTGACGTCGCCGATCCCCGTGATGATGCCGGGCTTGAGGGCCTTGGCGGAGGCGGCGCTCAGGCCGTTCGCGGTCCCGGGCAGCCAGTAGTTGGTGTTCCAGTGGGACGACGTCCGTGTCTCGTAGCCGTCGACGACGAGGTCGGTGCGGCCGTCGCCGTTCACGTCGCCCGCGGTCAGGTTCATCGGGCCGTACGGGTACCTGTCGGTGCCCGACTGGATCGGCGGCTTGACGGTCGTACGGCTGCCCGGGGTGCCGGTGCTGCCGAAGCCGCCCTTGTAGAGGTAGAGGGTGGCGGCGGAGCTGCCGACGACCAGGTCGGCCCTGCCGTCGCCGTCGAAGTCGCCGGCGGCCAGGTTCTGGCCCCAGAAGTCGTGCGAGCCGGCGGCCGGGTCGGGCACGTCGACGCCCTTGCCGGTCAGGCCCCGCGGGGAACCCCACAGGATCGTGACGGCACCACCGTTGGTGTCGGTGCCGACCTTCTCGTGCGGGGAGCCGACGGCGAGGTCGTCGTAGCCGTCGCCGTTGAAGTCGGCGTACGCGAGGTCGTAGCCGAACTCGTCGCCGTCCTCGGCGGTGCCGGGGACGCCGGCGCTGTTCTGGCTGAGGGTGGTGCGCTTGGCGGAGGAGATGCCGGTCTTCGTGCCGTAGAGGACGACGACCTGGCCGGCGTTCTTGTGGCCACTGACGTAGGCGGTGGCCGCCGAGGTGGCGACGTCGCCGATGCCGTCGCCGTTGAAGTCGGCCTTGGCGACCTTGACGGAGTCGGCGGCCGTGGCGGACGAGGCGGCGAACGTGAGCAGACCGCCCGTCAGCGCGGCCGCGGTGGCCGTCGCGAGGGCGAGTCGGCGGTGCGTGTGCATGCTGGTTCTCCTGCGGCATGCGGGGACGCTTGGCGGGGCGTCCACAGACGATGGGCGATCAGGAGACCGGCGTCGGGGTGTGAGGGTTGTACAGGCGTTCGGTAAATCTTTGATGTTGTGGTGACGGGTGTGACTCGCCGTCACCGGGCGGCCTTATGCGGGGGGTTCGGCTTCTTCGGCGGGGCGCTTCGCTACGAAGGAGCCGAGGCCGACCTCGGCTCGGACGAGTCCCTCGGACTTGAGGTGGGCCAACGCCTTCTGCGCAGTCGAGGTCGCGATGCCGAACTCGGCGGAGAGCTCGACGACGGAGGGCACGCGGGCGCCGATGGGGTACTCGCCACTGGCGATCCGGCTGGTGATGGCCGCGGCCACCTGGCGCCAAATGGGGCGAGTGCGGTCAAGGTCGGGGGTCATGCGGGCGGTTCGTTCTCCTCGGTGGGGCGCTTCGCTACGAAGGAGCCGAGGCCGGGCTCCGTGTAGGTCAGCCCTTCTTCGCGCAAGGCCCGCAGCACCTTGTGGGCCGTCGCATTGGCGATCCCGAATTCCGCCGTGAGTTGTACGACGGAGGGCACCCTGGTGCGCGGTCCGTACGTGCCGTCTGCGATGCGGCGCCGGATGATCTCGGCGACCTGGCGCCAGCGGGGGATGTCAGGAGCGAATTCCATCACCGCACCATCATCCGCATGCCTGTACATCCGTGCGATACCTGGGAATCCTGTTATCCCTAGCATGCCTAGAGTTCCTTCGCTACGGTAAGGGCACGAAGGACCCCCGCGACGGGTGGAGCCGTCCGGGGGTGTGGCCACCAGCCGAACTGGAGCTGATGACGTGACCGACCTTATCCGTCGCTTTGCCGCATGGGTGAGTCTCCTGCTCTTCCCTCCCGGGCAGAAACGCGTGCCATACCCTGCCCCCGTCGCCGACCCCCGGCCGATCCCGCCCCTGTCCCTCCCACGCCACCGCAGCCCCTACGGGCTCGACACGCCCCTCGACGCCACCGCCGCCAGGGCCGTACGGCCGTACGTGACGGCCCATGAACAGCGGGAACAGCGCCGGGAGTTGGCGTTGGCGGCGCTGGGGCAGGACATGCCCGGCCCGTACTGGATCCACGGGCTGGAGGTCGCATGAGTGGGCTGCCGCGTCTGCTTCCCTGGACTGGTTCCGGGGGCAAGCCCTGTTACCTGATCACCGACGACCGCGACGGGCCGCTCTCCCGACTGGCCGACGCCACGGAGTCCGTTCAGCTCGGTATGGGCGGCCAACTCCTGGACCATGCACGCGAGATCCTGCCGGACACCCCGCCCGGCGAACTCCGCTTCCTCGCCGAGTGCTTGACCCAGGCGCTCGGTGATGCGCTCCGTGTCGCGGAGAGCCGCGGTCGGCGGCTGGACCAGCTGAACTGAGCCGAGGTGTTCGACGGCCGCGGATGGGACCGCCCGCTTCCGGGCCACCCTTGCGGTGGCCCGGGCGGGCTGTGCGGTTGTGCGTGGGCTGCGTACGTGCCGTCGGGGTCGCCGACGGCCACACCAACCCTGGGATCAGCTTCGCCTTGTCGTTGTCCTCAGTCGGATTTCTCCGACTTCTTCGACTTCTTGGGCTTCTCCGGGGGGGTGGGCTTGGTCGGGTGTTCCGGGTACGCAGGCTTCGTCGGGTGTTCGGGGTATGCGGGCTTGGCTGGGTGCTCGGGGTACGCGGGCTTGGCCGGGCGCTCCGGGTACGCGGGTTTCGCCGGGTGCTCGGGGTACGCGGGCTTGGCCGGCTTTTCCGGGTAGGCGGGCTTGGCGGGGCGCTCGGGGTAGGCCGGCTTTTCCGGGTAGGCGGGTTTCGCGGGGCGCTCGGGGTAGGCCGGCTTTTCCGGGTAGGCGGGTTTCGCGGGGCGCTCGGGGTACGCGGGCTTGGCCGGCTTCTCCGGGTACGCGGGCTTGGCCGGGCGCTCTGGGTACGCGGGCTTGGCTGGCTTCTCCGGGTAGGCGGGCTTTGCGGGGTAGGCCGGCTTCTCGGGGTAGGCGGGCTTTGCGGGGCGCTCGGGGTAGGCCGGCTTCTCGGGGTAGGCGGGCTTGGCGGGGCGCTCGGGGTAGGCCGGCTTTTCCGGGTAGGCGGGTTTCGCCGGGTGCTCGGGATACGCGGGCTTGGCGGGGTGTTCTGGGTAAGCGGGTTTCGCCGGGTAGGCGGGCTTCTCGGGGTACGCGGGCTTGGCCGGCTTCTCCGGGTAAGCAGGCTTCTCCGGGTAAGCAGGCTTCTCCGGGTACGCGGGCTTGGCCGGGTGTTCGGGATACGCGGGCTTGGCTGGCTTCTCGGGGTAGGCCGGCTTGGCGGGGTGTTCCGGGTACGCGGGCTTCTCCGGGTGCTCTGGGTACGCGGGCTTGGCTGGGCGCTCGGGGTAGGCCGGCTTGGCTGGGTGCTCCGGGTAAGCGGGCTTAGCTGGGTGCTCCGGATAGGCGGGCTTAGCTGGGTGTTCCGGGTACGCGGGCTTGGCTGGGTGTTCCGGATAGGCCGGCTTCTCCGGGTGGGCGGGCTTGCCCGGGTGCTCTGGGTAAGCGGGCTTAGCTGGGTGCTCCGGATACGCCGGCTTCTCCGGGTGGGCGGGCTTGCCAGGGTGTTCCGGGTACGCGGGCTTGCCGGGGTGTTCCGGATAGGCCGGCTTCTCCGCGTGGGCCGGCTTGCCCGGGTGTTCCGGATAGGTGGGCTTGCTCGGGTGAGCGGGTTTGGTCGCGTGCTCGGGTTCCGCCCGGTGCTCCGGGTAGGCGGCGCCCTTCGGGAAGGGCGGGTGCGGGGTGGTGTCGTCCTGGGCCTGGGCGGCTGACGCGCTCGTCAGCGCGGCTGCGCCGACTGCGGCAGCCATGGCGGCTGACGCCAGGACAGATCGCCATCGCGGCGATGTCGTCATCTTCTCCACTCTCCTCGACCTGGTGCAGGGGACTCCTGACGACTTGTCAGCCCCAAGAGCCGGATAGTGGAATGAATAGGAAAAAACGGTGACATGGATAACGCTGCGGAGGCGATAAGCCACCGGATGGTGTAGTGCGGGACGCCGTCGTTGGCCCGGGTGGTGGCGCGGCTTGGGCCAGGATGGGGGGAGGGCCGGGTCCCGCTCCACCGTCAGACGTCAGAGCCGTCCGGTCGATCAGGCCGGACTCGGCCGCCAGCAGTGGTCCGGCCGTGTGCCGGGCGTGGGCCCTGTGCCCGATCGCCGTGCTGAAGTACTGCTTGCGGCGCCCGCCGGCAGGCAGGCGTGGCGGGCGGCAGCAGGGACAGCACCAGCGACTTGCAGCGCCAGTAGCCGGCCGCCGGCCCGCACCCGTGATGCGGCCCTAGAAACAGGCCTTCGCGGGCGGCGTGATCGGTTCGGGCCCCGCTCCGACGAACGCGTCGGCCCAGTCCCGTACCGCTCGCTGGTACGGGACGGTGTTGGTGGCCAGATTCAGGTCGTGGCCCGCCCCGGGCTGGACGTACGTGTGCAGGCAGGCGGCAGATCCGAAGTACGGGTCCTCCTGGGCCTTGAGCGCCGCCGAGCCGGCGCAGTTGCCGCTCGAGTCGCAGAAGAATCCGTCCTGGTCGCCGACGGTGAGCAGGACCGGGCGCCGGATCTGGCGGGAGTACGGCAGGAGGTCGGCCACGCCGAGACCGTCGGCCGCCTCGGCGGTGCTGAACACGTCCTTGGTGGCCTCATCGGTGGCGACCACCGCCGGGTCGGTGGTCGCGGGGGCGTAGAAGTCGGTGCCCCGGGTGCCGGGCCTCGTGGTCAGGTACCCCGGGTCGTAGGACTTCCCGGCGAATGCCGGGTCCAGAGCTGCGGGGTAGAAGGACGACGTGAAGATGTCCACGACCGCCGGGGCGACGATCCGGTGGGTGATGCCGGTGATGAGCACCGCGTCCGCATCGTTGTAGGTGCCCGCTTCGATGACGCTGATCAGCGAGCCGAGCGAATGGCCGCCGAGGATGGCCTTGCGGAAGACCGTGCCGCCGATCCGGCCGCCGCGCAGGGCCTGGATCACCTGGTGCACCGCCCCGGCCTGGACGGACGCGGTGACCAGGGCGCTGGGCGGGCGTGAGCTCGCGCCGGTTCCGAGCCGGTCCACGACGAAGGTGGCATAGCCGGCACCATTCATGGCCTGGCGGAAGTCGTACGTCTCGGGTTGGTACGGGAAGTCCCAGTAGGTGTGGTTGTACGTTGCGCCGGGCACCAGCACCATCACCGTGTCGGCCGTACCACCCGCGGGCATGCACAAGGTGCCGTGCATCGTCGCCGACACGACACCGGTGACGGGAACGTCGGCACCCTGGCACGAGGCCGGCGCTGCCTGCGCTGCCCCGCTGGGCACACATACCGCCAGCAGCGCGGCCAGCCCGAGGACAAGCCGCACTCGCACATCGTTCCGAAACCTGGCCACATGTGCCTCCACATTCCGCACTACGGCAGCCAAGGGCTGCCGACCTGAGCTGACCAGAACGGATGCGATGCGTGCCGGGGCCGCCGCGCGATAAGAACACTGCGCCCGTAGTGCGCGATTGGCCAGAGCCGGCGAGGGGTCGTGCAGGGGTGCCCGCCCGGCGCGCATGGCACGTGCGCGGCGCGTTTGGCCAACCGGGTCGCGCTGCGCCATCGGTGAAGCCTGGGAATCGTCCTAACGACGCTTTGACTGACGGATGTAGGAGACTGCACGCACGTGGTGAAGGCTAGGTACAGCGCCCGGCCTGTGGTTCCCGAGAGGTGTCATGTGCCTAGTGTGGTGAAGATCAACGTACTGACCGTGCCTGCCGAGCAGCGGGAGACGCTGGAGAAGCGGTTCGCTTCGCGCGCCCACGCCGTGGAGAACTCCGACGGCTTCGAGTGGTTCGAGCTGCTCCGCCCCGTCGAGGGCACCGACACCTACCTCGTGTACACGCGCTGGCGTGACGAGGAGTCGTTCCAGGCCTGGATGGAGGGGCCGATGAAGTCTGCCCACCAGGGCACCGGCGCGGGCGGGGAGCGGCCGAAGCCCGCGGCGACCGACTCCACCCTCTGGTCCTTCGAGGTGGTGCAGCAGGCAGGGCCGAAGCGGGTCTAGACGGGCCTAGACGGGTCTAGAAGGCAGCTCCGCGGATACGGCTGCGCCCCCCTGCCTGTGCGGGTCAGGGGGGCGCAGTCGGGTCTTTCAGCGGCCGGTCACTTCACCGGCTCCGGCTCCGGCTCGCTCTCGGTCTCCGGCTCGCCCGCCGGGTCGACCGGCGTCTTGACGGACTCCAGGAGGAGCTGGGCGACGTCCACGACCTGGATGGACTCCTTGGCCTTGCCCTCGTTCTTCTTGCCGTTGACCGAGTCGGTGAGCATGACCAGGCAGAACGGGCATGCCGTCGACACGATGTCGGGGTTGAGGGAGAGGGCCTCGTCGACGCGCTCGTTGTTGATGCGCTTGCCGATGCGCTCTTCCATCCACATCCGGGCGCCGCCGGCGCCGCAGCAGAAGCCGCGCTCCTTGTGGCGGTGCATCTCCTCGTTGCGCAGGCCCGGGACCTTGCCGATGATCTCGCGCGGGGGCGTGTAGATCTTGTTGTGGCGGCCCAAGTAGCACGGGTCGTGGTAGGTGATGATGCCCTCGACCGGGGTGACCGGGATCAGCTTGCCCTCGTCCACCAGGTGCTGGAGCAGCTGGGTGTGGTGGATGACCTCGTAGTCGCCGCCGAGCTGCGGGTACTCGTTGCCGAGCGTGTTGAGGCAGTGCGGGCAGGTGGCGACGATCTTCTTCGCCGACTTCGGCTTCTTCGTCGACTCGTCCTCGTCGTCCTCGCCGAAGGCCATGTTCAGCGCTGCCACGTTCTCCATGCCGAGCTCCTGGAACAGGGGCTCGTTGCCGAGGCGGCGGGCGGAGTCACCGGTGCACTTCTCGTCGCCGCCCATGATCGCGAACTTCACGCCCGCCATGTGGAGCAGCTCGGCGAAGGCCTTGGTGGTCTTCTTGGCGCGGTCCTCGAGGGCGCCGGCGCAGCCGACCCAGTACAGGTACTCGACCTCGGTGAGGTCCTCGATGTCCTTGCCGACGACCGGGACCTCGAAGTCGACCTCCTTGGTCCACTCCAGGCGCTGCTTCTTGGCCAGGCCCCAGGGGTTGCCCTTCTTCTCCAGGTTCTTGAGCATCGTGCCCGCCTCGGAGGGGAAGGCGCTCTCGATCATGACCTGGTAGCGGCGCATGTCGACGATGTGGTCGACGTGCTCGATGTCCACGGGGCACTGCTCGACGCAGGCACCGCAGGTGGTGCAGGACCACAGGACGTCCGGGTCGATGACGCCGTTCTCCTCGGCGGTGCCGATCAGCGGGCGCTCGGCCTCCGCCAGCGCGGACGCCGGGACGTCCTTCAGGGCCTCGGTCGAAGCCTTCTCCTCGCCCTCCATCGTCTTGCCGCCGCCGGCCAGCAGGTACGGCGCCTTGGCGTGCGCGTGGTCCCGCAGGGACATGATCAGCAGCTTCGGGGAGAGCGGCTTGCCCGTGTTCCAGGCGGGGCACTGCGACTGGCAGCGGCCGCACTCGGTGCAGGTGGAGAAGTCGAGGAGGCCCTTCCAGGAGAACTGCTCGACCTGGGAGACGCCGAAGACGTCGTCGTCACCGGGGTCGGTGAAGTCGATCGGCTTGCCGCCGGAGGTCATCGGGAGCAGGGCGCCGAGGGAGGTCTCGCCGTTGGCGTTCCGCTTGAACCAGATGTTCGGGAAGCCCAGGAAGCGGTGCCAGGCCACACCCATGTCGGTCTTCAGGGAGACCACGATCATCCAGGTGAAGGAGGCCGCGATCTTCAGGCCGGCGAAGAAGTACGTGAGGGTCTGCAGCGTGGAGACGTCCATCCCCTTCAGCCACGACACCACCGGGTACGAGATGAAGAACGAGGCCTCGTAGCCGTCCACATGGTGCTGGGCGCCCTCCAGCGCGTGCAGCATGAAGATGCAGACACCGACGATGAGGATGATCGTCTCGACGAAGTAGGCCTGGCCCGTGTTGGAGCCCGCGAAGCGCGACTTGCGGCCCGGCCTGCCCGGCCTGGAGAGCTGCCGGATGGCGATCAGGACCGCGATGCCGAGCACCGTCATCGTGCCGATGAACTCGACATAGACGTTGTACGGCGCCCACTCGCCGATGATCGGCAGGATCCAGTCGGCCTTGAACAGCTGGCCGAAGGCGTTGACGATCGTCAGGAGCAGCGTGTAGAAGCCGATCGCCACGAACCAGTGCGCGACACCGACGATGCCCCAGCGGTTCATCCGGGTGTGGCCGAGGAACTCCCGAACCAGGGTGACGGTGCGCTGATAGGGCTCGTTGGTGCGGGTGCCTGCGGGCACACTCTGGCCGAGCCGCATGAAGTTGAAGATCTGCAGGAGGGCGCGGGCGAACAGGGCCACGCCGACCACGATCAGAACCAGCGACACGATGATCGCGGCGAGTTGCATTTCGGGGCTCCTCGGGCCTGCGAGGGAGATTACTAAGCGGTAACTTATGCAGTCCGTCTGAGACTACCCCCATCCTCGGTCGCACTGTAGCGGGGCGTGCGGTGATCTGCGTCGCTGAGGCTTGCCTTAAGATCCGAAAAGATCCGAACGTGTTATTCGTACCAAACTGCGACGTACGCCCCTAATTTAGATCCGTGCTCTACGGGATCGCCGCGGCCTCCGCCGCCCTGCTCCTCACCGCCGTGCTCGCGGCGCTGCTCCGGGTGCCCGCGCTGCGCGCGGGGATCGTCGACCGGCGGCAGCGGCGGCCCCTGCCGGTGGTCGGCGGGGTGGCCGTCGTGGCGGTCACCTGCCTGGTCGCCTGGGCGGGGGAGCGGACGCGGGTCGCCCCGCTCGGGGAGGGGGTCGGGGGACTGCTCGTCGCCGGCGCCGGGGTCGCCGCGCTGGGCCTGATCGCCGACGTGTGGCGGCTGCGGGCGCGGGTGCTGGTCGCCGGTACGACGGTGGCGGCGGCCTGCGTGGTGC
Source organism: Streptomyces sp. NPDC031100 (assembly GCF_055570785.1). Lineage (NCBI taxonomy): Bacteria > Bacillati > Actinomycetota > Actinomycetes > Kitasatosporales > Streptomycetaceae > Streptomyces > Streptomyces sp. NPDC031100. The sequence goes on from NZ_JBVIGN010000017.1 coordinate 196,120, forward strand.
CGTACGACGAGACGGGCATCTGGGGCGGGATCCTGGCCGTGGGGTGGATCGTCTTCGTCTCCCTCGCCTTCAAGGGGCTCGACCACGCCGACGGCCTCGCCGGCACCGTCGGGGTGATCACCGCCTTCGCGGCGGGGGCCTGTGCGGCCGCCGAGGTGATGGACGGGCTCGCCGTGCTGCTCAGCATCTTCGCCGCCGCCCTCACCGGCTTCCTGATGCACAACTGGCATCCCGCCCGCGTCGGCATGGGGGCCTGCGGATCGCTGTTCACCGGGTTCCTGCTCTCCTCGGCCGCCGTCTTCACGCGTGCGGGATACGGGCTCGGACCGACCACGGGCGTGCTGTTCTGCCTCGGCGCCGTCGCCGCCGCCGACTTCCTGCTGGTGGTCGTCACGCGCGGGGCGGCACGCCGGCCGCTGCTCAGGCGCGGCCCGGACCATCTCGCGCACCGGCTGCGGCGGCTCGGGCTCACCCCGCAGGGCGCCGTCGTGCTGCTGGGCGCCGGGTCCTTCTCCACCGTGCTCGTGGGCGTGCTCGTGCACACTGGGTGGACCGGGGAGAAGGCCGTGCTGTGGGTGGCCGGTGGGGTGGTCCTCCTCGTTCTCGTACTCCTTCGCATCCCTGTTCAACAGCCTCGAAGGGATGTATCCACGCAGGTCAGAGGCCAGTTGCGTGTAAGGAACGGATAAGAGTTGAGTCTGCCCGGCTCAGGTCTGTTGACCCCGCGAACCTCCTCGTGCACACTTGAGCCTGTTCCACTCAAGTCAGCTGGAGGAATCAACCATGGCACGTGCGGTCGGCATCGACCTGGGCACGACTAACTCCGTCGTCAGCGTTCTTGAAGGCGGCGAGCCCACCGTCATCACCAACGCAGAGGGCGCCAGGACCACGCCGTCCGTCGTCGCCTTCGCCAAGAACGGCGAGGTGCTCGTCGGCGAGGTGGCCAAGCGCCAGGCGGTCACCAACGTGGACCGGACCATCCGCTCCGTGAAGCGTCACATGGGCACCGACTGGAAGATCCAGCTGGACGGGAAGGACTTCAACCCGCAGCAGATCTCCGCCTTCATCCTGCAGAAGCTGAAGCGCGACGCCGAGGCCTACCTGGGCGAGAAGGTCACGGACGCGGTCATCACCGTCCCGGCCTACTTCAACGACTCCGAGCGCCAGGCGACGAAGGAGGCCGGCGAGATCGCCGGTCTGAACGTCCTGCGTATCGTCAACGAGCCGACCGCGGCTGCGCTCGCCTACGGCCTCGACAAGGACGACCAGACGATCCTCGTCTTCGACCTCGGTGGCGGCACCTTCGACGTGTCCCTCCTGGAGATCGGCGACGGCGTCGTCGAGGTGAAGGCCACCAACGGTGACAACCACCTCGGTGGTGACGACTGGGACCAGCGTGTCGTGGACTACCTGGTCAAGCAGTTCCAGTCCGGCCACGGCGTGGACCTGAGCAAGGACAAGATGGCTCTGCAGCGTCTGCGTGAGGCTGCGGAGAAGGCGAAGATCGAGCTGTCCTCCTCCACCGAGACCTCGATCAACCTGCCCTACATCACCGCCTCCGCCGAGGGCCCGCTGCACCTGGACGAGAAGCTCACCCGGGCTCAGTTCCAGCAGCTGACGGCCGACCTGCTGGAGCGCTGCAAGACCCCGTTCTTCAACGTCATGAAGGACGCCGGCGTCTCCATCAACGAGATCGACCACGTCGTCCTCGTCGGTGGCTCCACCCGTATGCCCGCCGTCGCCGAGCTCGTCAAGGAGCTGACCGGCGGCAAGGAGGCCAACAAGGGCGTCAACCCGGACGAGGTCGTCGCCATCGGCGCCTCGCTCCAGGCCGGTGTCCTCAAGGGTGAGGTCAAGGACGTCCTGCTCCTCGACGTCACCCCGCTGTCCCTCGGTATCGAGACCAAGGGCGGCATCATGACCAAGCTGATCGAGCGCAACACCACGATCCCGACGAAGCGCTCCGAGATCTTCACGACGGCCGAGGACAACCAGCCGTCCGTGCAGATCCAGGTCTACCAGGGCGAGCGCGAGATCGCGGCCTACAACAAGAAGCTCGGCATGTTCGAGCTGACCGGTCTGCCGCCGGCCCCGCGTGGCGTCCCGCAGATCGAGGTCTCCTTCGACATCGACGCCAACGGCATCATGCACGTGACCGCGAAGGACCTGGGCACGGGCAAGGAGCAGAAGATGACCGTCACCGGCGGCTCCTCGCTGCCGAAGGACGAGGTCGACCGGATGCGTCAGGAGGCCGAGCAGTACGCGGAGGAGGACCACCGCCGCCGCGAGGCCGCCGAGACCCGCAACCAGGGCGAGCAGCTCGTCTACCAGACCGAGAAGTTCCTCAAGGACAACGAGGACAAGGTCCCGGGCGAGATCAAGACCGAGGTCGAGGCGTCCGTCGAGGAGCTGAAGGCCGCGCTCAAGGGCGAGGACACCGCGGAGATCCGCACGGCCACCGAGAAGGTCGCGGCCGTCTCGCAGAAGCTGGGCCAGGCCATGTACGCCGACGCCCAGGCCGCGCAGGCCGCGGGCGGCCCCGAGGGTGCCACCGCCGGCGGCAAGGCCGACGACGACGTCGTCGACGCCGAGATCGTCGACGACGAGCGCAAGGACGGTGCCGCGTGACGGAGGAGACCCCGGGCTTCGAGGAGAAGCCCGACGTCCCCTCCGGCGCGACCCCCGAAGACGCCGAGTCGAAGGCCGCTCCCGAAGAGGGGGCGGCCCCGGCCGGGGACGTAGCAGCAGACGCGGGCCTGGTGGCCCAGCTGGACCAGGTGCGCACGGCACTGAACGAGCGCACGCTGGACCTCCAGCGGCTCCAGGCCGAGTACCAGAACTACCGCCGCCGCGTCGAGCGCGACCGGGTCGCGGTCCGGGAGATCGCCATCGCGAACCTCCTGACCGAGCTCCTGCCCGTGCTCGACGACATCGGGCGGGCGCGGGAACACGGCGAGCTGGTCGGCGGCTTCAAGTCGGTGGCCGAGTCGCTGGAGACCGTCGCGGCGAAGATGGGCCTGCAGCAGTTCGGCAAGGAGGGCGAGCCCTTCGACCCGACGATCCACGAAGCCCTGATGCACAGCTACGCGCCGGACGTCACCGAGACGACCTGCGTGGCGATCCTGCAGCCCGGGTATCGCATCGGCGAGCGCACCATCCGCCCCGCGCGGGTGGCCGTCGCCGAGCCGCAGCCGGGCGCGCAGACGGTCAAGGCCGAGGAAGCCGAGGAGAGCGCGGCTGACTCCGCCTCCGCCGCCTCCGCCGCCTCCGCTGCCTCCGCCGCCGACGACAAGGAGAACGGTGGCCCGGAAGAGGGCTGACGTGACAACCACTGAGGGGAAGGAGGGACGTCGGGGATGAGCACGAAGGACTTCATCGAGAAGGACTACTACAAGGTCCTCGGCGTCCCCAAGGACGCCACCGAGGCCGAGATCAAGAAGGCGTACCGGAAGCTCGCCCGCGAGTTCCACCCGGACGCCAACAAGGGCAACGCCAAGGCCGAGGAGCGCTTCAAGGAGATCTCCGAGGCGAACGACATACTCGGCGACCCGAAGAAGCGCAAGGAGTACGACGACGCGCGCGCCCTGTTCGGCAACGGCGGCTTCCGCCCCGGGCCGGGCGCCGGCGGCTCCTTCAACTTCGACCTGGGCGACCTCTTCGGGGGCGCCCCCCAGGGCGGGGGCGGCTTCGGCGGAGGCATCGGTGACGTCTTCGGGGGCCTGTTCAACCGCGGCGGCGCCACGGGCACCCGCACCCAGCCGCGGCGCGGCCAGGACATCGAGTCCGAGGTCACGCTGAGCTTCACGGAGGCCATCGAGGGCGCCACGGTGCCCCTCAGGATGTCCTCCCAGGCACCGTGCAAGGCCTGCTCCGGCACCGGCGACAAGAACGGCACGCCGCGCGTGTGCCCGACCTGCGTCGGCACCGGGCAGGTCGCCCGGGGCTCGGGCGGCGGCTTCTCGCTGACCGACCCCTGCCCCGACTGCAAGGGCCGAGGTCTGATCGCCGAGCACCCCTGCCTGGAGTGCAAGGGCAGCGGCCGCGCCAAGTCCTCCCGCACGATGCAGGTCCGCATCCCGGCCGGGGTCACCGACGGGCAGCGGATCCGGCTGCGCGGCAAGGGCGCTCCCGGCGAGCGGGGCGGACCGGCGGGCGACCTGTACGTGGTCGTGCACGTCGGCGACCACCCGGTGTTCGGCCGCAAGGGCGACAACCTCACCGTCACCGTGCCGGTGACGTATCCCGAGGCGGCCCTCGGCGGCGAGGTCCGGGTCCCGACGCTCGGCGGTCCCGCCGTCACCCTGAAGCTGCCGCCCGGCACCCCCAACGGCCGCACCATGCGCGCCCGGGGCAAGGGCGCGGTCCGCAAGGACGGCACCCGCGGCGACCTGCTGGTCACCGTCGAGGTGAGTGTCCCGAAGGACCTCTCGGGGAAGGCTCGTGACGCACTGGAGGCGTATCGCGAGGCGACCGCGGGCGAGGACCCGCGGGCGGACCTGTTCGAGGCCGCGAAGGGAGATTGAGCGAGATGGACGGCCGTCGACGTAACCCGTATGAACTGACCGAGGAGACCCCGGTCTACGTCATCTCGGTGGCGGCCCAGCTCTCCGGCCTGCACCCGCAGACGCTGCGCCAGTACGACCGCCTGGGCCTGGTCTCCCCCGACCGCACCGCCGGGCGGGGCCGGCGCTACTCGGCCCGCGACATCGAACTGCTGCGCACCGTCCAGCAGTTGTCGCAGGACGAGGGCATCAACCTGGCCGGCATCAAGCGCATCATCGAACTGGAGAACCAGGTCGCCGCGCTCCAGTCCCGCGTAGCGGAACTGCAGGCGGCCCTGGACGGCGCGGCGGCCGCGATGCAGCAGCGCGAGGCCGCCGTCCACGCCTCCTACCGCCGCGACCTGGTCCCGTACCAGGAGGTCCAGCAGACCAGCGCGCTGGTGGTGTGGCGGCCGAAGAAGAACAAGGACTAGGCGCCTGTGTGAAAAGGGGGCCCGGAAGAGATCTTCCGGGCCCCCTTTTTTTCGTGCCGGTCAGGGCTCCAGGATCGCCCAGGCCGCCCCGGGCGCCGACTCCGTGCCGTCGGCGTGCAGCGCGGTCACCCAGTAGTAGTGGGTGGTGCCGCGGGCTGCGGTGGTGTCGTCGTACGCGAGGTCCGTCGTGGCCGCCAGCTTCTCGTACGTCCGGGTGGCCGGGTTCCAGCGGTAGACCTGGTAGCCGGTCGCCGAGTCGGCCGCGTTCCAGGTCAGGTGGACGCCCGAGTCGGTGGTCGTCGCCGTCAGGGTGAGCGGGGAGCCCTCCGGGGTCGCCACGGAGGGGGTCAGGTCCAGCTCGTTCACGGCGACGGCGCTCACGGGTCCGTTCCATCTGCTGGAGTTGCCCGCGGTGTCGATCGCGTCCACCCAGTAGCAGGCGTGGTCGCCGTCGGGCAGCCGCACGTCCGTGTAGTGGGAGGTGTCCGGGCCCAGCCACGCCCACTCAGAGCCGGAGCAGACCTGCTCCTCGCCCTCGGCACCGAGGATCTCGCCCCGGTAGACCACGTACCGCTTCAGGTCGGGCTCGGTGTTGTCGGCCCAGTCCAGCTCGATGCCGTACTCCGTGGCCGTCGCGGTCAGCCCCGTCACCTGGGCGGGCGGCTTGTCCGAGACGAGCGTGGTGACGGTGACCGTGTCCGACGGGAGCGAGACGGCGTACGCCTGGTCCTCCGTCGTCACCACGTAGTGGTAGGTGGTCCCCTCCTCCGCCGAGTAGTCGCCGCAGCTGTACTGCCGTGATCCGTCGGCGAGTTCGGTGGAGGTCGTGGTGCAGGACACCGGCTCGCCCGACGTGCCGACGGGCAGGGTCGTCGAGCGGTAGACGTGGAAGCCACGGACGTTGCCGTCCCCCGGCTTGACCGTCCAGCTCAGGAGCGCGGCGCCGATGTCGGCCGTCGCCTTGAGGCCGCGCGGAGCGGCGGGCGGCCGGTGGGCGCTGACGGTGCCGGTGTACGGCGAGAGGTGACCGGAGCCGTCCACGGCGGCGACCTTGTACGTGTAGGTGGAGACCCGGTCGAGCGTGTCGTCACCGAAGTGGTTCCCGGTGACGTCCGTGACCTTGGCAGCGCCGCTCGGATCCGTGCGCACCACCCGGTACTTCACCGCGCCCGGCACCGTCTGCCAGGACAGCTCCGCCGCGGTGTCCGTGACCGAGGAGCCGAGACCAACCGGCGCGGCCAGCGTGATGCTGGTGACCGACTGGTCGGCGGTACCGGCCGATTCGTTGCCCGCCTTGTCGTGGGCACGGACCTCGTAGAAGTAGACGGCGCCGGTCGCGGGCGGGGTGTCGGTGTACGACGTGGCGGTCGTGGCAGTGAGCCGGGTCCAGCTCGTGGTGCCCCGCACCCGCCGGTAGACCCGGTAGCCGGCCAGGTCCATCTCCGCGTTCCTGCCCCAGCTCAGCTTCGCCTTGTTGCTCGCCGTGTCGTACGACACCAGCGGGTCCTTCGGCGCGAGGGGCTTGACCTTGTCGACGCTCGCCGACGTGCGGGGCGTGTAGGCGAACTTGACCTGGGCGGCGCCGGTCCAGTTGACGTAGTCGACCCGCAGGGTGTGCTTGCCGGAGGGGACGGTGACGTTCACCGTCCTGCTGACGGCCGTGGAGGTGCTCTTCCACAGGTCGATCTTGCGGACGCCGTCGACGTACACGCGTATCCCGTCGAGGCCGGAGGCGGCGAGGGCGAAGGGGCCGCCGGAGCCGAAGTCGCGGGTGACGGTCCAGCGGACGCCGAAGTTGTCCTTCGGCAGGCCGGTGGCGGGGGAGCCGCTCCAGTTCTCGGCGATCGTGCTGTCGCAGTCGGTCTTCTTCGGGGTGCCGGAGAAGGTGGTGTTCGCGAAGAACTGCCGTGTGAAGACAGGGGAGTTGCAGGCCGTGGCGGCCGAGGCGGCGGGGGTGGCGACGGTGGTGAGGACACCGGCCGTGGTGGCCAGCACCACGGCCGTCGCCTGGAGGGCGGTCTTCATCGGGGGATCAGGCTCCGCTCGGCAGGGACACGCTGGAGTCCACGTTGCTGAAGGTCTCCGAGCCGTCGGGGGCGACGACCGAGAGCAGGTAGTAGACGGTCGTGCCGGTGGGCAGGGTGGTGTCGGTGTAGTGGGTGGCGGTGGGGGCCAGCGGGACGTCCGTCACGCGGACGTAGGTGCTCGTCGCCCGGTCCCAGCGGTACACGTTGATGCCGGCGGCCTCCGTGGCCACCGAGTCGGCGCAGTCGATGTACATGCCGCCCGCGTCGCCGAGGGTCGTGTAGGTGGTCAGGTGGCAGCGCGCGGTGTCCTCGGGGACGGTCGTCGGCCTGAGGTCCTGCTCGGTGACGGTGACCCTGGTGACGGGGCCGTCCCAGTCGCCCCCTGTCCACTGGGCGTAGTTGCCGTAGACGTCGGCCGGGATGACGGCATACGTCTTCTCCTCGCCGTTCGCTACCTCCGGGCCGACGACGAACTCGGAGGTGCCGGCGGGCACGGTGCCCAGGTACTCCGGCGAGCAGCACGACCGGTACTCGTAGACCGCGTAGTGGTCCAGGTCGGCCGCCGGGCTGTCGTCCCAGTCCAGCTTGACGCCGTACTCCAGGGGCTCGGCGGTCAGGCCGGTCACGGGCGGCGGCGGGATCTCGTCCCCGGGGCGGGTGACGGTCATCTCGGCGGAGCCGGTGGACCAGCGGCCGGCGGTGTTCTTCCGGATCATCACGTAGTGGTACGTGGTGCCCTGGTCGCCGTCGTAGTCGACACAGCTGCGGACCGTGTTGCCGGCCGCGTCCTTACCGGTCTTCCGGCTGCGGCAGTCGGTGAGGTTGTCGTAGGTCAGCTTCACCGGGGAGGTCGTCGAGCGGTAGACGACGTAGTCGGCGGTGTCGCCGCCGGCCGCCTCGGTCCAGGTGAACACCACGCCGTAGCTCGGCACGGTCGCCGTCACGTTCTGCGGCGGGGTGATGGACCGGGTGCTGCGCACGACGTTGGAGGACCGGGCGTTGCCGGCCGCGTCGAGCGCGCTGACCTTGTAGTCGTAGGCGTAGCCGTAGGACGCCTTGGTGTCCGCGTAGCTCGTGCCCGTGGTTTCGGCGATCTCGGTGTACGTGGTCGCCGACTCCGACTTGCGGAAGACCCGGTAGCTCACCGCGTCCGCGGGGGCCGTCCAGGAGAGGTTGTTGGAGGCTTCCACGGCGGTGGCGGTGAGGACCGGTGCGTCGGGGGCGGTCCGGTCCCACGTGGTGACGGGCAGGTCGGCGGAGCCCGCCGACTCGTTGCCCGCCTTGTCGTAGGCGCGCACCTCGTAGTAGTACGACTGCCCCGTGGGCGGCGGCCGGTCCCCGGCCGTGCGGGTGCCGGCGGCGGTCGTGGCCACCTTGGTCCAGGCACTCGACCCCTTCAGCCGCCGGTAGACGCGGTAACCGGCGAGGTCCATCTCCTTGTTGGCGGCCCAGGCGATCTCGCTGTACCCGTACTCCCCGTCGGGGACGTAGTCGGCGGAGGCACCGGTCGGCGCGAGGGGCTTGACCTTGTCGACGGTCGCGCTCGTCCGGGGGGTGTAGGCGAACTTGACCTGGGCGGCGCCGGTCCAGTTGACGTAGTCGACCCGCAGGGTGTGCTTGCCGGAGGGGACAGTGACGTTCACGGTCCTGCTGACGGCCGTGGAGGTGTTCTTCCACAGGTCGATCTTGCGGACACCGTCGACGTACACGCGTATCCCGTCGAGCCCGGAGGCGGCGAGGGCGAAGGGCCCGCCGGAGCCGAAGTCGCGGGTCGCGGTCCAGCGGACGCCGAAGTTGTCCTTCGGCAGGCCGGTGGCGGGGGAGCCGCTCCAGTTCTCGGCGATCGCGCTGTCGCAGTCGGTCTTCTTCGGGGTGCCGGAGAAGGCGGTGTTCGCGTAGAACGTGCGGGTGTACGTCGGGGAGGTGCAGCTGGCGGCGGCGGCGGGGGTCGCGGCCGTGCTCAGCAGGGTGCCGGCGGCGGAGAGCACAACGGCCGCGGCCGTTGCCCGTCTGGCTGGGTTCATTCGGTCCTCTGGTCGAGTCGGAGAGGCGGCGCAGGCCGCTGGTGATCACGACTCGTGAGGGTTGGCGTTGGTTGTACTGATCTTTGCCTGCCCATGAACGCCCTTTGGATGGAGGGTCCGTAAAGGGTGTTTGGAGGGGATTCCGCTCCACCTTCACAGGTACAGCGGAGCGTGGTGTTGCGCACTCGTTAAGTGGTTCTTCTTGACGCCGGGTGTGCCGTCCGCGTTGTCTTTTCAGACACCTGGGTCGTAATGCAACACCCACGTCCGGAACGCACATGAAGTGAGCCCTCGAATGCGTCGTATCGCCCTGTCCGTGGCCGTGTCCACGATGACCCTTTCGCTCGCCGGCTGCGGCGTGCTGAACGCGACGGGGGACGGCGCGAGCGCGAGCCCGACGAAGGGCGACGAGGTCACCATCGGGCTGCTGCTGCCGGAGAAGGCCAACACCCGCTACGACAAGTTCGACTACCCCATCATCAAGGCGAAGGTCGAGGAGCTGACCCACAAGAAGGGCAAGGTCTCCTACTCCAACGCCGACGCGGACGCCTCCCGGCAGGCCGACCAGATGCAGCAGATGATCGACGACAAGGTCGACATCATCCTGCTCGACGCGGTCGACTCGCACGCCATCTCCGGCGAGGTGAAGAAGGCCAAGGACGCGGGCATTCCGGTCATCGCCTACGACCGGCTGGCCGAGGGCCCGATCGACGCCTACCTCTCCTTCGACAACGAGCTGGTCGGCGAGGTGCAGGGCCGCACGCTGCTGGAGGCGCTGGGCTCGAACGCCGACACCTCCGACAAGGTCGTCATGGTGAACGGCTCGCCCACCGACCCGAACGCCAAGCAGTTCAAGCAGGGCGCGCTGTCCGAGCTGAACGGCAAGGTGACGATCGCGAAGAGCTACGACACCAAGGACTGGAAGCCGGAGAACGCCCAGGCCGAGATGACCGAGGCGATCAGCCAGATCGGCAAGAACAACATCGCCGCGGTCTACGCCGCCAACGACGGCATGGCGGGCGGTGTCATCAAGGCGCTGAAGGCGGCCGGCGTCACCAGCCTGCCCCCGATCACCGGCCAGGACGCCGAACTGGACGCCGTGCAGCGGGTCCTCGCCGGCGAGCAGTACATGAGCGTCTACAAGTCCTACCCGGACGAGGCCGAGGCCGCCGCCGAGATGGCCGTCACCAAGGTGCAGGGCAAGGACATCCAGTTCGACGCCCTCACCCAGGACAAGGTCGACAGCCCCACCGAGAAGGACATCCCGTCCAAGCTGGTCCAGGTGACCGCCCTGACCAAGGACAGGATCAAGGACACGGTCGTCGAGGACGGGATCTACACGATCGGTGAGATCTGCACCGCCAGGTACAAGGCTGCCTGCGCGGCGGCCGGCCTGAGGTAGCGCCCGTACAGCGCCCGTACGCGGGTGCGCACGCGACGCGGCGAGAGTCGGAAGGTCTGCGGCTGCTCGCCGCGTCACATGGTGAGCGGCCCTCCCGTATCGCGCCACCCCCGTGAGCGCGATACGGCGGTCCCGGCCGAACGGGGGGTGTCCGACCGGGACCGCCCCGGGTGCTGTTGCACCCGGGGGAAGCGGGATCAACGATGCCCCGGTCACGTGTGCCCCACCACCATCATCTTGTTGCAATGCGACGGGCGGAGGCCGGACGGAACCGCCGCAAAACGGTGCGTTAGGACGTGCACGGCAGATCGAGCCGTGTTGCGGACCCGGTCCCGGCCGCGCATAGTTGCGCTGCGGAAGAGGGAGCACACCGGGGGTGGAATGGGCGATGGCCGGGCACGGGCTGGAGGAGCATCCCCACGGTGCCGACCGACTGTGCGGGGCCGGGGATCGCGTGTATTCCCGGGCCGTACGACGGGGACGGGTGCCGCGCACGGACGCTGAGCCGGTTCCCTGCCTGCTGGAACTGGCCCTGCTGCACCCCGACCCCGACGACATGGACTGGCTGGTGCCGACCTCCCCGCAGGAGGTCATGACCCGGCTGCTGCGCGGGGTGTACGACGAGGTCAGGGAGAGCCAGCGGCGGGTGGGCTCGGCGGTGGCCGCGTTCGAGTGGTACGCCGGTCTGGGCCGGCAGCTGCAGGCGCTGTCGGCACCGGGCGAGGGCACGGCCATCCGGGTGCTGGACGGGCTCTCCCGCATCCAGGCCGCGATGGACGAGGCGACCGAGGCGTGCACCACGGAAGTGCTCACCGTGCAGCCCGGCGGCATCCGGCGCGAGGCGGAGCTGACCGAGGGACTGCACCGGGCGCTGGCGCTGCGCGGCCGGGGCGTGCGCATGCGCGACCTGTACACGCATGTGGCCCGGCACGGGCAGGGGCTGCTCAACTACCTTGAGCTGATGGGCGACGTGGTGGAGGCCCGCACCCTGGACGAGGTCATCGACCGGCTGATCCTCTTCGACCGCACGGTCGCCTTCATCCCCGCCAACACCGAGCGCACGATGGCCCTGGAGCTGCGCCACCCGGCCCTGGTCGAGTACCTGGTGACGGTCTTCGAGCGGCTGTGGCGCCTCGCGCTGCCGCTGACCGCCCCGCTGCCGGACACCGGCATCGAGGGCATCTCGCACCGCGAGCGGTCCATCGCCGCGCTGCTCGCGGAGGGCCACCAGGACGCGGTGATCGCCGAGCGCCTCGGCATCAGCGTCCGTACCTGCCGGGCCCATATCGCCCGCCTCTCGGACACCCTGGGCGCGGCCAGCCGTACCCAACTCGGCGTACGCATCGCCCAGGTGGGCCTGGACGGGCCTCCGCAGGCCGCCGCGCTCACCGTTCCTGATCAAGAATCCCCGAGCGTGCGATGAGATAGCCGAGTTGGGCCCTGCTCTCGCTGCCGAGGGTGGCGGCGAGTTTGGCGATGTGGACGCGGGCGGTGCGGATGTTCATGCCGAGGCGTTCGGCGATCCGCGCGTCGGTGTGGCCCTCCACGAGCAGGGCGGCGATGGCCTGTTGGCGGGGGGTGATGCCGTCGAGCGAGGGTCTGTGGACGGTCTCGGGGTACATGGGGGTGGCCAGGTGCCACAGTCGGTCGAAAACCGTGGCGAGGTAGCCGACGATGGCGGGGTTGCGGATCTCCAGGGCGAGGGCGCGGTCCTCGCTCGCGGGGATGAAGGCCACGGTCCGGTCGAAGACGATGAGCCGTTCGGTGACCTCGTTCAGCGTGCGGGCCTCGACGTCGCCGCGCAGCTGTTCGTAGCGGGCGTGAATGGTGGGCGCATGGCGCAGGGTGTGCTGGTAGAGGGCGCGGATCCGGCCACCGCGGTCGAGCAGCGCCTGGTCGCGTTCCAGAGCGCGGGCATGCAGGTCCGGGTGGCTGTGCGTGTGGGAGACGTGCGGTTGGATCGTCAGGGACTCGGCCGAGGCGTCGGCCATGGCGAGCGAGATGGCCTGGTTGATGCGGTCGATACCGCTGTGCATACGGATCGTCGCGGGATCGCCGGCGGCCCCGGCGCTCGGGATCTGTGCCCGGAGCAGCGGAGCGAAGGTCTGGGTCAGGCGCGCCTCACGGCGTCGTTCGTCGGCGATGCGCTCCTCGGAGGTCCGCAGCAGCTCGTGCAGGGCGACGGCCGCGGCGACGGGCTCCAGCCGGCTCGGGTCGTCGACGGTGGGCTGCAGCAGCCCGAACTGCACCAGGCAGGGCGCCGTCTCGGCCTCCGCGGCGGTCAGCCGGCCCTCGCGCAGCGCCCGTGCGTACAGCTCCGCTCCGGCCTCGCACAGCTCCTCCGGTCCGTGGTCGTGCGCCGGTGCAGTCACGGTGGCTCTCTCCCCCCGGGCCGTTTCAGGGCTCCTGCTTCAGGATCCCTGACTGGGCTATGAGAAAGCCGAGCTGGGCCCGGCTGCCGCTGCCCAGGGCCTGGGCGAGCTTGGCGATGTGGGCCCGGCAGGTGCGGACGTTCATGCCCAGACGGCGGGCGATGGCCTCGTCGACGTGGCCCTCGACCAGGAGCTTGGCGATGGTGTGCTGGATGTCGGTGATGCCGTCGGGGGCCGTCTCATAGGGAGCGCCGGCGTTCAGCGGTACCGCGCGGTTCCACATGAACTCGAACACCTTGATCAGGTAGCTGACCAGGCCGGGGTGGCGGAGTTCCAGGGCCACCTGACGGTCGTCCCGGATGGGGATGAACGCCACGGTGTCGTCGCAGATGATGAGCCGCTCCACGAGTTCGTCGATGGTGCGGTACTCCACCTTGCCGTTGGTGAACTGGTCCACGTAGGCCAGCCGGTCGGGACTGTACCGGGCCGTGTGCTGGTACAGGGTCCGGATCCGTACCCCGCGCTCGATCAGTGGTTTGTCCCGTTCGAGCCCTTCGATGAGCCGGTGTTCGGGGCGGCGTCGGCCGCTGGGCTGCACCGTGAGCATCTCCGTCCGGCACTGGGCCGTGGCCAGATCCAGCGCCGCGTTGATCCGGTCGAGCCCCTCCAGGACGGTGATCGAGTGGGTCGGCGCGGCCTCCTGGGCACTGAGTGCCATGAACGGCTCGAAGGCGTCGGCCAGGGCCACGGACACCCGCCGCCGGTCGCTGATCTCCTGCTCCAGGGGGTGGAGGCGCTGGGCCAGGGCCACCGACGGCGGGACGGGGCGCAGCCAGTTCGCATCATCCGGATCCGGGTGAAGGAGGGCGAACTCCATCAGACATGGAGCAGCCTCGGCATCCGCCCGCGCGATGCGTCCGGTGCGCAGCGCCGTCGCATAGAGGCGGTTGCCTTCGTCACACAGCTCGGTCACCGCATGGGGATGTGCCGCCTTAATCCCATTTGTTGCCAAATCTCCACCCCCCAGGGTCCTGAACGTGCAGGAACATGATGCACCGATCGTGTGGTCATGACGTGCCCGAATGAGCCATCGTCTTACTCGACGGGGGAAGAGGGGACCTTCAAGTGAGGACGAAGCCAACTATGCGTAAGAGAATGCTTCGCTCGGTGCTTGTCGCCGCCTTCTCCGCCGTTGTGGCCTTCGGAACACTGGCCGGCCTCCTCGGTGCGCAGAGTGACGGCCACAAGGCGAGTGGTACTCGGACCACGGGGACGGTGGCTGTCGGCGTCGACGCTCCGGTCAGCATGGACGACAGTGTCTGGGACTGACTGGCGATGACTACTCCACCAGACGACCGCTCCTTCCGACGCGAAATGGCCACGGCCTACCGCTCGGGCTGGCACTTCATCGACCTGGTCACCGCGATCCCCCACTCCGGTGACTCGTTGATGGTGACCGTCTTCGGTGAGCCGGTCGTCGTCACCCGGGACGATGACGAGGATGTCAGGGCCTACCGGTGTCTGCGCAAGCCCCGCGGAGCGCCGCAGCCGGTCCGATGTGCCATCCGGTACGGCATGATCTTTGTGAACCTGGACCAACGAGACCACCGGCTGGCAGAACCGGAGGTTTCGGACTTGAGGACTATTTCGGCCACCCCCCGCAGTGCCTGACGCGATTCCCCCGTCGTAAAAGATCGCTCAGGTGCTTCCCCCCGCAGCGGGGGGGGGGGGGGGGGGGGGGGGGGGGGGGGGGGGGGGGGGGGGGGGGGGGGGGGGGGGGGGGGGGGGGGGGGGGGGGGGGGGGGGGGGGGG
>NZ_JBVIGN010000018.1:0-186257 GCF_055570785.1 Streptomyces sp. NPDC031100
GGCCGTGGCACGGGAGATGCCCATTTCGGCGGCCACATGAGCGACGGGGCGCCCGGCGCGGACACGCTCAACCAGCAGCCGCCTGCCGTGAACGGCAGCCGGGCATTACGGTGGGACACGAAGACCTCCGTGCGGTGCAGTCCTAGACAGCTCCACCACACCGGAGGTCTTCGCCATGATCAAGCCCCGCGAATGTCAACAACGCTCGTGATCAATACAGCTAGGTCCGCTGTCGTTCTGGTCAGTCGGCCCTGGGAGAGGACACCGCTCCCGTACTCCCGCGCCCCGTCAGCCGCGGTACCGGCACCCCCACCGCCCGTGCCGCGGCCCCGTCCAGCAGGGCCATCAGCTCGCGTGCCGCTGTCCGGCCGAACTCGGCGCTGTCGCGGGACAGCGCCGACAGCCGGGGCGTGACCATGCGGCACAGCGCCGAGTCCTCCCAGGACACGACCGACACGTCCTGCGGGACGCGGAAGCCGAGTTCGGCCGCGGCCGCGAGGCCCGCCACGGCCATCACGTCGTTGTCGTAGATCAGCGCGGTGGGCGGCGGGGGGCCGCCGAGCACCCGGCGGGTCACCGCGGCGCCCTCCGTGTCGGAGTAGTCGGTGGTCACCGACCGGACCTCGGTGAGGCCGCGGCGCTCCGCCTCCGCGCGCAGGGTGGCGATACGGCGCTGAGTGTGCGCCAGGCCGGGAAGTCCGGCGATGTGCACGATCCGGCGGTGGCCGAGGGTCGCCAGTTCCTCCACCACGGACGCCATCGCGCCCGCGTCGTCCGCCCAGACCGTGGACAGGCCCGGGTGACGTACGTCCGGGGCGCCGCCGATGACCACGGCCGGCAGGCCGAGTTCGTCCAGCAGGTCGGGGCGCGGGTCCTCGGCGCGCGGGTCGACCACCAGGACGCCGTCCACCCGGTGCTCCGCCCACCAGCGGCGGTAGACCGCGCACTCGTCGGCCACGTCCTCGGCCACCTGGAAGAGGAGGCCCAGATGGCGCTCGGCGAGCACTTCCTGGATGCCGGAGACGAGTTGCAGGAAGAAGGAGTCGACGCCCAGCGTGTCCGCGGGGCGGGCCAGGACGAAGCCGACCGTGGCCGCTCCCTCGCCGGACAGGGCGCGGGCCGCCGTGCTGGGGCGCCAGCCGAGCTGCTCGGCGACCCGGCGGACCCGGGCGCGGGTCGCCTCCGAGACCCCGGGGCGGCCGTTTAGGGCGAAGGAGACCGCGCTCTCGGAGACACCGGCCCGCCGGGCGATGTCCTTCATCGTCGGTCGGCGCGCGGGTGATCGCTTCTCCGGCAACGCTGGGCCCCCCATTCCGTACGGTCCAGTCCCGGCCAACTGCTAATGCGCTTGAGTCGCTGACTCTAAAGCGCATTAGTGATCGACGGCAATAGGGCGAACACGCCGCTGTGAGCAGGGGTTTTGAGTCACTAATGACTTTAGCTGAGCCGAATCCATTGACGCGTCCCGGAAACGGTGTGCACAGTCTGGCCCGGCACCTTCGGCCACATCCCCCTGCAAAGGAGCCCAGCCGCCGTGCGCATCTCCCGCAGAACCTTCTCCGCCGCTGCCGTCGCCCTCGTCCTGCCGCTGAGCGCCTGCGGCTCGGGCGGGGACGGCGGCGGTTCGACCGACGCCTCGGGCAAGGTCGAGGGCGACATCACCTTCCAGACCTGGAACCTGCGCGCCAACTTCAAGCCGTATTTCGAGGGCCTGATCGCGGACTTCGAGCACAAGTACCCCGGCACCAAGGTGAAGTGGATCGACCAGCCCGCCGAGGGCTACCCCGACAAGATCAGCGCCGACGCGGCGGGCGGCACCCTGCCCGACGTCGTCAACGTCTCCCCGGACCTGGTCGCCCCGCTCGCCAAGGCCGGCCTCGCCCTCGACCTCGACAAGGCCGCGAGCACGTACAAGTCCGAGTACCTGGGCGGCGCCTGGGCCGGCCATCAGGTGCCGGGACTGAGCGGCACGTACGCCTTCCCGTGGTACCTGAACACCGGGCCGCTCTTCTACAACAAGTCCCTGTTCCAGAAGGCCGGACTCGATCCCAGCACACCGCCGAGGACGTACGACGAACTCTTCGCCGACGCGCTGCAGATGGCGAAGAAGAGCGACGGCAAGGTCGCCACGCTCGCCAATGTGCCCACCATCGAGGACTTCGGGCGCTACGGCGTCCAGCTGATGAACAAGGAAGGGACCGGGTTCGCCTTCAACGACGCCAAGGGAGTCGAACTGCTCACCAAATACAAGGAGTTGTACGACGCCAAGGCGCTCGACCCGCAGGCGCTGACCGCCACCCCCGAGTCCTCCGGGAAGAAGTTCCTCACCGAGGCCGTCGCCATGAACCCCGGCAGCGCGCTCGACCTCGGCAACTTCAAGAAGCAGGCGCCGGGCCTGTACAAGAACATCGGCATCACCGACCAGATCACCAGCACCGGCCACGTCAACATGTACGTGATGGGCGTCATGGTCAACTCCCGCACCAAGCACACCCCGGCCGCGGTCGCCTTCGCGCACTTCGTCACCGACGCGCAGAACCAGATGTCCTTCGCCAAGAAGGTCGCCATCTTCCCGAGCACCGCCGGCTCCCTCGACGACCCGTACTTCACCAAGGAGGACGGCACCGACGAGACGCGCGTCCGCATCGCCGCAGCCAAGTCCCTGAAGAACGCCGTCAACTACACGCCGGTGCTGTTCAGCGAGCAGATGAAGACCGCGCTGCGCAACGAGGTCGCCAAGGCCCTCCAGGGCAAGGAGAGCCCCAAGACGGCTCTCGACAACGCTGTCAAGGCCTGTGACCAGCTGCTCAAGCAGCAGGGCTGACGCGGATGGCCGGCGTGATGCGTGTGCGACGCCAACTGCCCACCAGCCCCTGGCTGTTCGCAGCTCCCGGGCTGCTGGTCATCGGTGCCTTCGTGCTGTACCCGTTCGTGTCGACCGTGGTGAACTCCTTCACCGACCGCCGCACCCTGATCCAGGGCCGTTTCGTCGGACTCGCCAACTTCCGCGAGCTGCTCCACGACGACATGTTCTGGACCGGCCTGCGCAACAGCACGCTGTACATCGTCGGTGTCGTACCGGCCCTGGTGGTCCTGCCGCTGCTGCTCGCGCTGCTGGTGCAGAAGAACATCCCCGGGATCACCCTCTTCCGGTCCGCCTTCTACACCCCGGTCGTCGCCTCCATCGTGGTCGTCGGGCTGATCTGGGTGTGGCTGCTGGACGAACGCGGCCTGGTCAACTCCCTTCTGGAGACGGTCGGGATCGGACGCGTCGGGTTCCTCAGCGACCAGTGGCTGCTCCTGCTGAGCGCCATGGCCGTGACGGTGTGGAAGGGCCTCGGCTACTACATGATCATTTACCTGGCCGCGCTGGCGAACGTACCCCGCGAGCTGCACGAGGCCGCCGCCGTGGACGGCGCCGGACCGGTGCGCCGCTTTCTTGACGTCACCGTGCCCGCCGTGCGCTCCACCATGGTGCTGGTCGCCGCGCTCTCCTCGGTCGCCGCGTTCAAGGTGTTCTCCGAGGTGTACCTGATGGCGGGCCCGAGCGGCGGCCCGGCCGGTGAGGACACCACGCTCGTCATGCTCGTCCAGCGCACCGGCACCGGCCTGACCGGCCGCGTCGGCTACGCCTCCGCCCTCTCCGTCGTCGTGTTCGTCGTCACCGTCGCCCTGATGCTGCTCGTCCTGCGCGCCGACCGGAGGGAGGAGTCATGAGCGTCCTGGAGGCGGAGAAGGTACGGCCTCGCCAGGAGGCCGCGGTGCGTGAGCTGCGGGTCACCGACGAGCACGGCCGCCGCATCCGGGTGTGGGAACTGGTCCTGCGCTATGTGCTGCTGCTCGCCGTACTGGCCCTCACCGTCGGCCCCTTCCTCTGGCAGCTGTCCACGTCCCTCAAGGGCTCCACCGAGGACATCTTCAGCTCGCCGCCGAAGTTCCTGCCCAGCCATCCCACCCTGCACAACTACGAGCGGGTCGCGGACACCATCCCCGTGTGGGACTACGCCCTGAACTCCCTGAAGGTCGCCGGGGCGAGTGTGGTGACCAACTGCGTGGGCTCGGCACTCGCCGGGTACGCCCTGGCTCGGCTGCGCTACCGCGGCCGGCGCGTGGCCACGCTGGTCTTCGTGCTGGCGATGCTCGTGCCCGTGGAGGGCATCATCATCGCCCAGTTCACGACCATGCGGGAACTCGGCCTGAACAACACGCTCATCGGGGTCGTGCTGCCCGGCTCGATCGGCGCGATGAACGTGCTGCTGATGCGCAACGCCTTCCGGAACCTGCCGTACGAGATCGAGGAGGCCGCCTACGTCGACGGCGCCAACGTCTGGCAGCGGTTCCTGCTCATCGCGGTGCCGTCCGTGAAGGGCACCCTCGCCGTCGTCGCGATCTTCGCCTTCATGGGCGCCTGGGACGACTTCCTGTGGCCGCTGATCGTGCTCAGCGACCCGGACAAGTTCACCCTGACCATCGGCCTCAACTATCTGCACGGCACCTTCGCGAACGACGAACGCCTGGTCGCCGCCGGCACGGTCATCGCCGTGGCCCCGCTCATCGCCCTCTTCGCCTGCCTGCAGCGGTACTTCTTCCGCGGGGTCGGCGAGGGCGCCGTCAAGGGCTGAGTCCCCCCGGCCGAGTCCCGTACCCCCGCTGAGTCCCGTACCCCCGCTGAGTCCCGTACCCCCGCAAGGACACACCGCATGCCTCCTGCCGTGCGCTTCGGCGTCAACTACACGCCCAGCGAAGGGTGGTTCCACCACTGGCTCGACTTCGACCTCGACTCCGTACGCGCCGACCTCGACGCGATCGCCGCCCTCGGCCTGGACCACATCCGTGTCTTCCCGCTGTGGCCCTACTTCCAGCCGAACCGCACCCTGATCCGCCCGCGCGCCGTGGAGGACCTGGTACGACTGGTCGACGCGGCCGCCGAACGCGGCCTGGACGTCAACGTCGACGGCTTGCAGGGCCACTTGAGCAGCTTCGACTTCCTGCCCGCCTGGACCCGCACCTGGCACCGGCGCAACCTCTTCACCGACCCGGACGTGGTCGACGGCCAGGCCGCCTACCTGCGCACCCTGGCCGCAGCCCTCGCCGACCGGCCGGGCTTCATCGGCATGACCATCGGCAACGAGGTCAACCAGTTCGCCGCCGGACCCCACCCCGACCCCGACCGGATCACGGCCGACGACGCCGAGCGCTGGCTGACCCGGATGCTCGCAGCCTGTACCGAGGGCGCCCCGGACCGGCTGCATCTGCACGCCTCGTACGACGCCGCCTGGTACCAGGACGACCAGCCCTTCACGCCCGGCCACTCGGCCCGCCTGGGCGACGTCACCGCGGTGCACTCCTGGGTGTTCAACGGCACCGCCCAGCGCCATGGCCGCACCTCCGTACCGGCCGAGCACCACGCCGCCTACCTGGTCGAGCTGGGCAAGGCCTGGGCCGAGGAACCGCACCGGCCGGTGTGGCTCCAGGAGGTCGGGGCACCCGCGCCTCTCGTGCCCGCAGAGCACGCGGCCGCCTTCGCCGAGGCGACCGTCGGCAACGTTCTGGACTGCCCGGATCTGTGGGGCATCACCTGGTGGTGCTCGTACGATGTCTCCCGCGATCTGGCCGATTTCCCCGAACTCGAGTACGGGCTCGGCCTGTTCACCCATGACCGGCAGCCCAAGGACATCGCTCGTGTCCTGGCCGAGGCGGCCCGTGCACACCCTGCGGCCCCCGCCGTACGCAGTACCGCCCTCGTCGTGCCCGCCGACCCGGCCCTCCGCTCCCGCTGCGCCCCCGGCGGACCCGTCTTCGACGCCTTCTTCCGGCTCGTCGCCGACGGGGCCCGCCCCACCACCGTCCTGGACACCCGCGCGGACGACAAGGAACACCTCGCCGCGCGCGGCATCACCGAAGTCGTCACTCCCGACCAGGTTCTCCCCACCCCACAAGGAGGCACTTGCTCGTGAACCCCACCAGACGCACCGTCCTCATCGCCGGCGCGGCCGCGGCCCTGTTGCCCACGCCCGCCCTTGCTGTCACCCGTCCCAAGGCCGCCGCCACCCCGCCGTACGCCTCGTACTGGTACCCGGACTCCTTCCCCTCCGGCAGCCCGGGCCCCGGCATCACCTGGCGCAGTCTGAAGGCCTGGCGCGCGGCCGACGACCCCGACCTCGCCTTCAACGCCGCGTCCGTGCCGCTCGCCGCCCGCTTCACCCCGACGCCGGCCAACACCACCGCACGCTCGGGCCAGGCCCGCATCCAGTCCCTGGTCTCGTTCGGACCGACCTCCAGCAACCCGTCCCAGGGATCGGCGACCGCCGACTACTACGCCCTCACCCACTGGGCCTACCTGGACGAGCTGGTGTTCTGGGGCGGCTCGGCGGGCGAGGGGCTGATCCTGGCGCCGAACGCGCCGGTCGTGGACGCGGCCCACCGGCACGGCGTCCCCGTCCTCGGAAACATCTTCCTGCCGCCCACCGCCTACGGCGGCCGGCTCCAGTGGACCCGCGACCTCGTGCAGAAGGATTCCTCCGGGCACTGTCCGCTCGCCGCGCAACTCGTCGCGGTGGCGGCGGCCTACGGCTTCGACGGCTGGTTCGTGAACGCCGAGACGGGCGGCGGGAACAGCGCGCTCGGCACCGCGATGCTCGGGTTCATGAAGGAACTGAAGGCGCTCGCCGCGGCCAAGGGGCAGCGGGTGACCTGGTACGACGCGATGACCGTGAACGGGACGGTCAGCTGGCAGGGCGCGCTGAACAGCCAGAACCAGGCCTTCTTCCAGAACGCCGACGACATGTTCGTCGACTTCCGGTGGAGTGCGGCCACGCTCGCGTCCTCGGGGACCAAGGCCGGGCAACTGGGCCGCAATCGCTACGAGTTGTGGGCGGGCGTCGACGTCGAGTCGAACGGGTCCGACTCGTCGGTGAACTGGGACGCGATGGTGCCGACGGGGAAGCCACACGTCACCTCGATCGGCTTCTACCGGCCCGAGTGGACCCGCAACCACCTGCCCTCCGGCCGGCGAACCCCGGGAGACTTCCACGCGGCGGACGACCGGTTCTGGACCGGGCGGTCGCTCGATCCGGCGCGGCCGGACGGGACCGATCCGTGGCGGGCGCCGGCGGTGTCGGTGGGGGACCGGTCGACGGTTTCCTCCGTGCCGTTCGCGAGCGTGTTCAACACCGGTCACGGGCTGCGCTGGTACGAGGACGGGGTCGTCACCTCGGACGCGGCCTGGAACCACCTCGGGCTGCAAGACCGGCTGCCGTCCCGGCGGTGGGTCGTCCGGACGGCGGGGCAGCGGCCGGCGGTCTCCTTCGACTTCGCGGACGCGTGGCGGGGCGGCAGCAGCGTGCTGGCCGCCGGTGAACTGGATCAACCAGCCGTGGTGGACCTGTATGCGACCCGGCTGCCGATCGCCGTGGACACGGTCGTCGAGCTGACCCACCGGACGGACGCCGGCAGCGTGAACGTCGAGCTGGCCGTGGCCACCGCCGAGCCGGGCGGTGCCGGTGCGACACCGCCGTACAGGTATCTGCCGGTGAACTCGGTCCGCACCGAGAGAGGTCCGGCTGTGGACTCGGACAACAGCTGGCAGACGTCGACCGTACGGCTCACCGGGCTGTCCGGCACGGTCCACGCCCTCGGCGTCCGCCTCACCGTGCCCGGCGGCGGCCCGGTGCGCTGGCGGCTGGGCGGCCTCGCCGTACGCGACACCGCCCCGACCCCCGCCGCACCCGCCGACCTGCGGATCACCGCCGCCTCCGGGGGCGACCTGCGCTTCGCCTGGAGCGCCGCTGCCGGCCCCGTGCGCCACTACGAGCTGCACCGCCTCCTGCCCGACGGCACCCGCCGCTTCCTCGGCGGCACCTGCCAGCGCGCCTTCTACGTGGCCGGCCTGCAACCCGCGCAGGGAGAGACCGCCGCACGATTCGAACTGCGCTCGGTGGGGGAGCTGTACAACGCCTCGCCTCCCGTGACCGTCACCCACACCTGGTAGTCACCCGGAACCCCAGCAGGGAGCACCCCGCATGCATGACGACCGCAAGCTGGTCGAAGCCCGCCTCCGGCGCGTCCTCGACGAACGCATCCGTCCCGCCGTGTACCCCGAGTCCGTGCCGCTGCAGGTCGCGGTCTGGCACGCGCCGGGGGAGCCGGTGCCGGTCGCGGAGGGACTGGCGGCCGAGCCCGTGCCGATCGAGGTGGGCGCCCGGTGGGGTGCTCCGTGGGGCACCAGCTGGTTCCGGGTGACCGGGACCGTGCCGGAAGCCTGGGCGGGCCGGACCGTCGAGGCCCTGCTCGACCTTGGTTTTGACGAGAACATGCCCGGCTTCCAGTGCGAGGGCCTGGTCTACCGGCCCGACGGCACCCCGGTGAAGGGCCTCAACCCGCGCAACCAGTGGGTGCGCATCGGCGCGCCCGTCGAGGGTGGGGAGGAGGTGCGCCTGCACATCGAGGCCGCCTCCAACCCGGTCATCCTCGACTACCACCCCTTCCGGCCCACCCATCTCGGCGACAAGGACACCGCCGGGCACGAGCCGCAGTACACGCTCACCCGCATGGACCTCGCCGTGTTCGACGAGTCCGTGTGGCAGCTGGTGCTGGACCTGGAGGTCCTCGGCGAGCTGATGGCCGAGCTGCCCGCGGACTCCGCGCGCCGCTGGGACATCCTGCGCGCCGTCGACCGGGCCCTCGACGCCGTCGACCTGCAGGACGTGGGCGGCACGGCGGACCGGGCCCGTTCGCAGCTCACCGACGTACTGGCCGCCCCGGCCGTGCCGTCCGCGCACCGGATCAGCGCCGTCGGGCACGCGCACATCGACTCCGCCTGGCTGTGGCCGCTGCGCGAGACGGTGCGCAAGGTGGCCCGTACGACGTCCAACATGACCGCGCTCATCGAGGACGAGCCGGAGTTCGTCTTCGCCATGTCGCAGGCGCAGCAGTGGGCGTGGGTCAAGGAGCACCGGCCCGAGGTGTGGGCGCGGGTGAAGAAGGCGGTGGCGGAGGGGCGGTTCGTGCCCGCCGGCGGGATGTGGGTGGAGTCGGACACCAACATGCCGGGGTCGGAGGCGATGGCCCGTCAGTTCGTGCACGGCAAGCGGTTCTTCCTGGACGAGTTCGGCATCGAGAACGAGGAGGCGTGGCTGCCGGACACCTTCGGCTTCGCCGCCGGGCTGCCGCAGATCATCAAGGCGGCCGGTTCCCGGTGGCTGCTGACGCAGAAGATCTCGTGGTCGCAGACGAACAAGTTCCCGCACCACACCTTCCAGTGGGAGGGCATCGACGGCACGCGGATCTTCACGCACTTCCCCCCCGTCGACACCTACAACTGCTCGATGAAGGGCAGCGAGATCGCCCACGCGGCACGGAACTTCAAGGACAAGGGCAGGGCCCGGCATTCCCTCGCGCCCAGTGGCTGGGGCGACGGCGGCGGCGGCACGACCCGCGAGATGGTCGCCAAGGCAGCCCGGCTGCGCGACCTCGAAGGATCGGCGACCGTCGTCTGGGAGACGCCCCGGGCGTTCTTCGAGAAGGCCGAGGCCGAGTACCCCGAACCGCCGGTCTGGGTCGGCGAGTTGTACCTGGAGCTGCACCGGGCCACCCTCACCAGCCAGGCCAGGACCAAGCAGGGCAACCGCCGCAGCGAACACCTGCTGCGCGAGGCCGAACTCTGGGCAGCCACGGCAGCCGTGCGCACCGGATTCCCTTATCCCTACGAGGAGTTGGACCGGATCTGGAAGACGGTCCTGCTGCACCAGTTCCACGACATCCTGCCCGGCTCGTCCATCGCCTGGGTGCACCAGGAGGCGCGGGCGACGTACGAGCGGATCGCCACCGAGCTGAACGGGATCATCGAGGCCGCGCAGCGCGCGCTCGCGGGCGAGGGGGAGACGCCCCTCGTGTTCAACGCCGCCCCGCACCCGCACGCCGGTGTTCCGGCCGGAGGCGCGGCGACGCCGCGGACGGACGGCGCGACCACGCTCACCGACCGCCCGGACGGCGGGTACCTCCTGGACAACGGCCTGCTGCGGATCGGGATCGACGCCCGGGGCCTGGTCGTCTCCGCCCACGACATCGAGGCCGACCGCGAGACGATCGCCTCCGGAACCGCCGCGAACCTCCTCCAGCTCCACCCCGACTTCCCGAACATGTGGGACGCCTGGGACGTGGACAAGTTCTACCGGAACACGGTCACCGACCTCACGGATGCCGACGCGGTGACGGCGGGCGAGGACGGCGCCTCGGTGCGGATCGTACGGTCCTTCGGCGCCTCCCGCGTCACCCAGGTGCTGACGCTGCCGCCGGGGGAGCGGCGCCTGGTGCTGGACACCGAGGTCGACTGGCACGAGACGGAGAAGTTCCTGAAGCTGGCCTTCCCGCTCGACCTGCACGCCGAACGGTGCGCCTCGGAAACCCAGTTCGGTCACTTCCACCGGCCCACACACACCAACACCTCTTGGGAGGCGGCCAAGTTCGAGGCCTGCAACCACCGTTTCGTGCATCTGGCGGAACCCGACTGGGGCGTCGCCGTCGTCAACGACTCGACGTACGGCCACGACGTGACCCGCACGGTCCGCACCGACGGCGACCGCGGTACGACCACCACGGTCCGGGTGTCCCTGCTGCGCGCCCCGCGCTTCCCCGACCCGGAGACCGACCAGGGCGTCCACCGTTTCCGGCACGCGCTGGTCCCCGGCGCCCGGATCGCGGATGCCGTCCGCGAGGGCTGGCGGATCAACCTGCCCGAGCGGCGCACGACCGGTGCCGGTGAGGTCGCCCCGCTGGTGACGGTCGACAACGAGGCGGTCGTGGTCACGGCCGTGAAGCTCGCCGACGACGGCAGCGGGGATGTGGTGATCCGCTTCCACGAGGCCCACGGCGCCCGGGCCCGGGCGACCCTGACGGCCGGTTTCACCGTCGCGGACGTCACCGTGACGGACCTGCTGGAGCGGCCGGGCGGCGACGGGGAGCCGCCGGTGCGGGACGGCGAGCGGATCACCGTACGGCTGCGGCCGTTCGAGCTGATGACCCTGCGGCTGCGAAGGCGCTGATCAGGCGCTGGGCGGCGCCAGTTCGGCGAGGCGGGCCAGGACGTGGCGGGTGCCCGGGTGCCCGCCCGTCCCGGTCCGGTGGACGGCGTGGACGCTGCGCCGTACCGGCACCCGCAGCGGATGCACGCTCAGGCCCGGCGCGCCGGGGTCGGGCAGGGCGAGCCGGGGGACCAGCGCGACACCGGCACGGCGGGCCGCCAGCGCGCACAGCACGGCGAAGTCGCCGGCGACCGCGACCGGGCGGGGTACGAACCCGGCGGCCCCGCAGGCCCGCCCGGCCATCTCGTGGCAGGCGGTGTCGGCGCCGGGCAGCAGCCAGGGCGCGTCCGCGAAGGCGGAGAGGTCGGCGGTCGCACCGGGTGCCAGGCCGCGGTCGGCTGCCTCGGCCGGGTGCAGGACCAGGAACACCGGCTCCTCGAACAGGTCCCGGCGCTCACAGCCCGCAGGGAGCGGGCGGGGCAGCAGGCTGTAGGAGTGGGTGACCGCGAGGTCCACCTCGCGCCGGCCGAGCGCGGCCTCGGCCTGGTCGGGCTCGTGCTCGACCAGCTCGATCAGCGGGGCCTCGGGATCGGCGGGACCGGCCGGGTCCGGCCACAGCCCCGGCAGCACGGCCCGCGCCACCGACGGGAACGCGGCGATGCGCACCCGACCGCGTTCGCCCCGGCGCAGCGCGGCCAGGTCCGACTCGGCGGCGGCGAGATGCCCCAGTACCACCTGCGCATGGTCGACCAGCCGCTGCCCGGCGCCGGTCAGCCGCAGGGTGCGGCCCTGCTTCTCCAGCAGAACGAGCCCGGTCTCCCGCTCCAGCGCCGCGAGCTGCTGGGAGACCGCCGGGCCGGTCAGATGCAGTGCCTCGGCGGCCGCCGCGACCGTGCCCCGCGCGGCGAATTCGGCGAGCACCCGGAGCCTGCGCACCTCCAACATAAGCTCACCTACCGAATCGCAGAAGAAAGAGTAAATAGACCTTTTCGATTCTACGGAGCACAGTCGAAGGCGTGAAGCCCGACAAGACCCTCCTCGCCCTGGCCATGACTGTGCTGCTGTGGGCGTCCGCGTTCCCCGCGATCCGTGTGGCCCTGCGGGGTTACGGCGCCGCCGAGCTGTCCTTCCTGCGCCTCGCTGTCGCCTCCCTCGCGCTGGCGGCGGTGGCCCCCGTGATGCGGGTACGGCGCCCCGCGCGCCGGGACCTGCCCCGGATCGTGCTCGTCGGGGCGTCCGGCATGAGCGCCTACCAGCTGCTCCTGAACTGGGGCGAGCTGCACGTCCCCGCCGGCACCGCGAGCATGATCGTGGCCGTCGCCCCGGCGATCAGCGCGCTGCTCGCCGGCGCCTTCCTGCGGGAACGGCTCACCCTCACCCAGATCGCCGGTTCCGGTGTCGCACTGGGCGGAGCGGCCCTCATCGCCGTCGCCGGCGGCGACACCGGCTACAGCACGGCGGCCTGGGCGGTGGTGGCCGCAGCGTTCGTCCAGGCCGCCTACCACCTGGGCATCAAGCCGCTGCTGCGCACGTACACCGGTCTGGAGGTCGCCGCCCACGCGATGTGGGCAGGCACGGCCCTCCTGCTCCCGCTCGCCCCCACCGCACTCCGGGCAGCTCTGCACGCCCCGTCCGGCCCCCTCCTGGCCGCCGTCTACCTCGGCGCCCTGCCCTCCGCTGCCGGTTTCGTCGTCTGGGGCTACGCCGTGGCCCGGCTCACGGTCACGGCGGCCACCGCGGCCCTGTACCTGGTCCCGGCCGCCACCCTGGCCGTCGCCTACGTCTGGCTGGGCGAACGACCGCAACCGGTGGAGGTGTTGGGGGGACTGCTGACGATCGCCGGCGTGGCGGTGGTCGGCCGGGGAACGGTGCGGCTCCGCCTTGGTCAGCCGGTCGAGCCGATCGCCGACCTCGGCACCCACGAACCAGCGGCGACGCAAGAAGCCCTCCCGGCAGCTGTTCGCGGCAACCCTGATGGGTGATGCCGCCCGCGTGAAGACGGTCCTGCGGTCGGGGGCCGACCCGGGGCGGGGCGACAGCGAGGGCACCACATCCCTCCACGGATCATGCCGCGGACGCGGGGTTCGGCACGCCCGTCTGCGGCGTTGTCGTCACTCGCCGACACCCCCGACCTGCGCCCGCAACCACTCCTCCACCTCGCCCACATGCGCGGCCGCCGCAGCCCGGGCCGCCTCCGGGTCGCGGGCCGCCAGCGCCCGGTGGATGGCCGCGTGTTCGCGGCGGGTGCGGGTGAAGGCTCCCTCCTCCTGGTAGCCGCGCCAGACGCGGGCCCGGAAGGTGCGGGAGGACAGGCCCTCGAGGATGGCAGCCATCGTCTCGTTGCCCGCGGCGGCCGCGATCTCGCGGTGGAACGCCAGGTCGTGGGCGAGGATCTCCTCGGGGTCGTCGGTGGCGTTCATCGCCGTCAAGTGCTTCTCCACTTCGGCGAGTTGATCGTCGGTGATGCGGGCCGCGGCGAGAGCAGTGGCGGTCGACTCGAGGATGCGGCGCACCTCCAGCAGCTCCACCAGCCGGGGGCCTCGGGACAGGTCGGCGACCACGCCGAAGGTCTCCAGCAGGTCGCCGGCCTCCAGCGCGGTGACGTAGATGCCGGAGCCGTGCCGGGCCTCCAGGACGCCCAGGACCGTCAGCGCGCGGATCGCCTCGCGCATCGAGCTGCGGGAGATGCCCAGTTGGGCGGCCAGGTCGCGCTCGGTGGGCAGGCGCTGGCCCGGCTCCAGCGCCCCCTCGGCGATCATCGCCTTGATCCGCTCGATGGCGCGCTGGGTCACCGTGCCCTTCTGCGGGGCTTCCTCGTCCACGCCACTCCTCCCGTCGCTGGGTGCGTCGCAGTTTATCCACGGGAGTGGTCGGACCACTACGCATTGGAAGGCGGAAAAATTGGTGTCGGAGGGTGTTCTGGCGTCGGAGTGGTCTGATAAGTATCTCGGCATCTGCTCGAACACCCTCGACGAGGAGCCGCGAGATGCCCGCCAGAACAGCGAGGAAGCAGAACAGGTCACGGATCACCGGCGTGGCGGCCCTGGCCGCCTGCGCCTCGCTGCTGCTCACCGCATGCGGCAGCACCAAGGACACCGGCGCCTCCGGCGCGGGAGGCGGAGGCGGCTCCGGCCGGGTCGGGGTGATCCTGCCCCTGCTGACCTCGCCGTTCTGGCAGTCGTACAACGACTACGTGCCCAAGATGGCCAAGTCCGAGGGTGTCGACGCGCTGAAGACGGTCAACTCCAACAGCGACCCCTCGCAGCAGATCACCGACATCAACAACGAACTCAACCAGGGCGTGAAGGGGCTGGTGGTCGCTCCTCTCGACAGCGCTGCCATCCAGGCGGGACTCGACCAGGCCGAACGCAAGGGCGTACCCGTCGTCGCCGTGGACGTCGCGCCCGACAAGGGCGAGGTCGCCATGGTGGTGCGCGCCGACAACGTCGCCTACGGCGAGAAGGCCTGCGACTACCTCGGGCAGCACGTCACCAGCGGCAAGGTCGTACAGATCATGGGCGACCTCGCCTCGGTCAACGGCCGCGACCGCTCCCAGGCCTTCCGGGCCTGTGTGAAGAAGAAGTACCCGAAGCTCAAGGTGCTGGAGATCCCCGCCAAGTGGGAGTCCGACACCGCGGCCGCCAAGCTGGACACGCTGCTGGGCGCCAACCCCGACATCAAGGGCATCTATATGCAGGCGGGCGGCGTGTACCTCGCGCCGACGCTGCAGACCCTGAAGTCGAAGAACATGCTGAAGGCGGCGGGGCAGCAGGGCCACATCGCCATCGTCTCCAACGACGGCATCCCGCAGGAGTTCGACGCCATCCGCAAGGGCGAGATCGACGCCACGGTCTCCCAGCCGGCCGACGCCTACGCGAAGTACGGCATGTACTACATCAAGGCGGCGATGGCGGGCAAGACGTTCAAGCCCGGGCCGACCGACCACGGCTCGACCATCGTCAAGCTGCCCAGCGGCATCCTCGAGGACCAGCTGCCCGCGCCCCTGGTCACCAAGGAGAACGTCGACGACCCGAAGCTCTGGGGCAACACGGTCAAATGACAACGCCACTGGTCCAAGCAGAGGGCATCGTCAAGCGGTACGGCCCCACCGTCGCCCTCGCCGACGGCCGACTCACCGTGCGGCCCGGTGAGTCTCACGCGCTCGTCGGCCGCAACGGCGCCGGCAAGTCGACCCTGGTCAACGTCCTGACCGGACTCCAGGCGCCCGACGAGGGCCTGGTTCGCCTCGACGGCGAGCCCGCGCCCCCGCTCGCCGACCGGGACGCCTGGCGCCGCAAAGTCGCCTGCGTGTACCAGAAGCCCACGGTCGTATCGGAGTTGACGGTCGCCGAGAACCTGTTCATCAACCGACAGCAGCTCCAGCGGGGGTTCATCAGCTGGCGCCGGCTGCGCAGCGAGGCCGCCGAGCTGCTCGCCACCTGGGACGTGCACGTCGACCCCGAGGCCCGCACCGCCGACCTCCGGGTCGAGGACCGTCAAATGGTGGAGATCGCCCGGGCGTTGAGCTTCGGGGCGCGGTTCATCGTCCTCGACGAGCCGACCGCCCAGCTCGACAACCGGGAGATCGAGCGGCTGTTCGGCCGGATGCGTGCCCTGCAGGACTCCGGGGTCACCTTCCTGTTCATCTCGCACCACCTCCAGGAGGTGTACGAGGTCTGCCAGACCGTGACCGTACTGCGCGACGCCCGCTGGATCACCACGGCCCCCGTCGCCGAACTGCCGCGCGCGGCCCTGGTGGAGGCCATGGCCGGGGAGACCGTCGCCGAGCAGGCGGTGACAGCGCGGGACGCGGTGGACGACGACGCGCCGGTCGCCCTCGAAGCCCACGGGCTGTCGTCACCGTCGTACCAGGACATCGACCTCACCGTCCGCCACGGCGAGGTCGTCGGACTCGCCGGCTCCAGCGGCAGCGGGAAGATCGAGCTGGCCGAGTCCCTCGCCGGACTGCACACCCCGACGAGCGGCACGGCCCGGCTCGACGGCCGCCGACTCCCGTTCGGGGACGTCCAGGCAGCTCTCGGGGCCGGTGTCGGCTGCGTACCCCGCGACCGGCACGAACAGGGCCTCGTGACCGGGATGACCGTCGGCGACAACGCCACCCTCAGCGTCCTCGGCCGCCTGGGCCGGTACGGCTTCGTCGGCACCCGGCGCAGACGCACCGTCGCCGCCGGCCTCATCGAACGCCTGGACATCCACGCCGAGGGCCCCGACCAGCCCGTCTCCGACCTCTCCGGCGGCAACGCGCAGAAGGTCGTCATGGCCCGCGCCCTGGCCTCCGATCCGCGGCTGCTCGTCCTGATCAACCCCACCGCGGGCGTCGACGTGAAGTCCAAGGAGTCGCTGCTGGCCCGCATGGACAGCGCCCGCGAGGACGGCACCGCAGTGCTCGTCGTCTCCGACGACCTCGACGACCTGCGGCGCTGCGACCGCGTCCTCGTCCTCTTCCACGGCCGGATCGTCGCCGAGCACCCGGCGGGCTGGCACGACCACGAGCTGATCGCCTCCATCGAAGGAGTGGACCATGGCTGACGGATCGACCATGGCTGACGGATCGACCATGGCTGACACCAAGTCCGCCCCGCCGCTCACGCCCGTCAAGGTCCCCGACACCCGCTCGGCCAAGGCGGTCCTGCTCCGCCGGGCCCGCGAACTCGCCCTGGTTCCGGCCCTGTTGCTGCTGATGGTGCTCGGCGCCTTCGTCAACGACTCCTTCCTCACCGAGCGCAACATCATCTCGATCCTGGGCGCCTCCGCGGCCCTGGCGATGGTGGTGCTCGCGGAGTCGCTCGTGCTGATCACCGGGAAGTTCGACCTGTCGCTCGAATCGGTGGTCGGCATCGCGCCCGCCGTGGGCGCCCTGCTCGTCCTGCCCGCCGCCCAGTCCGGCTGGGGCACCGAGTGGCCCACCGCGCTCGCCTTGATCGCGATCCTCGTCGTCGGCGCGGCGATCGGTGCCTTCAACGGCATCCTCGTGGTGAAGTTCAAGCTCAACGCCTTCATCGTCACCCTGGCGATGCTGATCGTCCTGCGCGGGCTGCTGGTCGGCGCCACCAAGGGCAAGACGCTGTTCGGGATGCCCGACGCGTTCTTCACCCTGGCCACCACGACGTTCCTGCGCGTCCCGATGTCCGTGTGGCTGGCCGCCCTCGCCTTCGCGGTCACCGGTCTCGTCCTGCGCTACCACCGCGTCGGCCGCGCCCTGTACGCCATCGGCGGCAACGCGGACGCGGCCCGCGCGGCAGGTATCCGCGTCGACCGCGTGATGCTCGGCGTGTTCGTGGTGGCTGGCGTGCTGGCTTCTGCGGGCGGCCTCCTGCAGACCGGATACGTCGGCGCGATCAGCGCCAACCAGGGCAACAACATGATCTTCACCGTGTTCGCGGCGGCCGTGATCGGCGGCATCAGCCTGGACGGCGGCAAGGGCACCATGGCCGGCGCCCTCACCGGCGTCCTTCTGCTCGGCGTCGTACAGAACCTGCTGACCCTCGCGCAGGTGCCGTCCTTCTGGATCCAGGCCATCTACGGCGGGATCATCCTCGTCGCCCTGATGATCGCCCGCGTGACCACGGGCCGGGCCCAGGACTGATCCGATCCTCCAACCGCCCCATGACGGAAAGGACTTCAGTGTCCCAGGTCCCCGCCCGCATCACCGCGGTCGACACCCACGACATCCGTTTCCCCACCTCGCGCGAGCTGGACGGCTCCGACGCGATGAACCCGGACCCCGACTACTCGGCGGCCTACGTCGTCCTGCGCACGGACGCCGCCGACGGGCACGAGGGCCACGGGTTCACCTTCACCATCGGGCGGGGCAACGACGTCCAGGTCGCCGCGATCGACGCGCTGCGGGACCATGTGCTCGGCCGCGACGTGGAGGAGGTCTGTGCCGACCCCGGCTCGCTCTTCCGGGACCTGATCGCCGACAGCCAGCTGCGCTGGCTGGGCCCGGAGAAGGGCGTGATGCACATGGCGATCGGAGCCGTCGTCAACGCGGTCTGGGACCTCGCCGCCCGGCGGGCCGGCAAGCCGCTGTGGCACCTGCTCGCCGACGCCGAACCGGACTGGCTGGTCCGGCAGATCGACTTCCGCTACATCACCGACGCGCTCACCCCCGATGAGGCCCTCGACCTGCTCAGACACGGCAGGGAGGGCGCCGAGGACCGCCGGGCCCGGCTGCTGGAGCGCGGTTACCCCGCCTACACGACCTCCCCGGGCTGGCTCGGCTACGACGACGAGAAGCTCAGCCGGCTCGCCGCCGAGGCCGTCGCGGACGGCTTCCGCCAGATCAAGCTCAAGGTGGGTGCCGACCTGGCGGACGACGTACGGCGCTGCCGGGTCGCCCGCGCGGTCGTCGGACCGGACGTCCGGCTCGCCGTCGACGCCAACCAGCGCTGGGACGTGGACGAGGCGATCGCCTGGACCAAGGCGCTCGCCGAGTTCGACCCGTACTGGATCGAGGAGCCCACCAGCCCCGACGACGTCCTCGGCCACGCGGCGATCCGCCGCGCGGTCACACCTGTCAAAGTCGCCACCGGCGAACACGTCCACAACCGCATCGTGTTCAAGCAGATGCTCCAGGCGGGCGCCCTCGACATCGTGCAGATCGACGCCGCCCGCGTCGGCGGGGTCAACGAAAACCTCGCCATCCTGCTGCTCGCCGCCAAGTTCGGCGTGCCCGTCTGCCCGCACGCCGGCGGGGTCGGCCTGTGCGAACTCGTCCAGCACCTGTCGATGTTCGACTACCTGGCCGTCTCCGGCACCGCCGAGGACCGCGTCATCGAGTACGTCGACCACCTCCACGAGCACTTCCTCACCCCCGTGGTGATCCGCGACGGCCACTACACGGCCCCCACGGCGCCCGGATTCTCGGCCGCCATGCGCCCGGAGTCCATCGCGCGGTACACCTTCCCCGGCGGCACCTTCTGGGCCGCCGACCCCGACACCCAGAAGGGACAGGCGGCATGACCGACTTCGAGGGCCTCAGGGCCCTGGTCACCGGCGGCGCCTCCGGGATCGGCCGGGCCACCGCCGGCCTCCTCGCCGAACGCGGCGCCCAGGTCGCCGTGCTCGACCTGGACCCGTCCTCGGTGGACGAGCCGCTCCTGGCCTTCCGGGCCGACGTCGGCGACGACAGCTCGGTGCGTACGGCCGTGGAGCGGGCCGTCGAGGCCCTGGGCGGTCTCGACATACTGATCAACAACGCCGGCATCGGCGCCCAGGGCACCGTCGAGGACAACGACGACGAGGAGTGGCGGCGCGTCTTCGACGTCAACGTCCTCGGCATGGTCCGCACCGCCCGCGCCGCCCTCCCGCACCTGCGCCGCTCCGCACACGCGGCGATCGTCAACACCTGCTCCATCGCCGCCACCGCGGGCCTGCCGCAGCGCGCCCTGTACAGCGCCACCAAGGGTGCCGTGTACTCCCTGACCCTGGCCATGGCCGCCGACCACGTCCGCGAGGGCATCCGCGTCAACTGTGTCAACCCCGGTACGGCGGACACCCCGTGGGTCGGCCGGCTGCTGGACGCGACCCCCGACCCCGCCGCCGAGCGCGCCGCCCTGGAAGGCCGCCAGCCCACCGGCCGCCTCGTCTCGGCGGCCGAAGTCGCGGGCGCCATCGCCTACCTGGCCAGCCCTCTCTCCGGCGCCACCACCGGCACCGCCCTCGCCGTCGACGGCGGCATGCAGGGCCTCAGGCTGCGCCCGGCGGGCCGGTGAACCGCCTGGGCCGCAGCGGCGTCCAGGTCAGCCCGCTGGGCTTCGGCGCCGCCGGGATCGGCAACCTCTACACCCCGCTGGACGACGAGCAGGCGTACGACGCGGTACGGGCCGCCTGGCAGCGGGGCATCCGCTCCTTCGACACCGCGCCCCACTACGGCCTCGGCCTGTCCGAGAGGCGCCTCGGCGCGGCCCTGCGCGCGTACGACCGCGCCGCCTACACGGTCTCCACGAAGGTCGGCCGCCGCCTGGAACCCGCGGACGGCACCGGAGACGACCTGGCGAACGGCTTCGCCGTACCCGCCACCCTGCGCCGCGTCTGGGACTTCAGCGCCGACGGCATCCGTCGCACCCTGGAGGCGAGCCTGGAACGGCTCGGCCTCGACCGCGTCGACGTCGTCTACCTCCACGACCCCGACGACCACGCCGAGCAGGCCTTCCGCGAGGGCTACCCGGCCCTGGAGAAGCTCCGCTCGGAGGGGCTCGTCGGCGCGATCGGCGCAGGCATGAACCAGGCGGCGATGCTCACCCGGTTCGTCCGCGACACGGACGTGGACGTGGTGCTCTGCGCCGGCCGGTACACCCTGCTCGACCAGAGCGCGGCGGCCGAGCTGCTGCCCGAGGCCGCCGCGCGCGGCGTGTCGGCCGTGATCGGCGGCGCCTTCAACTCGGGCCTGCTGGCGGACCCGACGCCGCAGTCGACGTACAACTACACTCGCGCACCACGGGGCTTGCTGGAGCGCGCCCTGCGGCTGAAGGCCGTCGCCGACCGGCACGGCGTCACCCTCCGCGCGGTCGCCCTGGCCTTCTGTGCCGCGCACCCGGCCGTCGCGAGCGTCCTGGCCGGGGCCCGCTCCGCAGCCGAAGTGCACGACTGCGCCGACCAGTTCGAGACCCCGGTCCCTGCCGCCTGCTGGCAGGAGCTGCGCGAGACCGGTCTGCTGCCCCCCGAGGAGCCGTCATGAGAGTCGCCCTGCACACCAAGGTCCGTGCCGACCGCATCGCCGACTACGAGGCGGCCCACCGCGAGGTCCCGAAGGAACTCACCGACGCCATCCGCGCCGCCGGAGCCACTTCTTGGACCATCTGGCGGTGGGGGTCCCCCCGCGCGAGCGAAGCCGAGCGTGGGGGAGGGACCGACCTGTTCCACCTCCTGGACTGCGAGGACTACGGCCGCCTCCTCGCCGTACTCGAACAGCTGCCGGTCAACGTCTCCTGGCAGGCCCGGATGGCCGAGCTGCTCGATGTCGTGCACGACTACGCGCAGAGCGGCGCGGACGCCGGGCTGCCCGTCGTCTGGGAGCTGCCGTGACGGTCGACGCCCACCACCACGTATGGGACCTGTCGGTGCGCGACCAGGACTGGATCCGCGGCCCCCAACTCCGGCCACTGCGGCGGAACTTCACCCTCACCGACCTCGAACCCGAGGCCCGCGCGGCCGGTGTGGACCGCACCGTTCTGGTCCAGACGGTCACCGTCCCCGAGGAGACGCCCGAGTTCCTGGCCCTGGCCGCCGGCCACGACCTCGTCGCGGGCGTGGTCGGCTGGACCGACCTCACCCGGCCCGACATCGCCGCCGAACTGGCACGCCTGCGCGCACTCCCGGGCGGCTCCTTCCTCAAGGGCATCCGCCACCAGGTCCAGGGCGAGCCCGACCCGGAGTGGCTGCTGCGGGCCGACGTCCAGCGGGGCCTGGCCGCCGTGGCCGAGGCCGGCCTGGTCTACGACCTCGTGGTCCTGCCCCACCAGCTCCCGGCCTGTGTCAAGGCGGCCGCGAACCTGCCCCACCTCACCTTCGTCCTCGACCACTTGGGCAAGCCGCCCATCGCCTCGGGAGAACGCGAACCGTGGGCGACGGCCCTGCGCGCCCTGGCCGCCCTCCCCAACACGGTCGCCAAACTATCCGGCCTGGTCACCGAAGCCGACCCCGCCTCCTGGACGACCGCCGGCCTCCGCCCCTACACCGACCTCGCCCTGGAGACCTTCGGCCCCGACCGCCTGATGTTCGGCTCCGACTGGCCGGTCTGCACGCTGGCGGCCTCCTACCCGCAAGTCGCAGACAATGCACGTCAGTTGACGAGCGGCCTGAGCAACGAGGAGCGCGCGGAGGTGTTCGAGCGGACCGCCACGCGTGTCTACGGGCTCTGAGAGAGGGCCGCTCGAACGCGACACCGGCCGGTCACGATCGCTCGGCCACCACCGCCAGCCGTGTGGGCGGCAGGTACTCCCGCACGTACACCCGCTCCCAGCACGCCCCCGTCTCCCGCAGCTCCCGCCAGGTGGTGTAGCGGTAGCGGAAGAGGCGGGCGCGGATGTAGCGGGGCGGGGTGTCCGGTGGGAAGGGGGAGCGGCGCAGCAGCTTCAAGGTGTCGCGGTCGTTCTCCAGCAGCCGCTCCATCAGGCCTCCGAACCACTCGCCGGCGTAGGCGGGGGACAGTGCGGCGAACCACATCAGCCAGTCCAGGCGCAGGTGGTAGGGCGCGAACTGGCGCGGCCAGTGCCGGGGATCGCCGGGTTTGCCCTTGAACTCGTACTCCCGCCAGTCCGCGTCCGCCCGCGGCATGTCGTCCAGCGTGCCCTCGACCACCACCTCGTAGCGGGTCCGGCTGACGGTGCCGAACGCGCCGTAGGTGTTCACCAGGTGCAGCGGGTCGAAGGAGCGGTTCATGATCTGGCGCCGGGAGATCATGTTCCGCACCGGGTGGTAACTCAGGGAGACCAGCAGCGCGGCGACCGCGAGCACCAGGACCTCGTACCAGAGCGGCGCCGCGGGCACGGACGGTGCCGTGGCGGGCACCCGGAGCACGGACAGGGCCAGCACGATGGTGATCCAGTTCAGCCAGGAGAAGTTGCCGCTCAGCACCAGCCACAGCTGGGTGACGATCATCAGCGCGGCGGCGGCCGTGGCGATCGGGTGCGGGGTGAACAGCAGGACGGGCACGACCAGTTGGGTGAAGTGGTTCGCCGCGACCTCCACCCGGTGCAGCGGCTTCGGCAGATGGTGGAAGAACCAGCTCAGCGGGCCCGGCATCGGCTGGGTCTCGTGGTGGTAGTACAGGCACGTCAGCTTCCGCCAGCACGCGTCCCCGCGGATCTTGATCAGGCCGGCGCCGAACTCGACCCGGAACAGGATCCAGCGCAGCAGGAACAGCACCACGACGGGCGGTGCGACCCGCTCGTTTCCCACGAAGGCGGCCAGGAAGCCGACCTCGAGCAGCAGGGACTCCCAGCCGAAGGCGTACCAGGTCTGGCCCACGTTGACGATCGACAGATACAGCGCCCACGGCACCAGCCACAGCAGGATGCCGGCCCACAGCGGCAGCAGCGAGTCCGCTCCGGCGAGCAGGGCCGCCGACACCGCGCAGCCCGCCCAGGCGCAGGCGGCGAAGAAGCGGTCCGAGTAGTGCAGATGGAACAGGCTGGGAGTCCGTTTGAACGGCGCCCGGGCGGTGAAGTGGGGGATGGGCAGTATCCCGCGCTCGCCCAGCAGCGCCCGGAACTGCAGCGCGGCCGTCAGGAACGCGACGAGGTACACGGCGGCCAGAGCCCGCTGGAAGACCAGCCGGCTCAGCCAGTACTCGGGTGCGGTGAACCAGTCCACGGCTGTGCGCTCCTGCCTCCATTGTGGCCGCCGTGTCGATGGTGCCCCCTCGGCGCCGGAAAGCCCTGTCACTGAGCGTATTGCCCGGTTCCGTTTGCGTGATCCCGGCGAACGAAGCAGACAATAGCGAATGAATCGTGCGCCGAGATGATGCGGGAGAACGCGGTGCGAAGACCCCGACGGATACCCGCCGGTGCCATCGTCATGGCCTGCGCGCTCTGTGCGGCGTTCCTCGTCGCCGCCTGCGTCGGCAACACGGTGCGGGAGGTCCGTCCCCAACCCCACGTCGTCCTGCTGCCCATGGCGGCCCCGGGCCCCGCCCCGTTCACCGACTCCACGGCCACCACGGCGCCCGCCACCCGGGCAACGCCGTCGGGACAGCCCGTCGCCCGGGCCCCCGCGCCGCCGACGTCGCTGCGCACCCTCTCCGGCGCGACCCCCGGTCTGTACGGCGGCACCGTGCACGTCTCCGTCTGCGACGTCGAGCGGCAGATCGGCCGCCTGGCCGCCGACCCGGACAGGGAGGACGCCTTCGCCCGGGCGGCGGGCATCACCAGCGCGTCGCTCCCCGGCTATCTGCGCGGCCTGACCCCGGTCGTGCTCCGCGTCGACACCAGCGTCACGAGCCACGCCTACCAGGGTCGGCAGTCGGCCCGCTTCCAGTCCGTCCTCCAGGCCGGCACCGCCGTCCTCGTCGACAACCGGGGCGTGCCCCGCGTCCGCTGCGTCTGCGGCAACCCGCTCTCGCCGCCCGAGCCGCTCCCCGGTTCGCTCGGCACCCGCGGCACCCCATGGTCCGGATACCAGCCCGCCGAGGTGATCACGGTGACCCCGGCGCCCCGGGCCGTCACCGGCATCACGATCGTCGACGCGGCCTCTCAGACCTGGATCGAACGCCGTGTCGGTGGCGACGTCCGGCGCGACCGTGTCGTACCGGCACCCGTGTGGGCGACCCCGTCCCCCAGCGGTACCACGCCTCCGTCCTCCGCCGGCAGCGCGCCGCCGTCCTCCGCCGGTGCCGCGCCTCCGCTTTCCGTCGGTACCGCGACCTCGTCTCCCGCCGGAACCGTGCCTGCGCCCGCCGTCGGTACTGCGCCTCCGCTCGGCGTCGGAACCGCGACCTTGCCTCCCGCCAGTGCTGCACCGCCACCCCCCTTCGGCACCGTGCCTCCATTCCCGGCCGGCACCCCGCCCCCGCCCCCCATCGGCACCGTTCCCCCGCCCGCCACGGAACCCGCGCCCACCGGGCGGCTCAGCCCGGACGGTGCCCTGCCGGGCAGCTCCCCGGCAGGGCGCAGCCCGGTGCCGAGCGGGGACGACCCGGCCGCCGCCGGCCGGACCGGCACGGGCTGTGCGGCCCCGTCGGCGGGCGGCCTCGCCGGCTGCCTGCCGCGGCAGGCCCTCGTCGCCGATTCGCAGACACCTCCGGAATGGTCCCTCGTCACCGATCCGCAGACGCTGCCGGACATCGCCGACGGGATCGGCCCGCCCACCGTCCCGGAGATCCCCGACCTGCCCGGCGGCGGCGGTCTGACCCCCGACGACCAACCGGACCTCATCGACGACCCGCCCGATGGCGCCACCATGGTCGACAGCCCCGTCGACGCCCTGGGAGGCTGACCTGGAGCCGCCCTTCGCCCCACTCGAAGAATCGGACAAATCCTGGCAAGGTGGCCCCATGGCTGATCGGGGAGCGAGTGCCCTGTCACTCCCGCAGGACTGGCCCGCCCACCCGGATCCGATCCTCGCGCTCAACCGCATGGGCAGCTTCGACTGGGACCTGGACACCGGTCTGTTCACCATGGACGCCCAGGCGCACGAGATCTTCGACCTGCGCCCCGACGAGTACGACGGCCGCCCCGAGAGCCTGTCCCTGCGCGTGCCCCCTGCGGAGGGCCACCGCCTCGACCTCCTGGTGAGCCAGGCCATCAAGGACGGCCGGGAGAACTACGGCGCGTACTTCCGCGTCCGCCGCCGCGACGGCACCCTGCGCTGGACCCACACCCAGGGCTCCATACGACGCGAC
Source organism: Streptomyces sp. NPDC031100 (assembly GCF_055570785.1). Lineage (NCBI taxonomy): Bacteria > Bacillati > Actinomycetota > Actinomycetes > Kitasatosporales > Streptomycetaceae > Streptomyces > Streptomyces sp. NPDC031100. Next base: position 25,387 of record NZ_JBVIGN010000018.1, read on the forward strand.
GAGACGGGCCGTCCCCGCCGGATCATCGGGATCGTCCGGGACGCCACCGAGGAACTCGGCGAACGCGCGGAGCGCCGGGATGCGGCCGCCCAGGACGCCGCCCGGCGCGAGCAGACCAACGTCGTCCAGATCGCCACGGCCGCTCTCGCCCACGCCCGCACCGTCCAGGACGTCATCGACGTCGTCACCGACACCCACGGCCTGACCCTCCTCGGCTCCACCAGCCTGGTCCTGGGCCTGCTCGAGGCCGGCCGCATCCGGCTGGTCGCCGAGGGCCCCGCAGGCAGCTTCGTACCCGGCACCCGCATCACCCGGATCGACGAGCCCTACCCGATGAGCGAGGCCGTGCGCACCCTCAGCCCCTGCTACATCGAGTCCCCGGAGGACTTCGCCGAGCGCTTTCCCATCCTGTGGCCGCACATCACGGACCTGCACATCACCTCCGCCGCCTATCTGCCGCTGATCGCCCAGGCCCGCCCGATCGGCGCCATGGGCCTGCTCTACAACGACCGGCGCGGCTTCACGCCGGAGGAGCGCAACGTGCTCGTCGCCCTCGGCAGCAGCATCGCGCAGAGCCTGCAGCGGGCCATGCTCTACGAGCAGGAGAAGGACCTCGCCCAGGGCCTCCAGCAGGCGATGCTGCCCCGCACCATCCCGAGCGTCCGCGGCGCCGACGTCGCCGTCCGCTACCGCGCCGCCACCGCCGGGGGCGCCCTCGGCCGGGACATCGGCGGCGACTGGTACGACCTGATCCCGCTGCCCGGCGGCCGGGTCGGCGCGGTCATCGGCGACGTACAGGGCCACGACACGCACGCGGCGGCCGTGATGGGCCAGCTGCGCATCGTGCTGCGCGCCTACGCCGCCGAGGGACACACCCCGGCCACCGTGATGGCCCGCGCCTCCGTGTTCCTGCGCGAACTCGACACCGACCGCTTCGCCACCTGCCTGTACGCGGAGGCCGACCTGTCCACCGGCGTCGTCCAGGTGGTCCGGGCCGGACACATCGACCCGCTGATCCGGCACGCCGACGGCACCTGCGTCCGGGTCCCGGTCGAGGGCGGGCTGCCACTCGGCCTCTCCGCCGAGTTCGCCCGGCTGGAGTACCCCGTCGCCACCCTCGAACTCGACCCCGGCCACACCCTGCTGCTGTGCACCGACGGCCTGGTCGAACAGCCCGGCACCGACCTCGACGACGGAATGCGGTCCCTGGCCACCCTGATCGCCGAGGGCCCGGACGAGGTGTGCGACCTCGCCGATCAGCTGATCGAGGTGGCCGAGGCGCGCGGCGGCGACGACGATGTGGCGCTGCTCCTGCTGCGCCGCCGCGCCCCGGAGGCCCAACGGTCCGGCGGCCGGCTCCAGCAGCACGTGGCCCCCGGCGACCCCGAGGCCCTCACCCAGTCCCGGCACATGATCCGCGCCGCGGTCCGCTCCTGGGGCGCCCGGGACCGGGCCGACGACATCGAGCTGGTCGCGGACGAGCTCATCACCAACGCCCTGATCCACACCGAGGGCGCCGCGATCGTCACCCTGCGGGTCCTCGAGGGCAGCGGCAGCAGGCTGCGGGTCGAGGTCGAGGACTCCTCCAGCGCCCTGCCGCGCCGCCGCGACGCCGGGGTGGACGGCGTCTCCGGGCGCGGACTGCTCCTGGTCGACCGGCTCGCCGACGTGTGGGGAGTGGAGGCGCGCGGCGGCGGAAAGGCCGTGTGGTGCGAGTTCCGGATGCCAGAAGAGGCACGGGCCCAAGAGGCACGGGCCCGGACCTGAACCGCTGCCGGGCGATGTCAGCCCCGGATGGCACTCTGGACATATGCCGGAACTCCCCGAGGTGGAAGCCCTCAAGGACTTCCTGACCGAGAACCTGGTCGGCCACGAGGTCGTGCGGGTGCTGCCCGTCGCCATCAGCGTCCTGAAGACGTACGACCCTCCGGTCGGCGCGTTCGAGGGCAGCGAGGTCACCGCCGTGCACCGGTACGGCAAGTTCCTCGACATCGTGGGGAACAGCGGCCTGCACCTCGTCACCCACCTGGCCCGCGCGGGCTGGCTGCAGTGGAAGGACCGGCTCCCGGACGGCCCGCCGCGCCCCGGAAAGGGCCCCCTCGCCCTGCGCGCGGCCCTGGAGACCGGCGCGGGCTTCGACCTCACCGAGGCCGGCACCCAGAAGAAGCTCGCCGTCTACATCGTCCACGACCCGCAGGACGTGCCCGGCGTGGCCCGCCTCGGCCCCGACCCGCTCGCAGCGGACTTCGACGCGGACCGCCTCGCCGCCCTGCTGCAGGACGAGCGGCGCCAGATCAAGGGCGCCCTGCGCGACCAGAGCCTGATCGCCGGCGTCGGCAACGCCTACAGCGACGAGATCCTGCACGCCGCGAAGATGTCCCCGTTCAAACTCGCCGCGTCCCTGACCGCCGAGGAGACCGAGCGGCTCTACGCGGCGCTGCGCACCACCCTCACCGAGGCGGTCGAGCGCTCCCGGGGGCTTGCCGCGGGACGCCTGAAGGCGGAGAAGAAGAGCGGTCTGCGCGTCCACGGCCGCACCGGCGAGCCCTGCCCGGTCTGTGGCGACACCATCCGCGAGGTCTCCTTCAGCGACTCCTCGCTCCAGTACTGCCCCACCTGCCAGACGGGCGGCAAGCCGCTGGCCGATCGCCGGATGTCGCGCCTGCTGAAATAGCCGGGCCCGCGCTCACCACTGGTTGCTCACGATGGGGTAGGCGATGCTCATGAGCGCGGCCAGGACGACGACCGGGACCGCGCAGACCTTCGCCGTTGCGAGGAGGCCGCGCGTGGCGCTCTTCACCCCTTGCGTGTAGCGCCTGCGGCGCGCGCTCAGATCGTGCCGGGCCAGGGCGCACAGGACGAGCGCGGCGACTGAGGTGATCAGGGAGACGACGAGGGGCGGGAGCAGTCCGAAGGCGTGGGCGTAGTCCTCGAAGTTGCCCAGCGTCCCGGCCAGACGCCGGCCGTTCACGGCCTGCGCTGCCGCCACGACGGCCAGGACCACCGTGATCACCGAGGTGACGGCGAGCCCCAGGGCTGCTGTCGCCAGGGCGGGCGCACGCACGGGGCTGGCCTCCGGTGTTCTGACCGTCCCCTTGCGGCCGTCGTCCGCGAACGTCCGGTCCCGGCCCGGCGGCACCACCTCGGCCTCGACGTGCACCACGGCTTCGCCGGCGACCCCCTTCAGCCTGATGTCGCCCGTCAGACGCCCTTCGGCGGACGTGTCGACACCGACGGCCAGACCGTCCGCCGACTTCTCGACCCGTAGCCACCTGCCCGTGGCCTGGGCCTCGAAGTGGCGGGCCAAGGGGATGCCGTGCAGGGTCACGTACTGCTGTGGCACCAAGGCGCCCCGGGGCACCCGGCCGAAGTCCAGGCGGGTCGGGGAGGGCTTGAGGCGGGCGTCGTGCACGGCGCCGAGCGCCTCCTCCGCGACCTGCCCGGTGTCGTCGCGGACCACGGTCTCCAAGGCCTGGCGCGCTCCTTCGGCGACGGAGAGCTTCTCGCTGTGCATGCGGGCGTGCAGGTCCCGGACGGCGCCACGGCGGGCGAATTCGTCGCTGCTGTGCAGAGCGCCGATCACCCGGTCCGGGGGCCTGATCGGGATGATGCGGTGGTGCGGGCTGTGGGCCAGCTGCATCCGTCCCTGCATCTGGACGGTCTTGCTCGGGGTCTGGTGCGGGTTCCGGTCGAGCACCTTCCCGTGGACGTAGTCGTACAGGTCGTCGAGGGAGACCTCACCGTCGTGGTCGAGGTCGGCGTCACCGGTCTCCAGGCCCTCCACCACCGCATGGGTGAACACCGAAGGTCCCGCGCCGCTGCCCTCGGTGAGTTCGTCGCCCTCGAAGGCGTACTCCATCGAGTTCGATGCCGTGATGACGGCCCAGCCACGCCCCCCGCTCGGCTTCTCGCCCGCGAAGTGCTCGAGGACGTTCATGTCCCGTGAAGCCTTCACGGACGCCCCACGGGAGAAGGCGCCTCCGTAGCAGCAGTCGAGGAACAGCGCGGTGCAGCCCGCCCGCGTGCGGAGCATGCACCGGCGGACGAATTCGGCCGAGACTCCCGTGGCCTCGAGCAAGCGGTGCTCGGTGTCCCTGGCGGCGAAGTACAGTTCGCCCGATTCGTTCTTGATCCCGTGGCAGGAGAAGTGCAGCACCAGCATGTCGTCACGGCGGCGGTCCTTGAAGAAGCCCTCGATGTGCCTCAGCATGTCCTGCGCCGACCCGTTCCGCAGGACATCCACCTCGAAGTCGCCGATCTGCGGATGGTGCAGGACTCTGGAGAGGGCGTCGGCATCGTGCCCGGGCGCTCTCAGCTTCTTCAGGCCCTGATCCTCGTACGTGTCGTTGGCGATGATCAGCGCATGCCGGAACTCGCCCATGTCTAGATCCCCGCGGCGGAGTGCTTCGCGACGAAGATGCCTATCGCCTGGGACACCTGCTCGTCCGTCGCCGACGAGATCTCCAGGGTGTCCCCGCCCATCGTCAGGGTCAGCGACGGACAGCGGTCACCGAAGTGGCCCAGCCAGTCACGCAACGCGTTCACCACTTGCCCCAGCCCCGTGAGGGACTTGCTCAGGTCCACCAGCAGGGAGCCGACCAGCGCGACGTCCACGCCGCGCGCGCCGGGTGGCGTCGCTCCCGCGGGGACCGCCCGGACGTCGTCCACCGCGCGGAGTGTGAGCAACTCGTCACGCAGATAGCCGGTCAACTGCTCCACGCGCTCGGCTTCCGCTCCCTCTTCGGAGAGGCGGATCAGCACTTGGTCTTCCACCGGATCAGCCCCTTCGATCGTGCTCTGAGGGGCGGCACGGAGCGTTCCGTCGACGGCTCCGCGTCTTCGTCTACAGTCTCAGCCCACGGCTGCGGGGTGGCAAATCCGTTGCCGGGCAAGGTGATTGTCGCTTCAACGAGATAGTCAGCCGGCGTCGAGCGACACCAGCCGCTGTCCGTCCGCGGTGCGCACCTCGTAGCGGTCGATCTGGTCCGGGTGCATCGTGGAGCTCGCCATGGTCGTGGTCATGCCGGTGTCGTGGGCGCCCACGGTCCAGCCGGAGACGATCTGCTCCGAGCCGTCGTGGCCGACGACGACGAGCCGGCAGGTGTGGGGCCCGGAGCCGTCCTTCACCTCCAGGCGCATCACGCTGCCGTTGTCCCCGTCCTCGGCGGTGACCTGCGCCCACACCCCGGTGCCGGGGTCGGTCGCCGCGGTGACCTGGGCGGACGGCCTGTCGTGCGTGGCGTACACCATGATCCCCGGTCCGGCCACGGCCAGCACCACCGAGGCGGCCAGACCGTACAGGAAGCGGCGGCGCCGTGCCCGGTGCCGGTGGGAGAGTTCGCCCAGGAGCCGGTCCAGCAAGCGGGGACCGGGCTGGGCCATGGGGTGCACGAAGCGCGGCGTGGCCCGCCGGTACAGCATCAACTGCCGTGCCGCGGGGCCGAATTCGGTCACCTGTGCCGCGCACTGAGGGCACTCCATGAGGTGGTCCTCGAAGCGGAAGGCCTCCGCCTCGTCCAGCACGCCGAGCGCGTACGCGCCGACGTCGCGATGCCTTTCCAGGGACCTCATGCCGAATCCTCGTGCCTATGGGTGTGGGTGGGATTACTCCTTGCTCCCACCCGTACGCAGCGGACCACCGAATCACTCAAGGCGCGCACCGAATCGTGACCAAGAGATTCGGAGCCGCGCGGCCCGCGGATTGGTCGGATTTCCGGTCGGCTCAAAAAAGATGGATGGCCAGATGCCCGAGGGGCAGCCCGAGCCGCCAGGCCGGGGTCCACACCTTCGGCCCGTCGTCCTCGCCGTACACCGCACCGCCGCCCGGCACCGCGTCCAGGTCGGGGGCGAGCAGCTCGGTCTCCTCCAGCCAGCGCCAGGCCTCGGCCGCCAGGGCCAGGTCGGGCGAGGGCGTGCCGGACTCGGCCTCCTCGCGGGCCAGCTCGGCCATCCGTGCGCGCACCCACTCCTGCCACGGCTGGTCGTACGCCGTCAGCGACAGCCAGGTCTCCAGCTGCGAGACCACCCGGATGCCGGACAGCTCGCCGTCGGTGTCGGAGAGGAAGACGGTCAGCGCCAGCGCGTCCCGGCCGGCCCGGAACTCGAAGGACGTCGGCGGCATGAGATCGCCGGTGCGCAGCAGCTCGTCGGCGATGTACTCGGCGTACAACCAGGCCATGGGGACGGCGAGTTCACCGCTGCCGTCCGTGCTCTCGTGACCTCTGTGCAGCATCCCTTCCTGCCTTCCTCCGGTGCGTGCGTGTCGCCCGCATTCCCCGGACCGGGCCCCCGTCCGGAACACGGATGAGGACAGCTGATTGCCCGAACGGGGGTCACAGCAAGGCGCTTTACCGAGGTTTGACCCAGCCTTCGGTTTCACCGCAGGTCGGCCGCGTAACCCGGAAGGACCCGGCGCAGGGCGCGCAGCGCGTAGTACGCGCGGGACTTCACGGTACCGGGTGGAATCCCCAGGGTTTGCGCCGCCTCCGCCACACTCGCCCCGCGGAAATACACGAGTACCAGGACGTCACGGTGTTCCGGCGTGAGTGTCTTCACAGCCTCCCGGACATCGAGCATCGCGGCGGCCCGCTCGGCGTGGTCGGCGGTCACCCGCGCGTTCTCGGGCACCTCGTCGCCGACCTCCGGCGGCCGCGCCTGGCGGGCCCGCCGCGCGTCGATCGCGAGCCGCCGGGCGACGGTCAGCAGCCAGGGGCGCACGGAGTCGAAGTCGTCCGCGTGCAGGGCCTCGGGGTGCTGCCAGGCGCGCACCAGGGTCTCCTGCACCAGGTCCTCGGCGCGCTGCCGGTCCCCGTCGCTCAGCCGCAGCAGCAGCGCGAAGAGGGTGCCGCCGTGTGCGCGCTGGAGTTCGGCCAGCTCGTGCTCGGCGGTCGTCGTCCCGGGGGGAAATGAGGTTCCGGCCGTCATGGCCGTATGCCAGCGCAGGGCGCCGCCGGGCGACAGGGGGCGCACACGGCCCTGCGACGGACGGTCCGATCGCGTCGGCGAACGGTCGCACGAGCGGTTCGCGACCGCGCTGGGAGGTACCGAATGGGCTAATTCGGGCGCCCGGATTGTTTGCGCGAAGAGCCGGATTCATACCCATATGCCCGTAACAACTTTGTCTGTAAATACGACGTCCGCCTCTAGCACGTCTGAAGAAACGATCCTGGGGTGAGCAGATGATCGCACGCAGGCATCAGGTGGCGCTGGCACTGACCGCCCTCCTCGCCGCCGGGGCCGCCTGCCAGAACCACCAGTGGCAGTGGCAGAAGGCCGTCGCCCCTGGCCACCCGGCGCCGGCCGTCGCCCGCGACTTCACCCTCGTCGCCACCGGCGACGTGCTGCCGCACACCTCCGTCGTCGAGCGGGCGGGCTTCGACGCCGGCGGCAACGGCTACGACTTCCGCCCGATGCTCTCCGACGTCGAACCCGCCGTCCGCCGCGCGGATCTGGCGCTGTGCCACCTGGACACCGTCTACGGCGCCGACGGCCACTACACCGACTCTCCGGTCTTCAAGTCCCCGCCGCAGATCGCCCTGGGCCTCGCCGCGACCGGCTACGACGGCTGCTCCACCGCCGCAGACCACGCCCTGGACGACGGCGCGGCCGGCATCCGGCGCACCCTGGACGCCATGGACCGGGCCGGCCTCCGGCACGCCGGAACCGCCCGCACCGAGGCCGAGGCCCGCTCGGTCACGATGTTCCAGGCGGGCCCGGCCAGGGTCGCGCACCTGGCGTACACCTACGGCACCAAGGGCCTGCCGCTGCCGGCCGGTCAGCCCTGGGCGGTCAACCCGATCGACGCGAACCGGATGATCTCCGACGCCCGCGCCGCCCGGCTGGCCGGCGCCGACGTGGTCGTCGTCTCCGTGCACTGGGGCACCGAGTGGCAGGACGCCCCCGACCAGTTCCAGCTCGGCCTCGCCAGGCGCCTCACCGCCTCGCAGACCAACGGCCGCCCCGACATCGACCTGATCCTCGGCAGCCACGCCCATGTCCCGCAGGCGTACGAGAAGGTCAACGGCACCTGGGTGATCTACGGCCTGGGCGACCAGATCGCCGGCGCGATGTACAACGACAAGGGCGTGCAGGACTCGCGTGGCAACGAGTCCACGATCGGCCGCTTCACCTTCGCCCGGCCCGCCCGGCCCGGCGACCGCTGGCGGGTCACCAAGGCCGAGTTCGTCCCGCAGATGTACGACCTCGACGCAGGCCGGGTCCTGGACCTCAACAAGGCGATCGCCGACGGCGCCGAGCTGGAAGGGGTGCGCGACCGCATCAGGGACGTCGTCCTCAGCCGCGGGGCCGCCGCCGACGGGCTGGTCATGGCGGAGTGATCACGCGGCGGGAGTCTGTTCGGCCAGCGCCGAACGGCGGTAGGAGTAGCCGAAGTAGATCACGCAGCCGATCACGAACCACACGGCGAACCGCACCCAGGTCTGCCATTGCAGGAACGTGATCAGCCAGATCGAGAAGACCACACCCACCGCGGGCACGAACGGCAGCCACGGGGTGCGGAAGGAGCGCGGCAGGTCCGGCTGCCGGTAGCGCAGCACGATCACCGCCGTGCACACCACGACGAACGCCAGCAGGATGCCGATGTTGGTCAGCTCGGCCGCCTCGCCGATCGGCAGGAACCCGGCGATGAGGGCCGAGGCCACCCCGACGATCCACGTCACACGGGTCGGCACGTGCCGGGTCGGGTGCGTCTTGGCGAACCACGGGGGCAGCAGCCCGTCCCGGGACATCGAGAACCACACCCGGGTCACGCCCAGCATGAACGTGAACATCACCGTGAGGATGCCGATGATGGCGCCCACCGCGATCAGGTCCGCGAGCTTGTTCAGCCCCACCGACTTGAACGCCGAGGAGAAGCCGCTCTCCGGGTCGATCTCCGTGTAGTGCTGCATGCCGGTCAGCACCAGGCAGGCCGCCACGTACAACACCATCGAGATCGCCAGCGAGTAGATGATCGCCTTCGGCATGTGCCGCTGCGCGTCCTTGGACTCCTCGGCCGCGGTCGACATGGCGTCGTAACCGAACACGGCGAAGAACACGGTCGCCGCACCGGTGAACGCCCCGCTGATGCCGAACGGGAAGAACGGGTGGTAGTTCGCGCTGTTGATGTGGAACACGCCCACCCCGATCACCAGCAGCACCACCAGCACCTTCAGCACGACCACGAGCGTCTCGAAGCGCGCCGCGCTGCGGATGCCCAGGTTGAGCAGCCAGGCGATCAGCAGGCACAGCACGGCCGCGAACAGGTCCACCTTGTGCCCGTGCCCGGTGCTGGGCGCGCCCAGCATCCAGGCGGGCACGTTCGCGCCCATCTCCTCGACCAGGAAGCCGAAGTAGCCGGAGATGCCGATGGCGACCACGGCGACGATCGCCGTGTACTCCAGCAGCAGGTCCCAGCCGATGAACCAGCCCGCGAACTCGCCGAGCACCGCGTAGCCGTACGTGTACGCCGAGCCCGCCTTCGGGATCAGCCCGGCGAACTCGGCGTACGACAGCGCCGCACAGGCACTCGCCACACCGGCGATGAGGAACGACACCAGCACCGCGGGCCCGGCCGTCTGGTTGGCCACGGCCCCGGCCAGCGCGAAGATGCCCGCGCCGATGATGCCGCCCACGCCGATCGCGGTGAGCTGCCACAGCCCGAGCGACTTGTCCAGCCGAGGGCCCTCGCTGATTTCGGTGTCCTCGATGTGCTCGATGGGTTTGCGGCGGAGAATTCCTTCACCCAGACGGAGCTTGGCCATGCGCCTCACCTCTTCGCCGACGGCAAACGGCTGACGGCGGATCATGATGGCTCAGCGGAGTCACCGACGGAAGACGCCACGCACGGGTGTGCGGGGCTCGGCCCAGGGCGGTGTCCGGATCCGGGCCGCGGGCCGGGCGGGCAGCCGGTGGGTCAGGCAGGCGCACAGCGCGGCGAGGCCGGGGTGGGCGCCGGCCGCGTCCCGGACTCAGCCCTGGGCATCCGCGCGGTCGGCGGCACCGAACCGCGACCCGAGCGCACCGGCGCGGCAGGCCTGCGGCCCGCCGACCCGGGAGGGCCTGTCCGGCGGATCAGGCCGTAATGGCGGGGCAGGGGCGGTCAGGCAAGGCGGTCGTCCGGGGGTGTTCCAGGCTACGGCACGACCGTCACCGGCCAGCGCCCCGCCTTCACCAGACGCACGGCGACCGAGCCGATGATCCGGTGGCCGGCCTGTTCCGAGGCGCCCACGACCACCGCGTCCGCCATGAGTTCGTCGGCCGCCTTCACCAGGCCGTTGTAGGGGTCGCCGCGGAAGGTGTGGAACTCCCAGCGCACCTCGAACATCCCCTTGACCCGTTCGGCCGCCTCGCGGATGTAGGTGACCAGGTCCTCGGCGATCTCGTCGGTCGTCTCCGCCACCGGTGCCCCGAGCGCGGCCCCGGCCGCGAGCACCGGCTGCACGTACACCACGGCCAGCAGCGCATGCTGCCGCCGGGCCAGACCGCCCGCGTACGCGGCCGCCCGCAGCGAGGAGTCGGAGCCGTCCACCCCGACCACGATGACCTTGGGTCCGTCCGTGCCCCGCTCGAACTGGTGCGCGTGCTGTTCGTGCTGCTCCGTCACATCCCGAGGCTATCGGAACCGGCGCTTCCAGCCGAGACCCGGCCCCGCTCGACGGGCGAGCCGCGCGCCCCCTTCCTACAGTCGGAACCATGACTGCCACCGCCGGGCCGGCCGCACGGAGGGATGCCGCGGGCCCGGTACGCCCGCGCGCCGGCGGACGGCTCGGCTGGGTGCCGGAGGCGTTCGCGGCCTTCTTCGCCGCGCTGGGCCTGCTGTGCGCCCTGCTCGCGTTCATCGCCCCGCTGCGCCGTGTCCTGCGCCCGGTGGTCCATGCCCTCGACCTGCTGCTGGTCCCCATCAGCGCCAACCTGGCCTACGCCGTCTTCCTGTTCCTGCTGGCCGCCGCCACCGGCGCCCGCAAGAAGGTCGCCTGGTGGCTGGTCGTCGTCTATCTGAGCCTGGTGGTCCTCAGCGACATCCTCGGCGTGGCCCTCGGCCAGTACACCGAGTCGCTGCCGTCCCTCGTGCTGTGCGGCCTGCTGCTGCTCCTGCTGGTGGTGGCTCGCAAGGAGTTCTACGCCGCCTCCCGCCGTGGCGCCGTCTGGCGCGCGCTGGGCGTGCTGGCGGCCGGCCTCGTCGTGGCGATCCTGGCCGGCTGGGGCCTGGTCTCGCTGTTCCCGGGCACCCTCCCGCAGAGCCAGCACCTGGCCTGGGCGGCCGACCGGGTGTGCGGTGGACTGGTGGCCAACAGCTCCTTCGACGGCCGCCCCCCGCGCCGGGTCACCTTCCTGCTCGGCCTGTTCGGCGCGTTCGCCCTGCTGAACGCGGCCGCCACGCTGTTCCGCTCGCAGCGCCTGGAGGCGGCCCTCCACGACGACGAGGAGGCACGCATCCGCGCCCTGCTGGCGGCCTACGGCGAGCGGGACTCGCTCGGCTACTTCGCCACCCGCCGCGACAAGGCCGTCGTCTTCTCCTCCAGCGGCAAGGCCGCCGTCACCTACCGCGTCGAAGCCGGTGTGTGCCTCGCCAGCGGCGACCCCGTCGGCGACCTGGAGGCCTGGCCGCACGCCATCGCCGCCTGGCTGGACGTGGCCCGCCGGCACGCCTGGGCGCCCGCCGTGATGGGCGCCTCCGAGGACGGCGCCCGCGCCTACGCCCGCGCCGGACTCGGCGCCCTCCAGCTCGGCGACGAGGCGATCCTGCACGTCCCAGGCTTCGATCTGAACGGCCGCGACATGCGCGTCACCCGCCAGGCCGTGCACCGCGTCCGCCGCACCGGCGCCCACTGCCGCATCCGACGCCACTCCGCCCTCACCGACACGGAGATGGAGGAGGTGATCGACAAGGCCGACGCCTGGCGCGACACCGAGACCGAACGCGGCTTCTCCATGGCCCTGGACCGCCTCGGCGACCCGGCCGACGGCGACTGCCTCCTCGTCGAGGCTCTCGGCGAGGACGGCAAGCTGCTCGCCCTGCTCTCCTTCGTCCCCTGGGGCCGCGACGGCGTCTCCCTTGACCTGATGCGCCGTGACCGCGCCGCCCCCAACGGGGTCATGGAGTTCATGGTCGCCGAACTGTGCGCGGTCGCGCCGAAACTGGGCGTGCACAGGATCTCGCTGAACTTCGCCGTCTTCCGGTCCGTCTTCGAGGAGGGCGCCCGCATCGGCGCCGGCCCCGTCCTCAGGCTCTGGCGCCGGCTGCTGCTGTTCTTCTCCCGCTGGTGGCAGCTGGAGGCCCTCTACCGCTCCAACGCCAAGTACCAGCCGGAGTGGTACCCGCGCTTCATCTGCTACGCCGAGACCGCCTCCCTCGCCCGGATCGGCCTCGCCTCCGGCATCGCCGAGGGATTCGTCTCCGTACCTTCCCTGCGCACACTCTGGGGAAAGGGGCACCCGAAGACGGGGCAGCGGCCCGCCACCACCGAGGGCCTGCCGTCCCTGACGGCGCTCGGCCTCGACGGAGGGGGCGAGGCCGGGCCCGCCGCCCCGGACGCGGGCCTGCCCGACCAGGTTCGCGTCCGCCACCGCACCCTCGACCGCCTGCGCGCCGCCGGCACCGACCCGTACCCGGTCGGCGTGCCCGCCCCCACGCACGCCCTCGCCGACGTCCCGCAGGGCCAGGACGTCACCGTGGCCGGCCGCATCATGCTGGTCCGCGACTTCGGCGGCATCGTCTTCGTCGTCCTGCGCGACTGGTCGGGGGACCACCAACTGGCCCTCACCCGCGACGGCTCCGGCCCCGCCCTCGACCGCTTCCGGGCCGGCACCGACATCGGCGACCAGATCACCGCCACCGGCCGCGCGGGCCTGAGCGACAAGGGCGAGCCCACCGTCTTCGTCACCTCCTGGCAGCTGACCGGCAAGTGCCTGCGCCCGCTGCCCGACAAGCGCCACGGCCTCGCAGACCCGGAGGCCAGGGTCCGCCGCCGCTACCTCGACCTGGTCACCAGCCCCGACGCCCGCCAGGTGATCCGCGCCCGCTCCACCGCCGTACAGGCCCTGCGCCAGGGCCTGCTGGACCGCGGCTTCCTGGAGGTCGAGACCCCGATGCTCCAGCAGATCCACGGCGGCGCCCACGCCCGCCCCTTCACCACCCACATCAACGCCTACGACCTCGACCTGTACCTGCGCATCGCCCCGGAGCTGTACCTGAAACGGCTGTGCGTCGGCGGCCTGGAGAAGGTCTTCGAGCTGGGCCGCACCTTCCGCAACGAAGGCATCTCCTACAAGCACAACCCCGAGTTCACGATGTTGGAGGCCTACCAGGCGTACGCCGACTACGACGTGATGCTCGATCTGACCCGCGAGCTGATCCAGGGCGCCGCGACCGCCGCATTCGGCTCCCCGGTCGCCCGCAAGGACGGCCGCGCGTACGACATCTCCGGGCAGTGGCCGGTCAAGACCGTCTACGGGGCGCTCTCCGAAGCGCTGGACGAGGAGATCGGCCCCGGCACCGAGCTGCTGCGGCTGCACCGGCTGTGCGACCGGGCCGGGGTCCCGTACACCGCCGACGACGGCCCCGGTGACGTGGTCCTGGAGATGTACGAGCGCCTGGTGGAGGAACACACCCGACTCCCCACCTTCTACAAGGACTTCCCGACCGACGTCTCCCCGCTCACCCGGCAGCACCGCACCGACCCGCGGCTCGCCGAGCGCTGGGACCTCGTCGCCTTCGGCACCGAACTCGGTACCGCCTACTCCGAGCTGACCGACCCTGTCGAACAGCGCCGCCGGCTCACCGAACAGTCCCTGCTGGCCGCCGGCGGCGACCCCGAGGCCATGGAACTCGACGAGGACTTCCTCGACGCCCTCGAATACGCGATGCCCCCGACCGGCGGGCTCGGCATCGGCGTCGACCGCCTCGTCATGTTCCTCACGGGCCTGACGATCCGGGAGACCCTGCCGTTTCCGCTGGTCCGCCGCCGTTGATGATCCCGGTCGGCTGTTCACACATGTGCCCGGTGCTGAGCCGACCGAGTGCATTCGTGCCGCCGCACCGGTGTCGGTGTGGGGCGCCGGAGGCCGGGCGGGCGACTGATGAGTCATGCAGAAGGATCAGTTGTTCACGCGGCGCCGGCTGCTGCTCGCCTCGGCCGTCGCCCTGGGGGCCGCGGGCACCGCGGGAGTCGTCATGGCGGAGGGCGACGACCCGGCGCGCAGCGGGGCTTCCCTGGCCGGCCCGCAGGCGCGCGAGGCGCTCAAGCCCTCCTCCTATCGGCTCCAGCCGCTCACCGGGTACGGCCCGCCACGCGCCGCACCGCGCAGACTGAAGGTGCGTCACGAACCCATCCTGCGGATCTCCGCACGCGGCCGGCAGATGATGCTGACGTTCGACGACGGCCCCCACCCGGCCTACACCCCGCACATCCTGGACACCCTCGCCAAGTACGGCGTACGGGCGATGTTCTTCGTCTGCGGGGAGTGCGTGGTCCAGAACAGGGAACTGCTCGCGCGGATGGCCGACGAGGGGCATGTCGTCGGCAACCACACCTGGACGCACCCGCTGCTGACCACCCTCGACCGCGGGGAGATCCGGTCCGAGATGGAGCGGACCAGCGACGTCATCGAGGACACCTACGGGCTGCGCCCCCAGTGGTTCCGCGCACCCTACGGCGCCTGGAACCGCGCGGCCTTCCAACTGGGCGCCAAGATGGGCATGGAGCCGATGGCCTGGACCCTCGACACCACCGACTGGGACGAGCCCGGCACGCGCACCATCGTCGACCGGGTGGAGGCCGGCGCCGCCCCCGGCGTCGTGGTGCTCTCCCACGACGCCGGGGGCGACCGCTCGCAGAGCGTCCGCGCGATCCGCGAGTACCTGCCGTATCTGATCGACTCCGGCTACCACCTCACCGTGCCGCCGCGCCGCCTCGTGTGAGGGCGCTCGCCCGCCCGGTGACGGCAGCTCAGCTGACCGCGACCAGGCGGGCGAAGACGACGACGTTCCCGTCGTAGCCGTTCTGCTTCGAGAAGCCGCCGCCGCAGGTGATCACGCGGAGTTCCGGTGTGCCCTTCGAGCCGTACACACGGTCGCTCGGGAAGCTGTTCTTGGCGAAGACCTCGACGCCGTAGATCTCGAACACCGCGGTCCTGCCGTCCTTGCGCAGGACGTCGACGCGGGCGCCCTTCTGCAGGGAGCCGAGGCCGTAGAACACGGCGGGACCCTTCTTGGTGTCGACATGGCCGACGATGATCGCGGTGCCCTTCTCCCCGGGGGAGACCGTACCGGTGAACCAGCCCGCCAGGTTGGGGTCTTCCGGCGGCGGAGCGCCGACCCAGCCCTGCGTGTCCAGGCCGACGGGAATGACGGGCGCATCGACCTGGATCGCGGGGATCCGGACCCGGTCGGCCGCGGAGAACGGCAGTGCGGCGGGGACGCCCGCGAACGTGCTCGGGGTGGCGACGCTGTCCGCTGCCGCCGCCGACGCGGGCTGCGGCGGTCCGACGTCGAACTCGCCCGACCCGTTCCGAATGAGCGCCAGGCCGGTCAGCAGAACGAGCGCCACCACGCCCCAAGGGGCGCGCTTCCTCCGCAGCTCCTCCTCTTCGGCCAACTCGGCCAGCTCGGACGCAGACATTCTCATGAGAATAAGATAAATCCCCTGAATTCGATCGGCGGTGGGGTCGGCGGGCGAACGGGTGGTCCGTCACCCTGTCGGTGCGCCATACGAGTTGCCACCGAGAGGATTTTTCTGACGGTCCGTGACCTGCAGCAATATACGATTGTCAGGTTTTTCGGCGGCGCGTCCGCTCACCAGGACGGACCATTCTCGACATGCGGGCGTGTTCCGCGCGTCCGAGGGTGCAGTCGGGAGGTGCTTTCTCGCCGATAGACCGGGTACGGAACCCGGGGTGCCTCCCGCGGAGGTTCACATGCGAAACCAACGTGCCCTGGCGGCCGCGTGCGCAGCGGTCGCCGCGCTCGGGCCGGCCGCCCCTGTGGCCGTCGCGGACGGCATGGGCAGCGGAGGCGGATCGGAGACCGTCATCACAGTCCCGGGTACCGGCAACATCGGGCCCGGCTTCGGAAACGGCCTCGGAAACGGGTTCGGCAACGGCAACGGCAACTTCTGCCAGGGCAACAACAACGGACGGGGCGACAACTTCGGCCGGAACGACAACGGCCGGTGCGACAACTTCGGTCGGGGCAACAACTTCGGCCCGGGAAATCAGGGCAACAACGGTCGGGGCAACAACAATGGACGGGGCGACAACAACGGACGGGGCCACGACAACGGACGGGGCGACCGGGACGACGACTTCGGCCGGGGCGACGACTTCGAAGGCCGTCGCGAGGGAAACCCGCGCAGCATCGCCGTCAGTCCGACCGTGATCGCCGCCGGTGGCCGGCTCGCCATCACCGTGGACGGCTGCCGCGGCGGCTTCGCGTCCTCGCGTGCCTTCCGCTCCACCCAGCTGTTTCCGGTCGGCAACGACACCTCGCGAGGCATCGCCACGGTCGACCCCGACGCCCGTCCCGGCCGCTACGACATCACGGTCAACTGCAACGGCCGCACCCTGACCCGCCCGGCGGCCTTCACCGTGCTCGGCGCCGTCCAGGGTGGATTCGGCGGCAGCATCGCCAGCGGTGCCACCCGGGCCGACATGGCCATCGGCAGCGGTCTGGTGGCCTCGGCGGTGGTCGGGGGTGGTGTGGCCTGGCTGCGCCGCCGGTACGAGAAGCGGGTCTGACCGGGGCCCCGGATCCCCGCCGGACCGCCTCGCACCTGGACAGGCCTTCGCCCCGGCCCCCTTGCGGGAGCCGGGGCGAAGTTCTGCGGCCCGCGTGCGGCTATCCCTTGATGTTCGGGAACAGATTGAGGAACGGTCCGGCGGTCGCCGTGATGCCCCGGCTGTAGGGGGCGTCGAAGTCCCAGATGAGGAAGAGCATGAAGGCGATGGTCGCGGAGAACAGGCCCGCGAGGACCAGCTCGCGCCGGGTGCGCCGGATCTGCAGCGCGAAGACCATGCAGACGGTGACGACCGCCCCGGCGAGCAGCCCCCACCACACCACGGGCGGCATCGTCGCCCCGGTGGAGTCGGCGCGCGCGTTGCGTGCCTGGTCGGCGGCGGCCATCTGGTCCAGCAGCGGCTGGTAGGCCTGCGCCTCGAAGTCGTTCTTCGGCTGATAGTCCGTCACATCGCGGCGGAGCTTGGCCAGCAGTTCGGTGCCGCGGTCGGTGACCTTCTCATGGTCCTTCATCGTCTTCCACTCGATGGTCACGACGTGTCCGACATAGGCGTTGACATCGTCCCGAATGCGGTCACGGACGTCCGGCGGATAGACCCGCACCCGCTCGGAGATCTCGTGCAGCGCCTGGGCCTCGGCCTGCACATGATCCTGGGCGGCACTGCGCGCCTCCCACACGCCCGCGATGGCCAGGCCCAGGACGATGGCGTACACGACGCCGATCCACATCGTCATGTACTCGATGACGTCCGGGGTCTCGCTGGGATCCTCGTCGTCGGGAGCCCGCTTGTGCCGTACGACGGTGATGACCACCACCACGGCACAGGCCCCCAGCATCGCGAGGACGAGAACAAGCCAATCCGACAACAGGTACCTCCAGAAGTGAGCGGCGACGGGTCAGCGCGGGCGCAGCGCCGCGACCGCGACGATCGCGGGAACGGTGATGAGCAGGACGTAGACGACCGGCGAGGTGTGCTCGGGAGCGGGGCGGCCGGTGGGCCTGGGGTGGTACGCCGGGTAGCTCACCGGGGTCACGGAGGCCCGCGGGTGGGACCTGGGCGACGGGGTGGGCTTCGGTGCCGGGGCCGGCGGAGGCGCGGGCGGTGCCGGGGCGGGCCGGGCGGGCGGCCGCGGTGTCGGTCTCGGCGGGGCCTTCGGCGTGTGTGCCGGCCGCGGCTTGGGCGTCGGCTCGGGTGTCGGCGTCGGCTTCGGCGTGGGGGTGGGGGTGGGTGTCGGCGTGGGCGTCGGGGTCGGTGTGGGCGGGCACGGTGGCGGGGTGGGCTTCGGGCACGGCGGGGGAGTCGGCCAGCGGTCGCCGCCTCCCGCCACGGCCACCGCCACCGTGCCGTCCGGGCCCGTCGAGGCGGACGCGCAGGCATCGGCCGACGCGCTCCCGGCCGGGCAGCCCACCAGGGTCCAGGTCAGGGCAAACAGGGCCAACACCCGTGTGGCAGGCGCACATCGGGTCACTTCGGGTCCATGCACGACGGAGATCATGAGGCCCGCAGCGCGGTCTCACTCCGGTGTGCGCCGGGATTGGTCCGAAGGGGTGATAAAAGGCGATCAATTGTTTGACAGGGGGAAAATGCATGACTGGCCGATATGTGCGTCCGTGCGACTCCCCGGACACGGGACCCGTCACAGGTTCCGGAAAGAATTTCTCGCCCCGGTTGAACGCTCCCGCCCCTTCGCTGCGTACCCATGGCCGTGCGGCGGCGCAGCAGGCGCTGCAATATCCAGGCGATTTTTGGGAGTTGAGGATGAAGACCTCCTGGCGGACCGCCTCACTGGTGGCTACGGCAGCCTCGGTGCTGGCGCTGACGACGGCGTGCGGTCAGGACAACAGCACCACCCCGGCCTCGGCGGCCCAGAACGTGGGAGCCACCGCCGCGGCGGGTGACTACGGCAACCCGGGCGCCGGAACCGGCACCGGCGCGGGCAACGGATACGGCGCCGACGGCAACCAGGCCTCCGGCTCCCCGACCCCGGCCGCCCCCGCGGGCAAGCTGACCGTGGCCGGCAACCCCGACCTGGGCAATGTGCTGACGGACGGCTCCGGCCTCACCCTGTACCGGTTCGACAAGGACACGGCCAATCCGCCCAAGTCGAACTGCGAGGGCGACTGCGCCACCACCTGGCCGCCGGTGCCCGCCGACGACGCCACCGCCGGCGCCGGCATCGACAAGGCGCTCCTCGGCGAGGTCACCCGGCCCGACGGCACCAAGCAGCTGACCATCGGCGGCTGGCCCGCCTACCGCTACGCCAAGGACGTCAACTCCGGTGACGTCAACGGCCAGGGCGTGGGCGGCAAGTGGTTCGCGCTCGCCCCCAACGGCAAGAAGGCTTCGCTGTCCTCCCTGCCCGGGCTGTCCGTGCGCAAGGACCCGAAGCTGGGCGACATCGTCGTCGACAAGAACGGCATGACGGTCTACCGCTTCATGAAGGACGAGGCCTGGCCGAAGCCCGTCTCGAACTGCACCGGTGCCTGCCTGGAGAAGTGGCCCGCGGTCGCCCCGGTCAAGGCCGAGAACACCGAGGGCGTGAAGAAGAAGGGCCTGATGGGCTTCACCCGGCCCGACGGGGCGAAGCAGATGACCGTCAACTGCTGGCCCATCTACACCTTCTCCGGGGACAAGGCGCCCGGGGACACCAACGGTCAGGGCGTGGGCGGCACCTGGTACGCCGTCTCGCCCGACGGCAAGCCGGTCGGCGCGCCGGGCAAGTAAGAGATCACCTCCCCAGGGTCGATCGCCCCGCCCACCGGCGCGTGACCGAAGATCCGCCCCCTCCGCACCGCACGGAGGGGGCGGATCGTTGTGTTCCGCGGGCCGCTGTTCTGCCCAGGAGCCGTCACGCAGCGGGGTCGGTTGGGCACTTGCCGCAGGCAGTGACCGGGAACGGACCGTCAATTTCCGGTTCGGGTCGCTCCTTTGGCGGGCGATCAGTAGCCTCTGCTCGAACACCGGATCGCTTGTGCCTGCCGTCTACGCCTTGGAGAGATACATGGAGCGTCCCGCCTGGGCCCCCCGAAGCATCGACATCTCGGTGCCGAGCGTTTCGCGTATCTACGACTTCTACCTGGGCGGTTCGCACAATTTCGAGGTCGACCGAGAGGCGGCCCGCAAGGCGATGGAGTTCATGCCGGGCCTGCCGAAGATCATGCAGGCCAACCGGGCGTTCATGCGCCGCGCCGTGCGCTTCGCGGCCGAGGAGGGCATCACCCAGTTCCTCGACATCGGCTCCGGCATCCCGACCTTCGGCAACGTCCACGAGGTCGCCCAGGCCGCCGTACCGGGCGCCCGCGTCGTCTACGTCGACCACGATCCGGTGGCGGTCGCGCACAGCCAGGCGGTGCTGGAGGGGAACGAGGACGCGGATGTGGTCGCGGCCGACCTGCGCAAGCCCCAGGAGATCCTCTCCAGCCCCCAACTGGAGCGCCTCATCGACCCGAATCGGCCAGTGGCCCTGCTCCTCGTTGCCATACTGCACTTCGTGGAAGACGCGGACGACCCCTACGGTGCGGTGGCCGAGCTGCGCGAGGCACTCGCGCCCGGCAGCCTGCTGATCCTCACCCATGCCTCGTACGAGGGAATCCCGTTGCCCGCGGAGCGGGCCGAGGGTGCGGTGGACGTATACAAGGACATTCGCAACCCGCTGATCATGCGCTCGCGCGAGGAGATCGCGCGGTTCTTCGAGGGGTACGACATGGTGGAACCCGGACTGGTGCAGATGCCGCACTGGCGCCCCGAGTCAGCGCCGGAGGACGAGGATCCCTATGCCTTCTCCGGGTTCGCCGGCGTGGGGCGTACGGCGTGAGCGCCGAGCCGGACGGGCCGGAGGACAGACTGCGCCGGCTGACGACGATCTGGGGCCGGGCGGTCTTCCCGGTCACCTCCACGTCGTTGACCCGGGTGGAGTTCGAGGAACAACTCCGTCCGCTCGCACGCCGGTTGAGCAACCTCCTGCGGGCCCGCAGCTTCGAGGCCGAGGAGGCCAAGGCGATCGGCGCGGCGCTGGTCGAGGCGCACTGCACCGACCCCGAAGCGCTCACCCGCACCCTGGACTGCATCGACGCCTACCTCGTCCTCTACTGCGGCGGGGACGGCCCGCAGGACGAACTGCGCATGCGCTCCTCGCGGTTGCAGCACGCGATGGCCGCCGGGTACGCGCAGGCCCTGCGCCAGCGCACCCTCGCGGAGCAGGAGGCCATCGCCCAGGCCGCGTTGCAGGCCCAGGGCGTGGTGGCGCAGGCCCTGCACGCCAGTGAGGCCCGCTTCCGGGCGGTCTTCGAGGGCGCAGCCATAGGTATCGGCATCGCCGACCTGGACGGGCACGTGCTCCAGGTCAACGAGGCGCTGCTGCGCATGTTCGGCGGCTCCGAGCAGACCGTGCGCGGCCGCAACGTCATGGAGTGGACCCACCCCGAGGACGCGCCCCAGACCTGGCGGCTCTACGACGAGCTGGTGCGCGGCGAGCGCGAGCACTACCACGTGGAGAAGGCCTTCAACCGCCCCGACGGCACGGTCCTGTGGACCAACCTGACCGTCTCCCTGCTGCGCGACGCCGACGGCAACCCCCAGTACCAGCTGGCCCTCATGGAGGACACCACCGAGCGCCGCCTGCTCAACCTCCGGCTGCGCTACGAGGCCACGCACGACGCACTCACCGGCCTGCCCAACCGCACCCTGTTCTTCGAGCGCCTGGAGAAGGCCCTGGGCGCCGGCGAGGGCCAGCGCTTCGGCCTGTGCTACCTCGACCTGGACGGCTTCAAGACCGTCAACGACAGCCTCGGCCATGCGGCCGGCGACCGGCTGCTGGTGGAGGTCGCCGACCGGCTGCAGTCCTGCGCGACCGCGCCCGGCGAGATGGTCGCCCGGCTCGGCGGCGACGAGTTCGTGGCGCTGACCACCGGCCCCGGCACCGAGCGCGAGGTCGACGAACTCGCCGAGCGCATCATGAACGCGCTCGTCACGCCCATCAGCATCGACGGCCGCGACCTGCTGGTGCGCGGCAGCCTCGGCATCGTCGAGGGCCCGGCCGGCGAGCGCACCGCCGCGGAGGTCCTGCGCAGCGCGGACATCACCATGTACCGGGCCAAGTCGGCGGGCGGCAACCGCTCCGAACTCGCCGACCCGGAGGCCGACGCCCGCGCCATCACCCGCCACGGCCTCACCACGGCCCTCCCCACGGCACTGGAACGCGGCGAGTTCTTCATCGAGTACCAGCCCCTGGTCCACCTCGGCGACGGCAGCGTGCGCGGTGCCGAGGCACTCGTCCGCTGGCTGCACCCGCAGCACGGCGTCCTCGGCCCCGACCGCTTCATCCCGCTCGCCGAGCACACAGGCCTGATCGTCCCGCTCGGCCGCTGGGTCCTGGAGGAGTCCATCCGGCAGGCGCGCGAATGGCGAGAACGCTACGGCGAAGAGACGACCGCCGGACCCCTGCGCATCAACGTCAACCTGTCACCCTGCCAGCTCAGCCATCCCGGCCTGGTCCAGGACACCGTGGACATCCTCGAACGTACGGGCGTCGCCCCGAGCGCCCTGTGCCTGGAAGTCACCGAGTCGGCACTGATCGGCGCCGACGACGACCTCCTCAAACCCCTGCACCGGCTCGCCGAGATGGGCGTCGACATCGCCCTGGACGACTTCGGCACCGGCTACTCCAACCTCGCCAACCTGCGCCGCCTCCCGGTGAGCATCCTCAAACTGGACCGCTCCTTCACCCAGGGCATGCAGCAGTTCCCGGCCGACCCCGTCGACCTGAAGATCGTCGAGGGCATCGTCACCCTGGCCCACAGCCTCGACCTCGCGGTCACCGTCGAGGGGGTGGAAACCGGCGCCCAAGCCGAACAACTCCGCATACTGGGCTGCGACACGGCCCAGGGCTGGTACTACGCGAGGCCGGGCCCACCGGAGAGGCTGCACGACTTGGCGTTGGTGGACGCGACGGGTTGACGCTGGGGGTGTGTGGGGGGGGCAGCCCCCCACAAGGGGCGCGGGGAACTGCGCGACCGGCCCCCGCGCACCCGCACTCCCGAACGGCGCTTACGAGGCAGACGCATCCGGGCGAAAACCACCGCTCACCGCTCAAGCAACATCCGCTGCAACTCCCGCGCAGCCCGAGGCGGAGCCACATCACTCCGGTGAGCCAACGCAATGGTCCGATGCAACCCCGGCCGAGCCAACGGAGTCACCCGCAGACCACGCCCGGTCCGCGCAGCGACCATGCGCGGGACGACCGCGACACCCAGCCCGGCGCGGACAAATCCGAGGACCGCGTCCATCTCACCCCCCTCCACCGCGAAGTCCGGCTCGAACCCGGCGGAGCGACACGCCGCGACGGTCAGCTCCCTCAGGTCGTAGCCGTGCCGGAACATCACCAGACGCTCGCCCTCCAGATCCGCGATGCGCACGACCCGGCTGCCCCGGCCGGGTGCCGGCGCCTCCGGTGAGGACACCACCACGAGATCCTCCCGCAGCAGCTCCACCGTGGTCAGCGCGGGCGCGGGCGTCGGCAGCGGCAGTACGACCAGGGCGAGGTCCAGGGCGCCCCGGGCCAGCCCCCGCACCAGGTCGTGCGAGCCGCCCTCCTCGATGAGCAGCTGGACGCCCGGATAGCGGTCGTGGAAGGCGCGCAGGACGTCCGGCAGCAGGCCGGTGCACAGGCTCGGCGTGGCGCCCAGCCGCACCCGGCCCCGCCGCAGCTGCACCAGCTCCTGCACCTCGTGCCGGGCGGTGTCCGCGTCCGCGAGGATCCGCCGGGCCAGAGGCAGCAGCGCCTCGCCCGCGTCGGTGAGCGTGATGTTGCCCCGGGCGCGCAGGAACAGATCCGCGCCCAGCTCCCGCTCCAGCGCCTTGATCTGCTGCGACAGGGACGGCTGTGCGACATGGACCAGCTCGGCGGCCCGGGTGAAGTGCCGGGTCTCGGCGACGGCGACGAAGTACTGAAGCTGCTGGAACTGCATGGCGCCACCATAGTCCTGGCCTATGGAAACAAGCCGGACCATGTCTTGGACCGATCGGCCTCTTCGGCCCTAGCGTGCTGTGACATGGCTCTGGCAACGCGGACGGACCGACGGCCGTCCATGGCGCGCACCGTGTGGGACAGCTCCGTCGGCAAGAAGACGGTGATGGCCGTCAGCGGTGTGATCATGCTGCTGTACCTGGTCGCCCATGTGATCGGCAACCTGAAGATCTTCTTCGGTGCCGGGGAGTTCAACCACTACGGGCACTGGCTGCGCACCGTCGGCGAACCCTTCATGCACTACGAGTGGACACTCTGGCTGATCCGGATCGTCCTCGTCGCCGCCGTGGTCGCCCACGCCACCTCCGCGTACCAGCTCAGCCGCCGCGACATCAGGGCGCGCCCCAGCACGTACGTGCACAAGAAGCCGCGGGCGAGCTACGCCACGCGCACCATGCGCTGGGGCGGGATCATCCTCGGCCTGTTCATCGTCTGGCACGTCCTGGACCTGACCACCGGCACCGTGCACAGCGGCGGCTTCCAGGAGGGCCACCCGTACCAGAACGTGGTGGACACCTTCTCCACCTGGTACGGCAACGTCATCTACATCGTCGCGATGCTCGCGCTCGGCCTGCACATCCGGCACGGCTTCTGGAGCGCCGCCCAGACCTTCGGCGTCGGCAGCCGCACCCGCGACCGCGCCCTGAAGACCATCGCCAACGTCCTCGCGCTGCTGCTCACGGCCGGCTTCATCGCCGTACCCGTGGGCGTCATGACCGGAGTGGTGAGCTGACCATGACTGCTTCTTCGGAGTACACCGACTACACGACCGGGGATCCGGTCGTCGACACCAAGGCCCCGTCCGGCCCGGTCCACGAGCGCTGGGACAAGCGCCGCTTCGAGGCCAAACTGGTCAACCCCGCCAACCGGCGCAAGCACACGATCATCGTCGTCGGCACCGGCCTCGCGGGCGGCTCCGCGGGCGCCACCCTCGCCGAACAGGGCTACCACGTCGTCCAGTTCTGCTATCAGGACTCCCCGCGCCGCGCCCACTCGATCGCCGCGCAGGGCGGCATCAACGCGGCGAAGAACTACCGCAACGACGGCGACTCGATCCACCGGCTGTTCTACGACACCGTCAAGGGCGGCGACTTCCGCGCCCGCGAGTCCAACGTGCACCGGCTCGCGCAGATCTCCGTCGAGATCATCGACCAGTGCGTGGCGCAGGGCGTGCCCTTCGCCCGCGAGTACGGCGGCCTGCTCGACACCCGCTCCTTCGGCGGCGTCCAGGTCTCCCGCACGTTCTACGCCCGCGGCCAGACGGGCCAGCAGCTCCTCCTCGGCGCCTACCAGGCGCTGTCCCGGCAGATCGCCGCGGGGAACGTGGAGATGCACCCGCGCACGGAGATGCTCGACCTGATCGTCGTCGACGGCCGGGCCCGCGGGATCGTGGCCCGCGACCTGATCACCGGGAAGATCTCCGCGTACTTCGCGGACGCGGTCGTCCTGGCGAGCGGCGGCTACGGCAACGTCTTCTACCTGTCCACGAACGCCATGAACTCCAACGCGACCGCCGTGTGGCGGGCGCACCGGCGCGGCGCCCACTTCGCCAACCCCTGCTTCACCCAGATCCACCCGACCTGCATCCCGCGCACCGGCGACCACCAGTCCAAGCTCACCCTGATGAGCGAGTCGCTGCGCAACGACGGCCGGATCTGGGTGCCGAAGGCCAAGGGCGACGACCGCCCGCCGAACAGGATCCCCGAGGACGAGCGCGACTACTACCTGGAGCGCATCTACCCGTCCTTCGGCAACCTGGTCCCGCGCGACATCGCCTCCCGCGCCGCGAAGAACGTCTGCGACGAGGGCAGGGGAGTCGGTCCCGCAGGGCAGGGCGTCTACCTGGACTTCGCCGACGCGATCCGGCGGATGGGCCGGGGGGCCGTCGAGGCGAAGTACGGCAACCTCTTCGACATGTACCAGCGGATCACCGACGAGGATCCGTACGAGGTGCCGATGCGGATCTACCCGGCCGTGCACTACACGATGGGCGGCCTGTGGGTCGACTACGACCTCCAGACCACCGTCCCGGGCCTGTTCGCCATCGGCGAGGCCAACTTCTCCGACCACGGAGCCAACCGGCTCGGCGCGTCCGCGCTCATGCAGGGCCTGGCCGACGGCTACTTCGTGCTGCCGGCCACCATCAACGACTACCTGGCGCGCAACCCGCACCAGGACGCGGTGACCGCCGAACACCCGGTGGTCCAGGAGGTGGTGGCCGAGACCGAGGACCGCCTCAACCTGCTCCTCGCCGTCGACGGTGACCGCACCCCCGACTCCTTCCACCGCGAACTCGGGGAACTGATGTGGGAGTTCTGCGGCATGGCCCGCACGGACTCCGGGCTGCGCAAGGCGCTGGAGCGGATCCCGCAGATCCGCGAGGAGTTCTGGCGACGGATCAAGGTGCCCGGCACCGGCGAGGAGTTCAACCAGTCGCTGGAGAAGGCCAACCGCATCGTCGACTACCTGGAGCTCGCCGAGCTCATGTGCCTCGACGCGCTGCACCGCAGCGAGTCGTGCGGCGGCCACTTCCGCGAGGAGTCCCAGACGCCGGACGGCGAGGCGGCCCGCAAGGACGACGCGTTCTCGTACGCCGCCGCCTGGGAGTTCACCGGCACCGGCGAGGCGCCCGTCCTGCACAAGGAAGACCTGGTCTTCGAGTACGTCCACCCCACCCAGCGGAGCTACGCATGAAGCTCACCCTGCGCGTCTGGCGCCAGAAGAACGCCGGCACCGAGGGCGCCATGTCCACGTACGAGGTGGACGGCATCTCCTCCGACATGTCCTTCCTGGAGATGCTCGACACGCTCAACGAAGAGCTGATCCTCAAGGGCGAGGACCCGGTCGCCTTCGACCACGACTGCCGCGAGGGCATCTGCGGCGCGTGTTCTCTCGTGATCAACGGCGATGCGCACGGGCCGGAGCGCACCACCACCTGCCAGCTGCACATGCGGTCCTTCACGGACGGCGACACGATCGACATCGAGCCCTGGCGGGCGTCCGCCTTCCCGGTGATCAAGGACCTGGTGGTGGACCGGTCGGCGTTCGACCGGATCATCCAGGCCGGCGGATACATCACCGCGCCGACGGGATCCGCGCCCGAAGCCCACGCCACGCCCGTACCGAAGCCGGACGCGGACTTCGCCTTCGAGCACGCCGAGTGCATCGGCTGCGGGGCGTGCGTGGCCGCCTGCCCGAACGGTGCCGCGATGCTCTTCACCTCCGCCAAGGTCAACCACCTGAACGTGCTGCCCCAGGGTGCGCCCGAGCGGGAGACGCGGGTGCTGGACATGGTGGCGCAGATGGACGCGGAGGGGTTCGGCGGGTGCACGCTGACCGGTGAGTGCGCCACCGCCTGCCCGAAGGGGATTCCGCTGGTGTCGATCACGAGCATGAACAAGGAGTGGCTGCGGGCCACCCGGAAGGCGGCCAAGCGTTAGCCGCAGGGAGAGACGTTCGCCGTAAAAGGGGCGGACGGGCGGGGCCGGGAGAGGTGCTCCTTCCGGCCCCGTCTGGCTTTCCGGCGGCCTTTCCGGCGGCGATCTCACCCACGCCGTTCAACAAGCCCACACCCACTCTCCGGTCCTCCGTCACGCGTAGGCCAACCGGCGTCGGAAGAACAGGACAGGCAGCCCGGACCGACGGTCTGCCGTCCCCGCCGACCCCGGCCCGTGACCATGGAGAGAGCCATGACCGGCGTCACCACGCTAGACCGTCCTCCGCAGCCAGAGGCACCCACCCGCTACACCGTCACCCTCGCCCGCGACGAGGCCGACGTCCGTGCCGCGCAGCGGCTGCGGCACGACGTCTTCGCGGGGGAGATGGGCGCCCTGCTGACCACCTCGCAGCCGGGACTCGACGTCGACCCGTTCGACGCGTACTGCGACCACCTGCTGGTGAACGACACCGTGACCGGGCAGGTCGTCGGCACCTACCGGCTGCTGCCGCCGGAGCGCGCCGCGGTCGCCGGCCGGCTCTACTCGGAGGGCGAGTTCGACCTGGCCCGGCTCGACGGGATCCGGCCCGGGCTGGTCGAGGTCGGCCGCTCCTGCGTGCACCCCGACCACCGGGACGGCGCGGTCATCGGCCTGATCTGGGCCGGCATAGCCCGCTACATGGTCGACCGGGGCCACGAATGGCTGGCCGGCTGCTGCTCCGTGCCGCTGGCCGACGGCGGCACGCTGGCCACCGGCACCTGGGAGCGGGTGCGCGCCAAGCACCTGGCGCCCGAGGAGTACCGGGTACGGCCCCTGCTGCCGTGGATCCCGAACGCCGAGGTCCCGACCGGTCACACCGACCTGCCGGCCCTGCTGCGCGGCTACCTCCGGCTCGGCGCCTGGGTGTGCGGCGAGCCCGCCCACGACCCGGACTTCGGGGTCGCCGACCTGTACGTGCTGCTCTCGATGCGCCGGGTCAACCCGCGCTATCTGAAGCACTTCCTCTCCCTCGTGCCGGCCTGATGAGCGTCTGGCTGCCCACCGCGCCCTGCACCCCGGGCGCCTGTGTGGAGCCGGCCGCGCCCGCCGCGGCCGTACCCCGTGCCGTGCTGCGGATCACCGCGGTCGTGGTGCTGATGCTGGCCGGGATCGTGCTGGCCCCGCTCGGCGGGCGGATACCCGCCGAGTGGGTCAGGCGGTGGAGCCGGATGATCGTGCGGGCCATGGGGGTCCAGGTCCGCTTCACCGGCACCGCCGCACCGGCCGGCGGGCTGCTGCTGGTCGCCAACCACGTCTCGTGGCTGGACATCCCGCTGCTGGCCGCCGTACGCCCCGCCCGGATGCTCGCCAAGACCGAGATCCGTCAGTGGCCCGTGGCGGGGGCGCTCGTCGCACGCGGCGGGGCGCTGTTCATCGAGCGCGACCGGCTGCGCGCCCTGCCCGACACGGTCGCCCGGATCGCCGACGCCATGGCGCAGGGCGCGGCCGTGGTCGCCTTTCCCGAGGGCAGCACGTGGTGCGGGCGGGCGCACGGCCGCTTCCACCGGGCCGTCTTCCAGGCCGCGCTGGACGCGGGCGTACCGGTGCAGCCGGTCCGGCTGCGCTATCTGCAGGACGGGGGAGGCGCTGCGAGCACCGCGGCCGCGTTCGTCGGCGAGGACACCCTGCTGGCCTCCCTGTGGCGGGTCGCCCGCGCGCGCAAGCTGGTGGCCGAGGTGGACATCCGCCCGGTGATACCGCCCGGTGCCCATCCCGACCGCCGAGCCCTCGCCCGCGCCGCCCAGCCGGTCCCCTCCGAGCCCGGCTGGACCCACGCGGTCCTGCTGGAGCCGCAGCCCGACCGCGTCACGGCATGACCCGCGCCCGACGGCGTCACGGCATGATCCGGGCCAGATCGCGTCAGGGCATGACCCGCGCCAGATAGGGCGCCGTCACGCTGCCTTCCGCCCGTGCCACCCGCTGCGGCGGCCCGGCCGCCACGATGCGGCCGCCCCGGTCGCCGCCGCCGGGCCCCAGGTCGATCACCCAGTCGGCCTCCGCGACCACGGTCATGTCGTGCTCGACCACGACGACCGTGTGCCCCGCGTCGACGAGGCCCTGCAGCCGGTCCATCAGCACCTCGACGTCGGCCGGGTGCAGGCCGGTCGTCGGCTCGTCCAGCAGGTAGAGGGTGTGGGCGCGGCGGCCGCGCTGCAGCTCGCTCGCCAGCTTGATCCGCTGGGCCTCCCCGCCGGACAGCTCGGTGGCGGGCTGGCCCAGGCGCAGATAGCCGAGGCCCACGTCGAGAAGCGTGCCCAGGCTGCGGGCTGCCGCCGGGGTGTCCGCGAAGAAGGCGGCCGCCTCTTCGACGGTGAGGTCCAGGACCTCCGCGATGGTCCGCCCCCGGTACGCCACCTGGAGCGTCTCGGGGTTGTAGCGGGCGCCGGCGCAGTCGGGGCAGGGCGCGTACGTGCTGGGCAGGAACAGCAGCTCGACGCTGACGAACCCCTCGCCCTGACAGGTCTCGCAGCGCCCTCCCGCCACGTTGAAGGAGAACCGCCCGACGCCGTACCCGCGTTCCCGTGCCGCGTCGGTGGCGGCGAACACCTTGCGTACGACGTCGAACAGGCCGGTGTAGGTGGCCAGGTTGGAGCGCGGGGTGCGCCCGATCGGCCTCTGGTCCACCCGGACCAGACGGCCGACCCCGGCCAGGTCCTCGGTCAACTCGCCGATGAGCGTGGACTTCCCGGAGCCGGAGACACCCGTGACGGCGGTGAACGCGCCGAGCGGGAACTCGGCCGTCACCCCGCGCAGGTTGTGCCGGGTCACCGGACCCGCCTTCAACCAGCCGCGCGGCGTGCGGACTTCACGCGCCGGGCCCGGGGCCTCGTCGAAGAGATAGCGGGCGGTGGCCGAGTCCTCGACCGAGGCCAGCTCGGCCACCGGGCCGCTGTACAGCACCCGCCCGCCGTGCTCGCCCGCGCCGGGGCCGACGTCCACCAGCCAGTCGGCGCCGCGCACCACCTCCAGGTGGTGCTCGACCACGAACACCGTGTTCCCGGCCGCCTTGAGCCGCTCCAGCACGGCGAGCAGGGCCTCGGTGTCCGCGGGATGCAGTCCGGCCGACGGCTCGTCCAGCACGTACACCACGCCGAACAGCCCGGAGCGCAACTGGGTGGCGAGCCGCAGCCGCTGCAGCTCGCCCGCCGACAGGGTGGGGGCCGCCCGGTCCAGGCTGAGATAGCCGAGACCCAGCTCGACCACCGGCGCGATCCGGGACTTCAGGTCCTCGGTGAGGACCCGGACGGTCTCCTCGGTGCCGTGCAGCAGGGCGGCCAGGTCGGTCAGCGGCAGCGCGGCCAGCTCGGCGATGGTCCGGCCGCCGAAGGTCACCGCCAGCGCCTCGGGCCGCAGCCTGCTGCCCCCGCACCCCGGGCAGGGTGCACTGGTCAGAAAGCGCTCCGCCTTCGCCCGCAGGGACGGGGACTTGGTGTCGGAGAACGTCTTCAGCACATACCGGCGGGCACTCATGTACGTACCCTGGTACGGCCGTTGGATCCGGTCGGCGTCCCGGACCGGGTGGACGGTGACGACCGGCTGCTCGTCCGTGAAGAGGATCCACTCCCGCTGCTCGGCGGGCAGTTCGCGCCAGGGCCGGTCCACGTCGTGGCCGAGCGCGTCGAGGATGTCGCGCAGGTTCTTGCCCTGCCAGGCGCCGGGCCACGCGGCGATCGCGCCCTCGCGGATCGACAGGGAGGGGTCGGGGACCAGCAACTCCTCGGTCGTTCGGTGCACTTGGCCGAGGCCGTGGCACTCAGGGCAGGCACCGGCCGCCGTATTGGGGGAGAACGCGTCCGAATCGAGCCGCTCGGCGCCGGGCGGGTAGTCGCCGGCCCGCGAGAACAGCATGCGCAGGGAGTTCGAGAGGTTGGTGACTGTGCCGACGGAGGAGCGCGAGGTGGGCGCCGCACGCCGCTGCTGGAGGGAGACCGCCGGCGGCAGCCCGGTGATCTCGCCGACCTTGGGCGCCCCGACCTGGTGGATCAGCCTGCGCGCGTACGGCGCGACCGACTCGAAGTAGCGTCGCTGCGCCTCGGCGTACACGGTGCCGAACGCCAGGGACGACTTCCCCGAGCCGGACACGCCGGTGAAGACGGTCAGTACGTCCCGCGGGATGTCCACGTCGACGCCCTTGAGGTTGTGCTCGCGGGCACCGCGTACATGGACGTAGGGGTCGTACGGATCATGAGGGCTGTGCATAGAGAAGAAACTCTATCCGCCCCCGTGCACTACGCCTGCGGAGGGTTGTCCCGGTCGTCCATGCCTCCGAGCTGCGTCTTCAGCTCGTCCTGGGCGGTGTCGACCTGGGAGCTGTACTTGCCCTGGGTCTTCTCGTCCACGAAGTCGCCCGCCTTGTCGATGCCCTTGCCGGCCTGCTCTTCGTGACCCTTGAGCAGCTGCTTGAGCTTGTCCATCACGGACATGGCGGCCCTCCTCATCGCTCGAGGCTTCCTACCCAGGGTCACCGACCCCGACCGGGTCCGCATCTCGGAGCAGCCTCTCATGCGGGTGTGCGCCGTTTGTGCGAGTTTGGGGGACGGACGTCCGCCGCTCCAGAAAGGCCCGCCCCATGAGCACCCCCGGCTTCGGATTCGGACGCAGCCCCTTCGAGGAGTTCGACGAGCTGATGTCCCGCTTCTTCGGCAGCGGCGGTCCGGCCGCGCCCGTCCGGCGGCCGCAGCGCGTCGACATCGGCAGTCTGCTGTCCGAGCGGGCCCGGGACCTGGTGGCCGAGGCCCGGGACATCGCGGCGGCCGAGGGCAGCGAGGAACTCGACGCCCGGCACCTGCTGGCCGCCGCCACCTACCACGACTCCACCCGGCGGCTGCTCACCGAGGCCGGCGCCGACCCGGACCGGATCCGCGATCAGCTCGGCACCGGCGCGGGCGGCGGGGAGAAGACCGAGCCCACCACGCTCACCCCGTCCGCCAAGCGCGCCCTGCTCGACGCCTACCAGATCTCCCGCGCCGAGGGCGACTCGTACATCGGCCCCGGCCATCTGCTGCGCGCGCTCGCCGCCAACCCGGAGTCGGCGGCCGGGCAGGCGCTCGGCGACGGCGGCTGGGAGCCGGCCAGGCTGCCCGCCGAGGGAGCGGGCGAGCGGAGGAAGCCCAGCAGCACGCCGACCGTGGACGAGTACGGCCGTGACCTCACCGAGGACGCCCGCCAGGGCCGCCTCGACCCGGTGATCGGGCGCGACGAGGAGGTCGAGCAGACCATCGAGGTCCTCTCCCGGCGCAGCAAGAACAACCCCGTCCTGATCGGCGACCCCGGTGTCGGCAAGACGGCCGTGGTCGAGGGCATCGCCCAGCGCATCGTGGCCGGTGACGTGCCGAAGACCCTGGAGGGCAAGCGGCTGGTCTCGCTGGACCTGGCCGGCCTGGTGGCCGGAACCAAGTACCGGGGCGAGTTCGAGGAGCGGCTGAAGAAGCTGCTGGACGAGGTGAGCGAGCACGGCGACGAACTGGTGCTGTTCCTGGACGAGTTGCACACCGTCGTCGGTGCCGGAGGCGGCAGCGAGGGCGCCCTGGACGCGGGCAACATGCTCAAGCCGGCGCTGGCCCGCGGCGAGCTGCACCTGATCGGTGCGACCACCGTGGACGAGTACCGCAGGCACATCGAGAAGGACGCGGCCCTGGAGCGCCGCTTCGCGCCCATCCTGATCGGCGAGCCCACCGTGGACGACACCATCGAGATCCTGCGCGGACTGCGCGACCGCTACGAGGCCCACCACCAGGTCCGCATCACCGACGAGGCGGTCGTCGCCGCGGCCGAGCTGTCCGACCGGTACATCACCTCCCGCTTCCTGCCCGACAAGGCCATCGACCTGATGGACCAGGCCGCCGCCCGGGTCCGGCTGCGCGCCAAGACCCCGCAGGCCGTCACCCGCGACATCGAGGACCGCATCGCCGCCCTGAGCCGGGAGAAGGACCAGGCGGTCGCCGACGAGGAGTACGAGCGCGCCAAGGACCTGCGCGACCGGATCAAGGAGGCCGAGGCCGCGCTGGCCGCGGCGGGCAAGGCGGAGGAGCACGCCCCGAAGGTCACCGCCGAGGACATCGCCCAGGTCGTCTCCCGCACCACCGGCATCCCCGTGTCCCAGCTCACCGAGGAGGAGCGGGAGCGGCTGATGAAGCTGGAGGAGCACCTGCACGAGCGGGTCGTCGGCCAGGACGAGGCGATCACCGCCGTCGCCCGCGCCGTGCGCCGCGCCCGCGCCGGCATGAGCGACCCGAACCGGCCCGTCGGCAGCTTCCTCTTCCTCGGCCCGACCGGCGTCGGCAAGACCGAACTCGCCCGCGCCCTCGCCGCCGCCCTCTTCGGCGACGAGAGCCGCATGATCCGCCTGGACATGAGCGAGTTC
The DNA here is from genome assembly GCF_055570785.1 of Streptomyces sp. NPDC031100. NCBI lineage: Bacteria > Bacillati > Actinomycetota > Actinomycetes > Kitasatosporales > Streptomycetaceae > Streptomyces > Streptomyces sp. NPDC031100. The sequence goes on from NZ_JBVIGN010000018.1 coordinate 58,985, forward strand.
CAGGAGCGGCACACCGTCTCCCGCCTGGTCGGGGCGCCTCCCGGATACGTCGGACACGAGGAGGCCGGCCAGCTCACCGAGGCCGTGCGCAGGCAGCCGTACGCCGTGCTGCTGCTGGACGAGGTGGAGAAGGCGCACCCGGACGTCTTCAACACCCTGCTCCAGCTCCTGGACGACGGCCGGCTCACCGACTCCCAGGGCCGCACGGTCGACTTCAAGAACACCGTCGTCATCATGACCTCGAACATCGGCGCCGACCGCATCCTGGCCGCCGGCACCGAGGACTACGCCAAGGTCCGCGACGCCGTCATGCCCGCCCTCCAGCAGCACTTCCGGCCCGAGTTCCTCAACCGCATCGACGAGATCATCGTCTTCCGCGGCCTGGACCGCACCCAGCTGCGCCAGATCGTCGATCTGCTGCTGGAGCACACCCGGCGCCGCCTGCACGCCCAGGACGTCACCCTGGAGGTCACCGACGCGGCCGCCGAACTGCTCTCGAACATCGGCTACCAGCCCGACTTCGGCGCCCGCCCGCTCCGCCGCACCATCCAGCGCGAGGTGGACGACCGCCTCGCCGACATGCTGCTGTCCGGCCAACTCGTACCGGGCGACCGCGCGGTGGTGGACGCGGCGGAGGGCTCCATCGTGATGCGCGCGGACAGGCCGGCCGACATGAAGGGCTGAGCCGCTCAGCCGGCACTGTCCGGTCCCTAGTATGACGCCATGGGGAGGCGCAGGGTCCGTCGCATGGTGGTGGGCGGCATCGTGTACGGCTGGTGTTTCGGGCACCGGCACGATCGTGTGCGGGGCTACCCCGGGTGCAGCAGCACGGTGACGCTATGGCGTCCCGGAAGCCGGGCCTGCCTGCGTCTCGTGTTCCAGCCGGCATCCGACCGGGTCATCGCCGACGGCTACCTCGACGAGGGCGCGGTGGTGCGCCTGCCGGACCGGGAGTATCTGAATCTCCACGAGCCCGGCAGCGTAAGGGTGTTGCTGGACGAGGCGCTGGTCCGTGGACTGTTTCCCGCGGCGGGATCGGTGGAAGTGGACGGCTGGCCCCTGTTCGACGCTGTACGACCGCACGATCCGCCGGACCGGCCCTAGAACCCGTCCACGATGCCGAGACTGCCTCGGCGTTCCGGGAAGACCCACTGCATCAGAGATGCCGCCGTCTCGTGGCCCAGCCGGCCACTGCTCCCGCGGTCGCCGCGAATCCGGTGAGAGTGAGCGCGTTGTGGTGGCGCGAGGCCCAGGCCTGCACGGCGTGGGCTTTCGCGGTGTCGTCGAACCGGCCGTGGGCGCCGAAGTCGTGCCCGCCGGCGCCGTCCAGCGGCCGCCACAGATTGTGGAGTCTGCCGGGCGGCAGCGGCTCGTCCGTCTGCTGGGAGGCGTAGCCGGTGCGCGCCAGGTAGCGGTCGAGCAGCCCGGGGGCCAGGGCGTTGGCGATGAGGGTGCCCGCCGTGCTGCCGCCGACCCAGTACTCCCTGCGGCGCGGATGCCCGGCCGCGTGCACGATGGCACGGGCGGCCACCTCCGGCTGGTAGATCGGCGGAACGGGCTGTGGCTGCCGGCGCATCCTGGTCAGCGACCAGTCGAACTGCGGTGTGTTGACGGCGGGGAGCTGGACCATCGTGACGCACACCCCGCTGCCGCGGTGCAGCAGTTCACAGCGCAGCGCCTCGTTCCAGCCCTGGATGGCGTGCTTGGCGCCGCAGTACGCGGACTGGAGCGGGATGCCGCGGTAGGCGAGCGCGGATCCGACCTGCACGATGGCGCCGTGGTCGCGTGGCAGCATCCGGCGCAGTGCGGCCCGGGTGCCGTACACGTAACCGAGGTAGCAGACCTCGGTCACCCGGCGGAACTCGTCGGGCTCGATGTCGGTGAACTCCGCGAAGACCGTGGTGAAGGCGTCGTTGACCCAGATGTCGATCGGGCCCAGTTCGCTTTCGGTCCGTGCCGCGGCGGACTCCAGGGCGCGGGGGTCGGCCACGTCCGCCGTCAGGGGAAGGGCGGTGCCACCGGCCGCGCGTACCTCGGCCGCCACCGCGTCGAGCCCGGCCTGGCCGCGAGCCACGAGCGCCACCTGGTCTCCCCGGGCCGCGAACGCCCGTGCGGTGGCCCGGCCGATGCCCCCGCTCGCGCCGGTGACCACGACGACGCGCGGCCGGTGGGAGGTACGACGGGACAGCCGGAACATGACTACTGCTGCCTCCGTTCCTCGCCGGCGCCGTCAGGGGTCACCTGGGTTCACCGGGGGACGGCGGTGCGTGTCTGGCGGGCACGGTTCGTCGTCGTATCACGGGCGGACGCGGTGAGCAGGCGTTCCGCCAGTGCGGCGGCTTCGGTGGCGTCGCGTTGACCCATGAGCACGCAGAGTGTGTAGGCGGTGTCGTCGAACCGACGGCGGCGGAGCGGATTCGCCGGATTCCGCAGGAGGCGGGCCTGTGCGATCCGGTAGGCGCGCAGCGCCACGGCGGCGGTTCTGAGGTCGGGCGTCAGCATCTGCGTCTCCGTTCTCCCGCGCCGCGCCGGGCCGGATCCGTCCGGACCGGTGCTGCCTGTGGGCCGCGAGGGGGCGGTTCGTGAGCTTCCTCCATGGTGCGCGCCGGAGCCCGGCCGGGCGACTCGTCCGTTCACGTGAGGTCGTCGAGGCGCCGTTGTGCCGTGCGCAGGGAGCGGCGGCAGCGGCTCAGGCCCTTCCACGGGTCGCCGTACTTGTCGAGGCGTTCGGGGAGGGCGCGCAGTGTCCACCGGCGGGGGCCCAGTTCCGGGTCGTCGAGTTCGTCCCAGTCCAGCGGGGTGGCGACAGGGGCGTGGGGGCGGGCGCGCACGGCGTAGGGGGCGACCGAGGTCTGGGCGTAGGCGTTGCGCTGGGTGTCCAGGTAGAGGCGGCCCCGGCGCTTGTTCTTGCGGGGCTCGGTGGTCAGGCGGTCGCTGTGGCGTGCCGCGAGGACATCGGCGACGCTGCGGGCGAAGTGTCGTGCAGTGTCGAAGTCCGTGCGCCGGTCGAGCAGGACCAGCAGATGCATGCCACGTGATCCGGTCGTCATCAGCGCGGGGCGCAGGCCGAGTTCGGTGAGCAGATCACCCAGGGTGCGGGCGGTCCACCGTACGGTGTCGAAGCCGTCGTCGGCGCCCTCGGGAGGGTCGAGGTCGAAGACCAGCCGGTCGGGGCAGTCCAGGCAGTCGGCGGGGCTGAGCCATGGATGCGGTGTGATGCACGCCTGGTTGGCCAGGTAGACGAGGGTGGCCGTGTCGTCGCAGACCGCCATGGTGAGGCTGCCGCCCTCCTTGGGCACGCGCACGGTGTGGATCCAGTCGGGAAAGTAGTCCGGAACGTCCTTGTGGAAGAAGGACTTTCCCCGGTACCCGTCGGGATAGCGCTCCATCACCACCGGACGGTTCCTGAGGTGCGTGAGCATCGGGCGCGCGACGGAGCGGTAGTAGTCGACCAGTTCGGCCTTGGTGATCCCGTCATCCGGGAAGAGCTCCTTGTCCGGGTTGGACAACGGCACCGTCCGGCCGCCGACCCGGACCTCGTCCCTCGTGCGGGCCTTGGCACTCATGATCTCTTCCCTGCCTTCTCCCCGGACCGCGCCTGGACCTGGTCACGATGCCTGCGAACGGTGCGGCAGGTGCACATGGGGCATGCGCAGCCGGGCACGTTGGATGGCGAACTCCTCCTGCTCCTGGGCCTGCGTCAGCTGGATGCCGACGTGGTAGTGCTGGACCAGGGTCCAGCCCAGGAAGCCGGCTGCCACAGTGACTGCCACGCCGATGGCGGACAGGACGATGCCGAGGGTGGCGCTGGCGGGCGGGCCGTTCCAGTGGCCGCCGTAGAAGCCGAGCGCCGCGCCGAACAGGCACAGGGAGACCACGTTGAGGCCGCCGTGTGCCAGGGCGACGGTCTTGGCCGCAGTCTGCCGCGGGACGCCGAGCAGCGCGTCGACCGCGCCCGGGACGGCCGCGAGCAGCGCGCCGCCGAGGCCCGCGCAGTTCATCGCGATGGCGAAGTTCAGCCAGAACGGGGACCCGGTCGCCCCGTAGACGCCGTAGCCGACCAGGGCACCCGTATACCCGGCGACCGGATAGGCGACGAGCATGGGGTGGACCGGGTGGCCGGCAATGGTGATCTTGCTGTACATGCCTCGTCCCTTCCGTCGACAACCGTTCTGCACCTCCGTGCGTCCGAGTTTCCCGGAATGCGCGGATCAGGCCTCCAGGACCCGGGCGTGTACAGGACGGCGCCTTGGGTACCTGGTGACCGCGGGAGGATGCGATGGAACTGGTCGAGGAGCGGCCCTGCCGCTTCCGCATCGAACGACACGGGGACATGCGGGTGCCGGGGATCGTGTTCGCCTCCCCGGCGCTGCTGAAGGACGCGGAGAAGTCGCTGGAGCAGGTGGTCAACGTGGCCACGCTGCCCGGAATCGTCGGCGCCTCGTACGCCATGCCGGACATCCACTGGGGCTACGGCTTCCCCATCGGCGGTGTGGCGGCGACCGACGTGGACGAAGGCGGCGTGGTCTCGCCCGGCGGGGTCGGCTTCGACATCTCCTGCGGAGTACGGCTGCTGGCCGCCGACTGCGACCGGGAGGAGCTGCGGCCCGCCCTGCACGCGGTCATGGACGGCCTGGACAAGGCGATCCCGCGCGGGGCCGGCCCCGGCGGGGTGTGGCGGCTGAACGGGCCCGGGCAGCTGGAGCGGATCCTGGAGGGCGGCTCCCGATACGCGGTGGAGCAGGGGCACGGTGAGGAGCGCGACCTGATCCGCTGCGAGGACGGCGGGGCGGTCGCCGACGCGGACGTGACCCAGGTCGGCCGGCGGGCGCGCGAACGCGGCCTCGGACAGGTCGGCAGCCTCGGCTCCGCCAACCACTTCCTGGAGCTGCAGCAGGTCGCCCAGGTGTACGACGAGCGGGCCGCGGCCGCGTTCGGACTGGCCGAGGGCCAGGTGTGCGTGATGATCCACTGCGGCTCGCGCGGCCTCGGGCATCAGATCTGCACCGATCACGTGCGGGAGATGGGCCAGGCCATGGCCCGCTACGGCATCACGGTGCCGGACCGGCAGCTGGCCTGCACACCCGTGGACTCGCCCGAGGGGCGCGCGTACCTCGGTGCGATGGCCGCGGCCGCCAACTACGGGCGCGCCAACCGCCAGCTGCTCACCGACGCGGCACGCCGGGTCCTCGGCCGGACCGCGGGAGTCCGGCTGTCGTTGGTGTACGACGTCTCCCACAACCTTGCCAAGATCGAGACCCATTCCGTGGACGGAACACGGCGTCGGCTGTGCGTCCACCGCAAGGGCGCCACCCGCGCCTTCCCGCCGGGTCATCCCGATCTGCCCCGCGACCTGAGCGGGGTGGGGCAGCCGGTGCTGATCCCCGGCACCATGGGCACGGCCTCGTACGTCCTGGTCGGAGTGCCCGGCGGGGGCGCCTTCGCCTCCACCTGCCACGGCGCGGGCCGCACCATGAGCCGCCACCAGGCCGTGCGCACCATCACCGACAGCCAACTGCGGGCCAGGCTGGAGCGGGACGGCATCGCGGCGCGCCCGCTGTCCTGGCGCGGCCTGCCCGAGGAGGCGCCCGAGGCCTACAAGGACGTCGACGCGGTGGTCACCGTCGCCGAGAAGGCGGGGCTGTGCGGCAGGGTGGCCCGGCTGGTTCCGCTGGGCGTGGTCAAGGGGTGACACCGCTCATACGTCGACGGTCACCCCGCAGGACCAGCCGTACGGGTCGGGTCCGATGTGCAGCCGGTGCCATGACACGCCTTTGGGCGGGGCGCCGGTGACCTGCACCGTGTCGAGACCGGCGACCGACAGCCGTATGGCGAGACCGTCGCCGACCGCCTCCGCCTCCACGTCGACGGGGACCTGACTGCGCACTTCCAGGCGGTAGATCACCTCATCCAGGAGGGACGCCAGCAGCTCCTCGTCGCTTGCTTCGGTCAGTTCCAGGCGCTCCAAAGCGGTGGGCCGCACCCCGGAGAGGTCGGCGAAGCACTCCACCAGCCCCAGGACCGCCTCCGCGAGGCACCGCTCGCGGCTCGGTCCCCATGCCTCGATCCCCACGTCGGCCGTGTGGGGCACCGTCCGATGGCCGGCGGTGCCTTGCCGCCGCGCCAGCAGTTCGTCGCCGGTGTCGCCGACCATGCCCACCAAGTGCCCATTTCGTGGACACGCACACCGCGGCGGCACGGTCCATGTGCGCCGTGCCGGGCCGGCGCGCCGAGGCGGGCCGGCCTACCGGTTCGGCCGCGCGGCGCTGATGTCGGCGAGTGCCGAGTGCGGATCCCGTTCGACGGCCAGGTCGCCCAGGCTGAGCGCCCCGACCAGCCGGTCGTCGTCCACGACGGGCAGCCGCCGCAGGGTGTGTTCCCGCATCAGGCGGATCGCCTCGTCGACCGGGTCCTGGGACGAACAGGTGACCATGTCCCTGCTGCACACCTGCCCGACCACCGTCAGCTTGGGGTCACGCTCGTCGGCGAGCGCCCGGACCACCAGATCGCGGTCCGTCACCAGACCGCAGACGTGGTCGCCCTCGGTGACGATGACATCGCCGATGCCGTTCTGCCGCATGAGCCGCGCCACCTCGGTGAGGGGCGTCTCCTCGGACACCGTCACCGGATCCTGCGTCATGATCTCCCGGACGTACTGAGTCATGGCCACCTCCGTCTGCCGTGCGCGACGAGCGCCGACGAAGCCTTGCGAATCCACCGGGTACCCGTGGACGTGGCCCCGATGCCCGATTCCCCGAAGGGCGGTTTGGCGGCGCCCGTGCGGGCTACGCGGCCGACAGGAGGACTCGGCATCCGGGGCGACCTGGCCACCACCGACGACGCTCACACCGTACCGGCGGACATCAGCACCGCCGACCCCCACCACTGAGGCCGCAGAACCGTGCACCACGAACCTTCCGAACGGGCGCGGCGGCGTCCGCAGCCACGGGCGCGCTCCGGCGTGATCGGCCGCCGCCGGCCGCGCACCGGCACCGAGCCGGTCACCGCGCAGAGCGCCGTGCGCCTGCGGGTGCTGCTGGGCGGCGTCTTCCTGCCGCTCTTCGTCGCGGCGGCCGTTGTGTTCGGCGTATGGTCCGCGCATTCCGGTCCCGGCGACAGCCCGGGTCCCGGAGTGCTGGGTGCCCTCGCCGGAGTGTGCGCGGCGCTAGCTCTGGTGGCGGTCCTGGACCTGCTGGTCGTGGTCCGCCGCCTGCGCCGCGAGCGCGGCGCAGGCCGGTGACGCCCGCGCACTTCCCAGCGAGCGACGACGGGCGTCGGGGCGTCAGGCCCGGGTGCCGGGTCCCGCCATCGGGCCGGCCGTGGTGCGGCCGTGCGTCCTGCGCGGACGAAGGGCCCCTGTGGTGGTGCGCTGCTCCACCTGCCATGACGGCCAGGCCCAGGCAGAAGATGAGGGCCAGTGCGAGGCCGGAGCAGAAGAGGGCGAGCGGACCGAGCGTGGCGATGTCGTGTCCGAGGACCGACACGCCGTACTGCGGACCGCCGGACAGGTTGTCGGCGATCGCCAGGGCCGTGAAGGCGCCCGTGGCCGCGAGGAGAAGCAGTCCGAGGAACAGCATCCGATTCATCTCCTCAAGAAGACGTCCCGTCCGTCCGAGTACCTGCGACACGGCGGATTACACAGCGTTCGCCACCTGACCCGTTCCCCGCGTCGTGGCTGCCCGGTGCCCCTCAGCCGGCCTGCTCGGCGAACACGTCCAGGAACGCCTCGCAGAACGCCTTCAGGTCGTCCGGCTTACGGCTGGTGATGAGCTTGTTGGCGCCGCGGTCGCAGATCACCACCTGCTCGTCGACCCAGGTGCCGCCCGCGTTGCGGATGTCGGTCCGCAGGCTCGGCCACGAGGTCAGCGTCCGGCCCCGGACCACGTCGGCCTCGACCAGCGTCCAGGCGGCGTGGCAGATCGCGGCGACCGGGCGGCCTTGCTCGAAGAAGTCCCGCACGAACGACACGGCCTGGTCGCTGAGCCGCAGATAGTCGGGGTTGGCAACCCCGCCCGGCAGCACGAGTGCGCCGAAGGAGCCGGCCGACGCCTTGCCCACGACCTCGTCCACGGGGAACGTGTCCGCCTTGTCGAGGTGGTGGAACGCCCGGATCCTGCCGGGCTTCGTCGACACGAGCACGGGCTCGTGTCCCGCGTCGGCGGCCGCCTGCCAGGGGTCGGTGAGCTCGACCTGTTCGACGCCTTGCGGTGCGGTCAGAAACGCGATGCGCATGGTGGTTCCCCGTCCTTTCGCCGCCTCGTCTCGTCGCCGTGCCTCGTTCTTCCCCGAGGCGCACGTCGGAGAGCACTGTGACGGGTCACCCGCAGCGGCGAGGGGAAACCCGTGCGGGTGTTTACGGCTCGGGGGGCGGGGAATGGGCAAAACGGGTATTTAGGCAGGAGGTGCGCCTGTGGGAGCGACGTATCCGTCGCCCGGGTGCGGCAGTCCGACTCACGGTCGCACTCCCACGGAACTCGTCCAGACGACACACAAGGGAGTTGCGACGCACTATGCCAACTCCAGCAAGTGCGCAGCACCACCCGCACGACGACGCCCCCGACACCGAGGAGGCGTTCCGCACGCTCGCCACGCTCCCCGCTGGGCCGAGGCGCGACGCGCTCCGTGACGAGCTCGTCGAGGCCTGGCTGCCGATGGCCGAGCGGCTCGCCGGGCGGTTTCGCGGCCGCGGTGAGAGCTACGAGGACTTGAGGCAGGTCGCGGCCCTCGGTCTGGTCAAGGCGGTCGACCGCTACGACCCCGAGCGCGGCAACGCCTTCGAGAGCTACGCCGTCCCCACCATCACCGGCGAGATCAAGCGGCACTTCCGCGACCACATGTGGGCGCTGCACGTGCCGCGCCGCGTCCAGGACCTGCGCAATCGTGTCCGGTCGGCGTGTCAGGAACTGTCCCAGAGCATGTCGGACCAACTTCCCGGCGTGGGCGAGATCGCCGATCACGCGCACCTGAGCGAGGAGGACGTCCGGATCGGACTGGAGGCGCTGGAGAGCTTCAGCGCGTTGTCCCTCGACGCCGAACTCCCCGGCAGCGAGGACGGCTACACCCTCGGTGACGCCCTCGGCGCGCCCGACCCCGCCCTCGACACCGTCGTGGACCGGGAGACCGTCAAGCCCCGCCTGGAAGCGCTGCCCGAGCGCGAACGCACCATCCTCTACATGAGGTTCTTCAACGACATGACCCAACGCCGCATCGCCGAGCAGCTCGGGATCTCGCAGATGCACGTGTCCCGGCTGATCAGCCGGTGCTGCCACCAGCTGCGCGACGAAGTCCTGCAGGACGTCGCGTAGCGGCATCCCGGGACACCCCGCTTCCGCGGCGCAGACCCGGCTACCCGGGCCGCTCCCGTACGACCTTCTGCGCGGGCTTGTCGGTCCGCAGCCCGACGAACCGCGGATGGCGCAGCTTCCCGTCGTCCGTCCACTCGGTGAACCCGATCTCGGCGACGAGCCGCGGCTCGGTCCAATGGGCGCCGCGCTCGCGCGGGGGAGTGCCCGCGAAGGGGGAGCGGCCGCGTTCCAGACGGTCCATCCGCGCGCGCAGCGCGTCGAGCGTCTCGCGGTCGTAACCGGTACCGACCTTGCCCGCATAGACGAGCCGTCGCCCCTCGTAGTAACCGACCAGCAACGCGCCGAAGCCGGTGCGGCTGCCCTCGGGCTCGGTGAATCCGCCGATCACCAGTTCCTGCCGCCGCCCGCACTTGAACTTCAGCCACTTCGTCGAGCGCCGGTGCTCGTAGCGGCTGTCCGCGCGCTTGGCGATGACGCCCTCCCAGCCCCGCTCGCACGCCTGGCGCAGGTACGCCTCCCCGTCGGCATTGCGGTGCGGGGTGAAGCGCAGCGGCCGGGAGAAGTCCAGGGCGCGGCGCAACAGGGCCTTGCGGGTGCGCAGCGGCACAGCGGTCAGATCGTGCCCGGCCAGGTACAGCACGTCGAACACGTAGTAAGTCACCGCCACACGGCTGGCCCGCGCCTGACGCGGATCGTGGATTCCCATGCGCTGCTGCAGCCGCGCGAAGCTGGTCCGCGAGCCTTCGAAGGCCACGATCTCGCCGTCCACCACGAAGTCGTCGCAGTGCTGTCGGTCGAGTGCACCGGTGATCTCGGGATAGGTGTCCGTGAGCGACTGGCCGGTGCGGGAGAACAACCCGGCGCGGGCGCCGGCACGGACACCCAGACACCGCTCCCCGTCGAGCTTGCGCTCGAATATCCACTCCGGATCCGAGAAGTAACGCTCCGTCAAGGTGGCCAGCATCGGCCTGGGGCTCTTCGGCCGAGCCCCTCGCCGCAGCGCCGTGCGCTCCGCCTCGGGCACACTCGCGAACAGATCCGCCACAGGCGCGGAGACGGGCATCCGCATTCACCCCTGTCCATCGGAAGGACCGCCCTTCACGCCCTCCGAGTTCCCGCCGCTGGCAGGCGCATGCCGATGCACTACACCGCCATGACGACGAGGAACACCGCCACACCGACGGCGAGCCAGGCGACGTAGTCGCCGAGGTGACCCGAGTGCAGTCGGCGCAGCGGCAGGACCACGCCACGCCCCACCGCCCGGCCCACAGGTCCGACGCGAGCCGTGCCCTGCCACTTCCCACCCCAGACGGCAGCCGCCGCGAGCAGGGCGGCCAGGGCGGTCGAGGCGAGCGCGAGGAGCACGCCCTCGACGGACCAGCCGGTGTCCGGCACGGGGGAGGACGGGGCGACAGTGTGCCCGTGGACCGCGGCGGTGTAGGCGGTGCGGTCGGTGAACTGCCGGGCGGCGAGGCCCAGTGCGCCGCCCACTGAGGGCAGCAGTCCGACGGCGAGCGAGGTGCAGAGCAGGACGGCCGGCACGGCGAGCATAGGGACCGGGATGCGCCGCTGCGGATCGCGGATCTCGGGCTCCTCGCCGGTGCCGGTGGTCTCGGGTCCGGCGTAGTGCTCCTTCGGCCGGGGCCCGGCGCCGGCGAAGATCCGGGCACAGGCGCGCAGTACGGCCCCGCCGGTGGTGGCCGAGACGAGGACGAACACGGCGGGCAGCCAGGGAAACCGGTCCTCACCGGCGTGCTCGGCGACGGCCTTGCCCAGCGCGGTGCCGAACGGCGGCAGACCGGCGAGCGCCAGCCCGCCGAGGGCGAACATCGCACCGGCGAGCGGCAGATCGCGGCCGCGCCCGTGCAGTCCGTGTTCGTCGACGGAGCCGTGCCGGTCGAGCAGGACGCCCGTGGTGGCGAACAGAGCCGCCTTCACCCCGGCGTGCGCGGCGACGTAGAGGGCCACCCCGGCGGTTCCGGCGGGCGTGAGCAGCGCCATGCCGATGAGGAAGAGCCCGACGTGGCCGACGGTCGAGAAGGCCAGCATGCGCTTGAGGTGCCGCTGCTGCCAGCACATCACCGCGCCCACCAGCGCGGTCACGACACCCGCGGTGACGAACACGGCCCGCAGGTGCGGCTGCGCGATGCCGTGCGGGCCGGAGAACACCGTCCAGTACACGCGTACGGTGCCGTAGACGCCGAGCTCGACCATGACGCCCGACAGCAGCATGCACACCGGGGTCGGCGCGACGGAGTGGGCGTCGGGCAGCCAGAAGTGGAACGGCACCACGGCCGCCTTGACCAGCAGTCCGGTGACCACGAGCACGAAGGCGACCACCAGCAGGGCGTCGGAGCGATGCCCGGCCAGCTGCAACCCGATCTGCGCGAAGCCGAGTTCACCGGTACGGGCGTAGAGCAGCCCGATGCCGAGCAACGAGCAGTACGCACCGAGCGAGTTGAGGATGCCGAAGATCAGGGCGCCCTGCACCGGACGCGGGTCCTCGATGCGGTAGCCGGTGAGTGCGTAGGCGACCGCCCCCATGAGCTCGAAGAAGACGAAGGCGTCGAACAGGTCCCCGGTCAGCGCGAAGCCGCACATGCCCGCCTCGAAGAGGAGGATGAGGGCGGGGAAGACGCCGGCGTGCTGCACGGGCGGCTCGTCGAAGTAGCGCCAGGAGTAGACGACGACCGCCAGGACGAGCGCACTGGTCAGCAGCGCCAGACCGATGCCGATCCGGTCGCCGGCCAGCACGATGCCGACGCTCTCTCCGCGGACCGGATACCAGCCGCCGACCCAGGACACACTGTGGCCGTCGCCGGTACGCGCCCACAGCAGGACGAGGCACGCGACCTCCAGCGCGGCCCAGGCGGTGGCCAGCGAGTCGATGGCGACCCGCGGCAGCCATCGCCCGCCCACGACGAGCACGACGGCGCCCAGCAGCGGGACGGCGACGGCGAGCGGCAGCAGATCCGCGGTACGCACCACCCCGCCCGCTAGCCCTTGAGCCCCGTCAGGGCGTCCGGGTCGACCGTGCCGTGCCGCTTGCGCACCTGCATGGCCAGCCCCAGCAGCAGCGCCGTGACGGTCGCGCCCACCACGACATCGGTGAGGGCGAGGGCCTGCACGACCGGGTCGACGACGCGGGTGCGCACCGGAGTGTCGGTGAAGTACGGGGCGGTCGCGGCGCGCCGGTATCCGACGGTCAGCAGCAGCACGTACGTCGACGACTGCGCGACGGCGAGACAGCCGATGGCGTGAATGGCGTTGCGGCTGGTGACCATCCCGTACACCCCGGCGAGGAAGATCCAGCCGGCCGCGAGAAAAGGCAGGACCCTCAAGTGCCGCCTCCCGTATCCGAGCTCCCCGGCGATCTGACCTCGACCGCCTGGTCGAGGAAGGAGGCCAGCAGGACGACGACACCGGAGCCGACCTCCACGCCGACCGCCGCATTGAGGAGAGGCACCAGGCCGCCGGAGGAGAGCTGCCCGAAGGTGCCGAGAGGGAGCACGTTCTGCAGATAGGCGCCACCGGCGACCAGCCCGGCGAACCCCAGGGCCACGAAGGCGCCCGCGCCCAGGGCGTCGGCCGCATCCAGCACGGCGAGCGGCCGGATCCGCTTCAGGACACGGTAGTCCGCGGCGACATACGCCAGATGCAGCCCGGCGGCGAGAAGGACACCGCCCTGGAAGCCGCCGCCCGGCGACAGCTGGCCGTGCGCGACGATGTAGACGCCGGTGAGCAGGGTGACCGGCAGCAGCACCACGCCCAGCAGACGGGTGGTCGGCAGCACTCGCCCCGCCCGGGGCCGCCCGACGCTCTCGTCGCGGGCGTGGCGCAGCAGCACGATGGCTCCCAGCACCGAGGCGAACAGGATCGACTCCTCTCCGAGGGTGTCCAGGGCCCGCTGGTCGAAGTTGACGGACGAGACCACGTTGGCCGTGCGCTGCCGCAAGGACGCCGCCACCGCGCGAGTGGCGTAGGGGTGCACCTCGGTCCCGAAGCGCGGCAGCCCCGTACAGGCGGCCGTGAACGCCACCGCGAAGACCACGGCCGCCGCACAGAAGACCCGGACGCGCACGGTACGGCTCATCCGCGCCGTCCCTTCGCACGCCCGTCCCGGCCCCCGCGCGGTCCCGGGGTGCGGCGCACCTTCCGTACCGTCAGCAGGATCAGCAGCGGTGTGACCACCGTGCCCACCGCCAACTGGGACAGCGCCACGTCGGGCGCCTGGAGGAAGGTGAACAGCACGGCGAGAAACAGACCGAGCAGGGCCAGCACCACAGCCTGGCGCACCGGGTCACGGGTGAGCGCGGCCACGGTCGCGGTCACCGTGACCAGCACCAGCGCCACGGCGATCAGATACTCCTCGATGCCGGCGGCGTTCACTGCGGGGAATCCCTTCGCACCAGGCGGTCGCGCTGGGCCGTCGCCCTGCCGATGGCCATGATGGTGACCGCGCCGCCGGCGGCCGTGATCGCGCCGATGAGCAGCAGCTTGACGGCGGAACGCCCGGGGCCCGTCTCGACGGCGAGGGCGAGCGCGACGAGCGGCCCTCCGACGGAGGTGGCGGGGGAGAGGGCGTGCAGGCGCTGGTACGGCCGCGGAAGCGCCACCAGCCAGAGGGCGCACAGCAGCAGCACGCCGGTCCCCACGACGAGCAGCGCGACCGCACATCCATGACGAACCGTCACCTCAAGCCTCCCCGCGCCGGCGCGTGTCGTCGGCGTCGATCGACCGTCCGCCGAGAAAGCGGGCGAAGACCAGGGTTCCGGCGGGCCCGAGCACGGCGAGGACGAGGGCGAGGTCGGCGTAGGAACTGCGGCCGACACCCTGCGCCGTCAGCAGGAAGAGCACGGTGGCGAAGGCGGTCGCCAGATTGAGCCCCGCAAGCCGCTCATGCGCCGAGCCCCGGGCCACCGCCCACAGGCACGGCGGCATCCCCAGGGTCGACAGCACCGCGGCGGCCGCCAGCCACACGTTCACCGCCGCCCCCCACTGGTGAGCAGGCGTTCCAGCCGTGTGCTGTCACCGGTCAGGAAGTGGGCGACGAACGCTCGCTCCGCCGGCACGTCGACGACGTACGCGCCCGGTGTGGACGACAGCACTCCGCAGGCCCATGCGGCCCCCGTACCGGACTTCAGCGTCAGCGTCCGCAGGCTTCCCTCGACCGGACGGCCGCGCAGGACGCGCACGGTGACCGCGCACAGCCGCACCAGGTCGGCGAGCACCGCGCCGGGCCACGCGAGCAGTGCCGCACCCCACCGGGCGGTGCCGCCCAGCCCGGCTCCCGACGCCGTGTGCACCGCCCGTGCGCCGACCGCGGCGATCCCCGCGCCTCCGGCGGCCACCGCGAGTTCGAGCACCGAGACCGAACTGATGAACATCAGCTCGACGACGACCAGCACCGCCCACCACACCAGCACCTCACCCGAGGCCGCGCGCCACGACTGCCGCATCGCCCCTCCTCACCGGCGCGAACCGTCACGGACCAGCAACGTGTACCGTGCACGGCGCCCCCCATGCCCCGCGCACGCCGGGGAAGACGGCCCGGCCGCCCGAGCATCACCGTGATGGAGCACGACCCCCGATGGGATCTGAGGCGTGGGAGGTCATGGCCCGCGAGCTGGGACTGCGGGTGCGCATCTATACCAGCCATGCAGCACGACTTCCCGGGAGTGGAGGCCGCAAGCGGCGGCATCAATCGCACGGCGACGGGTACGCGGATGGGGCACTCGATGAAACTGTCGAATCGGTGACCAGGCGATGACCACGAAGACCGACAGGAAATCCGGCGCGAGGCAGGCCGGCGCGACGGACAAGGCTGTCGTCCGTGCCCTGCTCGACCGGCAGCAGCACACCTATCCTGCGCAGGCCGGAATCAGGCTGCGCAATACGCCCGGCCCCCTCTACCAGATGCTCGTGCTGGCGATACTCCTCAGCGCCCGCATCAGGGCCGACGTCGCAGTCGCGGCGGCGCGCGCACTGTTCGACGCCGGAATGCGCGACCCGCGTGCGATGGCCGACGCCTCCTGGCAGGAACGGGTCGACGCGCTCGGCAAGGGCGGTTACCGCCGCTACGACGAGCGCACCTCCACCATGCTCGGCAAGGGAGCCGAGCTGCTGCTCGAACGGTACGACGGCGATCTGCGCCGGCTGCGCGAGGAACCCGACCCGAGGAAGGCCCTGATGGACATACCCGGGATCGGGCCGACCGGGGCCGACATCTTCCTGCGCGACGTACAGGGCCTGTGGCAGGAGTTCGCGCCGTACATCGACCGCAAGGCCCTCGACGGCGCCCGGCGCCTCGGACTGCCCACCTCGCCCGAGGCACTCGGCGGTCTCGTCCCCGGCCGTGAGATGACTCGCCTGGCGGACGGTCTGGTCCACGCGGCCCTCGACAAGCCGATGGCCGACGAGGTGCTCGCCGCCGCCGAGGCGGCGTGACGGACCCGCCGGCCGGGAAACCCACGATCCACGGAATTGCTGTGATGTGCCTGATGCGCCTGCGACGTCCCCTCCTCGACCACCCGCGAATCCTTCTGATCCTGTGGCTTCCCGTCCTGGCGCTCGCGAGTGCGTCCGGAGGCGGTACGGATGGCCCCGTTCCGCGGGATCCGCCGCCCACCGAGGACATGCCGGAAGAAGTGAAGGAACCTTCCCCGGACGCGGAAGAAGCGGAAGAACAAGAACGTGATGACAGTGAGACGGAAGGAGAGGTACAGGAACCACCGGATTAGTGGCGTCGGTCCGTCCATGGGTGCACCCGGCCGGCCGTCACGGTGTCCACGATGTCCCCCGCCACTCCTCCGGTCCGCCCCCGTGCCACTCGATCAACGGCGACTCGGCCACATCCAGCTCGTCCACGCCCTTCAGCCCGGCCCGCTGCAAGAACGCGGCGAGGTCGTGCAGGCTGTACGCCGTGCCGAGAGTCTTGCCGTCGACCTGAACACGCCGGCCGCCGCGCTCGGACGGCGGGAACACGATCACGCGACGCTCGGTCATGACTCAACCCTCACCCAGTTACGGATCTCCCCAGTGGGGGCAAGACACCAGCCTCCCCCGAGACCAGGACAGATGCACGTCCGGCTACTCCACGGCAGGGTCCTCCTGCGCGTGCCGCACCGCGGCCTTGACCGCCTGCTCCACCTCGTGCCGGGCGGCCCCGGTCGCTTCGGCGTGCGCGGTGATCGCCGCCTGGACAGCCTCCATCGCTGCACGCCAGCGGCGCCACTGCTCGTCGTACTCGGCGCCGGCCAGGCCCGCCAGCTTCGCCCGCTCCTCTTCGGCGGAACGTTCCAGTTTGATCAGTTCATCGGGGATGTCTGCCACGACCGGATCCTAAGCAGCACACCGTCATGACGCCCGTCGACGCCCACCGTCGGCGGGGCCGGTGTTCGACACCTACGGCGCGATGTTGTGGTTGAGACGGAACAGGTTGCCCGGGTCGTAACGCCGCTTCAGCTCCACGAGCCGGGCGTAGTTGCCACGGTAGTTGTCGCGTACCCGGTCCTGGTCGTCGCCGTCCATGAAGTTCACGTAGCCGCCCTCGGCCGAGTAGGGCTCCAGCGCCCGGCGGAAGGCGCGCACCCAGTCCTTCTGGGCCTCGCAGTCCTCCCGGGTGGTGAGGGTGGGGCTGAGTGCGGTCGAGAAGTCCGCGTCCCGGTAGGAGAAGGCGGTGTCCTGCGGTCCGACCCGGTGGCAGGCGCCGTCGATGGGGAAGATCACCGTCGCGCTCTGGACCGAGGGGGTCGTGGCGGCGTACTCCACGTACGTGGCGATCGCCCCGTCCGGCAGGCCGCGGCTGAAGGTGCCCTTCCAGTAGTGGAAGAGACCCGCGGGCAGCAGCTCGTCGAAGAAGGTGTTGACCAGCGGGTACGGGATGCGCCCGAGGTACTGGCCCACCACTGGCCCGAGTCCGGCCACCTGGGCGCGGACCCGGTCGTCCGCGTCCTTGGGGCCGGTCCAGCACAGGATCACTCCGCACAGCGGCCGCCCGTGCCAGCGCTCGGGCAGGAACGGCACCGGCGGGCCGAGCCCGAGGACGAACAGTGCGCCGAGCCGCCCGTCGGATTCGGCGATCAGCTCCCTGTAGCGGCGCATCACGTCGCCGTCGAGCGGATAGAACGTCGGTCCGCCGAGGACGTCGGCCACGGGGTGCAGCCGGAACGCGAAGGAGGTGACGACCCCGAAGTTCCCGCCGCCCCCGCGCACCGCCCACAGCAGGTCCCGGTGGTGCTCCTCGGTGCAGGTCACGAAGGACCCGTCGGCCGTCACCAGGTCGACGGAGACCAGGTTGTCGCACGCCAGACCGCAGCGGCGGGCCAGATAGCCCATGCCTCCGCCGGTCGTCAGGCCGCCCACACCGGTGGTGGAGACGACTCCGCCGGTGGTGGCCAGGCCGAAGGCGTGCGTGGCGTGGTTGACGTCCGCCCAGGTGCAGCCGCCCTCGACCCAGGCCGTGCGCGACCGCGGGTCGACCCGGACCCCGCGCAGCCGGCCGAGGTCGAGGACGACGCCGTCGTCGCAGGTCCCGTAGCCGGGGACGCTGTGGCTGCCGCCGCGCACCGCGAGCGGCAGGCCCTGGTCGCGGGCGAAGTCCACCGTGGCCATCACGTCGCCCGCGTCGACGGCCCGGACGATGATCGCCGGCCGCTTGTCGTGCATCGCGTTGTAGACCTTGCGGGCCTCGTCGTAGCCCGGGTCGCCGGGTTCGACGATCTCGCCGCGTACGGCCCCGCGCAGCCGTGCCAGGAGTCGGTCGTCCAGGGACGGTGTGAAGGTGGTCATGGCCGCCACCTGCCTTCTGCATCGGGTGTATTCCCGGTCTACGCGCCCGGGCGGCGTCCGCTCATCGCCGGAATGGCTCATCCCCGGCGGAGGAGGCGTGGGCAGAACGGTCCATGCGCTCACGTGAGTCCGTGCTCGTACGCGTACGCCGTCGCCGCGGCCCGCGAGGCCACGTCGAGCTTGGCGAAGATGTTGTTGAGGTGGCGGGCGACGGTGTGCTCGCTGATCACCAGCTCCGCGGCGATGGCCCGGTTGGTGCGGCCCGCCGCGACCAGCCGCAGCACCTGGATCTCGCGTTCGGTGAGCCCGCCCGGCGCATCCCCGCGCAAGGAGGCGAGGAGGGCGGCCGCCCGGCGGGCGTCCGGTGCGGCGCCCAGGTCCTGGAAGGTCTGCCGGGCGGCCCGCAGCTCCATCCGGGCGCCCTCGTCGTCCCCGGCGGTGCGGTAGGCGGCGGCCAGGGTCATCCGCACCTGGGCCGCCTCGTACGGCACCCCCAGCGCCAGCCAGACGGCCAGCGCCCGGTGCAACAGGGGCAGCGCGCGGTCGAGGTCACGGGCCTCGAACGCCACCGCTCCGGCCGCGGCAGCGGCACTCGCGTGCAGCAAGGTCGCCGCCGAGCCGCACCGCTGCTGCCACTCCAGGGCCAGGGCGTCCAGCTCCTCGGCCGCCGTGCGGGCCTCGTCGAGCCGGCCGAGCGCGAGGCAGACCTCCACCTGGGCGGCGAGCAGCCGGCACCGATCGAGGCGGCCGGCCCCGTCACCGGCGACGGCCAGCCGCAGCCCCGCGGCCGAGGCCTCCGCCTTCCCCTGGGCCAGCCGCAGCAGGGCGAGGCCGGGCTGCGGGTCGCGGCCCAGCTCGTGCGCGCGCTCGTACGCCTCCTCGGCCGGGGCCGTCTCGCCGCGCCGGCGCCGGATCTCTCCGGTCAGGTAGCAGGCCTCGGCCGCCAACCGCCGCTCGTAGGGCAGCAGTTCCTCGCAGGTCAGGGCGGCCTCGGTCAGCGCCAGGGGCCAGCGGCCGCGCAGCTCCAGCACCTGCACCCGGTGCACCCGGCACAGCCCCCGGAAGGTGTTCTCGGCCGGCATCGACGCGCACCACCGGATGGCCGCCTCGGTCCACTCCGCGGCGCGTTCGAGATCGGCGCAGGCCATGCACTGCTGCAGGCCCAGGCAGTAGATCCAGCCGGTGAAGAAGGCGCTCAGCTCGCCCGCCACGGCCGCGCACATCGCGTCGTCGAGGAGGTCGAGCCCGTCGGCGACCCGGCCCTGGGCCACCAGGACGCCCGCCTGCGCCTGGACGCTCATGGCGTGCAGGTCGGCACTGCCGCAGCGGCGTGCGATCGCGGCCATGCGCCGGGCCGAGGCCATCGCCTCGTCGAACGCGCCGCGCTCCTGGGCCTCCTCCGCGTCCATCCAGGCGAGGAAGCACTGCTCGACGCACTCGGGCTCGGTGCGCAGATGCCGCCGGGCCCGGCGCAGCCAGCCGGCGGCCACGGCCGTGCGTCCTGCCAGGTGGTGCTCGTAGAAGAGGAGCCATGCCATGAACCCGGCCTGCCGGTCGGCGCCGGCCGCCGCGTACCCGGAATAGGCCCGCATCCGCTGGGCGATCGACTCCTCGATACGGCTCGTCCACCAGGCCGCGTCGGCGAGCGCGGCACAGTCGTCAGGGGTGAGGTGAGCGGCATCCAGGCCGTGCAGCAGGGTGTACGCGTCCGCCCACGCCTCCCGGGCCACGGCGTCCCGTGCCTGCCGCAGCGCGTCCGCCACCGCCTCGTCGGCCGTCCGCCCACTCACACGCGGCTCCCTTCTCGCTCCTCGCGAGCGGGTCCGCCCCTTCCTCAGGATAGTCAGGGTACGTTGAGCCGCAGGGTCAGCCTCGAGGCGCAGCAGCCCCCGCTCGTACGCCTTGACCAGGTGCTGCGGTACGAGGTGGCGCTACATGAAAATAGTTCCCATGAGCAATTGAGCGTGCCTTCGGGCAGCCGGGTGGTCTTAGGGTGACCGGGTGACCGACAGCAGCGAGCGCCCGATAGCCGTGTTCGACCTCGACAACACCCTTGCCGACACCGCCCATCGGCAGCACTTCCTGGAGGACCGCCCGCGGAACTGGTCCGGCTTCTTCGCGGCCGCGCCCGAGGATCCGCCGCTCGCCGAGGGTGTGGCGCTCCTCCTGGAGCAGGCCCGGGAGTGCGAGATCGTCTACCTCACCGGCCGGCCCGAGCGGTGCCGGCGTGACACGCGGGACTGGCTCGCCGCGCACGGGCTGCCCGCGGGGCGCATCCACATGCGGGGCAACGCCGACCGCAGGCCCGCCCGGTTCACCAAGCTGGAGATCCTGCGCCGGCTCGCCCGCGACCGCGAGGTACGGCTCCTCGTCGATGACGACGAACTCGTCTGCGACGACGCCGAGCGCGCCGGATTCACCGTCGTACGGGCCCGCTGGGCCTCGAAGTCCGCCGCGCTGGAGGACGCCCAGGAGCGTGAGGGCCGGACCTGAGGTCCTACTCGCCGCCGTCCTCGATGCGGAAGCCCACCTTCAGACCCACCTGCCAGTGCTCGATCTGCCCGTTCGCGAGCTGTCCCCGGACCTGGGTCACCTCGAACCAGTCCAGGTTGCGCAGCGTCTGGCTGGCGCGGGCGATGCCGTTGCGGATGGCCTGGTCGATGCCCTCGTGCGAGCTGCCGACGATCTCGGTGACCCGGTAGGTGTGGTTCGTCATGCGGGTGCTCCTCTCCGCCGTGAGGCCGGCGCGGGGTGCCTGCGTCTCACGTCCGGCGTGACCGTTTTGTCACGCCGTAGTCCACCGTGCCGTATCCGCGCCCGGCGCGCGAGGCGTCGGCGGGTACCCCGGGTAGCGCTTGACCTATGCATTGGTCCATACCAAAATCCCGTACACCCGTACGAGCCCCGTGCTCGTCCCCCCACGTCGGGCCCCCTTCCCTGTCCGCACCGCGCAGGCCAGACAGAACAGGACCCCTCGTGAGACGTCGTCATCTGCTCGCCCTCCTCTGTGTCACCGGCTCCCTGGTCAGCGGCTGCGGCCTGCTCCCGGGCGGGCAGGACCGGCACACCGTCACCGTGTGGCTGATGAAGGACAGCGCCTCGAAGGAGTTCCTGGAGCGCTTCACCGAGGACTTCGAGCGCACCCACAAGGACCTGCGTCTGGACATCCGCATCCAGGAGTGGACCGGCATCGTGGAGAAGGTCCGGGGGGCGCTCAAGGGTGACGGAAAGGACGGCCCCGACGTCATCGAGGTGGGCAACACCCAGGTCCCGCAGTACGTCGACGACGGCCGGCTCGCCGATCTGACGCTGGAGTCCATGCGCGACTGGGGCAAGGAGCACTGGCTGCCCGGCCTCGCCGAACCCGGCAAGGACGGCAACAGGCAGTACGGCGTGCCCTGGTATGCGGCCAACCGGGTGGTCATCTACCGCAAGGACCTCTTCGAGCAGGCCGGCATCACCGCCCCGCCGAAGACCCGCGCCCAGTGGCTCGCCGACACGCAGAAGCTCGACTCCGGCGGCAACCAGGGCATCTATCTGGCCGGACAGGACTGGTACACCCTCTCCGGCTTCATCTGGGACGAGGGCGGCGACCTGGCCGAGGAGAAGGACTACGACTGGCGGGGCACCCTGGACACCCCGGCCGCGCTGCGCGGCATGGAGTTCTACCGGCGGCTCCAGGCGCTCGGCAAGGGGCCCGTGGACGCGGACGAGGAACACCCGCCCCAGGCCGGGGTGTTCGCGGGCGGCAAGGTCGCGCAGATCATCGCCGTACCCGGGCTCGCCCAGGCGATCGTGCAGCAGAACCCCGGTCTCGAGGACAAGCTGGGCTTCTTCCCGGTGCCCGGCAGGACCGCGGCCCGGCCCGGCACGGTCTTCACCGGCGGTTCCGACCTGGTCGTCCCGCAGAACACCGACGACCAGTTCGCCGCGACCGCGGTCGTAGGGGCGCTCACCGGCGCCAAGTGGGACACCGAACTCGCCCGCACCATGAACTACGTGCCCAACAAGACGACCCTCGCGAGCGCGGTCGCGGGGGAGGAAGGGGTCGCCGCCATGGCGGCGGGTGCCGCACACGGACGGGCGACCCCCAACAGCCCTCAGTGGGCCGCCGTCGAGGCGGACAACCCGATCAAGGGGTACATGACCGCGGTGCTCGGCGGGGCGGACCCGGCGACCGAGGCCCGCCGGGCCAGCCGGAAGATCACCGAGGCGCTCCGTCCGAACCTTGGCTAGGGCCTGTCCGGCGGATCAGGTCGCAGGGAGTCTACGGCGCCTTATCAGCGCTCGTGAGCGGGGGCCTGGTGCGTCCAGCTGCAAGGCGGAGGAGGGCGGCGACGCGATGGGGGTCCCGCCGCGCGAGCGCAGCCGAGCGTGGGGGAGTCGGCAACCGACGACAACGCCGCAGATGGGCGTGCCAGGCCCCGCGTCTGCGACAGGATCCGCCGGGCAGGCCCTAGCTCACCGCACCACGCTGAGCGACAGCGCGAAGCGGCCCTCGGCGTCCGTCCACCAGTGGGTCAGTTCCAGTTCGGCGGCGGCGAGTTCGGCGCTCACTCCCTCCTTGCGGAACTTCGCCGACACCTCGGTGCGCAGTTCCTCGCCCGCCGCGAAGTCCACGGCCAGGTCCAGCGCGGGCACCTTCACGGTCTGCGCGGTGTGCGAGCGCAGCCGCATCTCGATCCACTCCTGCTCCGCGTCCCACAGCGCCACATGGTCGAAGGCGTCCGGGTCGAAGTCCGCGCCCAGCTCGCGGTTCACCACGGCCAGGACGTTCTTGTTGAAC
Organism: Streptomyces sp. NPDC031100; assembly: GCF_055570785.1. Classification (NCBI taxonomy): domain Bacteria; kingdom Bacillati; phylum Actinomycetota; class Actinomycetes; order Kitasatosporales; family Streptomycetaceae; genus Streptomyces; species Streptomyces sp. NPDC031100. The sequence goes on from NZ_JBVIGN010000018.1 coordinate 81,866, forward strand.
GCGGCCGTCACCCCGGCCGCGTCGTCGTACGCCCGGACCAGCACCCGCTCGTCCTTGACCAGGTCCGTGCCGAGCAGCAGCCCGTCGCCCGGCGAGAGCAGGCTGCGCACGGAGGCCAGGAACTTCGCCCGTTCGGCGGGCAGCAGGTTGCCGACCGTGCCGCCGAGGAACGCCACCAGCCGGGGCCCGGGCGTCTCGGGGAGGGTCAGCGGGGCGGTGAAGTCGGCGATCAGCGCGTGCACCTCGAGCCCGGGCCGCTCCTCGATGAGCGCCTGCCCGGCCTGGGTGAGGGCACTCTCACTGACGTCGACGGGGACGTACGCCTGCAGTCCGGTGAGCGCGTCGAGCAGATAGCGGGTCTTCTCCGAGGAGCCGGACCCCAGCTCGACCAGGGTGCTCGCACCGCTCGCGGCGGCGATCTCGCCGGACCGGGCGAGGAGGATCTCGCGCTCGGCCCGCGTCGGGTAGTACTCGGGCAGTTCGGTGATCTGCTCGAACAGCTCGCTGCCACGCGCGTCGTAGAACCACTTCGGCGGCAGCGTCTTGGGGTTGACGGTGAGGCCGTCGAGGACGTCGGCGCGCAGCGCGGCGTCCGTCGCGTCCTCGGGGAGGGTGCGGGTGACGTGCAGGGGACTCACGTACAGGGCTCCTTCGGTGATGGGGGTGCCCCCGCTCGAGCGGAGTCGGGAGTGGGGGAGGACGCCGGGTCCTCGAGCGGGGTGAGCAGCACGCCGGTGCGGCTCGCCGTGAGCACGGTGCGGTCGGGGACCTCCTGCCAGCGGGGGTCGTCGTCGTACGGTTCGGAGGCGACGACCGTGCCGGTGCCGGGCTCGGTGCGGTACCAGAGGCTGTCGCCCCAGGTGGTGGCGGCGATGGTGGCGCCGTCGGTGAGCAGCAGGTTCAGCCGGGAGGCGGGGGCCGCCTCGGCCAGCAGGCGCACCGTCTCACCGAGGGCGGCGTCGGGGTTCTCACCGCTGCGCAGCCGGTGCAGGACCAGCGCCCAGACGAACGCCGAGTCGATGCGCGCCTCCAGTGACAGCAGGTCGACCGGGGGCAGGGCGGGCACCAGCGGTGCCGCCGAGTCCGGCCAGCCGGCGATCGCACCGTTGTGGCTGAACAGCCATCGGTCGGCGGCGAAGGGCGCCGCAGCGGCCTCGGCGTCCGCACCCGCGTTGGTCGCGTCGCGTACGGCCGCGAGCACGGCACCGGAGCGCACGACCCGCGCCAGGTCGGCGAAGGACAGATCCGCCCAGATCGGCCCGGCCCGCCGGTAGCGGGCCGGTACCGGATCGTCGGGGGCGTACCAACCCACCCCGAAACCATCGGCGTTGACCGTGCCGTACCGCTGCCGCCGGGGTGCCCAGGACTGCCGGTACAGGCTGTGCGGGGGCTCCACGAGGAGTCGGCCGAGCGGCTGCTCGGGTCCCAGGTAGGCCAGGTGACGGCACATCAGACGGCCTCCGAGCGGGCGGTGCGGAACCCGGAGAAGATCTGCCGCCGGATCGGGTAGTCCCAGTTGCGGAACGTGCCCCGGCAGGCCACCGGGTCCACGGCGAACGAACCGCCGCGCAGCACCTTGTACTCGGGGCCGAAGAACACCTCCGAGTACTCCTTGTACGGGAAGGCCTGGAACCCCGGGTACGGCAGGAAGTCGCTCGCCGTCCACTCCCACACGTCGCCGATCAACTGCCGTACACCGAGCGGTGATTCACCCTTCGGGTAGCTGCCGGCGGGGGCGGGCCGCAGGTGCCGCTGGCCCAGGTTGGCGTGCTCGGGTGCCGGGTCGGCGTCGCCCCACGGGTAGCGGCTGGAGCGGCCGGTGGCAGGGTCGTACCGGGCTGCCTTCTCCCACTCGGCCTCGGTGGGCAGCCGGCGCCCGGCCCAGCGGGCGTAGGCGTCCGCCTCGTACCAGCACACGTGCAGCACCGGCTCGTCGGGCGGCACGGCCTCGGTGATCCCGAAGCGGCGCCTGAGCCACTGGTTGCCGTCGCGGCGCCAGAAGAGCGGGGCGGTGAGGGAGTGCTGCCGTATGTGCGCCCAGCCCGCAGGCGTCCACCAGCGCTCGGTGTCGTAGCCGCCGTCCTCGATGAACGCCTGGTACGCCGCGTTCGTCACCGGGGTCGTGTCGATCCAGTACGGCGCCACGTCCACCGGATGCGCCGGGCGCTCGTTGTCCAGCGCCCACGGCTCGCTCGAGGTGCCCATGGTGAACGGGCCGCCGGGCACGAGGACTTCGGCCGGCCCGGTGAACAGCGGGGCCGGTTCGGGGTCGGGGGCGGTCAGGGCCTGCGGCCCTCTGCGGAGCTGATGGGTGATCAGCATCGTCTCGTCGTGCTGCTGTTCGTGCTGTGCGATCATCCCGAAGGCGAACCCGGCCTCGGTCAGCCGGGTGCCGTGGAAGTCCGCGCTCTCCAGCAGGTCCAGGGCCCGGCCGCGCACCTCGGCCGCGTAAGCGCGGGCCTCGGCGGGCGGCAGCAGCGGCAGCGAGGGCCGCTCCGCACGCGGGTGCTCGAAGGCGTCGTACAGGCCGTCGATCTCGGGCCGCATCGCCTCCCGGCCGCCGACCGCCCGCAGCAGCCACAGCTCCTCCTGGTTGCCGATGTGCGCGAGGTCCCACACGAGCGGCGACATCAGGGGGGAGTGCTGGGCGGTGAGGTCGGGGTCCTCGACGCAAGCGGTCAGCAGCGTGGTGCGGGCGCGGGCGGTGGTGAGCGAGGCGAGCGCGCGCTCGCGCAGCGCCTCGGTGTCCGGCTCGGTGGCCGTGGCGTCGGTCTCCGGGGCGGTCATATGCGGATGTCCTTCCTGCCGTGGGCACGACGGTCCGTGTCGCGCAGGCGGTCCAGCAGATCGTCGGCCGGGCAGCGGCCCCGGGCGACATAGCGGTCCGTGTAGGCCGCCACGGCGTCGAGGACCGCGGGTGTGGCGCCGAGCCGGGGCAGGGCCTCGAGCGCCGTCGCGAAACAGGCGGCGGCGGCCTCGCGCAGCTCGGGGTCGGCGAGCCCGTACCGGGCCGCGTCGGTCCACAGCGGATTGTGCGGGGCGGGCAGGTTCAGGGCCCGCTCCGCCAGGGGTTTCACCGCCTGGTGCGCGGACTCGGCGGCCTCCGGGGCGTCGAACAGCGCGGCGCTCACCGCGAGCGGCACGATCCAGCCGTCCTCACCCGGTTGCGCGTCGATCATGCGCAGCTCCAGGTGGCCGCGCGGCCGGACCGGCGGGAACAAGGTGGTCAGGTGGTAGTCGAGATCCGCCCGGGTGGGCGGCCGGGGTACCCGTGAGCGGATCCACTCGCGGAAGGTCAGGCCCTCGGGCACGTCCCAGGGGCTGCCGGCGCGGCGGACGCACATCACCGGGGCGTCCAGCACATGCCGGGCCCAGGCGGCCCGCGGCTCCCCGTCCGGGGCGGGAGCGCCCGCCCGGCCGGCGCCGATCTCCATCCACAGCAGCTGCCGGGTGGACATCCAGCCCGTGGGCCGTCGGCCGATCAGCGGGGAGTTGGCGAACGCCGCCACCAGGACCGCGCCCAGGTGGTGGGCCAGCTGCCAGCGCCGCTCGTGTCCGAGCGGCCCCGGGCCCTCGTAGCCGGCGTCCAGGCACACCTGGACGGAGGCCGAGGTGCACATCATGTGCCGGCCGGCCGTGCCCGTGCGGTCGAGGCAGGCCTCCATGGCGTCGTAGCGCGGTTCGTGGAGGTAACGGCGGGGTGCGTGCCAGGGGTCGTGGCCGACGCCGACGAGTCCCAGGTCGTGCTCGGCGAGGACCGTGCGGACGGTGTCCAGGTCGGCCGAGACGGTGTCGATGCACTCCATCAGGGAGGCGGCGGGCGGTGAGCTCAGTTCCAGCTGGCCGCCGGGTTCGACGGTCAGCGGCGAGCCGAGGGGCACGGTCCGCAGGGCGGCGTAGGCCGCTTCGAGTCGTTCGGGTGGCACAGGGAGCTGCGGCACGCGCAGCTCGTGGACGAGCCATTCCACTTCGACCCCGAGCGTGCGGGGCGGGCCGGTCTTGAAGCAGATGCCCCGGACCAGGGCCTCCACCTCGGCTTCGGTGACGGCTGTGCGGTGCTCCGTACAGTCGCCACCCTCACTTGTCGAGTCGGACATGCAGGGATCCTCCTGAGATTCCACCATGTCGCCGGTCCGGCATTCGGTCAGCCGGACCGGCACTCGTCCCACCCAAGACCCTCACAACGATTCGCACAAGGGTGCCCATCGGGACGTTCGGGATCGGTAATCTCCGTTTTCTTGGGTGTTTCCAGACCGTTCCGGCGCCGGGAAACTCCGTTGCACCGCATCACCAGCATCGCCCAGGATGCATGCATGAGCACGACGGGGGAGGCCGCGCGGGCCGCGGTCGTGGCGTCCACGGGGGTGGCGCCATGAGCGCGCGCCTGCGTGGCATCGCCATGGAAACAGAGCAGATCGTGGCGGCCGGGACGTACCGCACACCCGGTGGCCTGGAGGTCTCCGTCGCGGCGGCGATCGAGGCCGCCCGGGCGGGCACACGGATGTACGGTCCCGGGCCGGTGCCGGTGTCCCCGGCGGCGGATGCGCAGACGCGCTTCGAGGTCACCGGTGAGAGCAGCCTGGAAGCCGCCCGCAGACTCGCCGACGCACCGGTCGCCGTCCTGAACTTCGCCTCGGCCCGCAATCCGGGCGGCGGCTATCTGAACGGGGCCCAGGCTCAGGAAGAGGCCCTGTGCCGCGCCTCCGCGCTGTACACGTGCCTGCTGGGGGCCAGGGAGTTCTACGACCATCACCGCGCCCACCGCGACCCGCTCTACACGGACCGGGTGATCCACACCCCTGCCGTGCCGGTGTTCCGCGACGACCGGGGCCGCCTGCTGGAGGAGCCGTACCGCGCGGGCTTCCTGACCGCCGCGGCCCCGAACGCGGGCGTCGTGCGGCGTACGGCACCCGAGCGCGCCGCCGAACTGCCCGCCGCCCTGGCCCGGCGGGCCGAGCGGGTGCTGGAGACCGCCGCCGCCCACGGATACCGGCGGCTGGTGCTCGGCGCCTGGGGCTGCGGCGTCTTCCGGAACGACCCGGCGCAGGTCGCGGGCGCCTTCCGGGCCCTGCTCGGGCCCGGCGGCCGGTTCGCGTGCACGTTCGACCACGTCGTGTTCGGCGTCCTCGACCGTACGCCGGGAGTGACGATCCGGGAGGCCTTCGTGCGGGCGTTTGCGGAGGGCGCTCCTGCGTAGCGGCCGTCAGGTCCAGCCGTAGCGCTCGTGAAGCCGCTGCCGGACCAGGTTGAACCGCATCCGGTCGAGTGCGCACGCCTCCCGGCGCATGCCCTCCTCGTGCAGCCGCAGCACCCGGTCCACGTCCACCCACGAGTCACGGCCCGACCGGTCCCAGGGGCCGCTGCCGATCGCGACCCACTCCCGGTCGCCGTCGTGCCGCTTGCTGGACAGCTGCACGGCCAGGAAGGTGCCCGCCGCCTCCCGGGCGACCACCAGCACCGGGCGGTCCTTGCCGCGGCCGTCGTTCTCCTCGAACGGCACCCAGGTCCACACGATCTCGCCCGGGTCCGGGTCGCCGTCGTGGGCGGGGGAGTACTCGGTACGCACCCGGCCGACCTCACGCGGGTCGGCTTCGGTGGTGGCGTGGCGGCCGTAGCGGCCGGGGACGTTCTCGTCGGTGAAGATGCTCACGCAGGCACCTTAGGGCCTGTCCCATGAGCCTGTGGAGCACGGACGGCCGGGGCCCCTGGTGAGGGAACCCCGGCCGCACGGCCGAACCGGACAGGCCCTAGCCCTCCTGCTCCACCGGCACCTTCTGTGAGACAGGCGCCACGACCCCGTTGAGGGACGGTGAAGTGCCGTTGTTCGCCTGCCCGTTCGTGTTCATCGACGCGAGCAGCTGGCGGGCGAGACCCAGGCCCGTGCCGCCCATGGTGAGTGCCTTGGCGAACAACTCGGCCATGCCGTCGGCTCCGTTGAGCAACACCATGTTGTCCACGTTGCCGAAGGCGGACGCGCCAGCCTGGACGATCTCCGGCCAGTTCTCGGCGAGTTGCTGGGCGACCACGGCCTCCTGGTTCTCCGCGAGTGCGGCGGCCCGGGCCTTGATGGCCTCCGCCTCCGCGAGACCCTTGGCCTTGGTCGCCTCGGCCTCGGCCAGACCCTTGGCCTGCGCGGCCGCGGCCTCCGCCTCACCGGTGGCCCGGGTCGCCGCGGCCGTGGCCGTACCCCGGGTCTTCGTGGCCTCCGCCTCGGCGCCCGCGGCCGTCTTGACCCGGGTCGCCTCGGCCGCGGCCGCGAGTTCCGTCTCCTTCGCCTTGGCCTGCGCGGCCGAGATCCGTGCGTCGCGCTCGGCTTCGGCCAGCGTGCGCTTCTCGTAGGCCTTGGCGTCGGCCGGCTTGCGGACGTCCGCCTGGAGCTGCTGCTCCCGCCGGTGGGCCTCCAACTCGGCGACCCGCGTCTCCTGGACCACGACCTCCTGCCGGGCGCCCGCGTCGGCGAGCGGACCGGCCTGACGGGCCCGAGCCGCCGCCTTGTCCCGTTCGGCCTGGTAGCCCGCCTGCAGGATCTCGCTGTCCCGGGTGGCCTCCGCCATCCGGGCGAACGACTGCTGCTCGGCCTCGGTGGCGTGACGATTCGCCTCCGCCTGTGCGATGCGCGCGTCCCGCTGGACGGCGGCCGCGTGCGGGGCGGCCAGGTTCTGGATGTACCCCGTCGGGTCCTCGATCTCGTGGATCTGCAGCGAGTCGACGATCAGGCCGAGCTTCTCCATCTCCGTACCGCAGGCCGCCCGGGTCTGCCCGGTCAGCTTCTCCCGGTCGCGGATCATGTCCTCGACCGTCAACCCGCCCACGATGGAGCGGAGATGACCGGCGAAGACGTTGTGCACCCGCTCCGACATCATCCGCTGCTGGTCCAGGAAACGGCGGGCCGCGTTGGCGATCGACACGAAGTCGTCGCCCACCTTGAAGATGACCACGCCCCGCACCTTGAGCGGAATGCCCTGGTGGGTCACGCAGTCCACGTGCAACTCGGTCTCGTTCAGGTCCAGGGAGAGCTTGCGCACCGCCTGCACGCCGGGCAGCACGAGCGTGCCGCGCCCCGTGACGATGCGGAAGCCCATGCCCTCCTCGAGGCCCTCGGTGCGGTGCTTGGACCCCGAGATGATGAGTGCCTCGTTCGGCTCGGCGACCCGCCACATCATCTTGAACAGACCGACCAGAATGAGGACGGCAACGACGACCGCCCCCGCAACGACGCCGACAACCATCGGCATACGCCCCCTTTGCATGGTGCCCGTTCGGCACCGAACGAAGGGAGTCTGCGCCTGTCAGGACGTGGCGAGAAGACGCTGGCGCATCCTTGTCGCAATCTTGACGCCTACGCCCCTCACCTGGGGCGGAACGCGCTCAACTGTCGTATGCGGCGGTGACGTAGACCGTGCGCGGCGGCAGATGCTCCACCACCATCACCACCGTGCCCCGCTCGATCCGGCCCGTGCCGTCGGCCGCGTAGGCGAGGAAGTGCTCGGCGCCGCCGCGCACCCGGACGATCACCTCGCCGACCAGCCCGGGCCCGATCGTCCCCGTCACCCGTCCCATGAGCCCGACCATCGACGCGTCTTCCATGGTCACAGGGTACGGGCGCAGGGCGTTCATGCCACCGTGCTGTCCGCGTCCGCCTGCTGCGGCGGCCATCGCTCGTGCCAGCGCAACTCCACCTCCAGCTGGGCGGCCAGAGAGACCAGCAGGAGTTCGCTGTTGGCCGGGCCGAGCAGTTGGGCGCCCACCGGCAGGGCACCGACGAACCCGGCGGGCACGTTCACGCCGGGCCAGCCGAGGACGTTCCAGGGCCAGGCATAGGGGCAGGCGGCGATCATCGCGCGGTCCGTGGCGAGCCCGCCGAGCCGGTACAGGGCGCCGATCGCGGGCGGGGGAGCGGCTGTCGTCGGGGCGAGGAGCACGTCGTACGACCCGAAGAACGCGCCGATCCGCCGGTGCAGCACCGCCTCGGCGCGCCGGGCCGCCCGCAGCGGGGCCCCGCCGAGCAGCCGGCCCAGCCGGGCCGCGTCCCGGGTGCGCGGGTCGAGTAGGGCGGGGTCGGGGGTCTCGCGGACGTGGTCGGCGATGCCGGCGGTGGCGCGCGGCACGAAGGTCAGCCCGATCTGCCCGTAGGGCGGGTCGGCCTCCTCGACGATGTGTCCCAACTCGGCGAGCTTCTCGGCGAGTTCGAGGATCCGGGACCGGACCTCCGGGCGCAGCCGTGCGGGTACCGCCGTGAACGGCGGCTTCAGCGACAGGGCGATGCGCAGCCGGCCGGGGTCGCGGCCGACGGCGTCCGACACCGTGAGCGCCGGCGGCCGGTGCGGGTCCCGGTCGTGGTTGCCGCTCGCCGCGTCCAGCAGCAGGGCCGCGTCGGCGACCGTGCGGGCCAGCGTGCCGTTGACGGTGATGCCGTGGAAGGACTCGCCGTGCGGCCAGGTCGAGATGCGCCCGCGCTGCGGTTTGATGCCGATCAGATGGGTCCAGGAGGCCGGGATCCGCACCGAACCGGCGCCGTCCGAGCCGAGCGCGGCCGGGACCAGTCCGGCGGCGACCGCGGCCGCCGAACCGCCCGAGGAGCCGCCGGGGGTGTGGCCGGTGTGCCACGGGTTGCGGGTCTCGCCGAACGCCGGGCCCTCCGTGAACGGCCACTGCCCCAGCTCGCAGGTGTTCGTCTTGCCGACGATCACGGCTCCGGCCGCCCGCAGCCGCCGTACCGCCTCCCCGTCCACCGCGACCGGCGGGAAGTCACCGGGGCAGCCGAACGCGGTCGGCTCGCCCGCGACATCCATGTCGTCCTTCACCGCGACCGGCACCCCGAGCAGCGGGCGCCGTGCTCCGGTGGCCAACTCCCGGTCGGCGGCGTCCGCTTCGGCGAGCGCGGCCTCGGTGCGTACGATCCGGAAGGCGTTCAGGGTCGGCTGGGTGGCCTCGATCCGGGCCAGGGCCCGCTCCACCAGCGCGCGGGAGGTCACCTCCCCGTCGGCGAGCGCGCGGGCGGACTCCGCAAGGCCTGCGGCACGGTCGGGCGTCATTGCGGGAGCACCTCCGGGAGCCTCCTGACACGGTGTCTACTGAACGGTAACGTCAGATGGGGTGCCTCGGTACAGGTTTCGCACAGGCTGGTTGGGCCGACCGGAGGCATGCGGATGGTGAGCCCACGGATCACCCCGGACGATGGTCCTCGGACCTCGGTGTGGTGTCAGGAGGTGATCAGTGTGGCGTCAGAAGGTGATCAAGCTAAGCGCCCCCCTGGGCCCAGCTCGGGCTCTCACCCACTGGGGCGACGGGGCCTGGTGAAGACCAAACAGTCACAGGCGGAAATGGCAGGGGTCCTGCTGGTCCTGCTCCTGACGGCATCGCTGGTGGCTTGGTGGGGCATCGAGGACTTCAGCGAGGCCCTGACCTTCACAGGTGTCGTCACCGGTGCCGCTCTCATCGTGGTGTCGCTCATCATGTGTGGGGGCGCTGTGATGGTCGCGGACCACTGGGTCCGGCAGACGATTCCTTACTCCGGATTTTTCGCGCTGGCCAGTACCGGCGTGGCGTTCTTGGTGAACGCCACGCTCCTGCTGCAGGTATGCAGGGACGGCGATTACATCGTCTATCCGGTACTGTTGGGCTTTTTCACAGTGGCTTCGGTGTGGGCTGCCCTCATGGTGTGGCGGACATTGAGCGAGGTTCCCGCTCCGAAGCGGGTGGCCGCGGCGGTGATTGTCTCCACGGTTATCGCCATCGTCAATTTCAGCTACCAGAACCTCTATCAGCCGTTCCACCGTGGGGTCAAACCTGTCGTGACTCTGACCGTGGGGAAGGCGGTGCTGAACCGGGACCGCAAGGCATTCTCCGTGCCGGTCGAAATCAAGCTCGTGAACCATAGTGATATGGGTTTCTATGTGCTGGGAACCGAGTTCCACGCCATGGGGGAACGCGTGCTGCCGAGCGCGAGGGACCGGCTCCCCCAGCAGTGGCGTATTGTTGCCAAGAACTGGAGCAAATACCGGGAGAAACACCCGCTCTCGCGCAGAGAGGTCTACCAGCCCGGCGAGCTGGTGACGGCGCGGCCGTGGATCCCCGTTGGAAACTGGATCGAGGCGAACGATGAGTCCGTCGTCCGAACGGTCGTTCAACTTCCCATCAATACGCCGTACGATCATTTGGCATTCTATGCCACCGCGAGCCTTGCGCGCAAAGACAGGCTCGGCTTGGGAAGGTGGGATCCGATCGGGTACTCCTGGAGCGGTGCCCAGCTGCCCGAGTGGGTGAAGAACAAGGATTACGACACCGTTGTCTACCGAGTCGCCTTGAAAGAAAACAACGCGATCGACAAACATACAAGAAAAGCCCGGTGCGTCAACATCTATTGGCGCTTTGGCTTGCATGGTGTAGACGTTTCGGAATCCATCACGCGAAAAGGGAAAGAAAATACCGTATCTCCGGACGGGGCAGACCAGGCACGCCGGTACGGTCTTATCGACGTCGTGACGGGCCCGATCGAACAGACCCTGTGGGAAATCAAGAGCCAGCGCTGACCAGCCCCTCCAGCCACATCACCAGGGCCAGCGAGCTGTTCACACGGTCCCAGGAGTACGAGTCCCCCATGCCGAGCCGAGCCTCCCCCACGGCCCGGCACAGCGTCTCGACGTCGAACATCTCCTCCACCAGCGGATGCCGCGCGGAACGGCACAGGTCGATGAGTTCGTCGCCATGTGTCCGCAGGCCGCGGGCGTACAGCTCGTTGAAGGGGACCTTGACCGTTCGGCCGCGGACCCGGGATGGGAGCAGATCTGCCATGGCCTCGCGCAGCACTGCCTTCGGGTGGCCCGGACGGAACGTCGCCTCGGCGGGGAGGCGGCGCATCGTGGCGATGACCTCCGGGTCGAGGAACGGGTGCGAGAGGAAGAATCCGTCCTCCCGTGCGTGGTTCCAGGACAGAAGGTCCGGAGCGGCGAGGTAGTTCGCCGCGCCGTAGAGCGACTGTTCCGGCGCGCGTCCGAAGACGAAGCGGCTCTCCGCGATGCTGGCCTCGTGGTAGCCGTGCGCCCGCGCGAATCCGGGTCGCAGCCACGCGGGGCGGCTGAAGGTGCCGAGGCCGCCGAGCACCGTTCTGCGGCGAGAGAGCGCGGTGATCCGTTCGGCCACCAGAGGAAGAGCTGGCAGTACGACGTAGGCGTGGACGATGTCCCGTACGCCCCGCTCGCTGCCGTCGGCCCAGGCGCGTGCCTGCTGCGTCAGCTGCCGGAGCCGTCCCGTGCGGGCCAGCCGGTGCAGGTGAAACGGGTTGGCGTCCGCAATCGGATCGGCTCCGCAACCGGTCATGAGGGTGTCACAACCCAGTTCCGCCGCAGCCGCATGGAGCCTGCTCCAGAACGGGGCGCGGAAGGCGTGCGCATACGGCTCGTCGGCGTCCCCCGCATGGTGCCGGAAGTCGTCGAAGTCGGCCACGTCGCCGACATCGACGATCACCGGGTGGGCCGCTGGTGCGTGACGGCGGATCTCCTCCATCGCCTCGTCGAGATACGGCCGCTCCCCGGCCAGCTCTCCGCTGCCGAAGCGCCCGGCGAGCAGTACGAGGTCCCCGGGGCGGCCGTCTCCTGAGGCCAGCAGCCGTGCCGCGAGCAGTGCGACGCTGGTGGAGTCGAGGCCACCGGAGACGTGGCATGCCGTCCTCGTCCCCATCCGGCGCCCGACGGCGTTCTCCAGCGCAAGGCGCAGGACCTGCCTCGGCGAGCCGGCGAGCGGCAACGGGTCGGGCGCCTGGCAGACGCCTCGTGACACCCGACCGCGCATCTGCCCGCCGACCGAGAGCTCCACCACCTCGCCGCCGAGGATCCGGTGTACCCCGGCGAACGGGGTGAGGTCCGAGTGTGGTTGCGCCAAGTTCCCGGTCAGGTACCGGCAGAAGTAGCGACGTTCCAGCTCGGCGCCGTCACCGAGGCGGCGTGCCGAGGTGCTCACCGCGCTCACCCGGCCACCGGACTCCCTGAAGAAGAGGGGGATGCGTGCATGCTCGTCCCGGATCAGCAGGACGTGGTCGCGGTACACCAGGACAGCCGCGTAATCGCCGTACGGCAGACGCGGTGCGGCTCCCGGCCGGGCGAAAGCGTCGAGGAGGCGGTGCGCGCCCGCCACGCGGTCACGGACCGAGCCCGCCCAGCCGACGACCGCCGCGGTGCCGGCCCCGGAGGAGACCGTCGTCACGAGTCCCCGGCTCGCCATGTCCTCGGCCGCCCGGAGTCTCGGTGCACCCTCGGCCCACTCGAGGCGGACCGCTTCCACGTCACCGCCCTCCGCGGTCGATGGAGAGAACCGGCGCGAACGCGTGCCCTCGCGGCTCGGCGTCAGGGATGCACAGCCCCGCCGCCGACGTCCAGGCGTGCAGGGCGAAGGGGTGCTCGCGCACGCCGACGTGCAGCACGGCCTGCAGGCCGCGCCGCCGCAGCAGGACGAATGCCGTCACGGCCTCGGCCTTGCAGTCGTCGTTGACGAACCAGCTGGTGCGGCCGTGTGACTGCACCGCTCGTTTCAGCCGTGCGACGTCCTCGGCCTCGGGGGGTTCCGCGCGGGCGTAGTCCGGGGCCGCCAAGGAGAGGAGCCGCAGGACGCGTCCGAATCCCACGGTCCGGATCAGCAGATGCGCTCCGCGCAGCCAGAGCCCGACCTCGGCGTTCGTGTAGTCCTTCCGGCGGGGCCCCGCACACCCGGCACGGACGAGAGCGGTGACGAGTTCCGCGCGTTCCTCAGCGCTTCCGTCGCAGAATTTACGGACGTCTGCCGTGGTCATGCCGAGAAAGCGGGTCCGCCGCCTCCAGTCCGCGATCAGCGCTCCGCCGGACATCCTGATGACGCGGCAATGCGGTGACAGGATCCGCCTCATGGCCACCAGGGCCTCGGTGTCCTCTGCCACCGCACATCCTCCAAGGTTGGCCTGCCGCCGGGACTGCGCGACGGGTCACGTACGAGTGGACGGGGTCAGGACTGGTAACCGTGACCGTCGTACTCGCCGCCGCTGAAGCCGCGAATCAGGCGGCCGTTGCCGAGGAGGAGAAGCCCCCGCGGCCTACGACGACGCCGCAGTAGTCGGAGAAACATCGCCTACCTCCAGGATCAGGCAGGGGTGGTCAGATCCAGGCTACTCTGCCCCGAATGGCCCGCAACCGGAGTTCCGGTGCCGGCGCCGGAGCACGCAGGGCTCGCTCCTGACCATGCGCCAAATGCCGTACGGTCAGGGCACGTTGCACCTCGCGCTGTTCCCCAGGCAACCGGCGCGCGGCCGCGCCCCTCCTACCTGTCGAGTGAGCCGTACCGGGACACGCGCCGCCCGACGCGCCGTGCCCTGCCCGCCCCACGCGCCGACAGGAGCCCTCGCTTGGACCGCACCGAGCCCCTGCCCTCCGCGGGCCCGTCCCGCCGCAGATTCATGGTGTACACGGTGGCCGCGGCCACCCTCACGGTCGCCGCCCCGATCGCCTGCACCTCCGCGCCCGCGGAGGGCGCCGAGTCCGCCCGGGCAGGCTCCGACGTCCTGGTGACCGGCACCGACGAGGAGATGCTGGTCCTGGAGGTCACGGCGGACAACCACATCGTCGTACGGCTGCCCCGGGCCGAGGTCGGCCAGGGCATCACCACCGCGGTCGCCATGATGATCGCCGAGGAGCTGGACGCGCGTCTCGCCGATGTGCGTATTCCGCTCGCCGACGCCCGCACCAAGGGCAACCAGTACACCGGCGGCTCGAGTTCGGTGAGTTCGCTGTACGACCCGGCACGGCAGCTCGCCGCCACCGCGCGGGCCAAGCTGGTGACCGCCGCCGCCCGGCGCTGGCACCTGCCCGCCCGGGCCCTGCGCACCCGCGACACCATGGTCGTCGCCCCGGACGGGCGCACCGCCACCTTCGGCTCGCTGACCGCGAGCGCGGCGCGGATCGGGCGCCCCGACGTGCCGGGCAAGCCCAAGCCCGCGTCCCGGCACAAGGTGATCGGCCGGCCGACGACCAGGATCGACGCGCGGGACATCGTCACCGGGCGGGCCAAGTACGCCGGGGACGTGGCCGGGGCGGGGGCGAAGCCCACGGTGGTGGCGCGACCGCCGACGATCCGGGGGAAGCTCGTCTCGGTCGACGACCGGGCCGCCCGCGCCCTGCCGGGCGTGCACGCGGTCGTCCGGCTGCCCGGCGGGGTGGCCGTTGTCGCGGATACGTTCCACCAGGCCTTCCGCGCCCGGGACGCACTCCGTCTGACCTGGGCGCCCGGCCCGCTCGCCGCCCTCTCGGACGCACAGATCCGCTCCCGGCTGAAGGCCGCCGTGCCCCGGCTCGGCACCCCGCCGAGCGGATCGACCCCGGTGGCGGGCGAGTTCGCGTTCGCGTTCGTCAGTCACGCTCCGATGGAGGTGCTCACGGCGGTGGCGGACGTCCGCGCCGACCGGGCGGAGCTGTGGTTCTCCTCCCAGACCCCCATGGAGGCGCGGGACGCGGTCGCCCAGGCGGTCGGCCTGCGCCCGTCGAAGGTCAGGGTCCATGTCGTGCGCGCGGGAGGGTCGTTCGGCCGCCGGCTGAACTACGACGCTGCGATCGAGGCGGCGCTCGTCTCCAAGGCGGCCCGGCGTCCGGTGAAGCTGATGTGGAGCCGCGGCGACGACATCCGGCACGGCCGCATGCGCCCCGCCAGCCATCACCGGATCCGGGCCAGTGTGGCCGGGGGCCGGGTGGTGGCCTTCGAGCATGCGACGGCCTCGGTCTCGGAGTCGTACGACGGGGCGGGCCTGTCCGCGCAGGGTGGTGTACGGACTGCCTCCGGGCCCCTGCCCAGCGGCTCCGGCCTGTACAACTTCGGCCGTGTGTCAGGTGGTTCGGGCGGCGTCGAGCTGGCCATGCCGCTCGGCCCCTGGCGGTCGGTGGACTCCGGGACCATGCGGACCGCCGAGGAGATCGTCGTGGACGAGATCGCCCGCAAACTCGGCAAGGACCCGGTGGCCTTCCGCCGGACCACCCTGCGGAACAAGGCCCTCAAGGCCGTCCTCGACAAGGCGGCGGCCGCCGGCCACTGGGGCCGCACCATGCCCGCGGGATGCGCGCAGGGCATCGCCGTGCACGAGGAGTACGGCTCCTGCGTGGCCTGCCTCGCCGAGATCGACGCGACCGACCCGAAGAACCCGCGCGTGACCAAGGTGGTGATGGCGGCCGATGTGGGCATCGCGGTCAATCCCCGTGGCCTTGAAGCCCAGTTGATGGGCACCGCGACCGACGGCATCTCCGTCGTCCTCCAGGCGGGCCTGCACATCGACCGGGGCGCCGTCCGCGAAGGCAGCTTCGCCGACTTCCGCTACGCCCGCCAGCGCAACGCCCCGCTCGACTTCGAGGCCCACATCCTGCCCTCGACCAGGGAGCCGGGCGGCGCCGGGGAACTGGGCGTCCCCGCGGCCTCGGGCGCGGTCGCCAACGCCTACGCCCGGGCGACCGGCACCGCACCCCGCAGCTTCCCGCTCACCTTCTGACCGACGACTCACCTTCCGAGGCACCCATGCGTTCGTACTCCTTCACCCTCAACGGCGGACAGGTGACCGTCGAGGCCCCCGCCGACATGCCCCTGCTGTGGGTCCTGCGCGACCTGCTCGGCGTCACCGGCCCCAAGTACGGCTGCGGAGTGGGTGTCTGCCGCGCCTGCACCAGCCATCTGGACGGCGCCGAGATCCAGCCCTGCACGGTCCCGGTCGCCGACTGCGCGAACCGCACGGTCACCACCATCGAGGGCCTCGCCGACGGCGACACCCTCCATCCCGTCCAACAGGCCTGGCTGGACTGCGACGTGGCCCAGTGCGGCTTCTGCCAGCCGGGCCAGATCATGGCCGCCGCAGCCCTCCTGAAACGCACCCCCCACCCCACGGACACCGACATCGACACCATCGAGAACATCTGCCGCTGCGGGACGTACGCCCGCATCCGAGAGGCGATCAAGAAGGCGGCGGAGGCCGGGGACTGACAATCGTCCGGTCAACAGCCGTCGCAGCCTTTCCGGTTGGGCCGACCGGGCCGGCAGTGGGCCAGGCGCCGACGCAAAGGGGGCCGGAGCAAGCTCCGGCCCCCCTTTGCGGGTGCGTGCGGCTCAGGCGGCCACGGCCTCGCCCACGTTGCCGTGCAGGCGGGCCACGACCTCGGTCAGCTGTGCGGCGACCTCGGCGTCGTCGACCGGGTGGGTCTCGGCGAAGCGGGTCACGGAGCCGGGGATGGACAGCTTGATGTCCTCGATCACCTTGCCACCCGCGATGCCCACGGCCTTGCGGGCCTCGTCCTGCGCCCACACGCCGCCGTACTGGCCGAATGCGGTGCCGATCACGGCGACGGGCTTGCCGCCGAAGGCGCCGGCACCGTACGGGCGGGACAGCCAGTCGATGGCGTTCTTCAGGACGGCCGGGATGGTGCCGTTGTACTCGGGGGAGAAGAGCAGGAAGGCGTCGGAGGCCTGGGCCTCGGCGCGCAGCTTGGCGGCGGCGGCCGGGACGCTGCCCTCGACGTCGATGTCCTCGTTGTAGAAGGGGATCTCGGCCAGGCCCTCGAAGACCTCGACCACGGCGCCCTCGGGCGCGAGCTTGACGGCCGCCTCGGCGAGCTGGCGGTTGTGCGAACCGGCACGCAGGCTGCCGACGAGCGCGAGGATGCGAACAGACATGGGGACTCCAAGGGTGAAGCTTCGCTGGTCAACGATCCGGACCGGGGTCCGCTTATTTCCTATCAGGCTAACCGGACCGCGGTCCAGTTCTATTCCCGGTGCTTTACGCTGTCTTCATGTCCAGCTCCCTGCCGCCCTTCCCGAACCCTCAGGAGCCCCTCGAAACCCCTCAGCTGCTGGAGGTCTCGTCGGCCCCCGACGAGCCGTGCCTGCGTGCCGACGCGGCCCGCAACAGAGCCCGACTGCTGGAAGCCGCCGCCCGGCTGATCGCCGAGCACGGGGTGGCCGGAGTGACGATGGAGGCCGTGGCCGCGGCGGCCCAGGTGGGCAAGGGCACGGTGTTCCGCCGTTTCGGCGACCGCACCGGTCTGCTGATGGCACTGCTCGACCACTCGGCCCGGCAGCTCCAGGCGGCCTTCCTCGGCGGGCCGCCGCCGCTGGGCCCCGGGGCGCCGCCCCTGGAGCGGCTCCGGGCCTTCGGCGTGGCGGTGCTGTACCGCTCGGCCGAGCAGCTCGACCTGCAGCTGGCCGCCCAGCCGGAGCCGGCCCGCCGGTTCTCCCACCCCTCGGTCCAGGCGCTGCGCACGCACATCGCGATGCTGCTGCGGCAGATCGTGCCGGTCGCGGACTGCGAGCTCCTCTCCCAGACGCTGATGGCGTATCTCGACCCCGCCCTGATCAACCACCTGACCCGGCAGTGTGGGATGCCCATGCAGCGCCTGGAGGCCGGCTGGATCGACCTCGTCGCCCGGGTGACGGGCACGGAGCAGCCTGGCTAAGGGTGTCCCGCAATTGCTGGTCGCGAGTGAGATGATCTTGAGGTGGCACCGCCTGAAGGGTGACGGCATGCACACCGCGATGCCGGCTCAGTCGAGACAGAACTCGTTGCCCTCGATGTCCTGCATCAGGATGCACGACTCGTTGTCGTCATCGGCAAGCAGCGTTCGTACGTGTACGGCACCGAGCGCGACCAGTCGTGCGCATTCGGCCTCCAGTGTGGCGAGGCGCTCTTCACCCACGAGTCCGGTGCCGGCCCGCACGTCGAGATGCACCCGATTCTTGACGATCTTCCCTTCGGGAACGCGCTGGAAGAGCAGGCGCGGGCCCGCACCCGAGGGATCACTGCATGCGAAGTAGATGACCTGGTCCTCGGGCGGCAGCGAGCGATGGTAGTCCTCCCAAGTGGCAAACCCCTTCGGGACCGGCGGTACGACGTACCCCAACACCTCGCACCAAAAACCGGCGAGGCGCGCAGGTTCTGCGCAGTCGAAGGTGACTTGGAACTGCTTGATCGATGCCATCGGCGCACCATAACAGGGGGACTCTGTTGCTCATCTCCCGGCGTGGATCCGCATGTTGTCGGGGGGGGAGGCCGAGATCAGTTAGGGGACGACCCTGGGAGAGCGCTCGTCGAGGCGGGAGACCTGGTAGTGGGCGATGAGCCAGTCGTCTCCCGAACGCCGTAGCAGTACGCAGAGATTGACCCTCAGAGTCGGTCGGTCCGTGAAGGAGAAGTCGACGGTCAGGTATCCGAGCACGAGGTCCTCGGACAGCCGCCTGCTCTCCAGGACGCGGTACGCCGCCGACAGGCCGAGCGGCTGGGACGCGTAGTAGTCGGCGACACCCTGCCGGCCGACGCTGTAGGGGCGCAGTCCCTGGAAGATCGCGTCCTCGGTGAAGTGGGAGGCGACCAGGTCCGGCTCGTGGTGGTCGACGCCCGCCTTCCATCCGTCGAGGACGCCGCGCAGGATCGCTTCGTTGTCGGTCATGGCCTGCATCACGGTCCTCCTTCAGCGTCCGGCGCTCATGCCGCCGTCGACGTGCAGGATCTCGCCCGTGACGAACGGGGCGTTCTCCAGGTAGATCACCGCGTCCACGATGTCGCTCTGCTCGCCCATCCGGCCGACCGGATGCAGCCCGGCGAGGACCTCATGGGTCTCCTCGGGGTGCATGGGCGTCTTGACGGTGCCCGGCGAGACGGCGTTGGCGCGGATGCCGCGGGCGGCGTACTCGATGGCGAGGGACTTGGTGGCCGACTGCAGCCCGCCCTTGGTCAGTGAGGCCAGCACGGAGGGGACGCGGGAGTCGGCGTGGTCGACGAGGCTGGTGGTGATGTTGACGATGTGTCCCCCGCCCTGGCGCAGCATCTGCTCGACGGCCAGCTGGGTGATGCGGAAGAACCCGGCGAGGTTCACACCGGTCACGGCGGTGTAGTCGTCCGGGGTGTAGTCGGTGAAGGGCTTGGCCAAAAAGATTCCGGCGTTGTTGACCAGGGTGTCGACGCGGCCGAACCGCTCCAGGGCGGCGGCGACTACCCGCTCGGCGGTGGCGGGGTCGGCGATGTCGCCCTGGACGGTCAGCACGTCCACGTCGTCGGACGGGGCGATGGTGCGCGAGGTGGCGACGACCGCGTGGCCGAGCTTGCGGTAGCCCTCGACGAGCCCGGCGCCGATGCCCTGCGAGGCGCCGGTGACGACTGCGACCTTCTGGTACTGCGAGTTCATGGTGAGCCTTTCTTCGGGTGGGGCGGAAAGCGACTAGGTGACCGGAACTAGCCGACCGGTCGACTATTTGACCGTAAGGACCCGGACACAGGGCAGTCAAAGGGCACGGGGGTCCGTGCCGGGACCGGCTTCCTCGCAGCTGGTAGTCCCAGCCTCCCAGTGCAGGTCAGCGAGTCGCGCCGCCCACGGTCTCCCGTGGCGCATCGGCTCCGAGCAGGGCAAGGCAGTTCGTCCACAAGGGGCTGAGCCGGTGGGTGCTGTTGTAGAGCTTGGCGAACAGCACCTGGCCCTCCAGCTGGGCCACCACCGCCCGTGCGGCCTCCCGGGTGTCTGCCACCTCGACCTCCCGCCGCTCCTGGGCCTCGGCGACGACCGAGCCGACCATCTCGACCTGCTCGTCGAAGATCTGCTGCAGCCGGGTGCGGACGGCCTCGGTCTGGTTGCTCAGCTCCAGCGTCAGGTTCCCGAACAGGCAGCCCGAGACGGTGCCACAGCTCTGCCGGCCGGCGCTCTGGGCGGCCTCCGTCTCCTCGAAGAGCCGGCGCAGTCGGTGCAGAGGTTCCGCGTCGCCCTCGAGAACGGCCTTCCAGGCGCGCTTCTGACCGGCCCAGTGATCGTCGAGGACGGTCAGGGCGAGGGCCTCTTTCGACTCGAAGAAGTAGTAGAAGCTGCCCTTCGGTACACCGGCCGCCTTGCAGATCTCGGCCACGCCCAGGGCCGAGTAGCCGCGCCTCTCGATGAGTGACTGCGCAGCGCTGAGGATCTTCTCCCGGGCGTCACTGGTCCGTCCCATACGGGCCATTTTACGACCGGTCGACTACTTCACTCGGGGCCGCCCGCGGGAGCGGTTCTCGGGGCCGGTCAGCCGTCCTGGCCCGTGAACAGGTCGATCAGCCCCTGCGGCGTGTCCGCGCGGAACAGCATCGCGCCGCCCCGCGCGGACTCCGCCGCGGACAGCTCGCTGCGCGGGAACAACCTCTCCTCGTAGGCGGCCAGCGACGCCTCGGTGTCCCCGGGGTGCGCGGCGAGCGCGAGGCCCAGCTCGGCGCCGTCGAGCAGCGCGAGGTTGGCGCCCTCGCCGGCGAACGGCGACATCAGGTGCGCGGCGTCGCCGAGCAGGGTGACCCCGGGGACCCGGTCCCAGCGGTGACCGACCGGCAGGGCGTGGATCCGCCGCGGCACCAGCGTGCCGTCCGCGTCCGTGATCAGCGCTTTCAGGCTCTCGTCCCAGTCGTCGAACTCCTTGAGCACGGCCGCCTTCGCCGCCTCGGTGTCGGTGAAGTCGATGCCGTCCAGCCAGTGCTCGGGCGCCTCGACGGCGGCGTAGACGTGCAGGCTGCCGTCGGACTCGCGGTGCCCGAGGAAGCCCCGCCCGGGAGCGAGCGCGAAGAGCATGCCGCCGCCGACCACCCGGGCGCTCCCGGGATGGCGTGCATCGGCGTCCAGCAGGTCGGCCTCGACGAACGACACGCCGGTGTACGCGGGCCGGGCGGGCGAGAGCAGCGGGCGGATGCGGGACCAGGCGCCGTCCGCGCCGACCAGCAGGCCGGTGGTGAACGCACTGCCGTCCGCGAGCGTCACCTCGTGCCGGCCGCCGCCGAGCGGGCGCGCGCCGGTCACCTTCACGCCCCAGCGGACGGTGCCCTCCGGCAGCGAGCCCAGCAGCAGGTCGCGCAGGTCGCCGCGGTCGATCTCGGGGCGCCCGCCGGTGCCGTCGTCGGACTGCTCCAGGCGGGCGGTGCCGTCCCGGCCGAGGACCCGTACGGCCTGGCCGCCGGGGTGGACCCGGGCCAGGAACTCCTCGTGCAGCCGGGCCGCGCGCAGCGCCGCCTGGCCGGAGTCGTCGTGGATGTCGAGCATGCCGCCCTGGGTGCGCGCGGCCGGCGAGGCGTCCAGCTCGAAGACGGCCGCCTCGATGCCGTGCACGTGCAGCACCCGGGCGAGCGTGAGCCCGCCGAGCCCGCCGCCGACGACGGCTATCGGGTGGTGGGGGAGGGAGGGGGAAGAGGTGGTCATGGTGGCCTCCTGGGAGGTGAAGGGGTCAGTCGGGTACGGCGGTGCGCTCGATGCCGTTGATCAGCGCCTGGAAGGCCCAGGACAGGCGGGCCTCAGGGGTGCCGGAGAGCAGGACGGGCCCGGCGGCGGCGATGTGCGGGTGGGTGTCCTCGGACGCCGTGGTCAGGGCGCGGTGCAGTGCCTGCCAGTCGCCCGGGGACTCGTCCCCGGCGTGCTCGGCGGCGGTCGCGGTGGCGTGCTGCAGCAGCAGGTCCACGCCCCACGCCGCCCGCTCGCGCGGCACTCCGCCCTCGTCGAGCAGGGCGAGCAGCGTCTCGATCAGGTTCAGGTAGTGCGGGCCGCTCGGCCGGGCCGTCAGCGCGGAGCGGGCGAGGCTCGGATGCTCCAGGAGCATGTGCGTGTACGCGGTGAGCACGCGCTCCAGTCGCTCCCGCCAGGTGCCCTCGGCCGGGGCGGGCCCGACCGTGCCGAGCAGTTCGTCCAGGACGGCCGCGTGCAGCTCGTCGGTGTTGCGGACGTAGACGTACAGCGAGGCCGGGCCCGTGTCGAGCTCCTGGGCCAGGCGCCGCATGGTCACCTTCCGCAGCCCCTCGGCGCGCAGGATCGCCACCGCGGCGGCGACGATGCCCTCGCGGGTGAGGGCGGGCTTGGCGGGACGTTCGCGGCGGGAGCGGGGAGTCACGCCTCCACGTTAACGAACATGTTCGTCGCGAACAAGTTCGGAGCGAACGTGTTCGTCAAGAAATCCCGCGCAGTCGGGTGATGCCGTTCAGCCCTGAATCACCTTCCCCCCGCCCGTCTCCCGCCCTTACCCCTCTGCCAAGATGCGGTCTGTCATGGTGCAGATACCGAACACGTCCCCGTCCGCTGCGCCCGCACCGCACTCCGTGCCCACGAGTGCCGATGTGGCCCGGCTGGCCGGCGTCTCGCGCGCGACCGTCTCCTACGTCCTCAACAACACCAGCGCCGTACGGATCAGCGAGCCGACGCGCCGCCGCGTCCACGAGGCCGCGCGCGAACTGGGGTACGTGCCCCACGCGGCCGCCCGCAGCCTGCGCGCCGGACACAGCCGTATGGTCCTGATGCCCGCCCCGACGTTCCCCGTGGGCCCCCTCTACGGCCGCTTCCTCGGCGAACTCCAGTCGGCCCTCGGCCGCCTCGACTACACCGTCGTGCAGTACGGCAGTGTCGGCCTCCAGGGCGACGAAGCCGCCCGCGCCTGGGCCGAGTTGCGTCCCGTCGCCGTCCTGGTGCCGGGCGCGGGGCTCGGCCCGCAGGGCGTCGCGGTCCTCCAGCGGGCCGGTGCCCGGGCCGTGGTGACCCTCGGCCCCGAACGCGTCGACGGCGCGCACGCCCTGCTGATGGACCACGACGCCGTCGGCCACTGCGCCGGCGCCCATCTGTACGCCCGCGGCCGGCGCCGGATCGGCGTGATCGTCCCCGAGGAGCCGGGCCTGGAGGTCTTCTCCCGGCCCCGGCTCGCCGGTGTGCACCAGGCTCTGCAGGGCGCGGATGCGACCACGACCGCGCTGCCGCTCGCGTACTCGGAGCCGGCCGCGGCCGAACTGGCCGCCCGCTGGGCCGGGTTGGACCTGGACGCGGTGTTCGCCTACAACGACGAGTACGCGATGCTGCTGATGCGTGCCCTGCAGGACGAGGGCCTGCGCATCCCGGAGGACGTCGCCGTCGTCGGCGCCGACGACCTGATGCTCGGCCGGCTGCTGCGGCCCCGGCTCAGCACCGTCCACATCGAGCTGCCCTCCGGCCGTGACCTCGCGGAACTGGTCGACCGCGCGGTGCGTGACCCCGGCGGCGAGCCCGAGGTGCGCAAGGTGCTGGGCGCGTCGCTCGTGCAGCGCGACTCCAGCTGACCGGGCCCGTGGCGGCGGTTAGGGTTCCGGAAAGGCATGGCCGCGATGTAGTTTCGCGCTCAACAAAACCGGCGCGTCCCTGGACCCGGCCCGCACCCTGAGCCGTACCGCCCGGCGATCGATCGGAGAGCCGACATGCCGTTGCTCGACCCGAAGACCTGGCAGCCCCGCACCCCGGCGGGCCCCGAGTACACCGTGACCGAGCCCGCCACCGGCGAGACGCTCGGCACGCTCGCCCTCGCCGCACCCGAGGACATCGCCCCGGCGGCCCGGGCCGCGCGCACCGCCCAGCAGGCATGGGCCCGTACCCCGCACTTCGTACGAGCCCAAGTGCTGCGCAAGGCAGGGGACTTGTTCACCGAGCACGCCGACGAGCTGCGCACCTGGCTGGTCCGCGAGTCCGGGTCCGTCCCGGGCAAGGCCGACTTCGAACTGCACGTCGCCGCCCAGGAATGCTACGAGGCCGCCGCCCTCGCCTCCCGCCCCGCCGGACAGGTCCTGCCCAGCGAGGCGCCCCGGCTGTCGTACACCCGCCGGGTCCCCGTGGGGACGGTCGGCGTGATCGCGCCGTTCAACGCCCCGCTGATCCTCGCCATCCGCTCGGTCGCCCCCGCCCTCGCGCTCGGCAACGCGGTCGTCCTCAAACCCGATCCGCGCACCGCGGTCTGCGGCGGACTGGCCCTGGCCGCCGTCCTCGCCGAAGCGGGCCTGCCGGAGGACCTGCTGCACGTGCTGCCCGGCGGCCCCGAGACCGGCCGGGCGCTGGTCGAGGACCCGCTCGTCCCCGTCATCTCCTTCACCGGGTCCACCGCCGCGGGCCGCGCCGTCGGCGAGGCAGCCGGCCGCCACCTCAAGCGCGCCCACCTCGAACTCGGCGGAAACTCGGCCCTGATCGTGCTGGAGGACGCCGACCTGGACGCGGTCGTCTCCACGGCCGCCTGGGGATCCTTCTTCCACCAGGGCCAGATCTGCATGACGACCGGCCGCCACCTGGTCCACTCCTCCCTGTACGAGGAGTACGTCGAACGGCTCGCCGCCAAGGCCGACTCGCTCACCGTCGGCGACCCGTACCGCGACCAGGTGCACCTGGGCCCGGTCATCGACACAGGTCAACTCGCCAAGATCCAGGGCCTGGTGGAGGCGAGCGCCGCCCGCGGTGCGCAACTCGCCGCGGGCGGCACCCACGAACGGCTCTTCTACCGGCCGACCGTGCTGGCCGGGGTCGACGACCACACCCCCGCCTACACCGAGGAGGTTTTCGGCCCGGTCGCCCCGGTCCGCTCCTTCGCCACCGCCGACGAGGCGGCCGCGCTCGCCGCGGACAGCCCCTACGGACTGTCCCTCGGCATCGTCACCCGGGACACCGCCCGCGGCCTGGACCTCGCCGAGCGGATCCCGACCGGCATCGTCCACATCAACGACCAGACGGTCAACGACGAGGCGGTTGCCCCGTTCGGCGGCGTCGCCGCGTCCGGCACCGGTGCCCGCTTCGGCGGCGAGGCCAACCTGGAGGCCTTCACCGACCTGCGCTGGACGACCGTACGCGGCGACGTGGCGCCGTACCCCTTCTGATGAGGACTACTCAGCCTGCTGCGCGGCGATGCTCTTGCGGACCTCGTCCATGTCCAGCTTCCGTGCCTGCCCGATGACGTCCGCGAGGGCGGCCTCGGGCAGGGCACCCGGCTGGGCGAAAATCGCGACCTGGTCGCGGACGATCATCAGCGTCGGGATCGACTGGATGCCGAAGGCCTGGGCCAGCTCCGGCTGGGCCTCGGTGTCCACCTTGCCGAACACCAGGTCGGGGTTGTCCGTGGCGGCCTTCTCGTAGACCGGCGCGAACTGACGGCACGGACCGCACCAGGACGCCCAGAAGTCGATGAGAACGAACTCGTTCTCGGTGACCGTCTGGTCGAAGTTCTCCTTGGTGAGCTCCACGGTGCTGCTCATGGCGTGATTCCCTCTTCCTGGTGTGCGGGTTGTGCCGACGGCGGAAACACGGCATCCCGCCCGCCTATTCCGTACCCGTTCCGTGCGCGCACGGCCGTGCCCGGCGCGCGTACCCATGTGGCCCTGGCGCCAACCACCCACCAGACTGACCCCATGACGGAAACGGAATCCATCGCGTACGACGTCGTGGTGCTCGGGGCCGGGCCCGTGGGGGAGAACGTCGCCGACCGCACCCGTGCGGCCGGCCTCACCACCGCGGTCGTCGAGAGCGAGCTGGTCGGCGGCGAGTGCTCGTACTGGGCCTGCATGCCCAGCAAGGCGCTGCTCAGGCCGGTCATCGCCCAGGCCGACGCCCGCCGCCTGCCCGGTCTGAGCCAGGACGTGCAGGGCCCCCTCGACACCCCCGCCGTCCTCGCCCGCCGGGACGACTACACCTCGCACTGGCACGACGACGGCCAGGTCCGCTGGCTCGACGGCATCGGCGCCGACCTGTACCGCGGCCACGGCCGCCTCGCCGGCCCCCGCACGGTGACCGTGACCGGCCCCGACGGCACCGTGACCACCCTGACCGCCCGGCACGCCGTGGCCGTCAGCACCGGCACCCGCGCCCAGCTGCCCCACCTGCCGGGCCTCGCCGAGGTCAAGCCGTGGACCAGCCGCGAGGCCACCAGCGCCAAGGCCGCCCCGGGCCGGCTGATCGTGGTCGGCGGCGGTGTCGTCGCCACCGAGATGGCCACCGCCTGGCAGGCCCTCGGCTCGCAGGTCACCCTGCTGGTCCGCGGCAAGGGCCTGCTGAGCCGCATGGAACCCTTCGCCGGGGAACTCGTCGCCGAGGCCCTCACCGAGGCAGGCGTCGACGTCCGCACCGGCACCTCCGTGGAGTCCGCGACCCGCGACAACGGCACCGTCGTCGCCGTCACCAACACCGGTGACCGCCTCGAGGCCGACGAGATCCTCTTCGCCACCGGGCGCGTCCCGCACACCGACGACATCGGCCTCGACACCGTCGGCCTGGAACCGGGCTCCTGGCTGGACGTCGACGACAGCCTGCGCGTCGACGGGACCGACTGGCTGTACGCGGTCGGTGACGTCAACCACCGCGCCCTCCTCACCCACCAGGGCAAGTACCAGGCCCGCATCGCCGGAGCCGCCATCGCGGCCCGCGCCGCCGGCGACCCCCTCCTGGACGTGCCCTGGGGCGCGCACGTCGCGACCGCCGACCACTACGCCGTACCCCAGGTCGTCTTCACCGACCCGGAGGCAGCCGCCGTCGGCCTCTCGCTCGCCGAGGCCGAACAGGCCGGCCACCGCGTCCGCGCCGTCGACGTCGAGTTCTCCTCCGTCGCCGGGGCCGGCCTGTACGCCGACGGCTTCAAGGGCCGCGCCCGCATGGTGGTCGACCTGGAGGAGGAGATCCTGCGCGGGGTCACCTTCGTCGGCCCCGGTGTCGGCGAACTGATCCACTCCGCCACCGTCGCGGTCGCGGGCCGCGTCCCGGTCGACCGCCTGTGGCACGCGGTCCCGTCCTATCCGACGATCAGCGAGGTGTGGCTGCGGCTGCTGGAGGCGTACCGGGACAACTGACCGCCTGCTTACGGCAGTTCAAAGCCCAGTGCCTCGGCCGCCGCCTCCGGCGTGGGCTGCGTCCACCGCTCGGCCACCGCGTCGTTCGTGGACAGGGAGCGCAGCTCGGCGCGGTCGAGGTAGAGGAGGCCGTCGAGGTGGTCGGTCTCGTGCTGGACGATGCGAGCGGGCCAGCCCGTGAACACCTCGTCCAGCGCGCGCCCGTGCTCGTCCTGGCCGCGCAGCCGCACCTCGGCGTGCCGGGCCACGACCGCCTGCCAGCCGGGCACGCTCAGACAGCCCTCGAAGAACGCGGCCCGGGCGGTGCCGACGGGCTCGTAGGCAGGGTTCACCAGGACCCGGAAGGGCTGCGGCACCCGGCCCCGGGCCCGCGCCACCTCCTCCGGCACGGGCGCCGGGTCCTCGATCACCGCGATCCGCAGCGGGATCCCGACCTGTGGGGCGGCCAGACCGACACCGGGGGCCGCGTGCATGGTGGTGCGCAGGGCCGCCACGAACCGGGCCAGCAGACCGGGGTCCAGCTGGCCGTCGTACGACTCGGTGCCGCACCGCAGGACCGGGTCGCCGGCCGCGACGATGGGCAAGGGGCCGTCCGCGGCGAGGAGTTCCTCGACCCGCTCGGCGAGGGGCGCGCGATCACTGGGAGGTGCCATCGCGTCAGGATGCCATGCCCATCTGCCCCTCCCCGTGACACAGGTCACCAACGCCTCCGGGAACTCCAGGGCTTCGCGCTCCGACCACTGGACCGCCATCGCTTCCGACCCGAGCTCCCGGAGCAGCCCGCCGATGTCCACTGCTTCCTCGCCCACCACGGACGAGGCGCCCGCCCCGGCCACCTCCCCGAGCCGCTGGGCCCCGCTGCGCCGCCTCGTGCTGCGCCTGCACTTCTACGCGGGTGTGCTCGTCGCCCCGTTCCTGCTCGTCGCCGCCGTCACCGGCCTGCTGTACGCGGGCTCGTTCCAGGCGGAGAAGCTCGTGTACGGCCATGAGATGACCGTTCCCGTCGGGGAGCGCGCGCTGCCCCTGTCCGCGCAGGTCGCCGCCGCCCGCCAGGCCCACCCCGAGGGCACCGTCTCGGCGGTACGGCCCGCACCCGAGCCCGGTACGACCACCCGCGTGCTGCTCTCCGGCGTCGAGGGCGTCGACCCCGACCACACCCTGGCCGTGTTCGTGGACCCGTACACCGCAAAGGTGCGCGGGGCGCTGGAACAGTACGGCTCGACCGGCGCGCTGCCCCTGCGCACCTGGATCGACGAACTCCACCGCGACCTGCACCTCGGCGACACCGGCCGGCTCTACAGCGAACTGGCGGCCAGCTGGCTGTGGGTGATCGCGGGCGGCGGCCTGGTCCTGTGGTTCTCCCGGCGGCGCGCCCTGCGCACCGTGCGCGGGACCAGCGGGCGCCGCCGCACCCTCGGCCTGCACGGCACGGTCGGCGTCTGGGCCGCCGCCGGCTTCCTGTTCCTGTCGGCGACCGGCCTGACCTGGTCGACGTACGCCGGCGCCACCATCGACGATCTGCGCACCTCGCTCGGCCAGGCCACGCCGTCCGTCTCCGCGTCCGCATCCGGCGGCGAGCATGCGGGCCACGGCTCGGCGGCCGGTACCGGCGGGGACGCCGAGCATGGGGTCGGCCTCGACAAGGTGCTCGCGGCGGCGCGCGCGAAGGGGCTCGGCGACCCGGTGGAGATCGTGCCGCCCGCCGACGCGGACACCGCCTACGTCGTCAAGCAGATCCAGCGCAGCTGGCCGGAGAAGCAGGACTCCGTCGCCGTTGACCCCGCCACCGGCCAGGTCACCGACGAGCTGCGGTTCGCCGACCACCCGCTGCTCGCCAAGCTCACCCGCTGGGGCATCGACCTGCACACCGGCGTCCTCTTCGGGCTCGCCAACCAGATCGCCCTCGCCCTGCTCGCGCTCGCCCTGATCCTGCTCATCGTGTGGGGCTACCGCATGTGGTGGCAGCGCGGCCGCGGCACCGCCTTCGGCCGACCGGTCCCGCGCGGCGCGTGGGCGGACGTGCCGCCGTACCTCCTCGTACCGGCCCTGGCGGTCATCGCCGTCCTCGGCTACTTCGTGCCGCTGCTCGGCATCCCGCTGGCCGGCTTCATCGCCGTGGACATCCTCCTGGGCGAGATCGCGTACCGGCGCGGCCGGCGCCCGTACGGGAGTGCGGCCGGCGTGAAGTAGCGTGGTCCGACACTCCGATGCCGAAGGGAGACGGGGACATGGTGCGGGACGGCGGGCGGGCCCGGCGGCGCGGCCAAGGGGAACTGGAGGGCCAGGTCCTCGGCGCGCTGCGCGAGGCGGACGGGCCGGTCACCGCCGCCTGGGTGCAGGAACGCATCGGGGGCGACCTCGCCTACACCACCGTCGTCACGATCCTCACCCGGCTGCTCGCCAAGGACGTCGTCGCCCGCGAACGCCAGGGCCGCTCCTTCCTGTGGACGCCCACCGCCGACGTCGCCCGGCTCGCCGCCCTGCGCATGCGCCGCCTCCTCGACGGCGAGAGGGACCGCGAGGCCGTCCTGGCGAGCTTCGTCACCGATCTGCCGCCCGGTGACGAACAGGTGCTGCGGGTGCTGCTGGACGCCGCCGAGCCGGGCTCGGTGAACTCCGGGAAGACGGCGCCCACCGGCGACGGCGGTACGGAAGACTGACCGCCCATGGGGGTCTTCGTCTTCCTGCCGCTGGTGCTGCCGCTGTCCGCCTGGCCGGTCGCCCGGCTCGCCGCGGTGCACCTGCACCCGCGCACCGCCACCCGGCTGCTCACCGCGGTCGCCGTCGTCATGGCCGTGTGCAGCACGCTCTGCCTGGCCCTGCTGATGGTCGTGGGCACCGCCCAACTGCCCGGCAACCCGCTCCCCGACGGCTGGTCCGACCCCGAGGTGCGGGCCGCCGTCCCGTACGACGAGATCGCGGGCCGCACCGCCATCCCCGCCCTCGGCGTGGTGGCGCTGGCCTGCGCCCGCACCCTGTGGCGCCACCGCCGGGTCACCCGCCGGGCGCGCCGGGCACTGTCCGCACTGCCCGGCCCGACGGTGGCCGTCCTGCCCGACACCACGCCCTACGCCTACGCCCTGCCCGGCGGCCGGGGCCGGGTCGTCGTCACCACCGCGCTGCTGGCCGGGCTCGC
This sequence comes from Streptomyces sp. NPDC031100, assembly GCF_055570785.1. Classification (NCBI taxonomy): domain Bacteria; kingdom Bacillati; phylum Actinomycetota; class Actinomycetes; order Kitasatosporales; family Streptomycetaceae; genus Streptomyces; species Streptomyces sp. NPDC031100. The sequence continues at coordinate 111,589 of NZ_JBVIGN010000018.1, forward strand.
CCCCGCCGAACGACGCGCCCTGTTCGCCCACGAGCGCGCCCACCTGGCCGCCCGCCACCACCGCCACCTGCTCGCCGCCCACCTGGCCGCCCGGGCCAACCCCTTCCTGCGTCCGCTGCGCACGGCCGTCGTCTACACGGCCGAACGCTGGGCGGACGAGGAAGCGGCCCGCGCGGTCGGCGACCGGCGCACGGTCGCCCGCGCAATCGGCAAGGCGGCGCTGCTGTCCCGCGGCACCCCCGCACCCACCCTCGCCGCGCTCGCGGCGAGCGGCCCCGTCCCCCGCCGGGTGGCTGCCCTGCTCGCCCCCGCCCCCGTGGCCCGCACCTGGCCGTCCGCCTTCACCTCGGCCGGCCTCGCCGCCTGGGGCGCCGCCGCGGGCGCCCTGCTGTCGGCGATGTCCTCGGCGAACTCGGCCGTCACCCTGTTCCAGATCCTGCACGCGGCAACCCCGCTGTGACCCGGGGAGGTCACCGATGACGTTCGAGAGCCGCGGCTTCACCCGCACGCGCCGTCTGGGCAAGAACCACCGGGTGGTCCGGCGGACGGTCCGTCAGCAGGCGTCGGAGAGCCAGCGGGTGCGCTCCCCGCTCCGGCGGCTTCAGCGGCGTGGGTGGATCCGGGCATGCACCGACGGGTTGGAGGGGAATGATCTGGGATGTCGTCAAATCCAGTGGCTGCACGGGATGCGGGCCCCTAGGCTCACCGCATGTCCGAACATGATCACGCGGATGAGCCCCGTGCCGGGGGTCCTCTGACAGCCGACGATCTCGCTGCGGGCGTCCGGCTTGTCGTCGCGCTGCTGCGTCGGCCTGCCGCGCTGGCCGCTGACTGGAGCCGGCCCGCCGGGACGCTGGAGTGGAGCTGCTGGGAGACCGCCGAGCACCTGGCCGACGACCTCTTCGCCTACGCTGCCCAGCTGGGTCCGCAGGCGCCTCCGGCCGCCGCTGACGTGCCCTTCGTATGGCGAGCGGAGGCGCCGGGCAAGCCCGCGAACGTGATCTTCGCCGACCGCAAGGCCGGCCCGGAGGGCGTGGTGCAGGTCCTCGAGGCCTGCGGAGCACTGCACGTGGCGATGGTGCGGACGGCGTCGCCGCAGGCCCGCGCGTTCCATGTGTTCGGGACAACGGATCCTGAGGGTTCCGCGGCCATGGGCATGGTGGAGCTGTTCGTACATGCCGAGGACCTCGCCCTGGGCCTTGGGCTCGACTGGAAGGCTCCCGCGGAGATCTGCGCCCGAGTGCTGGAGCGACTGTTCCCCGAGGTTGCGACCGACACCGAACCCTGGGAAACCCTGCTGTGGGCGACCGGCCGGGGTGAGCTGCCGGGACGAGAGCGACGCACCCGGTGGAAGTGGGACAGCACCCCGCGCTGACAGGTCGAGTCACGGCTCACGCCGGGCGCGCTGCGACCGTGCGAGCCCGAAATGCGAGCCGGTGAGCATACGCTGACATCCGGTCAAATCCTGTCCGACGCGCCGATGCGCCTCTTCCTCCATCAGGTACGTTGGGTGATGCTCTGCTCACCGGGGGAGATCAGTAACTTCACATCCAACCCACGGAGGAATGGCGATGCCTCTCGGAACAATTGCCGTCTACAACAAGGCGGACGGCGTGGGCATCATCGCCGACGAGGACGGCGAACGGCGCCCGTTCTCCGGCATGGAGGCGCAGACCACCCGCGAAGGTCAGCGGGTTGGCTTTGAGGTCGTCGGTGCGAAGGCCACCAACGTGATCGCCATTCGGTGATCCGCCCCGCTCGGCAGCTCCGCGCTCCCAGACCATCGGGGGCGCGGAGCAGTTTAGTTGACGCATCGTCAGCTGATACCTCCGCGTAGGCCCACGAGTCGATTGATCGAGCGTCCGAGGAGCGACGTCGACGGCTGCCATGCATGCCGGGTCGACGGGTATCCCGTCGATCGGAGAGTCGGTGAGGGCGCCCAGCACCGCGTGGGCGACGAACGGCGGCGATCGGCTACGTCGACCAGTCCCACCTCCATCGGGAGGTCATGACCTTCGCCGGGGTGACGCCCACGGCCGTGGCGGCCGCGCCCTGGCTCACGGCCGACGACGTCGCTTGCGCCGCCCCCGCATCTGTCCCGCCGTATGGGCGAGGCCCGGACGCCCTTCGCGCGTCTTGGGGGCAAAGAGCACACTCGGCCACTACCTTGTCCAGTACGAGGAAATTGTCCGTAGGTTCGAAGTGTGCTCGTGTGTACGTACGGCCGTGCTTCCTGTCCGCTGCTCCTCCGTCCCCTGCGGGAGTCGTCATGCCCATGGTGCTGATCCAAGGCACGTTCCATCTGATCAACACTCAGCCGGACGGGGACACCGTCCACTTCGCCGCGGACAACGCGGACGACTGGAAACTCGTCAAGGGTACGCACCCCGTGCAGCTCTCCGCCGGTCAGGCCAAGATCCGGTTCGAGGGCATCGACGCGCTGGAGACCCACTACCACGGCGAGCACCAGCCACCGCAGTTCGGTCACGCCGCCGCGGCGGAACTCCTCACGTGGCTCGGCTTCAACGACGTACAGCGCAAGCCGGACGAGACCGTCACGGCCTCGACGCCCGAGAGCACGCCCGGCTACATCCTCACCGGGGGCACCGACATGTTCAGTCGCGTCGTCGCCCTCGTCGGCCGAGGCACCCCTCCCGCGGCCAGCGGTACGGCCGTCACCGTCGACGTGCCGCTGCTGCGGCAGACCGCCAACCACCATCTGGCCTCGCTGGGCCTGGTGTATCCGACCTTCTACACCAGCCTGTTCCGCGACCTGCGGACGGAACTCACCAGCGTCGCACAGAGCGCCCGGACGGCCGGCCAGGGGCTGTGGCCCCACGACGTGACCACCACCGGATTCAAGGTCACCGGACTCTCCACCATCACCGACGACGTCGTGATCCTGCCCAAGCTGTTCCGCCGGCTGGTCGACCACCTCCACCTGGGCCTGTCGGTCTCCTGCTTCCCCGCGTATCTCGCCGGCAAGGAGGACAAGCTGACGGTCCTGTCCACCGGTGAGCGCTTCGTGGGCCTGCACCACGTCGTCAGTGTGACCAACGGCGACACCGTCCGCATGACCCACCCGGTCGAGGATCTGCTCTTCGACGAGGGGTAGCACCTGCCCTCGTCGTCGGTGAGCGAGATCAGCGAGTGCCGGCGGAATTGACGGTGAGGATTGCCGCTTTGCTCGGAACGTCCTGCTTGGTGAGCGCGAAGAGCATGTACGGGCCGGGAAGCGCCACGCCGGGGTCGGCCGGGATGTCGACTTTGTAGGTGTCGTCCCTGGTCTTGCGGGACGGCAGAGGTATGCGCCGCTGGTCGTTGTCGATGGCATGGGTGGCAGCGCCGATTCGGATCAGGACGAACTTGTCGATGGCCATGTCGGCCGCCACCTCCAGCTGCTGCCCGTAGGCGACCTTGGCGGGAATGCGGCTGGTGAACTGGGGTCGGGGCTTCTCGGTGCCGTCGGGGTTGAGGAGATAGGGCGGGGTGAAGATCGCTCCGTCGGCGTGGTTGGTCTGGCAGTCGCCGCACAGGCCGCCGCCTCCGGTGAAGATGCGCCCGTCGGGGAGCAGATTGGCGACGCTGTGGTAGTTACGGGGGACGGCCATGGACGCCAGGGCTGTGAAGTGGCCGGTTGCGGGGTCCCAGATCTCGGAGGCCAGTGCGGAGTGGCCGTCGCTGAAAGGCTTCGCATACGACTGTCCGCCGAAGACCGCGACCTTTCCGTCCGGCAGGACGACGCCGTTGGCGAAGGCGCGGGCGTAGGCCATGTCGCCGGTGCGGACACTGACAGGCTTGCCATCAGGGCCGTTCACGTCGACGGTGTAGGCGCGGTTGGTGGCCGTCGAGTTCTCGTACGCCGGGGCACCGCCCAGGGTGAGGAGCTTGCCCACGTCGTAGGCAACGGCGTCGCCGTTCATCGCGTCGGCGCTGTCGGCCCGGGTGCCGGCCGGGGTGATGCTGCCGTCGCCGTCCGTGGATATCCAGTTGATCTGCTTGCTGGGGCCCAGCTGCAGGACGCGTCCCTTCGACGTGGTGTACAGCCATGCGTGGTTGTCCGCCCGGTAGGGGCCTGCCGGGTCGGCGGTCAAGATGGGGGTGACCGGTACGCCGGGCAGTCTGCGCCAGGTGCCGGTGGCGGCCGACCAGACCTCGCCGTCCTTGTTCGGGGCGTTGTCGCGCTCCCAGGAGCCGCCGATGACGAACGCGTCACCGTTGGGGAGCAGGGTCATGGACTGATAGCCGCGTGCGATGTTCATGTCGCCGGTGGAGGTCCACTCGTCGGTGGCGGGGTCGTAGATGCTGGCGCGCTCGGCGTTGCTGCCGCCGGTCACGAGCACGCGGCCGTCGGCGAGGATCGCGGTGCCGGGACAGAACATGTCGTGCTTGGTGTTGTCGACGCGGCGCTGGGTGATCTTGCCGGTGGTCAGGTCCATGATCGCGGTCTGGGTATAACCCTTGCTTCCGCCGAAACGGTCGGGGGCGTAGGCGGACCAGGCCAGCAGCTTGTTGTTGGGCAGTACGGCGGTGGCCACCGGCACCAGCGGGAAGCCGATCATCGGGCTCCACCGACCGTGTTCAGCGGGGTCGGCCACACCGGTCAGCCGCAGTTCGGAGGCCGAGGTCCACGGTCCGCGCCCGCCGGCCTCGGAGGTGGCGGTCAGACGGACATAGCGGGCGGTGACGGGTTGGTCGAACGTCACGCACTTTGCGGTGTCGTCGTCCTTCCAGGTCCCGGATGCCACCGGCTTGCCGAAGGTCGTGCCGTCCAGGCTGGTGGTGATCGAGTACTGACCGATCCGGCCGTTGGCGCTGTCCATCCGTGGCTCATAGGTGAGGCCTGAGACGACGGCCGTGCGGTGCATGTCGATGGTGATGCTGTGCGGCAGCGGCGGGACATCACCGGACCACTTGGTGTGCCACATGGTGCCGGGGTCGCCGTCCAGCGCGTTCTGGGCGCGGGCATCACCCTTTTGGGTCTCTTCGCTGCTCGCGGTGGCGGTCCACCCGTCGCGCGGCAGGTCGACGCCGGAGGCGGGTGTGCCCGGGTCCCCTAGCAGGTTGATCTCCGCTGCCGAGGTCCACGGTCCCCGCTCGCCGGCCTCGGATGTGGCGGTCAGCCGCACGTAGCGGGCGCGGTCGGCGGCGAAACGCAGCGTCTTGGTGGTCGCGTCGTCGGCCAGGGTGCCCGTGGCCACGGGCTTCCCCCAGTCCTTGCCGTCGGCACTCAGGGAGATGGCGTACTCGCCGATCCGGCCGTTCGGGCTGTCATCCTGGCGCGGCTGGTAGACCACGCCCGAGACGACGGCGGTGCGGTGCATGTCGATGGTGATGCTGTGCGGCAGCGGTGGGGCATGACCGGACCAGTGGGTGTGCCACATGGTGCTGGGGTCGCCGTCCAGCGCGTTCTGGGCGCGGTAGTCGCCGGCGCCGGTCTCCTCGTCGTTGGCGGTGGCGGTCCACCCGTCACGCGGCAGAGTGGGAGCGGCGGGTTCCATTGCCTCTGCGGGGACGACCTCGCCATGCATCCCTGTGGGCGTCGGTATGGGCCCGCCGGAGGGTGAGTCCGTGCCTCGTGCGACTGTCGCGCGGTCCGCGACGGCGGGGTTCGGCTGCAACAGCGCGACGGCAGCTGCCGTGGAGGCCAGCAGAAGGAGGCTGGTGGCTCGCACCTTGGCCGCTCGTAGCCTGTCCGGCGCACCTGTCATGACGTCTCCCCGAACGGTGAGAAACGGGCCGCAACCTATCCGTCGGCGGCAACGGAGATCGATGAGACCGCCGCAGTCGTCATGGCTGTTCGCGGAATCCGGGAAACGACTCCGGAGTGACGGGCGGGGTTCACCTGTGCTGTGTTCATGCAATCACCGTGCACGCCCCCGAGGCCGAATTCGCCCCGAGCGCAGCCGATCGGGGGAGACCTCTGCACCGACACCACACGGAAGCCTCGCAACGGCCCCCAGGCTTTCGCCCGGAAGACGGAGTGGTTGGGCCCTTGCGCCCATGGGATAGTGCGGCTCGGTCCTGAGTGTCGGGCAGCTGGGGAGGGTGACTGTGCGTTCCTTGACCTTCGTCATCGGTACGGGGCGTAGCGGCTCGACGGCGTTGTCACGCATCCTCAACGCCCACCCGGACGTACTGAGCCTCAACGAGTTCATGGCCTCCGTGGGCGACGCCGCCTTCCCCGAAGGGAGGGTGACCGGTGAAGAGTTCTGGCAGTGTCTCTTCCGGCCCGCCCCGCACTTCGAGCGGATGATCCGCAGCGGACTGCCGCTGCCGGAATTCCTCTACACACGCCGCCCCGGCAGGTATGCGGCGGAGACCACCGGTATTCCTGCGCTCTCCCTCATGGTGCTGCCTCACCTCACCGACGACCCGGACGGGCTCCTCGACGAGCTGAGCGCAGCGGTCGTCCGGTGGCCCGAGCGCACCGCCGCCGAGCACCACCGAGCGCTGTTCGGCCTCCTCTGCACGCGGTTCGGACGGACCGCCGTCGTGGAGCGCTCCGGTTACTCGACAGGCTGGGCACCAGGGCTACTGGCCACCTTCCCGCACGCGAGGTTCGTGCACATGTTCAGAGACGGACCGGACTGCGCCCTGTCCATGAGCCGTCATCCCGGATACCGCACGATCTCCCTGCTGCGCGAGATCAAGGCACGAGCCGGCGTCGACAGCTTCGCCGACCTGACCGACGAGCACGTGCGCTCGCTGCCTGCGGACCTGGCGCCGCTTCTCGACGACCGCTTCGATCCCGCCCTGGTACGCGACCGGGACATCCCGCTGCGGACGTTCGGCACCCTGTGGTCCGAACTCGTCACCGAAGGCACGGAGTTCCTCAGCCGCCTGCCCGCCGACCAGCGCACCACACTTGCCTACGAGGACCTCCTCGACCAACCCGCCCAAGAGCTGACCCGCCTGGCCGAGTTCATCGGCGTCGACCCCCTCCCTCAGTGGCTGCGCACCGCCTCCGCACGACTCGACCACAGCCGACGCGGCTCCGCCCGCAGACTGCCAACAGCCGAACTCACCGAACTGAGGGAGAGCTGCGCCCCGGGCACCCGCGTCTTGGAGGGACGAATGTCGTCCTGAGATCATCCGCACATGCTCATGCTCAACGATGACCTCGGACATCTTTCCTACGACATAGCGGGCGACGGCTCCCCCGTCGTGCTCGTGCACGCCGGTGTCGCCGATCACCGCATGTGGGACGCGGTCGTACCCACTCTCGCAGAGCGGCACACCGTGATCCGGTACGACCTGCGCGGATTCGGCAAGTCCGCGCCCCCGACCGGCCCGTTCCGCGAGACCGACGACCTGCGCCATCTCCTGGACCACCTCGGCCACGAACGGGTCCGGCTCGTGGGCGCGTCCTGGGGTGGCCGCGTGGCCCTGGACTTCACGCTCACCCACCCGGAACGGGTGCAGTCCCTGGCGATCTTCTCCGCGCCATGGCCGAGATACCACTGGTCCGCGCAGATGATCGCGTACGACGAGGCCGAGACGGCCGCCCTGGAGGCGGGCGATCTGGACGCCGCCGTACGTATCAACCTGGACATGTGGCTGCGCGGACCCGCTCGCGGCTGGGACGACGTGGCCGACGGACTGGCCGACCAACTCCGCGGCCCCCTGCGGACCTCGCTGGAGAACCAGGCCATCGTGGGCCGGCACTCCCAGGGCCCCGCGACCGGCGACCTCGCCGCCGTCTCCGTCCCCACGCTGGTGGGCGTCGGCAACCTCGACGTCACCGACTTCCAGGACATCGCCCGCCGCTACGCCGTCGAGATCCCCGGCGCCACGCTGGTCGAGTTCGCCACCGCCGCCCACCTCATCGCCATGGACGCACCCGCCGAACTCAGCGCGGTACTGGGTCGGTTCCTCACCCCATAGAGTGGGACTGCCTACTCCGCCGCCACGATGCGCTCCACCGCGGCCGTCACCAGTTGTTCGCGCTCTGCCTCCGTGAAGACGTCCGGCAAGGTGAGCTGCTCGACGATCAGCCAGTTCAGGGCCAGGATGAGCAGCTTTACGGCCATGGCGTCGCCAGGGAGGCCGGAGGCCTCGTGGTAGGTGATGTTGGCGTCGATGTCGGCCCGGACCCGCTCGGTGAGGATCTTGCGTAGTTCGGGGCGGCGGGTGGCCTCGAGGCGTAGTTCGAGCAGGGCCAGGTAGCCGGTGCGGAAGGAGGCGACGCGGCCGACGAGTTCACGCATCAGCTCCGCGTAGGTTTCCCGGTCGCGGCCGGCCGTCTGCTGGCGGGCGATCGTCGCCTCGTCGGGCTGGAGCCGCTCGTAGACGCGGGCGCCGGCCTGGGTGAGCAGGTCGTCGCGGCTGGCGAAGTAGTTGGACGCGGTGCCGGCGGGTACGGCGGCCTCGGTGTCCACGGCCCGGAACGTCAGGCCTCGTGCACCTTCCCTGGCCAGCACCTCGATCGCGGCATCGACGAGGGCGGCGCGCCGCTGGTCGTTCCGTCTCACCACTGGCATCACTCCGACGGTAGTACTACGTTCGAACCACTTCATCCAGAGTACTACGAGATCGCACCACCCCGCCGGTGCCATCGAGGGGGGACGACGGCACCGGCGGGGAGCCGGGGAATGCGGTCACTCGGGGCGGGCGGCGCCCGCTGCCCGTACGCCGCTCGTTTCGGGTCGGTGGCCGTCGGAGTCCGTGGCGCCCGTGCCGCGGACGACCGTCAGGAAGTCCCGCAGGGTGACCAGCCTGAGTGCGTTCCGCCGTGCCTGTGCCAGGTGATGGCGCTCCGGATACGAGTAGTACGAGCCGCCCTCCGGTTGCGGCACCGCTGCGTCGAGGTAGGCGTCGAAGTCGGTGAGGATCTCGTCCAGCATGCCGACGCCCGCCCGGTTGACCCAGGAGTCGTTGAACAGGACGCTGCGGCCCGCGGGCGGCACCGTGACGCGTTGCGCGAGGACCGGGCCGGCGTCGATCTCCCGGCTCTCGATCAGGTGGGCCGAGATACCGAAGGGCGTGTCCGGCTCCAGGGCGCTGAAGAGGGTGGGGAACAGACCGCGGCAGTGCGGCAGGAAGGCCGCGTGCACGTTGATCACGGCTCGCTTCGGCGCGGCGATCACCCGCTCCCGCAGGATCTGGTCGAACCAGTAGATGACGATGAAGTCGAGGTCTGCCTCCTCCAGTTTCGCGGCGACAGCAGGTGAGTTGACGTTGCCGGTCCGTACGTACTCGATGCCGTGGGTCCGGCACAGCTCCTCCACCGAGCGACGGGTGCGCCTGCCGCCCCGCAGCGGGGCGAGCAGGCGGTCCGCGCGGACTACGGCCGGGTAGAGCATGAACGAGCAGGTGAGGTACGTCATGAAGCCGAGCCCGGACCGGCGTACGTTCCGGTAGGTCTGCTTGAGCAGTCCGCCTCGGCCGGTGGCGTACACGTCGCTGGTGACGACGACGGCGATGTCGTCGTGGTGGCGCTCGATGATGGTCTCGAGCGCGTCACCGAGTTGGGCGCACTCGGTGCTGAACAGGGCTATGCGGGGCATTGCGTGATCACCTCCGGGGCGGCTCAGGCGAGCTGCCGGTAGCGGCCGGCGTGCCGGACGAGCGGCTGGCCCTCGTCGTGACGGCAGCGGTCGGCGTGCCCGATGACGATGACGTGGTCGCCGCCCGGGTAGGTGCGCTCCACCGAGCACACGACCCAGGCGAGTGCGTCGTCGAGCGCCGGCAGGCCCTCGTACGGGTGGTGGGGCACCGAGGCGAAGCGGGCCTCCGGCGACGTCCCGGGTACGGCGAAGGCCGAGGCGGTCGCGGAGGCCCCCACCGGCAGTACGTTGACCAGGAACCGGCCGCTGTCCAGGATGCGTTCCAAGGTCTGCGAGCGGGCGCCGATGCCCAGCAGGACCAGCGGTGGGTTCAGGGACAGGGAGCAGACGGCGCTCGCGGTGACGCCCGCGGGACCCGCCGCCGTGGTCGTGGTGATGACCGTGACTCCCGCGGGCAGTTGGGCGAACGCGGCGCGCAGCGCGGATCCGTCGGGGCAGGCGAGGCCGGGCCTGGGGTGCGTGGCGGGGGCGGTGGATGGCGTCATGTCAGCCCCGTACGGTGTGCAGGTCGGCGGAGTCGACACCGGTGACGAACACCAGCGCGTCGCCGAGGAGTCCGACGAGGATCGCGCTGATGTTCTCGCGCAGGGTCCGCTCGGCGATCGGGTCGATGATCCGCTCCAGGGACGGCATGCCGAGGTCGAATTCGGCCGAGAACCGCACGGTGGTGTCCGCACCGGCCGACCTGACCGTCCAGGCGCCGTCGAAGCGTTCGAAGTCGCCGTCGATCTGCTCGAAGCCGAGGGTGAGGTTCTCGGCGTCCACCAAGTCGCGTTCGGCCCAGCGCAGTTCGCCGTTGCGGAAGTTCACCGACCACTCCGACACCAGGGTGCCGTCGGGTTCCGTACGTACCGTCACCTCGCGGACGGCGTCGGTGTGCTCGGGGTAGCGCTCGAAGTCCTTGAGGCGGTCGAAGACGGCGAGCGGGTCGGACCCGGGCAGCAGGGCCTCGATCTCTACGTGGCGCATGGGTCAGGCGGTCCTCTCGGCGAGTTCGGGCTGGTGCTGGTCCGGGGCGGGCGGTTGTGACTGGTCCGGGGCGGGCGGTTCGGGGTGGCGGGCGGCGACCGCTCGTGCGGCGCGGTGCACGGCGTCGAGCAGGGCGGCCAGGTCGTTGCGGCCGATGACCGCGGGGGGCGTCAGACGCAGGACGCGGTGGGCGTTGAGCGAGTGATTGACGAGGACTCCGCAGTCCATGAGCTCCATCACCAGGTCTCCGGCGACGCCCTCGTCGACGAGTTCGACGGCGATGAGCAGCCCCGCCCCCCGGACATCCCGCACGAGATGCGGGCAGACCTCGTGCAGCATCGCCGCCAGGTCGTCCCGCAACCGCGTTCCGATGCGGGCGGCCCGTTCGACCAGGCCCTCGGCGGCGATGGTCTCGACCGCGGCGGCGGCCGCCGCACAGGCGACGGGCGAGCCGGCGAAGGTGGAGGTGTGGATGAACGGGTCGCGGCTGAACGGCGCGTACGCCTCCGGGGTGGCGACCATCGCCGCCACCGGGATCACACCGCCGGACAGGTTCTTGCCCACCAGCAGGACGTCCGGCGTGACGCCCTCCCGGTCCGCTCCCCACCAGGTCCCGAGCCGGCCGAGGCCGGTCTGCACCTCGTCGAGGACGAACAGCGCCCCGTGCTCCCGGCACGCTCGCTGCACCGCCGTCAGATAGCCGGCCGGCGGGATGACGACGCCGTTCTCGCCCTGCACGGGTTCGAGCACCACGCACGCCTCCGGGGTGTCCGCCAGCGCCCGCCCCACGGCGTCGGCGTCCCCGTAGGGCACGTGCCGCACGTCGGGGACCAGAGGCCGGAACGGCGCCTGGTACAGCTCCCGGGCGGTGAGGCTGAGCGCTCCCATGGTCTTGCCGTGGTAGCCGCCCGCCGTGGAGATCAGGTGCCGCTTGCCGTGCGCGCGGGCGAGTTTGATCGCGGCCTCCGTCGCCTCCGCGCCGGAGTTGACGAAATGCACGTACTCCAGTCCGGCGGGGGCCACGCCCGCGAGCGCCTCGGCCGCCCTCGCGGCGACCGGTTCCAGCAGGATCCGGGTGGCCAGGGCGTGCCTGCGCAGCTGTGTGGCGACGGCCTGGACGACCTTCGGGTGCTGGTGCCCGAGGATGAACACCCCATAGCCGCCGCAGTCGATGTAGCGACGCCCCGACGCGTCCCACACGTGGAGGCCCCTGGAGGCGACTTCCACCAGGCCGCCGGTGACCTCGGCGAGCCGGGCCCGGCCACGGCTGATGTGGCGCCGGTAGCTCCGCGCGACGGCGGCGGGGTCGACCGTCGCGAACTCGTCGCTCATGCGGCCGCTCCCTCGGGAGTGCGGGAGCGGGCCAGGTTCCGGACGTGCACCAGGTGGTCGATCGAGGCGTCGACGGCGGACCGGACCTGCTTCGCGCTGAGCGCCCCCGGACCGCCTGCCAGGGTGCCGAGGGTGCAGGGCAGCGGCTCGGCCGTGTCGAACAGCGCCGTCATCGCCAGCATGTCGTCGAACTTGCGGCGGGCCGCCGGCGGCAGCGGGTCGATGAACACCGGGCGGACCAGCCGGTCCACCATGTCCGGGTCGACGAGCCGTGGCACGGGCATGGGTATGCCGAAGGCGTCGGCGCGGGCCTGGCAGGCGCCCACCACCTCGCTCGCCGTGGGGGCCGCCGCGCCCGTGGTGAGCCAGTGCTCCGCACCGCCGAACGGCCGGTCCAGGAGAGCGGCCAGTGCCTCGGCCGCGACGTCGCGCGGGATGACGTCGGCACGGGCGGCCGGGTCGAGCGGGAGCAGCGGGACCGAGCCCTTCAGGAGCGCGGTGACGATGGAGTGCAGCCCCTGGAAGCGGGGGATGAAGCCGGTTTCCCGGTCGCCGATGATCACCGACGGCCGGGCGATGGTGTACGGCAGCCCGCAGGAGCGGACCAGTTCCTCGGCCGCGCGCTTGGAGTCGAGGTAGTGGTCCGGGACCGCGGTCGCCTCGCCCTGCGCCCGGCCGGCGACCTGCCGGGTCAGTTCCGTACGGGCGACGAACGCCGTGCTGACGTAGAGGAGTTCGGCGCCGGCCCGGGCGGCGAACTCGATGACCCGTTCCGTGCCCCGCGTGTTCAGCTCGGCGGTGGCCTGCGCGCCGGCCCCGAAGTCGGTGGTGGCGCCGCAGTGCACGACGGTGTCGACGATGTCCGCGAGCCAGTGGTACGTGGCGTCGTCCACGCCCAGCCGGGCAGCTGCCAGGTCCCCGCGGACCTGCTCCGCGGGGACGTCGGAGCTGTGGACGAGGGCGATCACGCGGTGGCGGCCGAGCAGCGGCAGCAGGGCGCTGCCGAGCACGCCGGACGCACCGGTGAGCAGGACGGTCTTGCGCTGGTTCAAGGATGATCTCCTGGTGCGGGGCTCGGGCGGGTGCGCCGCGAGCCGAAGGATCGGGGAGCCGCGGACCTGCCCCGGCGGCGGCCTTCGGACGGGTCCGAGGCGGACGGGAGCCCGAGGGCCCGGGAGCCGGGACGGCGCGCGGTAACGGCCGGTCAGGCGGAGGGTGGGGTGGGCCGGCCGGGTACGGTCACGCGATCGTCAGTGCGGCGCCCGTGAAGTAGTCGCGCAGAGCCGCGGCCATGCGGGAACGGGACGGCGGGTGGAAGGCCAGCGCCTGGGTGCAGGAGGCGAGGTAGGCCACCTGCGGGTCGCCGATGAAGGCCATGCCGCCGAGCGACTCCACACAGCGCTGCACCGCGCGGGCGATGGCGTCCTGTGCGGAGTACCGGCACACCAGCGCCGCGGCCAGTGCCTCCTGCCCCGAGAAACCGTGCCCCATACGGAAGGCGATGCCCTCCACGGCACCCATCACGGCCTCCAACTCCGTGACGAGCGCCGCCTGTTCGGTCACCGAGACCCGGTCCGCGAGCAGCACACGCTCGGCGAGGGCACTCGCGGCGCCGAGGTACGAAGCGGTCATCAGCAGCTCGAACCAGAGGAAACCCGCGGTCTGCAGCGCGTCGAGACCACCGGCGGCCTCGGGGGTGATCCGCACCAGCAGGTCCTCCGGGACCGCGACCCGGTCGAGGATCACCGCCTCGCTCTCCGCTCCGGCGAGCACCGGCGTCGTCCAGAAGGGCTCCACCCGCATGCCGTCCGAGCCGGCGGGAACGAGGGCCACGGCCATCTGCGTGCCCTCGCCGTCGGCGCGCGGCACGGTCACGGAAGCCGTCAGCAGGTCCATCGAACGGGCGAGGCTGCACGGCTTCTTGCTGCCGGAGACGAGGATCCGCCCGTCTTCCGCCTGCTCGGCGCGCATGGTCGGCGACAGGATGTGCCGGCCCGGCTGTCCCTCGGCGAATCCGGAGGCCAGCAGCAGGCCGTCCCGGGCGACACCCTCCAACAGCATCCACTCCAGACCCTGGTTGACCCGGTGGGTCTCCACCAGGCCGGCCACGGAGAAGTGGTGCATCGTGGTGGCCACCGCCAGCGACGGCGACCGGGAGCCCACGGCGCGCTGGACGCGGACGGCGTGGACCGCGTCCGCTCCCGTACCCGAGTGTTCGGACGGTACCAACAGGGCGGGGCCGCCCGCCTTCTTGAACGCCTCGAAGGCCGGGCTCCCGGGACGCTCCAGAACCTCCCAGTCGTGGTCGGACAACGTGCCGTCGAGCCCCGGCAGCAGGTCTTCCAGCGCGGTGCGCTCGGTGCGCATGAACCGCATGCTTCCCCCTTGGTGCACATGTTCGGTCTGACGGACAACGACGCTATGAGCACCACGTGCAGCCCCGTTTCAGGGGAGCTTCAGCTCGTGTGCAGACATGTCTGCACTTGGCCGTTCGCAGGCCTGCACCACTTCTGCCGTGCGGCGGGAGAGCGTGTCACGAGCGCCTGCCGGCGTCGCTGCGCGTCAGGGTGGCCACGCCGGGGATGTCCCGTGCCAGGTCCACCTCGGCGACCAGGCCTTGGGGCTCGGCGGAGGCCAACGACAGGCGGCCGCCTCCGGCTTCGAGCAGCGTGGTGGCGATGGCCAGACCCAGCCCGGAGCCCGACCGGTTCCCGATCTGCTCACCACGCCAGAACCGGTCCGTCGTGCGTTCCCTGTCCTGGGCACTCATGCCCGGCCCCTCGTCCGTGACGGTCACCCGCGCACGGGTGTCGTCCGCCCAGGTGTGCACGGTGATCCGACCTCCGGCGGGGGAGAAGCCCAGGGCGTTGTCCAGCAGCACGTCCAGCACCTGGTCCAGTACACCGGGCTGGCAACAGGCCACCACCTGGTCGCCCTTGACCACGATGGTCACGTCGGCTGCTGCCGCCTGCGGGCTCCAGGCGCGGGCACGCGCTTCGGCCACCGAGCGCACCTCCACGAACGTGGTTCCGCTATCGGCCTCACAGGCGCGGGCCAGCGCGAGCAGTTCGTCGAGGATCCGTCCGAGCCGGTCGGCCTCCGCCAGTGCCTGCGCAAGGTGCGGGCGTGCGGCCTCGGTGACCGCGGACTCCAGCACGTCCATCCGCAGCCGCAACGCCGAGAGCGGGTTGCGCAGTTGGTGCGAGGCGTCCGCGACGAAGCTGCGCTGGGCCTCCAGGAGCGCGACGAGCCGGTCGGTCATGGTGTTCACGGCGGCGGCGAGCTCGCGGATCTCCGCCGGACCGCTCTCGGTGGCCGCCCGTGTGTCGTAGCGTCCCTGTGCGATCGCGCCGACTGCCTGGTGCAGCTGGCGGACCGGGCCCAGACTCCACCGCGACAGCGGTACGGCGGCCGCCGCGGCCGCCAGCAGTCCCATCGCGGCGACCCCCAGGAGTGCGGCGTTCTGCCCCAGTGCCCGCGCCCGAAGGGACGTCGTGGGCGAGATGGTGGCGACCGCGCCGATCACCCGGCCGTGCTCGAAGACCGGTGCGGCGACGAGCAGCGGCTCGGCGGAGAGGTTGAACGGGTAGTCGAGCGGTAGGTTCGGATTGCCGTCCAGAGCGCGCCGTATGGTCCGTTGCCAGTCGGCACGCTCGATCCTGGTGCCGGGGCGTGTGGAGACGGCGATCTCCCCCTGGTCGTCGAGGAGCAGGACCGCCCTGTTCCGGTGTGCGCCGTAGGACGCGGCGCGGGCGGCCCACGAGGCGTCCGACGCGGGAGTGGCCGTCCGGGCCGCTGCCGCGGCCAGCTTCTCCGTGTCGTTGACCTGGGCGATGGCCAGGTGATGGAACTCGTTCATCACGAGGCTCAGGGCGAGCGGGACCTCCAGCGCCAGCAGCAGCACCGCCGTCAGCGAGAGGTACGTGATCAGCAGATGGCGGCGCACGGCCGGCACCTCCCGGGGTGTGTGGTCACTGCCTGGCCGGCGCGCCGAGGCGGAAGCCGACCCCGCGCAGGGTCTCGATCCACTCGTAGCCGCCGAGCTTGGTGCGCAGACTTCCGATGTGCACGTCGAGGGTGCGGGTCGAGCCGTACCAGTTCTCGTCCCACACGCGCGAGATGATCGCCTCGCGGGTGTGCACGGTGTCGGGGTCCTCGGCCAGCATCACCAGCAGGTCGAACTCCTTGCGGGTGAGCTGCAGGGTCCGTCCGTCCAGCCTGGCGGTGCGGCTGCGCAGGTCGAACCGGAGCCCGCCGGCGGTCAGTACGTCCTGCGCACCGCCGTGGCACGCGGGATCGTGCCCGTGGCCGTCCAGCCCGCAGCGGCAGGAGCGGCGGGCCACGGCCTCTATACGCGCGTTGAGTTCGTGCACGCTGTACGGCTTGACGACGTAGTCGTCCGCACCCGCGTGCAGGCCCATCACCCGGTCGATCTCCTCGGCGCGGGCGGTGAGGGCGATGACGGGTACGGCCGACTGTGCCCGGATGCGCTTGCACACCTCGACGCCGTCCAGGTCGGGCAGTCCCAGGTCGAGCAGGATGAACTCGCACTCCTCCAGGCGCTCCAGCGCCTCCGCACCGGTGTGCACGACGACGACGTGATGTCCTCGCATGCCCAGTGCGCTCTTCAGCGCGTCGGCCACGCGCGCGTCGTCCTCGACCACCAGCATGTTCATGCGTCCCCCGTGTCCTGCGGTGCGACAGAGCCGTGGTCCTACGGCACAGCCGTGGTCCGGCCCCCGTGAGTCAACTGCTAAGGAGCTTAGTCGTACTCGGGTGCAAGGAGAATTGCAGTTCGCCTGAACTGCGCCTGTGACTGCGCTGCTTGTCCCCCTCCTACCGTCGGAACTCCTGCCCCGCGGCGACCGGGCCGCACCCCCGCAGCCCGTCGCGCTCGAAGCCACGGGGCCTGTCCGTCGCAGGGAGCTGCTGTGAGCGACACATCGACCAGAACCACGCCCGGCCACGAGGCCGCCGGTGCCCCCGCCGCACCCGACGGCGGCCCGCCCTCCCGCCTGGCCGCTCTTGGCCGGTCCGTCGCCCGCAGGCGGCTGCCGGTCCTGCTGCTCACGCTCGTGGTGGTGGCCATCGCGGCGGTCTTCGGCGGTGGCGTCGCCCAGCGTCTGTCCAGCGGAGGGTTCACCGACCCCAAGTCCGAGTCCACCAAGGCGGAACGATTCCTTTCCGACCGCTTCGGGACCGGCGTGCCGAACCTGGTGCTGCTGGCCCGCGCACCCGGCTCCGTGGACGATCCGGCCGCGGCCGCAGCGGGACGCGCCCTGACCGAACGCGTGGCCAAGGCCCCGGGAGTCCTGTCCGCGGGGTCCTACTGGACCCTGCCCGGCGCGGCGCCGCTGCGCTCCAAGGACGGGCGTTCCGCCCTCGTGCTGGTCCGGCTGGGTGGCAGCGAGGACGACTTCCGCGCCACCGCCAAACGACTCGTCCCGCAGGTCAGGGGCGAGCAGGGCGTCCTCGACGTCTCGGTCACCGGCTCCGCCCAGGTCTCCGTGGAGATCGAGAAGCGCAGCGAACAGGACCTGACCAAGGCGGAGGCCATCACCGCCCCGGCGACCCTGCTGATCCTCCTCGTGGTCTTCGGCAGCGCGGTCGCCGCCACGCTGCCCCTCGCCGTGGGCCTGCTGTCCGTGCTCGGCACCTTCCTCGTCCTGCGCCTGCTGTCCACGGTGGTCTCGGTGTCGGTGTTCGCCACCAACATCACCACCGCCCTGGGGCTGGGCCTGGCCATCGACTACAGCCTGTTCATCGTCACCCGGTACCGCGAGGAACTGGCGAGCGGCAAGGACGTCCCCGAGGCCATCGCCGAGACCGTGCGCACCGCCGGCCGTACCGTCCTGTTCTCGGCGGTCACCGTGGCGCTGTCCCTCGCCGGGCTGCTGGTCTTCCCGCTGTACTTCCTGCGCTCCTTCGCCTACGCGGGCATGGCCGTCGTCGCGCTGGCCGCGCTCGGCGCCGTCCTCGTGCTGCCCGCCCTGCTGGCCCTGCTCGGACGCCGGGTCGACGCCTGGAACGTGCACCGGCTGCTCCGGCGCGGCCGCGACCGCCGTCCCGCAGGGCAGTCCGGCGAGGATCCGGGCTTCTGGCACCGGCTCGCCACGGCCGTGATGCGCCGCCCCGCGCTGTTCGCGCTCGCCGTCGTGGCGCTGCTCGTCACCCTCGGACTGCCGTTCACCCGGGCCTCGTTCGGCATCACCGACGACCGTGAACTGCCCGCCTCCGCGCCCGCCCATGTCGCGGCCCAGGCCGTCCGGGACGACTTCGACAGCCGGGAGAACTCGGCCCTGTCCGTGGTTCTGCCGACCACGCCCGCAGATCGCGTCGGCTCCTACGCGGCCCGGATCTCCACGCTCCCCGGTGTCTCCCGTGTGGACGCCGCGACCGGGTCGTACGCGGGCGGGAAGCAGGTCGCCGGGGCCGGCCCGGCGTCCGCCCGCTTCCGTGCCCCGGGCGCCACCTGGATGTCGGTGGTCCCCTCGGCCGAACCGTACTCCGACGCGGGGGCACGGCTCGTCGAGCGGCTCCGTGCGGCGCCGGGGCATGTCCTCGTCGGCGGCCAGGCCGCTCTGCTGGTGGACACGCGCGACGCGTTGGCCGACGGGCTGCCGTGGACCGGGCTCATCATCGCCGGCACCACCCTGGTCCTGCTGTTCCTGTTCACCGGCAGCCTGCTCATCCCGGTCAAGGCCGTCGTCTTCAACCTGCTGAGCCTCAGCGCGACCTTCGGGGCGATGGTGTACGTCTTCCAGGACGGCCATCTCCAGTGGCTCGTCGGGGACTTCACCGAGACGGGCCTGCTCGACATCAGCATGCCGGTCCTGATGTTCTGCGTCGCCTTCGGCCTGTCCATGGACTACGAGGTCTTCCTGCTCTCCCGCATCCGGGAGGTGTACCTGGAGACGGGAGACAACGCCCGCGCCGTCGCGCTCGGACTGGAGCGCACCGGACGGCTGGTCAGCGCCGCCGCCCTGCTGTTCGCCACGGTCATGGCGGCGTTCGCGACCTCGGGGCTCACCATCCTCAAACTGCTCGGCGTCGGACTGGCGCTGGCCGTGATCATGGATGCCACCGTGGTACGCGGGCTTCTCGTCCCGTCCGTGATGCAGCTGGCCGGCCGCGCCAACTGGTGGGCCCCAGGGCCCCTGCGACGGCTGCACGAACGCCTTGGTCCGAAGGAAGCCTGAACCGCCCCGGGCGGCCCGCGTCAGGGGCGGGCCGCCCGCCGACAAGGAGAGGCAACCGATGCAGCAGCCGACCGCGATCGGAAGCGTCCACGTCCACGCCCGACCGGGCACCGTCTACCGACTGCTCACCGACCTGTCCCAGTGGCGTGGCTTCGTCGCCGAGTGCCGGGTCGCGCCGGGCCGGTTCACCGCGCGCGTGGGCGAGCGGTTCCGCGGCACGAACCGTCGCGGCCCCCTGGTCTGGCGTACGACCGCCACGATCACCCAGGCGACGCCCGACCGGTGCCTCGCCTTCCGCGTCACCCTGTTCGGCAGCCCGGTGTCCGACTGGCGTTACGACATCGTGCCCACCGACCGCGGCTGCCGGGTGACCGAGAGCACCCGTGATCACCGAGGACTGCTGCTGCGTGCGGTCTCGCTCGCGGCCACCGGTGTCCTCGACCGGGCGGCCCTCAACCGCCGGAACATCCAGCGCACCCTCACCCGGCTCAAGGCACTGGCGGAGGCGGCGGAGGGCGCGGGCGCCGGCGAGGAGAAGGGCGGCGGCCCTCGGCGAGAGGAGAATCAGCAAGGAGATCTCGGCATCGAGGGGACGCGCCGGTGAACCCCGTCGTGCTCTCGGGGCTGTCGCAGATCGCGCTCGGAGCCTGTACGGGCTTCCCCTACGCCCTCGCGGTGACGGACGCAGACCGCCTGCGCCGCGCCGGCGTCAGGGCCCCCCATCGCATCCGCCAGTTCCATCTGGACCTCATCATCATGGGCTCGCTCGTCGCCATGGCCGGAACCGCCGTTCCCGACATGCCCCGTTGGGTGGCACTGCCCCTCGTGATCGGCGGTTGGACCAACACCCTGTCTTTCGTACCGCCCGCACTGGTGCCCGAGGCAGAGGGGCACCCGGTCTACCGCGCTGCCGTAGCCGCCTCGTTCACGACGACGACGTTCGCCTGGGTCTCCCTTGCGGCCGTCGCGCACCGCCGCCTGCGCGCGGCCTCCGGCCGATGAGCAGCCCCTCCCCGCGCATCGCGGCCTACGCGAACGACTACGGCAGGCCCGCCACCCCCGACTGGCGTGTCGTCGACTGGGCGGCGCGGGAGAGGGACTTCTCCCTGTCCGGCCGCCGCCTCCACTACGTGGACCACGGCACCGGAGAGGAGACGTTCGTCCTCGTCCACGGGATGGGCGGGCGGTGGCAGCACTGGCTGGAGAACATTCCCGCGCTCGCCCGCCGGGGGCGTGTCGTGGCCCTGGACCTCCCCGGCTTCGGCCGCTCCGCGGCGCCGCGGTACGGCTACTCCCTCGACGGGTTCGCCTACGTCACCGCCGCGCTGTGCCACGAACTGGAGCTGAGCCGTGTGGTGTTCCTGGGGCACTCGCTCGGCGGGTCCGTCGCAGTCCGCTTCGCCGTACGGCACCCGGAGCTGGTGCGCGCCATCGTCCCGGTGTCCGGTGCCGTCGACCTGTTCAGCACCGTGCTGAGCCTGCGCGGGATCCCCGCGGCGGCCCGAACGTCCCCGCGCACGGTGTCCTCGACCCTCTTCGAGGTGCTGACCGCCGGCCTCCCGACGCCCGCCGGGCTGCGACGGCGCATCGCCGCCGCGTCGTGGGCGCGGCGGGCCGTTCTCTGGCCCTATCTGCGGGACCCCGCCCGGATCCGGCCCGACACCGCTGCCTTGCTGATCGACGGGGCGGGCGCCCGCGGAGTCCTGCCGACCGCGCGGGCCGTGGCGACGGCCGATCCCTTCGACGGTGTGGAGCGGGTGCGGTGCCCGATCCTGGTGGTGAACGCGGACGACGACCCGATCTCCCCCGTCGTACGGCTCGCCGGGTTCACTCGCGCCACCGCGCCGCTGGAGAGCGTGGTGATCGAGCGAACGGGCCACATGCCCATGCTGGAGCGCCCCGACGCCTTCAACACGGAGCTGGCCCGGTTTCTCGACACGCTGGACGACTGACGCTCGTCGTTCGTCTGCTCAGGCCCTCCGTACGGTCAGCCTGCCGCTGCCGGCCAGGGTCGCGATGGAGGTGGCGCAGGCGAGGCCGGTGAGGGTCAGGACGGCCCATGCCAGCCAGCGGGCGTCGTGGCGTGCGGAGTAGTCCCAGAGGGCACCGGTGGCCAGGTTCCCGAGGGTGATGCCGAGGCCGGAGACGGTGTTGTAGAGGCCGTAGTGCGTGGCGACCAGGCGGTTGCCGGAGAGGGCGACGACGGTGTCCATCTCGAAGGGGTAGACCACCGCGCTGCCCGCGGCCAGCAGGACGACGGCCGCCACCAGCGCGGCGATCAGGGGCAGTTCGGAGCCGGGCGGGGTGAGGGCGAGCGGCAGGAAGGCCAGACCCATGGCGGTCAGGCCGCGCACCAGTGCCTGGCTGGTGGTGTACCGGTGCTTCACCCAGCCGGTCAGGCGCAGCTGCCCCGCCACGGCGACGGCGGCCGACACGACGAACAGGCCGCTGGTGACCGCCGTTCCCCCGGAACCGAGGGCACTGGACGCGGCCAGGGGCAGAGCCAGGTAGACCTGGAAGGTCAGGACGTACGAGCCGATCATGGCGACGGAGAAGGAGAGGAACGGACGGTTGGTCACGACCGTGCGCCACTGCGCCAGCACGCCCTTCCCGCCCTCGCCGCCGGCCTGCGCCCGGCGTTCCGGCAGGGCCCGCCACTGCAGCAGGGTCAGGGCGGCGAAGACACCGGCCGCGACGGTGCACACCAGCCGGAAGTCGGCGGCGAGCAGGGCCAGTCCGACCAGCGGGCCGAGCAGTATGCCGGTCTGGAAGTAGACGTTGAAGGTGGCGAAGGCGTCGACGCGCCGCTCACCCGCCTCGACGGCGATGTAGGCGCGGACGGCCGGGTTGAACAAGGCTCCGGCGAAGCCGGTCGCGGCGGACGCGGCGACCAGGGCGGGCAGGTTGTCGACCCGGCCGAGCAGGCCGAAACCGACCGTGCGCAGGAGGAGGCCGGCCATGATCGGTGCCTTGTAGCCGAAACGGTCGGCGATCGTGCCGCCGAGGAGGAACATGCCCTGTTGGGAGAAGTTCCGTACGCCGAGCACGAGTCCCACCGCCCAGGCGGCGAGGCCGAGCCGGCCGGACAGGTGCGCGGCCAGATAGGGCATGAGCATGTAGAAGGCGAGATTGATGGCGAACTGGTTGGCCATCAGCAGCCGTACGGCGGGCGGGAAGGAGCGGGTCTGCCGCCAGAGGTTCCTCATCGGGCGGCCCCCGCCAGGGCTCGCTCGCTGGTGACGGACAGGGGGTCGACCACCCGGGTGCAGCGGGTCCACCGGGTGACGACTCGCTCGAAGGGGTGGCCGATCTCGTCCGGGTCGTCGGCGGGCAGGCGGCCGAGCAGGTGGTGCTGCCGGCAGTAGGCGTCGTCGTAGAGGGTGCCGACGTAGCGTTGGGGGCCGTCGGGGAAGACGGCGACGATCCGGTCCTCGGCGGGCAGGGTGCGGGCCAGCCAGCGGGCGACGAGGGCGACGGCGCCGACGCTCCAGCCGCCGGTGGCGTAGTGGTGGCGGGCCAGGTGCCGGGCGGCCCAGACGGCTTCGGGGGCGGCGACCCAGTGGACCTCGTCGAAGAGGTCGTAGGCGACGTTGCGCGGGTAGATGCTGCTGCCCAGACCGCGCATCAGGCGGGGGCGGGCGGGCTGGCCGAAGATCGTCGAGCCGGTGGTGTCCACGCCCACGACCCGAAGACGCGGGAAGAAGCCGCGCAACACGCAGGCGACACCTGCCGAGTGGCCGCCGGTGCCGACGGCGGCCACCAGGGTGTCGATCCGGCCGAGCTGGGCGACGAGTTCGTGGGCGAGCGGGGCGTAGGCGGCGATGTTGTCGGGGTTGTTGTACTGGTCGGGGCACCAGGCGTCGGGGTCGGCCGCGAGGAGCTCCGCGACCCGGGCACGGCGCGCCTCCTGCCAGCCGCCGGCGGCGTGCGCAGTGGTGACGAGGTCGACGTCGGCTCCGTAGGCGGTGAGCAACCCGGTCATCAGGGGTTCCATGCCGGGGTCGCCAACGACGGTGACCGGGTGGCCGTAGGCGGCCCCGGCCAGGGCCAGGCCGAGGCCGAGGGTGCCGGAGGTGGACTCGACGATGCGGGCGCCGGGCAGCAGGTGCCCGCGTTCACGTGCGGCCCGGACCATGTACAGGGCGCTTCGGTCCTTGATCCCGCCGGGATTGTGGCCTTCCAGCTTGGCCCAGAAGCCACGGCCGACGGCGGTGAAGGGCTCGCCGATCCACAGGACGGGGGTGTCGCCGACCAGGCCGGCCGGGGTGTTCGCCGGGCGTTTGGCCTCGGCGAGGAGCTGAGCGGGGGAGGCGGGGACGGTGATACGCGTGGGGTCGTTCATGGCGTGCTTCTCCCGAGGCCGACGGCGCGAAGGCGCGACACCGACCGTGATGACGCTGGGGTGGGGGCTGGCCGTCTGCCGTCACCGGAGTGGCCGAGCGCGGGACGCGCGCGGCTGCAGGGGCGGGTGAGCGCGGGGCTCACCGGGCTGGGGCGGACGAGGACCACTCGCCGCAACCGGGGACGGCGCGGGTCAGGATCAGGTCCGCCACACGCCCAGCCGGGCCCTGGACCGTTCGGGAGGAGGCGCGCCGCAGCGGCGGCCGGGTGCCCCGCCTTCCGCGGCAGCGAGGGCAGGAGCCGGTGCGTCGGCGCGATGGATCTGCGCGGGCTGCTGGAGCTCCTCGCGCGACGCGACCGTGTCGCGCGTCGGCTGCAGCGTCAGGATGTCCGCGTCTGCGCAGCCCGGATGATCGTGCCCGTGCTCCTCGGATTCCGCCGGTCCAGGTGCCGACCACTGGGGCGTCTGTTCATGGGACGGCATGGACGCGGTGAGAACGGTCTCCCAGTTCTCCGCCTCGTCCATGGCGTGATGGTGGGAGCAGGCCATGACATGCGCCAGAACGGCCAGCAGCATGGCGAGGACCGCTCCGGCCGGGTAGGCGAAGCGGCGGCGATGCCGTGCGATGCGAGCCGTCATAAACACGAACGGTAAGCAGGCATGGGCGTAAAGTCGCTGCAAGCCACCTGATCAGGTGAAGCGCTACGCTCGGCGCTTCGAGCGGTGAAGAGGCGGAGCAACGCATGATCACAGCTGTGGGGCTGGCCGGATACGCGGTCCTGGTGGGAGCTGCGGTGCCTCCTCTGCTGGCTCGGGCCCGTTGGGCGCATCGCGCGCCGGGCGTTGCGGTGCTGGCGTGGCTGGGCCTCATGGTCACGTTCGTCGTCGCCACTGCCCTGTCGATGTATCACCTCGTGGCGACCGGGCAGCATGTGCACGACGGCCTGTTCGGCCGGCTCACCGCATGTGCGCCGGGCGCCGATGCCTCGCCGGCGGCCGACGCGCCGCCCACCATCGGGGACGCACTGGCGATCGCAGCCCCTCTCGTAGTCGTACTGGTCCCGGTCGGCTGGCTGCTCGGATGTGCCTGGCGGGCCCGCCGCGCCCGTGGCCGCCACCTGGACATCCTCACGCTCGTCGGTGAGCCGGCACCCGAGTACGGCGCCGTCATCGTCGACCACGGTGTGCCGGCCGTGTACTGCCTGGGGGGACGCTGCGCCCGCGTGGTCGTCACGCGCGGCGCGGTGGACGTCCTCACGAAGGAACAGATGCGGGCCGTACTCGAGCACGAGCGTGCTCATATCGCGGGCAGACATCACCTGCTGAAGACCCTGGTCCACGCGTTCTCGCGCGCTTTCCACGGTCTGCCGCTCGCCCGCCATGCCAAGGAGCAGACGAACCTGCTTCTGGAGATGATCGCGGACGACCGCGCCCTGCGGCACCACTCCAGGGATGCCCTGGCGACCGCGATGTACGAGGTCGCAGTCGGGCGAGTACCGGAGGCGGCACTGGGTGCGGGCGGATCGGATGTCCTCGTCCGGCTGCGGCGCGTGCTGACCCCGCAACCCAGGCCGCGCCGTGCGGCCTGGCTGGGAATCGTGGTCGCGACCGTGGCGGCTCCGCTGCTGCCGATCCTGGTGGCGTGCGGGCCCTGAGACCTACCGGACCGGCCGGCGCGCCTCAGCTCCGCCGACGGTGACCGACGGCTCGGATGCCGAGGCGGCCCAGCACCACGTGGCCCGTCATGAAGAGGAGCTTGAGGACGACGACTGCCACGATGGCGCCCGCGCCCCACTCGGTCCACGCGGAGCCCGACAGAGCGGCACCGCCCAGGCCCAGGTGCAGGGCGACGACCACGATGGCCACCGCGCCGAGACCTATGGCCTTGCCAAGTCCCCTACGCTTCCCGGCTGCTTGCTCAGGCACGTCGGCCGTGCCGGGAGCCTCGCCGACCGGAGCTGTGGGCGCTGCGGACCGTTGCCACGTCACCGTCAGTCGGTCGCGGCGGCCGATCTTCTCGATCCGTCCGGCGATGCCGTTCCGGAGTCGTTCCAGGGTGTCCTCCTTTCCGGGCCGCGGGGCGGGGCGTCTTTCGGGAACAGCTCGCCGAACTCCGCGACGGGCCCGGTGACGCCGGCGAACGGCTCGCGGCGGTGCTCGAGCGGTACGCGCTCATCTGCCACCACCGGGGGCGCCACGGGACCGAGGAACTCGCGGCGCTCGTCCACCGCCCCGAGCACATCGCTCACGCGCAGCAGCAACTCGTCGACCTGTTCCGGGACCTGCTGGCCGAGGCCGCGAAAGCCGGCGAACTCCGCGACGACATCGCGCCCGAGGAGCTGACCAGTTACTGCCTGCACGCACTCACCGCGGCCGGCGGTCTGCCGTCCGAGGCCGCGGTCCGGCGCCTGGTGGCGGTCACCCAGGCCGGGCTGCGCCCCGGGCCCTGATCGAGGGCCGGCGCGGATTCCGGGCAGCAGCCGAGCGAGCGGAGACAAGGGAAACGAGACGAGGGGCGCCCGACCTCCCGGCCGGGCGCCCCTCGTCAACGGTCCTGCCTGCGCTCCTACTTGAAGGACCGCAGCCGCAGGCTGTTGGTCACCACGAACACCGACGAGAACGCCATCGCGGCTCCCGCGATCATCGGGTTCAGCATGCCGAACGCGGCGAGGGGCAGGGCGGCGACGTTGTAGCCGAACACCCAGAACAGGTTGCCCTTGATCGTGGCCAGGGTCCTGCGGGACAGCCGGATCGCGTCGGCGGCCACGCGCAGATCGCCCCGGACGAGGGTCAGGTCGCCCGCCTCGATCGCCGCGTCCGTGCCGGTTCCCATGGCCAGGCCCAGGTCGGCGGTGGCGAGGGCGGCCGCGTCGTTGATGCCGTCGCCGACCATCGCGACCGTACGGCCTTCGCTCCGCAGCCGCTTGACGACGTCGACCTTGTCCTGGGGAAGGACCTCGGCGATCACCTCGTCGATGCCGACGGCGCGGGCGACGGACTCCGCGACCAGCTGGTTGTCGCCGGTCAGCAGCACCGGCTGCAGGCCCAGCCTGCGGAGCTCGGCGACCGCCTCGGCGCTGGTCTCCTTGACCGCGTCGGCCACGGTGAGCACACCCCGTGCTGCGCCGTTCCCAGGCGACCGCGACCGCCGTACGGCCCTCGGCCTCCGCCGCGGCCTTGGCCTCGGCCAGCTCACCGGGAAGCTCGATCACCCTCCCCCACTCTCGGCTTCGCTCAAGCGGGGGGACCCCCATCCGCAGGAGCTTCGCTCGGCCGGCGAGCACCGCGTGGCCGTCGACGACGCCCTGGACGCCGAGTCCGGCGACGTTCTCGAAGTCCTCCGGGACGGGCAGACTTCCCACCCGCTCCACCGCTCCCGCGGCGATCGCCTGCGCGATGGGGTGTTCGGAAGCGTGCTCCAACGAACCCGCGAGCTTCAGCAGTTCTCTCGTCCACGCCGTCTGCGACGTACACGTCCTGGAGGGTCATCCGGCCGGTGGTCACGGTGCCGGTCTTGTCGAGCACCACGGTGTCGGCCCGGCGGGTGGACTCCAGGCCTCCGGCCCCTTGATGAGGATGCCGAGCTGGGCGCCGCGGCCGGTGCCGACCATGAGGGCGGTCGGTGTGGCCAGTCCCAGGGCGCACGGGCAGGCGATGATCAGTACGGCGACGGCGGCGGTGAACGCGGCGGTGGCGTCCCCGGTGACGAACAGCCAGGTCGACAGGGTGCCCAGGGCAATGAGGATGACCGCGGGAACGAAGACGGCGGAGATCCGGTCGGCGAGCCGCTGCACCTGCGCCTTGCCGTTCTGCGCGTCCTCGACGAGCCTCGCCATCCGGGCGAGCTGGGTGTCGGCGCCCACCCGGGTGGCCTCCACGACCAGACGGCCCCCGGCGTTCACGGTGGCGCCGGTGACCGCGTCGCCGACCGTCACGTCCACCGGGACGGACTCACCGGCCAGCATCGAGGCGTCCACCGCCGCTGAGCCCTCGACGACGGTGCCGTCCGTGGCGACCTTCTCGCCGGGCCGTACGACGAACCGGTCACCGACCCCCAACCGGCCGACGGGGACCCGGACTTCCTTGCCTCCGCGCAACACCGAGACATCCTTGGCGCCCAGCTCCAGCAGCGCCCGCAGGGCCGCGCCCGCCTTGCGCTTGGACTTCGCCTCCAGGTAGCGCCCGGCGAGGATGAACGCGGTCACACCGGCCGCGGCCTCCAGGTAGATCGAGGAGGAGCCGTCCGCGCGGGAGACGGTGAGGTCGAAGCCGTGCCGCATGCCCGGCATGCCCGCGTGCCCGAAGAACAGCGCCCACAGCGATCAGCCGAACGCGGCGAGCGTCCCGATGGACACCAGCGTGTCCATGGTCGCGGCGCCGTGCCGGGCATGGGTGAACGCGGCTCTGTGGAAGGGGAGAGCGCCCCACACGACGACAGGGGCGGCCAGCGTCAGCGACAGCCACTGCCAGTTGTCGAACTGCAGGGCCGGGACCATGGCCGTCAGGATGACGGGCACGGACAGCGCGATGGAGACCGCGAGCCGTTGGCGGAGCGAGAGCAGCTCGCCGTCCGCTGCCGGAGCGGCGGCCTCGGCGGTGTCGTCGGCCGGGGGAGTGGGCGGTGGGGGTTCCTCGGCGGTGTAGCCGGTCTTCACCACGGTCGCTATGAGGTCGGCGACCTCGACGCCCGCGCCGTAGGCGACCTTCGCCTTCTCGGTGGCGAAATTGACCGTGGCGGTGACGCCGTCCATGCGGTTGAGCTTCTTCTCGATGCGGGCCGCGCAGGAGGCACAGGTCATGCCGCCGATGGAAAGCTCGACCTCGGAGGTGGCGACGGGGGCCGCAGTGCCGAGTGCGGTCGCGGGTGCCGTGCTGGTCATGGCGTATCTCCTGGGAGAGGCCGGGACGTACGGCGTCCGTATCAGCGGAGCGGTACGTCCCGGCGCGGGGAGGTGCGGCGCAGGGTGCCGGGGCAGACGGGCCCCGGGGAGCCGTCAGGCCCGGCCGACGAGCTCGTATCCGGCCTCGTCGACGGCGGCGCGGACGACCTCCTCGTCGAGCGGGGCGGCGGAGGTGACGGTGACTTCACCGGTCTGGGCAACCGCCGTGACGGAGGTGACGCCGTCCAGGGCGGATATCTCCTGGGACACGGCACCCTCGCAGTGGCCGCAGGTCATGCCCGACACCTTGTACACGGTGGTGACGCCGATGCCCTGAACATCGGTCGCGGTGCCCGAGCCGCAGGAACCGCCGCCGCAGCAGGAGCTGGAGATCGTCTGTTCGGTCATGGTTTCTTCCTCAGGGTCTGGGTGCAGGGGTCGGTGCTGGGGCCGACGAGGTTGTGCCGCCCGTCCGACAGCACCCACACTATACCCCCCAGGGGTATTCCCTAGGTGTCATCCCGCTCACGTGCTCCGGGCACGCCGTGCCGGGTCACGCCGCCGCCTCGACCGGCAGTTCCAGGCGAAGCTCCCAGCCGCCGTCGGCGGTGGGCCCGAAGGCGACGGTGCCGCCGAGGAGGGCGGCGCGCTGTCGCAGGGCAACCAGGCCGTAGTGCGCACTGGGCAGGGGCAGGGCGGGCCGAGTCGGCGCGGTGTTGGCGACCGTGACACACACCGCGTCGCCCTTGTGGCGGGCGCGCACGGTGGCGGTGGCCCCGGGGGCGTGCTTGCGCACGTTGGTCAGCGCTTCCTGGACGGTGCGGTAGACGGCGCGCTGCAGGGCCGGCGGAAGGTCGCCGGGCAGATCCGTCGTCAGGTCGGTGTCGATGCCGCTGGCGTCGATCAGTCGCCGCAGGTCGGCCAGGGACGGCTGCGGAGTCAGTTCCCTCGGGTGGCTTCGGGAGTCGCGCAACACGTTGACCATGTGCCGCAGTTCGTCGAGGGTCTGCACGCTCAGCCGCCGGATCGTGGCTGCGGCGTCCTTCGCTGCGGCGTCCCGCGTGGCGACCTGCAGCGCACCCGCCCGCACTGCGATCAGGCTCACCTGGTGGGCGACCACATCGTGCATCTCACGCGCCAGCTCCGCACGCTCCTCGGCCAGGACGGCCTGTGCGCTCAGCCGTCGCTCGTGGTCGCGAGCCTGCGAGATCTCGGCCAGTCGCAGCGACAGGTCGGACCGAGCCTGAACCAGCTGGCCGAGGAAGACAGGAGCCGTAGCCGTGGCCGTCGTATAACCCAGAGTGATCAACGCCGGGGCGCTCCACAGGTCCAGATGCGGGGGCGGCGACCAGGAGGTCATGTCGCAGAGCGTGTACGCCATGACACACGCGGCCAGCAGTGTCCGGCGCCGGGTGCGTGTGGCCAGGGTGTACAGCCCCGCCAGGGCGGCGATGGTCGCGTCCGAGAGCAGGACGGCGGGCAAGGTGAGCAGGAAGGTCGGCAGGGGCCGGCGCCGGCGCAGCAGAAGCAGGCAGGCGGCGGCCAGGGCCAGCGTCATGCGCAGCGGATCGTCCCAGGTGACATGCACCCACACGTCCAGCAGTGCCGCGCCCACGAAGCCGGCGTCACGCAGTGCGCCGGCCAGGCGGCGGGGCATCATCCTCGCTCCAGTTCCCGGGGCGGTCTGAGGAGTCCGGCGCGTTCGGCGACCAGGGCCGCCTGGACGCGGCTGCCGACCTCCAGCTTGGTGAGGATGGCGCTCACATGGTCCTTGACCGTGCCGATGCCCAGGTGCATCCGGGTGGCGATGTCCGTGTTGGACAGTCCCTCGGCGATCAGGACGAGCACTGCGCGTTCGCGGTCGGTCAGCCGCTCCAGGACGCGGGTGGCGGGTGCCTGGCAGCCGGCCTCGAGGTATCCGTCCACGACGGTTCGCGTGACCTTCGACGACAGGACGGTGCCCCCGTCCGCCAGGGCGCGCACGAGGAACGGCAGTTCCTCCGGGTCGGTGTCCTTGAGCAGGAAGCCTGCCGCACCGCAGCGCAGGGCCGTGGTCACGTACTCGTCCATGTCGAACGTCGTGAGCATGGCCACCACCGGAGGCTGCGGCAGCCCGCGCAGCTCGGCCAGGACCGACAGTCCGTCCACGTCCGGCATGCGGATGTCCAGCAGTACGACGTCAGGGTGCCTCTCCTGCGCCTCCTGGACCGCCTCCCCGCCGGGAACCGCCGCCACGACCTCGATGTCGTCCGCGGCGTCCAGGATGCACCTGAAGCCCGTACGGATCAGGGCCTCGTCGTCGACCACCAGTACCCGGATCACGCCTGCTCCCACTCACCGTCGGATCACTGTCCGTCGTACCACGCCGATCAGCACCCCGCTCCCCGAGACCGATGACCGTCCAGGTGGCGGGGCCGGCGCCGGCCAGTCGGCGGGGACGTTCCGGCCTCCTGCCGGATGGTTACGGCAACGGGGTTCGCGAACCCTGGAGAACGTGAGGCGCAACGAGCCGCACGGAGGTGGTGTCGGCGGCCGTGGCGGACCGCTCGCCGCCGCGAGGAGGTCGCCACGACCGCCGAGCGGCATCGACCCGGCGGTCTCACACCCCGGCGGTGTCACGCCGGGCCATTCGAGGAGGGCAGCCGGATGACGATCAGCCTGACACTTGTGTGCGCGCACCCCGCAGACACCCTCGCAGGCGCGGTCTTCGGGCACGCCCGGCCGAGTGAGCGCGACCTCGACGAGGCACGGACCGCCCTGGCGGCACTCGCCCCCCATACGTCGGCCCTGCGCTCGCCCACGAGCAGCTGCGCACGCACGGCCGTATCCCTCGGGCTGAGGACCAGAGCGGAGCCCGCACTGCGCGACCTCGACTACGGCGCATGGCGGGGCCGCACCGTGGCCGACATCGTCGCCGCAGACCCCCACGGATACAGCGCCTGGCTCACCGACCCGGATGCCGCGCCGCACGGCGGCGAAACCGTACGCCAACTCTGCCACCGGACGGCGAACTGGCTCACCGGCCTGCCCCCCGACACCGGCCACGCCCTGGCCGTCATCGAACCAGCCGTCTACCGGGCCCTCCTCGTCCACGCCCTGTCCGCACCCGCACGCGCCTTCTGGCAACTCGAGACACCGCCCCTGCACATCGTCTGCCTCACGCGGCGCAGCGACGTCTGGAGCATCCAGCCGGCCACCACATTTCCCGCACCGAGCGCCGGCCGGCATAAGACTTCCTCCGGCACCGCGCCGATCAGGCCCAGGCGCAGCGGCAGCCATCACAGGACGCACCCGGGCAGGGAACAGACGGCGATGCTCCGGGACAGCAGCTCCCACTCGAAAGTCACCACGGCCTGACCCGACCCGGACCGCGAGTGGATCAGATACCCCCTGCGGGTATAGTGGGCCGCGCTTCCTGTCGAGCGATGCAGGGTACGGAGAGCGATGACCAGAGCCACGGGCCGGCTGACCGGCCTCCGCGGCAGCGCGCTGCGCTGCGCGTGGACCCTGGTCGTCGCGCTGTTCGCGGCCCTCGCCGTACTCGCTCACCACGAGACGTCGGCCCTCATGCCCGCCCCGATGGCCGGCATGGATCACACGACGGTGATCATGGCGCCGACGACTGCTTCGGAGACCGGACACGGCGCGGTGCTCCACGCCGTCCGCATGCCCATGGACGACGGCACCGGCGCTTGCTCGGGCTCCGCCATGCAGCACTGCTCGGCCGGGGACGTGAGCACCTCGAAAGTCCTGTCGCCGCCGGCCGCCGTCACCATCGGCCGATCGGAGGCTGTCAGCGTTCCGACCGCCGGGCACGCGCAGTCCGGCAGGTCAGGCCGGGCGCCACCAGACCTGTCCGTCCTCTCCCGGCTGTTGATCTAGGCCGTATCCCGCGAGCCGCCGCGTTCCCCGCATGCAGGGGCGCGGTGCTGCCCGCGCACGGCCTGACCAACGGCACACCGAGAAGAGGACCTTCCCGACATGAACAGCATCCACCGCCGCTCCGTCCTGCTGGCTGGTCTCGCCGCCGCCGGAGCGGGCGCCCTTGCCGCCTGCACCAGTGGCACCGGCAGCTCCAGCGGCACCCCCTCCCTGGTCGGCCCCGACGGTGCGGCGGTTGCCGCCGCCGACAAGAAGCGCAAGGGCACCGGCAGGACGCAGAAGGTGACCCTGACCGCCGCTCGCGCCATGCTCGACCTGGGCGGCGGGGTCATGGCCCGCAGCTGGGCCTTCAGCGGGCGTACCCCGGGCAACGAGCTGCGCCTGTCCGTCGGAGACACGCTCGCCGCCGAGCTGTCCAACCAGCTCCCGGGCAGGACGACCACGTCGATCCACTGGCACGGCATCGCCCCGCGCGCCGACATGGATGGTGTGCCTCCGGCCACCCAGGCCGCCGTACGCCCCGGAAGCAACTTCACCTACCGGTTCATCACCGACAGGCCCGGCACCTACTTCTTCCACCCGCACGTCGGCGTCCAGTTGGACCGTGGCCTGTACGCCCCGCTGATCGTGGAGGACCCCAAGGAGCCCCTCCGGTACGACGACGAGTGGGTGGTCGTCCTCGACGACTGGGTCGACGGCGTCACCGGCACCCCCGACGAGGTCTTCGCCGAAGTCAGGCAGGGCATGGGCGGGATGGACATGGGGGGCATGGACATGGGCGGGATGGACATGAGCACCATGAGCAGGGACAGCGGGAGTGTGCACTCGGCGAGCGCCTCGCCGTCCGGCTCCGGTGGCATGCCGATGAAGTTCATGCTCATGGGCGCCGAGAGCGAGCTGCTCGGCGGCGACGCCGGCGACGTCAAGTACCCGTATCACCTGGTCAACGGCCGTGTCCCGACCGACCCCGCCGTCTACACCAGCAAGCCCGGCAAGCGCATCCGGCTCCGCATCATCAACGCCGCCGGCGACACCGCGTACCGCGTCGCGCTGGGCGGCCACCAGATGACGATCACCCACACCGACGGCTTCCCGGTCCGGCCGACCAGCGCCGACGCCCTGCTGATCGGCATGGGCGAACGGTACGACGTCACGGCCACGCTGGACGACGGCGTCTTCCCGCTGGTCGCCCTCGCCGAGGGCAAGAACGCCGGCGCCATAGCAGTGCTCCGCACGGCATCCGGTACGACGCCGAAGGCCACGGTCCGCCCCTCCGAGCTGAACGGCATGATCATGTCCGCCTCTCAGCTCAAGGCGGCCGACGACGTCCGGCTGGAGACGAAGAAGGCCGACCGGGTGCACCGCATCGAGCTGACCGGCGGGATGGGCCACTACGACTGGGGCATCAACGGCAAGCGGTTCGACATGAACAACCCGACCGCGAACCCCATCCTGGTCAGGCAGGGCGAGCGGGTCCGCCTGGACTTCGTCAACAAGACGACCATGTGGCACCCCATGCACCTGCACGGCCACACCTACCAGCTCGGCACCGACGGCCCGCGCAAGGACACCACCATCGTGCTGCCGAAGAAGACGGTCTCCGTCTACCTCGACGCCGACAACCCGGGCCAGTGGATGCTGCACTGCCACAACGCCTACCACGGCGAGGCCGGGATGATGGCACTGATGGCCTACCAGGCCTGACGAACGTCTCGACGGCGTCCTCCGTCCGCACCGTCGTCGCCGTGCGGACGGAGGGGTCAACGGCCCGTCCACGGGCCTTCGTTCAGGTGTCGGCGCGCTTCCCGACCTTGCGAAGGGCCTTGCGGAGCGCGGCGATCTCGGCGGACGACATCTGGTCCACGAAGTGGCTCAGCGCCACGGGGTGGTCCTCGCTGGCGCTGAGGGCGTCCTCCATGAGGGCGGCAGCGTACTCTTCCCGGGTGCGGACCGGCTCGTAGAGCCAGGCGCGGCCCTCTTTCTGCTCACGCAGCAGCCAGCCCTTGCTGTGCAGGATGTTGGCCACGGTCATCACGGTGGTGTAGGCGACAGGCCGAGTGCCGTTGATGTCGTCGACTATCTCGCGCACGGTCGCGGGGCGCCTCCACCTCCACAGGCGGTCCATGATCTCCGCCTCCAGATCACCCAGCCGTCGCATGCCCAGCGTCTCCGTCTCCCTCTGCACCGCGTCAATGCGAGTCATCGTAAGGGGTCGATCAGTTGAGCGCGCGGCCTCGGGTCTCCGGCAACCAGCCGACCAGCGGCATGCCGCGACCCCGGTCAGCTGCGGGCGCGATTGCTTAGCGCGGATTCCTTCACGGCAGTGGGCCGTGCCATTCCGGCTGGACGCCCGCAGTTGCTCTGGCGTGAGCATCCGGGTGAACGGCCGGCTGGGCCGCATCCTGTCTGCCGAGGAGTTCCGCTGCTTGGTGCTCCATGTGTTGTGCTGCCAGCTGAGCCTCCGCGACGGCGTCACCGCGTTCGCGCACCAGGTCCTCGTAGATCGGCAGTTGGACGTTTCCGGTGAGGCTGCTTTGCACAGTCGATCCTTCCGCTGTTGTGCTTCTCCGGGCTGGAAATGCCGTCAGGCCCGGTTGAGCCTTGCGGAGATCCCGTGACCAATCAGCAAATACATAACGGCCGGGAGGCCATAATTAAGGATGACCCGTAGACCCTCTGTGTCCATCGTGAAAATGTCCTGCGACCACCCGGCCAGCCAGTCCGCCGTTCCCTGCACGAACTTCACAAAGACATTCGCCTGATTCGCATCGAGCAGGAACAACAAGATCCACAGGACCAGCAGACCTGCCGCGGTGTCGGCGATCGTGCAGACCGTCAGCGCCGTGCGCCGCCCGGCGGCCCGGTGGCGTGTGGAGCGGTCTGGGCTCGCGGGCTGGTCATACGTCTGGTATCCGGAATACGGGTCGGTGTTGCTCACAAGAAACTCCGATCTGACGCGTTGTCGTGTCGCGCGGTTGTTGCCCCGGGCGCTGAAATTCGGCCCAGGGTGTCACCCCGCTGTCGTCTGGTTCTGCGTCTTGGGAGCGCTGTCGCGTTACACCTGGCTCTGCGACAACCAAAATATGGCTTCCTATTCGGGCACTTACCCAAATGTTCGGGTGCGAGGGAACATTTGCGGATGGAATGGAAGAGGGAGTCTGCCTTCCCGGCTGACGTCGGTGACGACGTATAGGGCACAGCCCGCATCGTCAAGGCACCAGATCCGAGCCCTGCACACGGACTCCACGGTCACCGTCTACCAGGCGTACGCACCGGAGATCGGTCTGCCGGCGGCCCGGGAGGGCCGTTTCCCGGCGGTGCGGCAGCGGGACCGGATGACATGGATCAACAAGCCGTGTTCACAGACCTCATCCGTGTCCTGGTGGCGTTTCTGGCGGCGTGCCGAGACGGGGTTGTCACACTCTGCGCGCCTGTGACCCGTTCGCATCAGCGAGAGATGCCCGCATCGTCCAGGTACTGGTGCATGGTCTCCGGGGGAAGGCTCGGGTTACTGAGGGCGTGGGCGGCGGTTTCCGGATTCCGGCAGCTTTGGAGGATGAGGTCTACTGGCAGCGCGGGGTGCGCGGCTGCCATGCCACGAACACGCTCGTCGGGGTCGGCCAGCAACCGGACCACTACGTCGACGGGCGCTTCGGAGTCGAGCCCCACCAGCCACCTCTTGTCCGGGTCCGGGTCGTCGGCGAAGCGTTGTCCGTTGCCCGTGCGCGGGAAGTTCGGGTGGTTCAGGAGAAAAGCCTTGGTGATGACCTTGCAGTCCATATACGTCTGCAGCACCACTTCGCCGTCGGCGGTCGGCTGGTTCTCACAGAGCAGGAGCCGCACGGGGTAGTCGTCGTCCCTGGAGAGCAGGTCGATGGCGTCGGCAGGCAGGTGCCGGCTGTAGGCGGCGCTGCGCCGTAGCAGGGTGTTGGCCGACTCGGCGCATTGGCGCAAGACGTCGGGATCGGCACAGAGCCGGACCCATTCGACGGGACAGAGCCGGTCGGACGGGGTGATGGTGACGTCAATGGCGGTACGTTCGGTCTCCGTCAACTCGGGTCGTACCGATACCTCCAGCCGCACGCTGTGCGCGTCGTCGTTCGCCAATGTCCGGACGATGTCGATGGGAACGCTGAGGTTGGCCGCCAGGTCCCGCCGGTCCCGCTCTTCGGTGCCGGCTGCGAGACGCTCGGCGGTCGCCGTGCTCATGGCGCCGTACCGGATCACATCCTGCCTGTGGAAGCGGCCGATTTCCGCGTCGAGAAGGAGGTCCGTGTAGCCCGCGTCGTCGCGGCAGGCCGCCATCATGGCCGCCTGACGTACTTCGTCATCGGCGTCGCGGAGCAGACGGCTTCGGGTGACCTCGGAAAGCAGGGCCCACTGGCCGCAGGCTGCCTGCCGGAGGTCCGCGTCCGGGTGGTCGGCGAGCCCGGCGACCAGGCTTGGAACTGTGTGCCGGCAGAAGGCTGCGATTCGGCGGACCGGGAGTTCCGGATCGGCGAGCAGGCGCTGCTGGGTGGACAGGGGCAGTGGCTGCACGGGGATGCGGAACCAGTCGGGTCCGATGGCCAGAGCACGGCGGACACGTGGATCGGGATCGTCCACGAGCCGGGCGCGCTGTTCGGCCGTCACCGCGGCGTTGCCAGCGAGGACTTCCCGCAGCCTGCGGTCGGGATGCGCGACGATGGCGTCGACCACCTCGTCGGGCAGAGGGCGACAGGCGATGGAGTCCCAGGCCGCGATGGCTTCCTTGGACAGCAGTCTGGTCAACACCTCGGCCGGCGCCGCAGGATTGCGCGCGATTGCATCCAGGGTCTCGCGGTGACCGCACTCTCCACACATGGCGCATCCCCCTGTTCGCCGGCGAGTGTCGCGGGCCCGCAGATTGTGTGCATGTCGCGCGTACAAGGTCAACGTTGGCGATCATGCTCTGCCGTATATCCAGAGAGCGACGACCGGCTTCCGGGGGCAGCCCGCCCGCTGAAAAGGTCTGTGAACACGGCTCGACATGGGGGTCATCATCTCCCGCTGACGACCTCTTCTCCGTGACTCAGGACGACCGAACCAGCACGTGCACGCCCCGCCACGCCGAGCCTTCTGATGGTTCGGCCGGCAGAGGGCCGCCCTTCACTCGTCGTAGATCTGCCCGGTGCCCGCATCGACGACCGCACTGAACGGCTCGCATTCAGAGCCGTCCTCGTCGGGCGTGCACTCTGTGTCAGTGATCTTCACGGACCACACCGCGCGCCAGGGACCCCGCCAGCCCTTGGCGCGTTCGACCTTCAACACGTCGGCCCGGATCTTCAGCGCCCCGACATCGGCACCAAGCTTCTTCTGCTTCTTCCTTGCGATCTCCTCGGCCCGCTTCGCCGAAATCAGCTGGGCGGGAAGGTCCACGTGCGTGGGCCCGAGGTCCACCAGCATCTGCGAGACACGGCCGGCTCGATTGATCTGCACGTCGAGGCTGCGGGGCATCACCACCCCGTGCTCCTTGAACCGCCATGAGGAGAGCCATCCGAACTCGGCCTTGCTGCCCACAGGTTGGGTCTCGTGCCAGGAGGCTGCCGCGGCCCAGGGGTAGTGGGCCTTCATGTAGGCGCGGGCGACGAGGTACGCACTCCGAGCGTCACGGGGCTTTCCGACGCCGGGAACGGGAAAGCCGGCCTTGGTCGGGTGGGTGGAGTTTTCGAAGCTCACGTTCAGTTGGCGTCCACCGGGCCACATCAGTTCCGCGGGGAATCCACCGGACATCTGGATGGACATCCAGCCGTTGTATCCGTTGAGGCCGGGGCTGACGCGTACGGCACCGACGTGATAATAGTCCCCGAATGCCTGATGAATGGCCCGCTCGGCGGCCTTCCGCTCGGCATCGTGCGCATCCCGGACGCCGGAGCCGTCCACGTGGTCAAGGGTGATCGCGGTCTGGCAGACCGCCAGCCCCGTCACACCGAGCACTGAGGCCACGATCAAGGTGGGCCTGGCCCACGCCTTCCATGCGACGCGCCCCCGCACCAGCACGAGTCCCAAGGCCACGCCCAACAGACCCCCACCGGCGTTCATCTCCACGTCGGCGCTGTCGCAGATTCCGCTCACGAACGGTGCCAGGGCCTGGGCGAGTTCGATGAGACAGGGCAGGGCCAATACGCCGACAAGCACGGGAAGCGGCCGGCGCAGTGCCAGCACGCCGAACAGGCCGAGCGGGACGAACATCGCCAGGTTCCACAACCCTTGTGTGGTGTACAGCGGCTCGGTGACCTCATGATTGATCACACATTCGGCACGCCCTGCCTCGCCTCCTCGCAGCGCGAGCGTGACGCCGAGCACGCCGGTCAGGCAGAAGGCCAGGGGCAACCACCAGGAGGAATGGGGCACTTGACATCGGCGCGCCATTGCCCACGCGGACAGCCCCACGATCGTGGCAACGACTGTGAGCCCGGCCAGGAACCACATGTCGTCACCGAAGACAGCGCCAAACACCTCATATCCTCTCTGTTGGTGACCCTGCAGTCTCTGTTCCGTTCACCAAAACCCCACGACTTCGACTTCCCGGCACCCGAATTCATGGAGAAGTAACTCCTCCAGTGCTCGGAGCCGTTGTAGCTGTAGCCGAGCCGGACCGAAACGCTGCCGCCGCCAGTCTTTTCGCACCTGGTGTAGGCGCGCGTTTCAGTGTCGAGGGTGTTCTTCCAGTGGAAGAGGTAACCGTTGTCGAGCTTGGTGCAGCGCTGCCGAGGGTCGCCCGTCGCGGTGTATCCGTCGTGCGAGCAGTAGGTGTGTGACGCGGAAGAGAGCCCCGACGGCTCGTCCGTCGAGGTGTCGACACCGTCAGTCTGGTTGGCGCTGTTACCGGGTTCGGCGGTTGTCGCCGCGCCGTTGGGCACGTCGTCGGCCGCGTATCAGGCAGTCGGTGCCAGGACGAACGCGAGCGCAGCAAAGACGGTGGCGGCTCGGCGGCCATTACGCATGGAGCGCATCAAAGAATCCTCCCCTGATTCACTTGGGACAAGCGGCGCTCGCAGGGCAAACCGATGGAGCCCTCGGATCAGGAGATGATTCAGGTACGGGTCACGAACGTGACTGCACACAAATAAGCCCGGAAATCCGGGATAAAAATACTCCCCCTAGGACGCCATCGCGCTCGCGCGCGGCGCATGCTCTGGTGGCCTGGTCAGGGCCTCAAGCATCGTGATCATCCTACAGTATTACGAGGATGGCTGCTGATCTGAACCGCTGGGTCTGGGGTGAGGAGGCGAGAGAGCGCGGCCAGTAGGAGTCCGCCGTTCCACTCGCGAGCCGAGCGAGGTCCACGAATGGTTTGTGAGCGAGGCTTGACGTGGGTCATCAAGCCGCGTTCACGGACCCATCCGGGCCACTACAGCATCCGGACTCAAGCGCGGACGGCCTACTCCACCTCGATGCCCTAGTCCTTGAAGAGTTCTTCCAGACCGCCCGTGCAGCCCTTACCGCCGAGGACGAAGTCCCAGTCCCCGTTGGATCGGCGCCTCACTCCTTCGGTCAGCTCGACGTCGCCGCCGTTGTGTCGCGCACAAAGGCCAGCTGGGCACCGGCCCCCTGCCGGTACTCCCGCTGGTGATGAGGATTCCTGAAGCTGACTGAAGCTCCCCAGGGCTGCTCGCGTGCCCCACTTGGTTGCGTAGTGAACGGAGGGGCCGATCCGCCCGCCAGTTGAGTGTTTGCACGCCTCCTCCCCGTCAAGGGTGCCTACGGCGTCACGTATCCGCATCTGACCGCCGGTACGGAGTGGCATTGCCGCTCTACCGCTCGGCGGTGCCGTCCTCACGGTCAATCTCGTAGATCCGCTCTTGAAGCCGTTCACCGGCCCAGTCCAGCCCGACGCCCAGGTCAAACCAGTGCCGATCCTTGCGGACTCCGGGCGGTGAGAGGTTCACCGCCGCCCACGAGAACACCCCTAGGAGGAGGGAACGCCCGTGCTGCGTGGTGCGCACGGACAACGCAAACGGCGCGGCGAGTGCCGCGCGGGTGACCAACATGACCTGTTCGTCCTCAGAATGTCGACGCCCACCCGTGAGAAACCGGGGCGTTTCAAGGATCTTGACCCACTCGACCACTGCGTCTGACACCTGGGCGCGCAAGGACCCTTCGATGCCCTGCCGGATGGCGGTCGCGGGATCATCGCCGAGCCAGCCAAGCCAGTGATCAGGGTCAGTGAGCTTGCTGAAGTCGTCCTGTGGCACCCCGTGACGGGGATTCTCCTGGTACTCCCCTGTCAGTTTCCCGCTGCTATCCACCAACCACGCGCCGCGGATTGCCTCGGGAGGTACATAGCCGTTCGGGTCGTCGATATACGTCGGGTCGATCTCGGCGACGCTGCCACCCGGATTCTCAGCAGCCGCAGCCAGCAGTGCCGGCTCGTTCGGTATGCCCTTGCGTCGGCTTCGTGAGCCAAAAAGCCCCACGTTCCCACCCCCACCGTTGCCTGCCCAGTTGACCGCGATTGTGCCGCACCGGTCAGGGACCGCATGAGGGAGGTGTGCGTGCGTGACGGCGACAGGTGGGTGGGGAATCCCAGCGAGCATGTCTG
Source organism: Streptomyces sp. NPDC031100 (assembly GCF_055570785.1). Lineage (NCBI taxonomy): Bacteria > Bacillati > Actinomycetota > Actinomycetes > Kitasatosporales > Streptomycetaceae > Streptomyces > Streptomyces sp. NPDC031100. The sequence goes on from NZ_JBVIGN010000018.1 coordinate 152,325, forward strand.
CCCCACCCCAAGCAACGGGTGGGGCTCGTACTGGTCGCGGGCGGCAGTCTGGGGTGTGGATCGTCTGGCAAGGCGGTTTTGCCGATGAGTTCACCGTCCTCGAACGGTCTACCCGGCGACACGACCGTTCTCGACAGGAGTGCCATGTCCACCATCCAGCCAGTGATCATCACTGCCGACCAGGACGTTCTGCTCGGCTTCTATACCCGATTGTTCGGCGCTGAGGAGATTTTCCGGGTACCGGCGGAAGGCCCGGCCTTCTACCTCGGTTTGCGCATCGGCGACACCGACCTCGGGCTGGTGGCCAAGACGAACCCGGGGACCGGGACGGCACCGCGGATCCTGCTCAGCATCGGTGTCGACGACGTCGACGAGACGCTCGGCCGGGTGGAGGCGCTGGGCGGTTCGGTCCGCAGCGGCCCCAACGACATGCCGTGGGGACAGCGCGTCGCCCACATCCAGGACCCCGACGGCAACCCGTTGAACCTCACCCAGCCGATCCCGGCTCAGTGACGCTGTTCCGGGGTGCTTGTGCTGGTCGTGGGCTGCCTGCGGTAGAGATTAGCCGCGTTCGATAGGGGTGCGTCCGGCGGCCAGGATGCGGTTGGCCTCCCTTTCGGCGGGTGCGAGCTTGCGGGCACGGGTGGACTTGAAGCCGGTGACGACCACGGGGGTCGTCCCCGTCGTCGTCCACGCCGAGGAAGCCCAGGTCGGCCAGGGCGCCGAGACCGGCAGCGCGCAGGTGGGCCAGGATATGCACCCTCCGTCAGCGGTTGACTGGCGGTTCTTCGGTGCTCGAAGCGGTGGCGGACATGCGCTTCCCGACCAGTGGCAGGCGTGACTCCGACGCCGTGGTGTCCGGCCACGGAGCCTCCGCGAAAACCCGTTGGCGCAACCGCGGCGGCCACTGCTACGTTTCCGGAGGCCGTGCGAGAGAACGAGGAGGTGGTATCCGTGAACGCAGTATCGACATGGGTGCTCCCCTCCGGGGTCACGGTCGGGCGGTAGGTCGTCCGGGAGCGCCGTTCAATGGCACTCCTGAAAGGCACGACCATGCAATTCACTTCTGAACAGCGTCTCGACGACGCTGTCCTCGAGCGCGCATTCACCCTCGGTGAGATCCCCGGCATCCTGTGGACGCCCGCATCCGCGTCCGCACCGGCGCCGCTGATCCTGATCGGCCCCCCTCCTCTCGGGCTGCGCAAGACGTACCCCCGGCTGGTGGCCCGGGCCCGGCACGCTGCTGCGGACGGCTTCGCCACGGCCACCATCGAGCTCCCCGGAAGCGGCGACCGGCCCCGTTGGCCCGCCGCCGAGCAGGCTCGCGCCGATCTGCGCCGGGCGATAGAGGCCGGCGAGCCGGTCAGCGACGAGATCATCGACGCCCTCGTCCTCCCGCTGGTCGACCAGTCGGTCCCGGAATGGCAGGCAGCCCTGGACGCCCTCCTCGCGCTGCCCGAGATCGGCGGCCCGGTCGGGTACTCGGGGGGAGTGATCTCCATCGGGACCCGGCTGGCGGTGGTCGAGCCGCGCATCTCGGCCGCCGTTCTGTTCGCCGGGAGTTTCGTCCCCCGGGCCATGTTCGAGGAGGCCCGCCAGGTCACCATTCCGCTGCATGTCCTGCTGCAGTGGGACGACGAAGGCAACGACCGGCAGGCGGCCCTGGACCTGTTCGACGCCTTCGGTTCCAAGGAGAAGACCCTGCACGCCAACATGGGCGGGCACACCGGCGTCCCGCAGTTCGCGGGGGACGCCGCGGCCCAGTTCTTCACCCGACACCTGAAGTGACGCCGGGCCGTCAGGCCACCAGCAGACGGTAAGCCGTGTCGGCCAGGATGCTGCCCATCAGGGACAGGTCCCGGCCCTCCTCGGCTCTCTACACCGCGGGCCCCTGCCAGACCCCCGGCAGGGGCCCGCGCTGCCCGAAGCCATGAACTGCTCGATGTCTGCAGAGCTTCGAGTGCTGCCCAAACTCGGGTTCTGGCTCAACTTCCGTGAACCGCGGCTCTCCGTAGTCAGGAAGGGGCGACCAAGCGGAGGGAGACAGGGGAGGTTTGGCGCGGCCGAGCCAGCCTTGGCCGGAGGCGGTAGTCCTGTCACCGTCCGCAGAACGCGGCGGCGCACGTGGCCAAGTCGGGTGCCGGGCTGCGCAGTTGGGTGCGTTGGAAGTGGTGCGGCCGGAACTGGCCGAGGATCCCGGTTTCCGCCGCAGGTTCGCCCGGGAGGTGGCGGCGGCGCGGGAGGTCACCGGCTTCTTCACGGCCGCCCTGGTCGACGCCGACCCCGACAGCTCGTCCCCGTGGCTGGCCACCGCCTATGTGCCCGGCCTGCCGCTGGACGAGGCCGTCGCGTCATACGGCCCCTGGCCGGTGCAGTCGGTGCAGGCGCTGGGCGCCGGCCTGGCCGAGGCGCTGGAGGCCATCCACGCGGCAGGTCTGATCCACCGGGACCTCAAGCCCTCCAACGTCCTGATCGCCCCGGACGGACCCCGGGTGGTCGACTTCGGGATCTCCGTAGCGGACGAGGTCACCGCCCTCACCCGCACCGGGATGATCGTGGGCACGCCCGGTTTCGTGGCTCCCGAACAGCTCACCGGGAAGCCTGTCACACCGGCCACCGACGTGTTCGCCCTGGGCGCCGTGCTGACATACACGGCCACCGGCACCGGCCCGTTCGGCACCGGCTCGGCGCAGTCGCTCAACTTCCGTATCGCCCATGAGGAGCCGGAGCTCTCCCAACTGCCGTCGCCGGGACTGGAGATCATCGCCCGCTGCCTGGCCAAGGACCCCGCCCGGCGCCCGGCGGTCGCCGCACTCCTCGAAGAACTCGCCCTGGTACCGGCCGATAGCCACCCGCCCACCGAGGTCGCCCCCCAGACCGCCCCCTGGCTACCCGCCCCGGTCGCCCACGCGCTACCCATCACCGTCACCGCGCCCGCCCCGATGACCCCAACCGGCCCGCCACAGCCCGCTCCCCCTCCGGCGCCCGTCACCGTGACGGCCACACCGGCTGCTGCTTCCGCCGCACCGACCGCGACCGCATTCCCCCCAGCACACCACCGCACCACCCTCCCCTTCTGGATTGCCATCGCGGCCCTGGCACTCGCCATGGTCTTGCCCGCCGTCAACGGACACGCCGCCCTGACCGGCCTGTCCGATGGCTCCTGGCCATACGCCATGGCCGCTGCGCTCAGCGCCGGCACCTGCGCGACAGCGTTGTTCATGTCGCGCCGCACCCGCGCCATTCCCGTGCCGCGCTGGCCCCGGTATCTGCACGCTCTCACCACCACCCTCAGCACCGGGCTGGTCGTACTGATGACCGTCACGGCCGACCCCGATATTCTCGGTCCCGGTGTGTATACCTACGCCTTCGGGTGCGCGATGCTGATCTACAGCGTCTTCCGGTTCCCTGAATCGCCGAAACAACGGACAGCACTGTGAAAACGGTTCGGGGGCACCTGGCACGATCCCGCACCGCGCGGCGGGTGTGGAGGAGACCGCGCTCCCGGCGGACTACCAGCGGATCCTCGCGGCCGTGCGGCAGGCCACCCGGCCGGTCATGGCCCGCCAGGTCGGCGAGATGGTGGGGGTGGACGTCAGCGTGCGGGCCAAGCCGGAGCCGCTGCGCGGAATGCTGATCAGGATGGTCGACCGCGAGTGGCTGCGGAAACTGCCCGACGGACGGTTCGTTCACTACCCGCCTGTGACGGGGGCGCCGCCGACGGCGGCGGGACGGGGGCGTAACCGGGGTGTTCCCGGCGGCCGTTGGGCACTGTGTGCAGAGAACCGAAGAGCACGCCGAGGACACCTGCCCGCTTGTGTACCAGTGCCGCATGTTGCTGTCCACGCGCACCGTCAACCACCTCGCCGACCTGCTGCGCCCCCACCTCAAGGCGATCCGGTCCCGGTGGCGGATCCTGCCACCCGGGGAAGATCGCGGTGATCGTCCTGGCCGTGCTGCGCCACGATCAGCGCCCGGCCGACCTGGCCGGCGGCAACAACATCTCCGAGTCCACCGTCCGCCGCTGGCGCGACGAACTGATTGCTCTGCTCGCCGCGCAGGCCCCGCGCCTGGACCGCGCCTTGAAGAAGGTTGCCGTGCGGGGCGGGGAGGTCGTCCTGATCGACGGCACCTTCATTCCCACCCAGCGCCGCACGGGAAGGGCCAACCGTCGGAACTATTCCGGCAAGCACCGCCGTCACGGCCTGCACTTCCCCGCTCTGACCGACGAAAGGAGCCGTCTGATCTGGATATCCGTCGCCCGGCCCGGCAGCACCCACGACATCACCGCCGCCCGCCACGACCACGTCCTGGCCCACCTGCGCGCCCTGCTCGTCCCGACCAACCTCGAGATCAACCGCTGACGGACGATCTACTGCGCAGACAGCCGCCCATGATCGGCAGCATGTGGACCCAGGCGGATTTACCCATCCTGATGCCGAGATCCTGAACGAGTTACTCCAGGGCCGAGACCCTGCACGTCGTATGCTCAGCCGATTCGCTTGCTGGGCCTCGGTGTCGGGTGACTCGTCGTAATATCTCCTGCTGGTGGTCGACACAGTTTGGGGGGCAAACATGGAGAGACCGGACGACCGCATCGCATCCGTCCTGCGCTTCGCTGCGGAACTCGTCGCCTGGGTGGCCACCCCTTGGGCCTTGTCCACGTACTCATGGCTGCTCGCCGTCTTGGCGGTGATGCTACTGATCGGCCTCCCGACCGTCTTCTCCACTCCGGGAGACAAGGCGCAGGTGATCATCCCTGTCTCGGGTACGGTCACGATCCTGCTCGTGCTGCTCCAGCTCGCTGCTGCCGCGATCGCCGCATGGTCGGTATGGCCCATCTATGCGGCAGTCCTCGTGTCTCTCCTCGTGGCCGCCACCCTCGTCACGGAACGCCGACGCTGGCAGTGGCTGCTCTCCGCGGACCGGCACACCGGCTGAGCAGCGGAGGGGTGCGTTCGTGGTCCTCGTCGGCTTCTGGGGGGAGGTCGCGCGCCCACAGCGAATGCATGGGCCACATGGACCACACGGGGAAGCCGGCGTGGAAGGCGTGGGCCGTGATGTGGCGGGCCGACGCGCTTCTCGACCTGCGAGCGCGGATCGCCGTGCGCGGTTTGACATGGGTCATCAGGCCGCGTTCACAGACTCCAGTGACATGGTGCTGCCCCTGGTCTGTATCAACTCTGTTGGGTGAACCCGCCGCAGTCTGGATCATGGCTGCATGACGAAGTGGACGAAGAACGAACCTCCGGTGGAGCGGCCAAGCCCTGAGTCGGAGCTTTCCCCGTACCAGCAGGCGATGCGGCAAAGGCTCCTCGCGGCCCCCGTAGTACCGGCGCCCGACCCCTGGCAGCGCATCGCGTACGCCCCGGTCGGCGGGCTGCTCGGGATCGGCTTCGCCTCGCACCCCGGCACCGGCCAGGACTTGGTGATGGTCGTCTCGCAGGACGGTCACGGTCTTTTCGACGCCATTACGGGCGAGAAGATCGCGCGGGATCGTGACCCTGACCCCGAGGACAGCACCCCCGACGCAGATCCCGATCTGTCGTGTCCCGGGTTGGGACCGGTCGCCGGAAGCAGGGTGCGCATCGCCGGGCTCTTCGGAGGGGGACTGCACACCACCACGGAAGACAGTTGGACGCTGGAGGTCGTTACCCCCCTCTGGCCCCACGAGCGTGTACTGCTCTCCCGCGACGGCAGGTTGCCCCACTCCGGTCCTCACGGGGAGCGTTGGTGGCACATCTTCCATTCCAACTACTCCACGTTCCGTGCCGCTGGTTTCTCGCCCTCCGGGCAGACTCTTGCCGTAGCGACGAGCAGCGATCTGTCCCTGTGGACTCGCGGGACCGGCCACAGCCGCAGCCGATTCGGAGGCTGCCGAAGTTGAAGGTGCGGCTGGCGCGTCACGCCGAGGCGGCTGCCACGGCTCGGCGTATCGATGCAGGCGAGCCCAACAGAAGTGAGTTGCTTGTCGATGCCCTGCCCGCGTATCGGTACGCGCTGTATGCCGTCGGACGGCGGGTCGAGGGTTTCGCCGTGTGTGAGGAGATGGCTTGGGCCGGGCGATCGGGTTTCGCGCACGGGCAGGTGCCGAGTCCCATGTATGGGCACTGGCCGCCGGCCACCGTATCGGCCGATTCAGGCCGCGCCGGCGACGCTGTTCGGCTTCCGCTCCTCGATTGGTCGCCCGCTCTTCGACGAAGGCGTGGATCTTGCCCGCCGCTTGCCTCGTCGGCCACCGCGTCGAGCCCGGTCCGGCCGCGCGCCACGAGGGCTCCACGCGGGCCGTACGGCCTCCTCGCGCCGCCAACGCCCGTGCTCACCGGGCTCCCGGATGCGCCGTGGTCACCCGCGCGGTTCCGGTTCCGTGTAGCGGAGCAGTACGCCCACGCCCTCGTGCAGCCTCACCTGCTGCTCGGGCACGAGGACGAGTTCGGCCCGGGTGCCGACCAGGGCGCGAGTGAGGACTGCGTCGGCGCGTTCCTCGCGGACGTCCTGGATGCCGTAGGAGCGCAGTTCCTGCTTGGTGAGGGCGAGTTGGCCCGGTTCCGGGCCGGCCCACAGGCGGAGCGGCGACTCGGGGTGGTTGTTGAGGAAGAGGGCTTTGACCCGACCGCGTTGCAGGGCGGACACGGCGGGGGCGAGGCCTTCGGCCGACGCTCCGTCGTGTGCGCGCTGGGCGAGGAAGGTCGCCAGCAGGGACCGGTCGTGCTCGGCCATGCGTCCGCCGAAGAGGCTTTCGAGGCGGTGTTCCAGCAGCGCCCGTCGGGGTCGGGACTCGCCGGCGCCCTCGATCGTGATGACCCGTCCGCGCAGGGGAGTGGGAAGCCGGCGGACGAGAATGCCGCGGGCCCACACGTCTCCCGCCACCACCACTGCCTCGGCGTTGATGCGCCGTGCATGGCCCTCCAGCTCCTGGCCCATCACCTCGGCGGCGTTCAGCCAGTCGGTCACCGGGATCTCCTCGTCGAGGCGGTGCCCTGGCGTGACCCTGGTCAGGGGCCATGTGCCGATCTCGGCCTCGATCCGCACCGTGCCCGGGGCCTCCGTGGAGTGCCGGCCGCTGTAGTGGACGTACGCCGCCACGTAAGGGATCTCGGGGGAGTGCTGGACGATCAGCGGCAGGGTGTCCGGCAGCGTTCCGAAGTGCGCGGTGTCCCGTGCCGGCGGGAGGGGCAGCTCGTCCAGCAGGGCCAGTCGGCCGTGCGCGGTGAACACCGCCTGCCCGTGGGTGCCGGGGATGTCGGTGTCGCTGCCCACGGCCTCCGCTGCCGCGGCGAGGGAGTCCTGATCGGCTCCCTCGGACGTCAGGGCGTCCCGCAGGTGCCGCCAGCGCAGTTCTATGGCCGCGTCGGGATCCTCGATGACGCTGTCGCGGGATGTGTCCAGATAGACCGAGGCGAACGGGCCCGGCTGCTTGTACAGGGGTTCGAGGAAAGAAAGTCTCATGCTCCGCTCCTGAGGGCACTCTCGAAGCCCGTCTTCCCGGCGCCGGCCGATCGGCCGTTGCACGGCGGCCAGGAGAGCCGATCGGAAGGCTCCCCTGGCCTCGGTGCGACGGCATCGCGACGCACGGACCGGGCCGCTCAGGACCCGGTGATTTCGATGTGCCGCGGCTTGGTGGCCTGGGTCTTGGGCACGGTGATGGTCAGAACGCCGTCGTGCAGGGTCGCGCTCACCTCGTCCGACTTGACGTCGGTGGGCAGGACGGCCTGGTACTCGAAGTGACCGGTGCGGCGGGTGCTGCGGCGCACTATGCCCTCGCGCTCCCGCTCCTTGTAGTCGCCGGTGATGCGCAGCTCCCGCTCGCTCATCTCGATGTCGATGTCGTCGCGCTTGACTCCGGGCAGTTCCGCCTCGATCACGTAGGAGCTGTCGGTCTCCCGCATGTCTGCCGCCGGAGACCAGGCCAACGCGGCAGGAGTGGTGGCGGCGCCTTCCAGCAGTCCCTTCATGCGTTCGAACAGCTCGTCGAACTCCGCGGCGACCGGTTCACCCCATCCGAAGGCGGGGAACGACCGCTCCAGCAGGCTGCCGGGCCGGTGTCGTACAGGCAGCGTCATCGCGATTCACCTCCGCGAAAGTGTGGCATTCGGGTCTATTTCCATAGTGCGCGTCCACACCGAAAAGGGTCGAGTCGTCATCAGCGCGGGGCGCCCCCACCGCCACGCCGTCACCATCTGTTCACCTGGGAGATGGCGAAAGTACTCCTCGGAGGCACCCAAGGCGCAGGAAAAGGCTGCATTGTCTGGTTTCAGACACCCGTATCCGCGTACAGAAAGTCAGCCGACATGGCCGAGATACTGGCAGCCGTGGCAATGAAGATCGCTGTTGCGCTCGTCGAGGCGATCATCCTGCGCCTCGTGTGGCAGCTGTGGACCACTTACGCACGCTCTCTGCGCACGGCCTTCGCACCGGCCGCCGCGTAACACTGCGGCGCCCGGTAGCGCTCACGCCACCGCGCGCCGAACCTACGTCTGGACGCCTATGTCCGGGCACCTGTGGCCTGCTTCTCCTCCTTCCCTTCCTTCTCCTTCCGTCCGCTGCGCAGCAGCCAGGTGGCTCCGCCGACGGCCAGGGCGATGGGCCATTCCAGAACATCCGCGACGGCCAGTGCCGCAAGGCCTCCGTAGAACGCGAGATCCTTGGCGGCAGGCGTACCGGGCAGTCTTGCCGTCGCCGCCCGGGCCGTGCTCGTCAGCTCTTCCTTGGTGAGGTACGGAATCGGCACCGGAGGATGCAGCGTGCGCATGTGCAGGTGCAGACCTGCGCCGTCGCCCGCATGGGTTTCCTGTTGCGTCTTCTCCGCTGTCTTGGCCATCCCCCTCCTCCTTCCATCGGAGTCGGTGTGGTGTGCCTCTTCAATTCTCGCGCGCTTCCGGTGGCGTGTGCGCGGGGAAAGCGTTGCCATGGAAAACAGGGGACGGCGGCCTTTCCGTGCACGCGGGGTGAGTGCCGGACCGCAGGGAGCTGGTGATGCGCGTGGCACTGCCGGGACGCGGACTGCTGCGGGCTGCGGTGTCCTGCGCGGCCGGGGCGCTGCAGGACGAGGCCCGGGCGCGCGTCCGGTTCTTCGGACGGCGCGCGCACGTCGCCGTACGGGGTCTGCGCCCCGGTGACCTGCCGGAGTCCGCGGCGAAGAAGCTGGCCGAGGACGTCGAGCGGTGCCTCGCCGCCCTGCCGTCGGTGGAGTGGGCGGTGGTGAACACCGTCCTCGGTCACGCCGTCGTCGGCACCGAGGGCCCGTTCGAGACCGAAACGATCGCGGACGCCCTGATCGAGGCGGTCGAGGCGGTGGAGGAGGCCCACGGCGTCGCCCATCCGCTGCCCGAGCATCCTGTGTCGGGCGGGACGGTCCGCCGTTCCGGCGCGGCCATGGCCCTGCATGTGGCCGCCGCACCCCTGGCGGCGTTGGCCGGTCTGACGCGCCGCACCCCCATCCCCGCGGGTATCGCCGCGCTCGCCCCGCTCGTCGAGGCCCACCCCCGGCTGCGGCGTCACGTGGAGCAGGCCGTCGGCACCGACAACGCCGGACTGCTCCTGGCCTCGCTCACCGCGCTGGGTCAGGCGGGCTCCGGCGGTCTCTCCGGGGTCGGCGTGGACGCGCTGCGGCATGCGCTGCGGGTGCGGGAGGCCGACGCGGAGGCCGCCGCCTGGGCCGCGGCCGAGCCGCGCCTCGCAGGCAGCGCCGATGCAGGGGCCCATCGCACGGCGCCCGAGCCGCCTCCCCGCGAGGCGCCGCTCAAGCCGGGGCCGATCGAGCGCTACGCCGATCAGGCACTCGGCGTGGCGGCGGCGTCGTTCGTCGGATCGCTGCTGGTCACCAGGCGCCCCGGGCGGGCCCTCGGTGCGGCGCTGGCGGCGATCCCGAAGGCGCCGCCGCTGGCGCGCGAGGGCTTCGCCTGCGCCTTCGGCCGGGGTCTGGCCCGCCAAGGCATCGTGGTGGCCGACCCTGGGGCGCTGCGGAGGCTGGACCGGATCGGCACCGTGCTGCTGGACACGGACGCGCTGGCCACCGGCGCCCATCGGCCGGCCGATCTGGTCGCCCTCGACGAGGACGCGCCCGCGGGTGAATTCGCCGCGACGGCCCACCGGCTCTTCGACGGCTCCGCCCCGGAGAGCGTGCAGCGGGACGGGGAGTGGGTGCTGGGGCCGGTCGAGCACCTGACGCTGCAGGGACGTACGGGCAAGCGGGCCCGGGAGCGGCTGCGGCAGGAGGGCGCGCGGCTCGTGCTGGGCCTGGCGCACGGACAGCGGCTGCTCGCCGTGATCTCCGTGCTGCCCGAGATGCACGACGCCGCGAGCGCCTTCGTCCCGGCAGCCCATGCGGCCGGGCTGAAGATCGTGGCCGCGGGTGCGCACACCTCCGACGCGTCCGTGCGGGAGGCCGACGCGGTCAGTGCGGGAGACGACCGGCTGCTCGCGTCCGTACGGGCCCTGCAGCGCGACGGCGACGGCGTGCTGCTGCTCTCGCACGACCGGCCCGCACTCCTGGCCGCCGACGTCGGTGTGGGCCTCGCCGACCCGCAGGGGACACCGCCCTGGGGCGCGGACCTGTACCTGGACGGCGACCCCGCCTCGGCCGTGGTGATCGTGGAGGCCTGCCGCACCGCCCGGGAGACCGCGCGCCGGGGCGTACGGCTCGCCCAGGCGGCGGCCGCGGTCGGCGCGACGGCGGTGCTGGCGGGACGGGCGCGGCGCCCGGCCGCCCGGGGCGTGACGGCGTTCAACGCGGCGGCCGCACTGGGCATCGCGGTAGGTGTCTGGGCGGCGGCACGGCTGCTGCGGCGCCCTTCGCCCCTGCCCACGCCGCGGCGCCCGTGGCATGCCATGGACCCGGCCACCGTGCTCGCCAGGGCCGGTGGCCGCGACGAGGGCCTCACGGCCGAGGAGGCGAGGGCGCGGGCCACGACCACCGGCGAACCGGCACCGAGGACATCGCTCGGCCGGGCCTACCTGTCCGAGATGGCGAACCCGCTGACGCCCGTCCTCGGCGCGGGCGCGGCCATGTCGGCGTCGGTGGGCGCGGTCCTCGACGCCGTCGTCATCGTGGCGGTCACCGCCGTGTCGGGGCTCTTCGGCGGCTTCCAGCGCTACCGGACCGAGCGCGCCGTCGCCCAGCTGCGGCGGGAGTCGGCCGTGATGGCCAACGTGGTGCGGGACGGCGAGGAGACCGTCGCCCCCGCCGAGGAACTGGCCGTGGGCGACGTGGTGAACCTGAACCCCGGTGACGTGGTGCCGGCCGACGGACGCCTGCTGGAGGCGCACCACCTCGAAGTCGACGAATCCGCGCTGACCGGCGAGTCGCTGCCGGTGGCCAAGAGCGTGGCGCCCGTTCTGGCCTCGGACCTCGGGGACCGTACGTCCATGGTCTACGAGGGCACCACCGTGGCCGCCGGCCGTGGCCGCGCGGTCGTCGTCGCGACCGGCACGGCCACCGAGGCGGGCCGCGCCGCAGCGGGCGGACGGGGCGCGGCGCCCTCCGCCGGGGTCGAACGCCGACTGGCCCGGATCACCCGTACGACGCTGCCGGTGGCACTCGGTTCTGCCGCGGCCGTGGTGGCGGCGGGCATGCTGCGCGGGCGCCCCGCCCGGGACACGGTCGGCGCGGGTGTCGGACTGGCCGTGGCCAGCGTGCCCGAAGGACTGCCGTTCCTGGTCTCGGCCGCCCAACTCGCCTCCGCCAGACGGCTTTCCGCACGCGGGGCCCTGCTCAGACACCCCCGTACCATCGAGGCGGCCGGCCGCGCCGACGTCCTGTGCTTCGACAAGACGGGAACCCTCACCCAGGGGAGGATCTCCCTCGTGGCCGTCGCCGCCGACGGGCACAGCCGCCCCCTCGAACGGCTCGAGGACGAGCAGCGGGCCGTCCTCGCCGCGGCGCTGCGGGCGACACCGCGCCCGCACAACGGCGGGGAACTGGAACACGCCACCGACGGCGCGGTGGCCGAGGGCGCCGAGGAGACGCGAGTCAGCCGTACCACGGCCGCATCGGGCTGGCGGCGCACCTCCAGCCTGCCGTTCGAACCCAGCCGTGGCTTCCACGCGACGCGAGGCCGCTGCGGCCGGCACCGGGTCCTGTCGGTGAAGGGGGCGCCGGAGGAGGTCGTGGAGCGCTGTGCCACCCGCGGTGGCCGACGCCTGGACCGCAAGGGCAGGGAGGCCGTCCTCGCGGCGGGCGAGAAGCTGGCCGCAAAGGGCCACCGGATCCTCGCGGTCGCCGAACTCCGGGACGCCCCCGGCGGCAAACTCACCGACGAGACGGTGGACGGCCTCGACTTCCTCGGCTTCCTCGCGTTCGCCGACCGGGTGCGCGGCACGGCCCGCGACGCGGTGCGCCGGCTCGCGGACGCCGGGGTGCACATCGTCATGATCACCGGAGACCACCCGGGCACCGCCGAGTCGATGGCCCGCGAACTGGGCGTCCTGGACGGCAGACGGGTGGTGACCGGAGCCGAACTCGACGACCTGGACGACCGCGCTCTCGACAAGCTGCTGCCCGACGTCGGTGTCGTCGCCCGCGGCACCCCCGTGCACAAGGTCCGCGTGGTGCAGGCGTTCCAGCGCCTGGGCCGCACGGTCGCGATGACCGGCGACGGCGCCAACGACGCGCCCGCCATCCGGCTCGCCGACATCGGGATCGCGTTCGGTACGCGGGCCACTCCCGCCGCGCGTGCGGCGGCCGACCTCGTCGTCACGGACGACCGGCTGGAGACGGTGCTCGCCGCGCTCGTGGAGGGCCGCGCGATGTGGGCCTCCGTACGGCAGGCCCTGGCGATCCTGGTCGGCGGCAATCTCGGCGAGATCGCCTTCACCCTCCTCGGCGCGGCCGCCACCGGGACCTCGCCCCTGACGGCCCGCCAGCTCCTGCTGGTCAACCTCTTCACCGACCTCGCCCCGGCCATGGCCGTCGCCCTGCGCCCCCCGCGGCCGGAGGCCGCCGAGCGCATGCTCCGCGAGGGACCCGAAGTCTCGCTCGGCACGGCTCTGACCGAGGAGATGGTGTGCCGAGCGGTGGCCACGGCACTGGGCGCCACGGCCGGCTGGCTCGCCGCGCGCTTCACCGGCCGTGCCACCCGCGCCCGCACCGTCGCCCTGGTCGCGCTCGTCGGCGCGCAGCTCGGCCAGACCCTCCTGGTCGGCGGCCGCAGCAGAGCGATCGTCATCTCCTCCCTCGGTTCTCTGGCCGCACTGGCGGCCGTCGTCCAGACCCCGGTCCTGAGCCAGTTCTTCGGCTGCACGCCCCTCGGCCCGATCGCCTGGACCATCGCCCTGACCGCCGCGGCCGGGGCAACGGTGATCTCACCGTTCCTCCCACCACTGATCGCGCGTGTCCACCCGCACGTCCCGGATTTCTGACTGGTGGACATGCCCGAAGAAGGTGAGTACCAGTGGCAGACCCCGCGCCCGCGCCTGCGCGTCGCCGACCGGAAAAACGCCATCCCTTCGGTCTGTCGCTCCAGCGCTTCAACGCTGGCACTGTGGGCACCACACGGTGCGGCGGCCGGAGATGCGGCGCGAGCGCAGGTGGCTGCCGCAGCGCGGGCATGCCGGTTCGTCGTCGTCGCGACGGCCGGTGAGCCACGTACGACGTGGCGGCACGCAGGCGGCGCGTACGGACGAGGCGAGCACTCGTCGCATCGCTGTGAACACGTCACGTGCCTCGCCCTCGCTGAGGTCCCGTGCCGGTCGCCCGGGGACCACCCGCGCCCGCCAGAGGATCTCGTCGCTGAGAAGGTTCCCGAGGCCGGCGATGGCGGACTGGTCCATCAGTACGCCCTTGACGGCGCCCCGCCGCCCGGCGAGCAACGCCAGGAAATCCTGACGCTCCATGGCGAGGGCGTCGGGGCCCAGACCGGCCAGGATGCGGTCCACTGCGGCCGGCCCTTCGACCAGCCGTACGCCCTGGAGCTTGCGCTGGTCGCGGTAGCGCAGCTGCCGTGTGCCGTCGAGTGTGAGGACGACCCGGTCATGGGCGTGCAACGGGTCGTCCGCGGAAGCGCACAGCAGCTCTCCGGTCATGCCGAAGTGCCAGACGAGGACCGGGCCGTCGCCGACGGGGACGACCAGCAACTTGCCGTGGCGGCGCGGCCGGCCGAGCCGCCGCCCCTCGACCTGCCGCCGCAGGCGTTTCGCGGTGACCCCGCGTAGTACGCCGGTATCCCGCACTTCGACGTGCCGGACGCGTCGCCCTCGGCCGCAGGAGTTCAGCACGTCCCGAAAGCCCTCGACGTCCGGCAACTCCGGCATGCGTTCCTCCCGGCGTCCGTCGACTCGGATGGCGCGTCACATGTTGATCATGTGTCCGGCCAGGCCGTGAATCGCCTCCTGGACCGCCTCGCCGAGCGTGGGATGCGCGTGGACGTTGCGGGCGACCTCATGGACGGTGAGGTCCCATTGCTGTGCCAGGGTCAGCTCTGGCAGCAGTTCGGTGACGTCCGGGCCGATGAGGTGCCCGCCGATCAGCTCGCCGTACTGCGCATCGCTGATCAACTTCACGAAGCCGGTGGCGTCGCCCAGGCCGTGCGCCTTGGCGTTCGCGGTGAACGGGAACTTCGCCACCTCGACGTCGTAGCCCAGTTCGCGTGCCTGCGCCTCGGTGTAGCCGAAGCTGGCGATCTGCGGCCGGCAGAAGGTGGCCCGCGGGATCATCACGTAGTCGAGCTCCATCGTCTCCGCGTCCGCGAGTGTCTCGGCGGCGATCACGCCCATCGCCTCGGCCGCGTGCGCGAGCATCAGCTTGGCGGTGACGTCGCCGATGGCGAAGAGGTGCGGGACGTTCGTACGGCAGTGACCGTCCACGTCGATCGCACCGCGCTCGGTGACCCGTACGCCGGTGTTCTCCAGACCGTAGCCGGTCACGTTGGGGGCGAAGCCGATCGCCTGGAGGACCTTGTCGGCCTCCAGGACCTGCGGGGCGCCGTCGTTGCCCGTGACCGTGACGCGGACCCGGGGGCCCGACTCGTCGATGGCGTCGACTCGGGTGGAGGTGAGTGCGTCGATGCCCAGCCTGCGGTACTGCTTGGCGAGTTCGGCGGAGACTTCGGCGTCTTCCAGCGGGGCGAGGCGGTCCAGGAACTCGACGATCGTGACCTTCACGCCGTAGTTGTGCAGGATGTAGGCGAACTCGACGCCGATCGCGCCCGCGCCCGCGATGATGATCGACTGCGGCAGCTCCTCGGCGAGGATCTGCTCCTCGAAGGTGACCACGCGGGAGGTACGGCGGGTGCCGGGCAGCAGCTTGGGTGTGGCGCCGGTGGCGATGACGCAGTGGTCGAACCCGATCGTGCGCGTGTCGCCGTCGAAGCCCGACACCTGGAGGGTGTGCGGGTCGAGGAACGTGCCGTGGCCGTCGATCTCCGTGATCCTGTTCTTCTTCATCAGGTAGTGCACGCCCTTGACCCGGCCGTCGGCGACCTTGCGGCTGCGGCGGAACGCCTCGCCGTAGTCGAAGGACACCTGTCCGTCGACGCGGATGCCGAAGGTCTTCGCCTCGCGGGTGACGATGTGCGCCAGCTCTGCGTTGCGCAGCAGGGCCTTGGTCGGGATGCAGCCCACGTTCAGGCAGATGCCGCCCCAGTACTTCTGCTCGACGACGGCCACGCGTCTGCCCAGCTGGGCGGCGCGGATCGCGGCGACGTAGCCACCGGGGCCGGCACCGAGCACCGCCACGTCGAAGCGGTCGTCCGGCTCGTCCACCATCGATGCCTCCCTTCGGGGCTCGTACTGCCGCTGCCGCGGCCGTGGGTCACAGCCCGGGCGCGTTCGGGCTCCGGCCAGAGGTGCCCGTTCGATGCCGACGGCAAACAGGCGAACCCGTGCGGAAGCCGCCGCGAGGGGCCCGCTGGACAGCGCGCGTGTGTGGGGTGCGGCGGGCGGACCGGTTGCGGCGGCTGGACGCCGCAACCGTGCACACCAGCAGACCCGACGACGCGCAGATCGCCTGAAGGTCCCGGTTCCGCCGACAGCCCCGGTGCCGGACCGCCACGTGCCGCGGTTCGTGTCAGTGCTGGTAGAGGCCCACCAGCGTGCTGTCGCCCAGTTCCCCCCTCTCCGCGGCTTCGCGGACCTGCCGGGTGCTGGGGGCGTCGGGCAGGACGCACGGCTGCGCGAGGGCGTAGAGGTGGAAGACGTAGCGGTGCGCCTGATCCCCGCGGGGTGGCGCCGGCCCGTCCCAGCCGCGTCGGCCGAAGCCGTTGACGAGTTCCGTGCCACCCGGCGGGGTGCGGCCGGCCTCGACGCCCTGGCTGTGCGGGTCGATGCCGACCACCGCCCAGTGGACGAAGCCGCCCGAGGGCGCGTCGACGTCCTCGCACAGCAGCACCAGTTCCGTCGCCTCGTCCGGCACGCCGGACCAGGTCAGCGGCGGTGAGACGTTGTCGGCATCCTCGGTGTACCGGGGCGGCAGGCGGTGATGGTCCTCGAAGGCGGGGCTTTCCAGTCTGAGTGCGGTCATGGGGGATTCCTCCGTCCGGTGCGTGGGCTGGGGGCGGCCGGCAGACCGATGCCGGTGGTGGGCGGACCGGCGTGGTGGCGGACTGCCGCTGCTGCCGGCGAAGAGGCTGGCGGCCAGCTCGTCGTCCAGGGCTTCGCGGATCTTCTCGGTCACGCTGCCCTGCACGGCCTGTGCCACCACCTCGATCACCGAGCGGGCGTGGTGAACCGCCTTGGGGAAGTTCTTGCCCTCCCGCTGGGCGACGTGCTCGAAGAACTCGTGTCCGCTCATGTGCGTTCCGGCGGTGGGAACGTCCGGCGCTCTCTCGATGCGCCGCAGGTGTTCCGCGATCTCATGCGGCAGCTGGGCGGCGAGTTTCTCCGCCAGTGCGGCGGGGATGCGTTCCGCGAGCGTTTCCAACGTCGCGCGGGTTGCCCTTTCCGCGGCGCCACGACTGTCCAGTCGCGCCCGCGACTGCACCTGGCCGATGAATTCCTCGTGGCGCATCCCCCTCACCTCCAGCGGGACCAGCAGGGAGGCTTCCCCTTCTGCATCACTCATCGGGTAGCCAGGTTCGATCCCGCCAATCGCCGCGAGGAGCAGGAGCGATGGCATGAAAGAAGGTAGGGATGCCTGAGACGATGACCGGGTCACGTTCCCGGGAGGTGACCGTAATGGCTCCTCGGCTCCGGCTCACGCTGCTGGGCGTGGGTGCCATGGAGTCTCCGCGTTTCGCACCGGCCGGCCTGCTGGTGGCCTGGGGCCGCCTTCGTGTCGCGTTCGACGGCGGCCCCGGAGCGGAGCCGCCCGAGGGCCGGCTGGACGCCTGGCTCGTCACCGACGAGCACGCCGAACTCCGCTCAGCCCTGCGGCGTCTCGCCGCGCAGCGCGGGCTGGCGCCCCGGATGGCGGACGCGGACCTCGGCGAGTTGCGCATCCGCGCGCATCCGGTCGCGCACACCTCCCATCCGACCTGCGGTTACCGCATCGAAGGAGGGCTGGGGGTGGCGGTGTGGGCACCGGAGTTCTGGACCTTCCCGTCCTGGGCGGCGGACGCGGACCTGATGTTCGCGGAAGCCTCGGGCTGGGACCGCCCGATCCGATTCCGTGGTGGAGTGGGCGGACATGCGCCCGTGCGCGATGTCGGCCCGGAAGCGGCCCGGAACCGGATCGGACGCTTGGTCTATGCACACATCGGTCGCCCTTGTCTGCGGGCGATGGACGCCGGTCGGACGCCTGAGTACGGGGAATGGGGCCGCGAGGGCCACACGTACCTCCTCTCCCCGAACCGCCCAGCGGGCCGGTCGTCGTCGTTTGCGCCGCGGTAGGCACCGAGGCGCCCCCCCGGAAGGCTGCTGTCCGAGCGAAGGGGCCGCCTCACGCTGGCCTCGACGGAACGGCGATGACGGGGCAGCGGGCGTGGCGCAGCACTCCCTGGCTGACCGAGCCCAGCAGCATGCCGGTGAAGCCTCCGTGGCCCCGGGTCCCCACCACCAGGCCCAGCGCGTGGGCGGAGGCGTCGGTGAGTACCTGAACGGGGTGCCCGACGACCACCTCGTGGTGCAGGCCCACCTCCGGGTAGCGGCCGTGGCGGCCTGCCACGGTGTCCGAGAGCAACCGGAGGGCTTCCTGTTGCGGGGCGTACTCGTCGAAGATCCTCAGCGGACCTGGCTCCCAGACGTACAGGGCTCGTACTCCGGCGCCATGCAGGTCCGCCTCCTCGAATGCCACCGACCGCGGCGGCCGAGTGTTCGCTGCCGTCGACGCCGACGACGTAGTACGCGGCCTCGTGTCGCCCTCCGCAAGCACAGCGTCCACCTCGACCTGGGGATGTCGCGCCGTGACGAAGTCCGCCGGTTCCACGAGCACCTGCTTGCCGGCCGTGTGCAGAGCCTCGTTCCATTCCTCCCAGGACGGCGGGACCTCCCGCCCCCGGTAGCCCCTGGCCGGCACGCCCTCGACGTGGACCGGACGCAACGGCAGCCGACGGCGGACGGCCTCGTCGGACGCCCAGGCCAGCGCCGCCTGCCAGCCGGGATCGGGAGCGACACCCACCACGATCGGCCGACGATCACCGGGCCGCGACACGGCGTCCTCCAGCCACCGGCTCGTCGGGACGGTGGAGCCCCACGACCTCGCCGGCCCGGCCCACTACCCCAGCCGTGGTACCGCGTACGACGATCTCGCCGCCCACCGGGGCCCGCATCAAGACGCCTGTCACCTCGGGTCCGGAACTCGGCACGATCCGGCCGCACTTCCTCGTCGGTACGGGAGCGGACATCTCGCCCGCGCCCGCCTCCCCCTGCGGCGGCGCGGAACCGCGCCGCCGATCTCATGGAAGACCTGGCGTGGTCAGGGCTCCAGGGGTCATGGGTCCTCGCCTCGTTCCCGTCGGCCCCCTCGCAGGGCCCTTCACGGCGCCTCGGCGGACGGTGCCGAGGCGGTCCGGGCGGAACCGTGCCTCGATGTCCGCGCGTACCGTGGCCGTCAGCTCCTCCAGAGCGGGGGACTGCACCGGTCGGACCGGTTCGGGGTCCTCGATCCGAAGCGCCGGGTCGGGCAGGCCGGCCATGTCCTCGCGGAACCGGTCGTGGGCGTCCTGCCAGCGGTCCGGCGGCCCCGTCCGACGGCCGCCGCGCATCACCGTACGCAGCAGTGGCCGTGCCGGGTCCGGCGGTTCCTCCCGCTCCAGGGCGATGACGTCGGGCCGCCCGGCGCGCCGGAAGACCTGCTTGCGGCCCGGGGCCGTGACCTTCGCCGAGGACAACTTCATCACCGGACGGCCGTCGTACTCCACGAGCTTGTACGCGGCGTCCAGGTACGGGGCGTCCGCGGCCACGCCCACGCGCGTGCCCACGGCGTACACATCGATCGGCGCACCGGCGCGCACCAGCCGGGCCACGCCGTACTCGTCGAGTCCGCCGCTGGCCACGATCTGTACGTCGGTCAGCCCTGCGGCGTCCAGCAGGGCGCGTGCCCGGCGCGAGAGCGCATCGAGGTCTCCGCTGTCCAGCCGGATCGCGCAGCCGGGACCGAGCCCCAGGTCCCTCAGTACTCGGGCCGCGATCCGCGTGCCCTCCTCGGTGTCGTAGGTGTCGACAAGGAAGGTGACCGGGCCGGGATGACTGCGGGCGAAGGCCCGGAAGGCTTCTTCCTCGCCGGGGAACGCCTCGATGTACGAATGGGCCATGGTGCCCGAGGCAGGGATGCCCAGGGCGGTGGCGGCGGCGACGTTGCTGGTGCCGGCGAAGCCCACCAAGGCGCCCAGCCGGGCCGCCTGCCGGCCCGCCCACGGGCCGTGGGTGCGGCGCAGCGAGAAGTCCACCACGGGCCGTCCGGCCGCGGCCAGGACGCAGCGGGCCGCCTTGGACGCCACCACCGTCTGGTGACAGACCTGGTTCAGCAGATACGTCTCCACGAGCTGGGCCTCCGGCAGCGGTGCGGTCACCTCCAGCAACGGCTCACCGGAGAACACCGCACGGCCCTCCGGGACGGCGCGCACCTCGCCCTCGAAGGCGAGACCGAGGAGCGGTTCGAGGTCGCGTACCGGGCGGTCCAGCGCGGCCGCGAACTCCTCGACATCCTCCCGCTCGACGCGGTAGTCGGCCAGGAAGTCCAGTGCGGGCTCCAGCCCTGCGGCGACCAGGAAGCCCCGGCCGGGCGGCAGATCACGGACGAAGAGGCTGAACGTGGCCGGGGCCCGCATGTCCTCCCGGAGGTAGGACAGGGCCATGGTCACTTCGTAGAGATCGGTGGTGGTGACGTCGGACATGGTGATCGCCGCCGAACGTGGTCGTCCCCTCTCCACCAGTCTGACCACACGCGCGCAGGAGGAAAGGGGTACCGCCTACCGCACACCCGCCGCGCGTGTGAGGTCGAACTGCACGTCCACCACTCCCTCGACGGCCCGCACCAGGCGCGCGGCCACGGGGACCAGGGCGGTGTCACGGACCCTGCCGGTCAGCGTGGCGACTCCGTCGTGCACGTCCACCTGGATGGACGAGGACGGCGGCGAGAAGAGGCACGACACGATCTCATGCCGGATCTCCTCGGCGATGTCCTCGTCGTCGCGCAGGAAGACCTTGAGCAGGTCGGCACGGCTGATGATGCCCTCCAGCAGACCGGATTCGCCGACCACGGGCAGCCGCTTGACCTTCTCGCGCGCCATGATCCGCGCGGCCTCGGCGAGGGCGGCGTTCGCCCGGACGGTGATCGCGGGCGAGGACATCAGGTCCCCTGCGGTGGCCGCACCGGCCTTCTCCACGTCGGCGGGCGGGCGCAGCAGTGTGTAACCCTCCTCGGGGCTGCCGCGGAGTTCCTCCGTGGGCAGCAGGTCGGCTTCCGAGACCACGCCGACGACCCGGCCCTCGCCTTCGAGTACGGGGAGCGCGCTGACCTGCCATTCCTGCATCAGCTGCACGATCTCCTGGAACGAGGCCCTTCGGCCGACGGCGGCGACCGTGTGGGTCATGACATCGCTGACGATGTGCGGGGTGCCGTACATGCTGACCCCCTAAGGTCCATGGTGGGCGGTCCTGCTGCTTCCAGCGTGGGCCGGTACGGGAGGGTAGGAAACCGGTACGGGAGGGTAGGAAAGGGGTCCCTCGGCCCCGGGTGAGCCGTTCGGGCTCCCGTCGGCCCGGCGCGCGACCTCAGCGGTCGTGGCACCAGGCCCGGTACGCGGCCACCGCCGTCGGCAGGGTCGGGAAGATGCGGTCGGCGCCCACGGACTCCGCGAGGCCGTACGCCCGCAGTTCGTCCAGCAGGTCCTGCTTGACCCGGGCGAGGGCGAACACGATGCCGCGGTCCGTGAGCTCCCGGCGCAGCTCGTCCACCGCGTCCAGGGCCGTGATGTCGACCTCCACGTTGGCCTCGGTGTTCAGCAGGAACCAGCGAACCGGCTCGGTCTGTTCGTCGACCGCGGCCAGTGCCCGGCGCCGGAAGTCCTCCGCGTTGGCGAAGAACAGGGGTGAGTCGTAGCGGTACACGAGCAGACCCGGGATCGTGCGTGCCTGCGGGTAGTCGTCGACGTCGTGCATGCCCGCCACCCCGGGCACCAGCCCCTCGATGGCGTCGTGCGGCCGCGCCACCCGGGTCAGCAGCTCGGCCACCGACAGTCCGACGGCCACGAGCACCCCGTACAGGATGTCCAGGGCGAGCACGCCCGCCAGGCAGCCCAGGGCGAGGAACAGCTCGCGGCGCCGGAAGGAGGCGAGCCGGCGGAAGCCCTGGACGTCGACCATGCGTGCGGCGGCGTAGACCACGAGCGCGCCGAGCACAGCCGCGGGCATGCGGGTCAGCAGCGGGCTGAGGAACAGCAGAACGGCCAGCACAGCCGCCCCCGCGACCAGCGAGTACACCTGGCTGCGGGCGCCCGCGGAGGCCGCGAGCGCCGTACGGCTGGCGCTGCTGCTGACCGGGAAGCCGTGCAGTACACCGGCGCCGAGGTTGGTGGCGCCCAGGGCGAGGAGCTCCCGGTTGGCGTCGAGTGCGGTCGTCTTGTCCGTACGGTCGGTGAAGGCACGCGCGGTGAGGATGAGGTCGGTGTACGCGACGAGCAGCACACCGAGCGCGGGCAGCACCAGGCGCGGCAGGGCCCCCAGGTCGGGCAGCGCCAGGTCGGGAAGCCCGGAGGGCACCCGGCCGATCACCGCGACGCCGTACCGTCCGTCGAGGTCGAAGGCCACGACGGCAGCCGTGGCCAGGACCACGGCGAGCAGCGGCCCGGGCAGGGCGGGAAAGAAGCGGGCGACGACGAAGAGGAACACCAGTGCGGCGGCGGAGACAGCCACCGTGGCCGGGTCGACGCGCGTCAGATTCCGGAGGAAGGACCACAGCTGGGGGAAGAACTCCGTGCTGTTCGTCCGCACACCGGTGAGCCTGGGCACCTGGTCCACCGCCATGATCAGCGCCACGCCCGCGAGATAGCCGACCAGGACCGGGCGGGAGAGCAGATCCGCGAGGAAGCCCAGCCGGACCGCCCGGGCCACCAGGCACAGCAACCCGACCGTGACGGCGAGAGCAGCCGCGAGCGACGCGTAGCGCCCCGGGTCGCCGGCGGCCGGCGGGCCGACCACCGTGGCCGTCATCAGGGCCGTAGTGGACTCGGGGCCGACCGACAGCAGCCGCGAGGAACCGAACAGCGCGTACAGGGCCAGCGCCGGAAGGATCGCCCAGAGCCCGGCGACCGGTGGCAGACCGGCCACTCCCGCGTACGCCATGACCTGCGGAACGAGGTACGCGGCCACCGTCACGCCCGCGATCAGATCGGCCCGGAGCCAGCCGCGTCGGCGCACGAACAGGGCGCCGAGCTGGGGCATCAGGAACGACCTCCCTGACATCCGCCTGCCCGAGCCTTCGGCCATGAGCCAGTCCTCCGCCGTCCGCTCCCAGGATGCAACGCCGGGCTCACCCCGCAAGCCGCTCGCCTGTCGGTCGCCGTCAGTCAGGTGGGTCGATGGCCCCGGCCGTTCGTTGTTCCGTGAGCGGCAAGTGCCTTGACCTGAGTGCTAGACGCCTTCCGTAGCCGTCATCACGTCTCCTTCGGCTGTTCGGGGCGGTCGCGGCGCGGCCCGCCAGAGCCGGGAGCGGCGGACGCAGCAGGCCAGGCCAGGGCACGGGTGATGTCGGCGATGGTGAGGATGCCGACGAGGCGGCCTGCGTCGAGGATGAGCGCCCGGCGCAGGGGGCTCGCCTCCAGGCGCGGGAGCAGGTCGAGCACGGGTTCCTCGGGAACGGCCGTGACGACGTCGCCGAGGGGGGGCATCACCTCGTGGACCGTCGTGGTCGAACGGGCCTGGAGCGGCGTCTCGTCGACGTGCCGAAGGGTGAGCACACCGCTCACCGAGCCGTCGGCTGCCAGCACCGGAAACGCGGAGTGGCGGTATTGCCCGAAGGGGCCCTCGGCGAGGAAGTCGGCGAGGGTCGCCGTGGCCGGCACGGTGACCGGGTCCGCAGTCATGACCCGGCTGACCGGGACACCGCGCAACAGGCTGCGCATCTCGGCCTGACGGGCCTCGGCGGTGGCCGCTGCGATGAGGAACCAGCCGATCAGCGCGAGCCACAGACCAGACAGGTCCCGCCCGTACAGCACGGCGACGAATCCGATCACCACCATGAGCCAGCCCAGCGCCCGGCCCGCCGACGAGGCACCCCGAGTGGCCCGCAGCCGGTCGCCGGTGCGGTGCCACAGGTAGGAGCGCAGCAGCCGTCCTCCGTCCAGCGGCGCTGCGGGCAGCGCGTTGAAGACAGCCAGCAGAACGTTGATCGCGGCGAGCCAGACGCACGCCTCGACCACCAGCCCGGACGCATGGAGAGCGCCCAGCCCTGCGGCAACGCCCGCGAGCAGGCCACCCGCCAGCAGGCTCGTGAGCGGACCCACGCCGGCGATGCGCAGCTCCGCGGCCGGTGTCGGAGCCTCGTCGTGCAGGCGGGCGGCGCCGCCCAGCATCCACAGCGTGATGCCGTCCACGTGGACGCCGTTGCGGCGAGCGACCAGGGCATGGGCCAGTTCGTGCGCCAGCAGGGAGCCGAGGAAGACGACAGCGGTCAGCAGGGCGAGGGCCCAGTACACGAGGGCGGAGTGGCCGGGGTGAGCCTCGGGGAACCGGCCGCGCGCCAGCGCGACCATCACCAGGGCGACGATGACCAGGACACTCCAGTGCAGGCCGACCCGCACGCCGGCGATCCGGCCGAGGGACAGCGTCTCCTTCATGACACCTCGCCTCACCCTCCGACTGCTTCCTCGTCCGTCGTTCGGGCGGACGCCGCCGGGCTCCCTGCCAGGAGCAGGTCCGCGGCACCTTCATCGTCCGGCGGCGGTGGTCTCGCGGGAAGGGTCGATGGGCTGGTAGCGGGGGCGACTGGCCCGGCCGCTGCCGCAGTTCGACTCCGGTGGGTCGGTGCGGCCGGCTGACGACCGGTGCAGCCCCGGGACGCAGGCTCAGGGGCATCGGGCCGGGCCGGGATGGGCACCGTTCGGCCGACGGTCGAGGGGCCGTCGGCCCAAGCGCGACCCCTCCGCGCTGCCCAAGCTGAACGTGCGCGGCAATCCCGGCACGGCCCGCGCTCGCGGACATCTTCCCGACCGCCTACGAGGTGGGCGTCCTCAACGGCCACGTACGCCCCGGCGACACCGTCGCCAAAGTCGGTGCAGAACGTGACCATCACGACCGGACTGGTCGACACCTGCTCCACTCCCACGCTGCTGCGGATGGCCGCCGCCGGTCGCACCCGTGCGCCGACGACGCCGGCCGAGGCACTGGAGACGACCGTCTCCGAACTCACCGGCGGCGCCCTGGACCTGCCACCGGGAACCGGACGGGCACGAGTCAGTCGTCCTGCGGCACCTCGCCCCTCGCCGTGAGAAGGATCCCCGTGATCAGGTCGGGGTGGATGCGTACTGCATGGTCCAGGCCCGGCAGGGCCGCCCAGGGCTTCAGCAGCGACCGAATGCGCACCAGCTCGCTGGGGTCGGTCACCAGCCGGGCGTAGCCCGTGACCACCACGCTCCAGCCGAGCTGCGTGTCGGGATCGATGGCGTCCGCCTCGTAGGCGACGACGACGCCGGTGCTGTCAGCCTGTTGGGCCTGGGAGGTCAGGGCCGATCCCTCGTGGGTGCGGATGACGATGTCGCCGCCGTCGAGGACGTGATTGACCGGACGGACGGTCGGCAGGGCGTGCCGGGTGAACACGATCCTGCCCATGGACACGCTGCCGAGCAGCCGCAGCGCCTCGGCGCGGTCGAGGTCGATGCGCCGGTGTGCCGGGTGATCATCACGGATCATGGCTGACTTCTTCGCGGGTGTGTCGCTTCCTGCTCGTCGGCCTTGGTGTCCTGTCGGCTCGGACGCAGTGACATGGCGCGGAGCGACACCGCGGGGGATCGGTGCCGCTCCTGCTTCCACTGTCGCCCATGCCCCGCTCTCTCTCCAGTGCCGATCGGGCCAATGGGCGGGGCCGGACGGCCCTGAACTGAACCGGGACAAGATCGTCCGGCATCGGATCGCCGCTGCTCGCGGAGCCACCGACCCGGCCGCGGCATGACAGGACGGGAAGGGCCATCCACTTCTCGCGGATCCGGATTGCGCGGTGCACGGCTGCCGGCCGCTTCTCCGCGTCTCCAACGGGTCCTTCCCGCCACTACCAGCACACCACGGGAAACGCCGGTCCACCAGGCCAATCGCCCCTGATCTATCGGGACCCAACGGCCCCGCGCCTTGGCCTCACCGGCCTATGACGCGTTCCACGGGGCGGGTGAGCGTGAGAGCCCTGATCATCACCCTCGGCGTCCTCCTGTACCGCGCCGTGGCGAGGCAGGCAGGGAGCAGCGACCTTGCCGATGCCCGGACGTCTTGCCGATTCCCGGACGTCTGGGCTCTCCCCGGAGCAACCTCTTGCGGAACGCTTCGCCCGAGGTGAGATGGACGAGGAGGAGTACCACCGGCGCCTGACCGTGCTGAGGGAAACCACGGGCGACGTTCCTCGGCTCGGTCGGCGCTGATCGGGAGGAGGCAGCCGTGGACGAGAGCCTTTCCGTGGGCGACATGATGAACCGGGCGCCGTACTCGATCACCGAGGACGAGACGCTGCTGATGGCCTGGGAAGTGGTCGAGCGGTCCGGGCAGGGTCATCTGCCGGTGGTCCGCCAGGACGGCTGTTGCGCCGGTGTGCTGGACCGAGCCGAGCTCGCCGTCGCCTGCGCGGACCCCGCGGTGACACTGTCCCACCGGCCCGTGCGCGACCTCGTGCACGGGCGCCGCACGGTCACGGTCCATCCCGAGGAATCGACGCTCCGCGCGGCGGCCGTGATGGCGGAGGAACACATGGACGCGCTGCCGGTCACCGATCCGCACGGACGACTGACCGGCCTGCTCACGGCGCAGGACTACGTGGCCGCCGCTGCTGGTCTGCACCGGCACGCAGGGTCGGCGCAGGAGGGGCCGCACCGATGTACACCGCTGCCTGGGCTGCCACCTCGCCGAAGGGAGCAGGAACGCGGCATTCCCATTCCGTAGGACGCTGCCTACGCACGGCGAGTGGATGTCCCGCCGGGCAGAACGTTCGCCAGGGCTCCTCCGGTCAGGCTGTCCGCCGAACGCGAAGCGTACGCACCTGCAGGGCCCTGCTCACCCGCTGCTCCGGCATCTCAG
Organism: Streptomyces sp. NPDC031100; assembly: GCF_055570785.1. Lineage (NCBI taxonomy): Bacteria > Bacillati > Actinomycetota > Actinomycetes > Kitasatosporales > Streptomycetaceae > Streptomyces > Streptomyces sp. NPDC031100. Next base: position 178,911 of record NZ_JBVIGN010000018.1, read on the forward strand.
CGATCACGCGTCCCCGGCCGGGCGGGCGGTGAGCCGGTGGCCGTATGCGTTCAGGCAGCGGCCCGTCTGCAGGTCGAAGCGCCAGTTGTGCATACGGCAGCGCAGCACGCCGTCCTGGATCTCGCCGAAGCGGGCCAGGTCGGCGCGGAGGTGGGGGCAGCGGCGCTGGATCTCCCAGCCGTCCAGGCGGATGAACTCGCTCGGCGCCTCGGGTTCGGCGTACCAGGCGTCGGCGTAGCTGATCCGTTCCGGGGAGAGGCACTTGAAGAAGGTGTAGACGTGCTCGTTGTACGGTCCGACCCGCGAGGTCGTGAACCGCATGCCGAGGAGAAGGCTGTTGACCCAGTCGACCTGGTGGTCGGCGATCAGCCGCTCCACAAGGTCCCGTTCGAACCGGAAGTGGTAACGGCACGGTTCGCCGTCCCAGCGGCGCACCTCGCGGGCGGGGAAGTCGATGACGAGCGGCAGGTCGCCGATGTTCAGGAGAACCGGGCCGCCGACGCCCGCGCAGATGCGGTCGGCGATCCGGAGCAGCGGTTCGAACCAGTCCTTGAGAGCGGAGAGGACATCGACGCCTGTCCCGGCCGGTCGCCAGGTCCGGCGCTCCTGTGCGATCCGGGTCCGGGCCCGGGCCGCGTACGACCGCAGGTACGCCTCCTTGTCCCGGAACGCGGTGAACGCGTCCGGGGCCGGGTGGCGGACCCCGCACTGTCCGTGCGCGAACTCCAGGATGGTGCCGGGGACGGTCAGTAGGGCCTCGGGGTGGCCGTTGCGGTGCAGGTGGTCCACGAACACCGACTGGTCCGGGAAGGGGTTGTGGTCCTCGCCGTGCAGATCGTTGAAGTCGAAGAGGTCGTCGTCCAGGAAGCAGGCGGGGCCCGCGTTCGGCACCACGTGTCGGGCGCCGACCTGTTCGATGAAACGCTGCGCCCGCGTGAGGCCGTTGCGGCGGGCAGCCCTGCCGTAGACCGCCTTGGCGCGCGCGGGCAGGTCGTAGGCCAGCGGCCACCAGCTGGCGCCGGAGAACTGCAGGAAGTGCGCGTCGTACGGGCCGAAGGCGGCGATCTGTTCGGCCTGCAGGGGCCTCGCGTCGTTCTGGTTGAGGATGCGCGCCGTGCCGTCGGCCACCGCGAGGGCCGAGTCCCCGATCGGGCCGTCGACCGGTGCGCTGACGGCGGTGATCGCCACGCGCAGACCGCCGCCGAGCCCGACGGGTTCGCCGTTCGGCAGTCGGCGGAAGCGGGTGAAGCCGAGGGCGGCGAGTGCGTCCCGCAGGTCGTCGAGGGGGTAGTCGGGGAGCAGGACGGTGGTGTCACGGCCCACGCGCTCGCGCAGGTGGGCGGGGTCGAAGTGGTCCTGGTGGAGGTGGGAGACGTAGAGGTAGTCGGGGTGCGCGTACCGGTCCCAGGGGAGCGCGCTGTTGTCGGGGAAGGGGAACCAGGAGGCGAAGTACGCGGGGCTGGTCCACGGATCGCAGAGGATGCTCCCCGCGGTCGTCTCCAGATAGAGCCCGGCGTGGCCGAGCATCGTCACTCGCAAGGCGTGTCCGTTTCCGTGTCCGTTCCGTCGGGTGCCGGCGTGTTCCGCTCCCTTCGAGAACGAGACCGCCGGGAAAAGGGCACCCAAAGGGGCACCTGCAAAGGCCCGGGCGGCCGCGCATTCTAACGCTCCGTCAGTACCACCGACGACCCACGGCTTCTTTACGTTCGGGGCGTATCGCCGGACTGCATAATCCACCGCGTGATTGCGTCCCTCGACGACGTCGAGCGCCTGCTGCGGCCCGCCCGCTTCCTCGGCACCGCCCCGCGCCCGCTCTACCTGCTGCCGCTGCTCCGCACGGACTGCCTGGCCGGACTGCTGACGCCCGAGGGCGTGGACGCGGGCTGGAGCGATCGGTTCGCCGCCCACATGTACACGCTGGAGGAGCGGACCCGAAGCCGCGCGGACACACTGAGCGGCCGCGGTCTGGACGCCCTGATGGACCACCTGCCCGGCCTGGTGGGGGACCGGTGGCGGGGCCGCGAGTTCGCCCTCGCCGCCTACGGGACGTACCGGCCGCACTGGCAGCAGGCCGTCGAGGCCACCGGCGCCCGGCTGCTCGTGCCGGACGTGCAGCACGCCTGGGAGGCGCTCAAGGACAAGGCCGCGATGCGGGACTGGTTCCGGCAGCTGGGGGTGCCGACGCCGGACGACGTGGTGGTGGGCGGCGTCGACGGGATCGACTACCCGGCACTGCGGCGCCGCTTCGGCGACCGGTTCGTCGTACAGAAGCCGCGCAGCGCGGGCGGCAACGGCACGTACCTGGTCACCGACAGGAGCACGGCGGCGGACCTGCCGTCGCGGGAGCGCTGGCTGGTCAGCGAGTACGTCGGGGACACCACCCTGGCCTGCTACGGCTTCGTCGCCCACGACGGGACGGCCGCGACGCTGCGTGCGGCCCTGCAACTGGCCGGGATCGAGGAGACGGGCGCCGGGTTCGGCGAGTACTCCGGTTCGGACTTCGGCGCCCCCGCGCTGCTGCCGCCGGCCGTGCTCGCCCGGACGAACGACGCGATGGAACGCATCGGCCGGGGCCTCGCCGACCTCGGTTACCGGGGCATCTTCGGCGCCGACTTCGCCCTGTGCGCGGACTCCGTCGTCGCGCTGGAGGTCAACTGCCGCGTGCTGGGCTCGACCTGGCTGCTGGGCGAGATCGAACTCGGGGACGAGCAGGTGCCGACGCTGGTACGGCACGTGGCCGAGCGGCACGGCCACCGGACCCTCGGCAAACCCCACCAGGACCCGGCGGACGGCGTCCAACTGACCGTACGTCACACCGCCCCCGAACCCTGCTACGTGCCGAACGCACCCGCCCCCGGCGTCTACGCCCTCCAGGCCGACCGCCTGGTCTTCCGCCGCCCCGGCTTCGGGCTGCTGGAGTGCGGGGCCGACGAGTGCGTCCTGGTGAACCTGGCGCGGGAAGGGACGGTGCTGCACCCCCGCGGCATCATCGGCCGGCTCGTCACCCGGCGCCCGCTGACCGCGCCGGACGGCCGTTCGCTCAACGCCCATGGCCGTCGTCTCGTCCAGGCCCTGCGCCGCCTCTACTCGTTCGGGGAGGAGCGGAGTTGACCCCGCCGCCGCTCTACGTCCGTCCGGCCGTCCCGGAGGACCTGGAGACCCTGCGTCACTGGCGGCGGGAGGCCGCCGGATGGCTGGCGGTGCGGCACGGCTCCGACCAGTGGTCGAAACCCTTCCGCCCCCGGCTCACCCTGTCCCTCATCGAGCAGGGCGCGACCGTGATGGCCATGCTCGCCCCCGAGGACGAACCGGTGGCCACCCTCACCCTGCTCCCGCACGGCCATCCACGCCTGTGGACCCCGGCCGAACTGGCCGTCCCGGCCCGCTACCTCCGCAAAGTGATCGTCGCCCGCCCGCACGCCGGCCGCGGCATCGGCGCGACCCTCCAGCAGTGGGCCCGCGCCCGCGCCGCCGCCGACGGCGCCCAGGTGGTCCGCCTGGCCGCCTGGACCGACAACACCGGCCTCCACGCGTACTACGTCGGCCAGGGCTGGCGGCACGTCAGAACCGTCCCCGGCATTCCGGCAGGCGCGCTGTTCGAGACGACGGCGAAGGCCGCGCAGCACCTGCGGGTGATCGAGCTGGGAAGGATCCCGCTACCCGCTTGAACGCGGCCTTTCGGCTGTCATCTTTGGCGGGGTGCGCACGGTCAAGACGCCGAGGGCGAGTTCGGCCGCGATCTCCGAGTCGGACCTGCCCTGGGCGGCCAGCGCGGTGACCTTGCTCGATGGCCTACGGAGTGCGGATCATTCGCAGGTGATCTCGTCGCGTGGGGCGTAGTGCGTGTGGAACGGCTCCCGCTTGACTTCCTTGCCGTCGTTGGAGAAGACCCGCTCCACGGTGACGTCGAAGCCCTCGAGCGGTGTCTGCGGCACGCACTTCTTGTCGGTGTTCACCTTCTTCGCAGGCTGTTGCACATGGGTGCGGGGCCCCTTGACCGACTTGATCTCGTCGTACTTCTTGGTGCCGAGGAAGGTGACGGTCACGGAGGTGTCGGTGGACTCGGCCTGGATGGAGATGGCGTGGCCCGAGTCGTTCTTGAACTTCAGGTCCAGGCTGCCCCAGGCGACCGTCGCCTCACGTCCCTCCGGATAGCGCTCGATGTAGAAGGAGTGGGCACCGTGCTCCATCACCTTCACCCCGGCGAAGAACGCCGCGTTGTAGACAGTGGTGGCCACAGTGGAGACCCCGCCGCCGGGCGCCTTCGTGAACTCGTTGTCGAAGATGATGATGCCCTGGACGAAGCCGTTGGCCTCGGTGCGCTCGCCTACGGTCCGGTTGAGGCTCCACGTCTCGTTCGGCATGATCACGGAACCGTTGATCAGCTCCACGGCCCGGCCGATGTTCTTGGTGCGGTACGGGGCCTTTTCGAAGTTGACGGTGAAGGAGGACAACTTCTCCTTCAGCCCCAGCTGCGCGGCGTTCGCGCCGGTCACCTCCGGCTGGATCTTGCGCGTGGTCAGCTCGCCCGTGCGGGCGGCGGTGTCTGACTTGGTGAGCATCGGCAGCACAGTCCGGCTCAGCGCCTGATCGGTGATCTCCTGGCCGGGCCTGCCGTCGTCGGCCGCCACGACCTTGTCGCCGTCGAGTCGCAGTCTGGCGTTCTCGGGCCTGCTGGTGATGCCGGCCAGTTCGGGTGCGGCGCGCAGGCCCTTGCCGTCGAGCCCCGGTTCCAGCCTGCCGGTGCCGTCCGGTCGCATCGTGAGGTACCGGCTCAGGACGGCCTGGCTGATCGTGAACCGCTTGTCACCCGCGGTGAGCGTGATCGGCGCCGACATGGCCGGCTGCGCGAACTCGCGCACCGCTCGTTGGACCTCTGCCGCCGTGACCTTCGGTTTGGTCTCGCGGGCGGGCAGGGCCGTGACCGCGTCGGCCTTGCCGCGCAGGAAGGAGCTGCGCAGGGTGCCGACCGCGGCGTCCACGTCGAGCGCGTAGCCGCGGCGTGGGGCCACCTGTTCGACCCGGCCGTCCGTGAAGGTGACCGCGCCGTCCCGGACCTTCTGATCAAGAGATGTGGCCAGCTTGACGAGAGCGGCGCGGGTCTTCCCCTTGTCGACGCGTACGACCGGCTCGATCTCCCCGCCACCCGAGCGGAACAGCCCGCCGACCACGCTGAACGGATCGGAGCCGGTACGCGTCGCCCGGTCGACGGTCTGCTCGACGTCGAAGCCGAGCCCGGCCTGCCGAGGATCGACCGTACTCCTGCGGTCACCGACCGTCACGGCCAGCTCGTGCGAGCCGGCCGCCGCCAGGTGCTTCTCCAGCTCCCGGACGGCGTCCGCGCGACTCAGACCCCCGATGTTCACGCCGCGCACCGTCGTACCCGCCTCGATCTCCCCGCCCGTGAGCAGCAGCCCGGTGAGATACAGGCCGCCCAGGCCGACGGCCAGGGCGCCGCCGGCCAAGGCGACGGGCGGAGTGGAGGCTATTCGCGGGATGGAGGGTATGCGAGGGCGCATGGGTCTCCTGGACGATCGATGGGGCGGTCTACTCGATGACGTGACGCGGTGGACAGAGTAAGCACGTCAAACTATCCACAATCGGGCATTGATCGTCTATGTCCCACATCACGCCATACGCCCCACGGCGGCCAGAAAACACCGACTCCCCGTGCCCTCCCCGGTCGAAGGCTTGCTGAATTCTCCCTTCTGCGCGCCGGTCACCCGGCAGGATCGAGTACGACCGGAAGCTCCGCGAGGCCGCGGAAGGCCGGGAAGGGAACCTCCATCCACCGCGCCTCGCCGCCGGGGTCGGCCGGCGTCATCCTCGGGAACCGGTCGAACAGGGCGGTGAGAGCCAGCTGCATCTCCAGCCGGGCCAGCGGGGCTCCCAGGCAGTAGTGGCTGCCGTGCCCGAACCCCAGATGCGCGTCCTGCGCGTTGCCCGGACGCATCACGTTCAACTCGTCCGGGGTGTCGAACTTCAGCGGATCGCGGTTGGCCGAACTGATCGCGATCTGGACCAGGGCGCCCTTGGGAATCCGCGTCCCGTTGTACTCCACGTCCTCGGTCGCGTAGCGGAACGTCGCGGTCTCCACGGAGCCGTCGTAGCGCACCAGTTCCTCGACTGCCGCACGCATCAGCTCCCGGTTCTCCCGCACGGCGCGCAGCTGCTCGGGATGGGACAGGAGGTGGTGCACGGCGTTGCCGATCAGGTACGCGGTCGTCTTGTGACCCGCGAACATCAGCAGGAACGCCGTGGAGACCAGCTCGCTCTCGGTCAGCCCGCCGTCGTCGTCCCGGGCCGCGATGAGCGCGCTCAGGAGATCGTCACCCGGACGGCTCCGCTTGGCGGCGATGAGATCCGAGAAGTACGCGTGCAGATCCTCCTCCGCCTTCTGCTGGGCCCGTTTGGCCTCCTCGTTGAAACCGCTCTGGGCCACCGTGGAGGACAGGTTCTGCATCCGCGCCCGTTCCTGTGGCGGTACACCGAGCAGATCGCAGATCACGATGATCGGCAGCGGGAACGCGAAGACCGGCAGCAGGTCGAAGGGCTCCCGGGTCGGGCACTCGTCGAGCAGGCCCCGGACGATGTCCTGGATCTTCGGCCGCAGAGCTTCCACACGCCGTGGGGTGAACGCGGAGTTGACCAGCCTGCGCAGCCGCGTGTGCTTGGGCGCGTCGGAGTTGAGCATGTTGTCGTCCAGCGCGACGGACGAGTCACCGAAGATCCTCCGGTAGGCGTCCATGGCTCCGTACATGTCCTTGCTCAACCGCGGATCGGACAGGGCGGCCCGCGCATCCTCGTACCGGGTGATCAGGTAGGTCTCGTTGCCGTGCGGCGGTCTCATGGGGCAGACCGGCGCAGCGTCGCGGAGATGGGCGTAGACCGTGTGAGGATCGCGCCGGAACTCCGGGGTGCAGCGTTCGGCCGCGGTGACGGCCTCTTGCGTGGTGGTCACGGACGACTCCTCAGGTCGAAGAGGGCCTCGGCGTTGCCACCGAGGATGAGCTGCTGCGAGGCCTTGTCGACCGGCAGCTTCTCGATCATGCGGATCTGCTCCTCCAGCGGCACGGCCAACGGGGGTGAGTCGGTGCCGAACAGCATCCGTTCGGGCCCCAGGACCTCCGCGTTCAGGCTCAGATGCGCCGAACTGACCGGGCTCGTGTCGACGTACATGCGCTGCAGCGCCGCGGCCGGGTCGACCGCCGGCCCTCTGGCCGCCGGCGGCGCGCAGGTCGCCTCGGGCCGGCCGGGGGGGGGGGGGGGGGGGGGGGGGGGGGGGGGGGGGGGGGGGGGGGGGGGGGGGGGGGGGGGGGGGGGGGGGGGGGGGGGGGGGGGGGGGGG
>NZ_JBVIGN010000019.1:0-160894 GCF_055570785.1 Streptomyces sp. NPDC031100
CAACGCGGCTGGGGGTCCCCCCACGCCCTTAAGGCAGTGGGGGAGTGCGTGCCAGACGCCGCGCGCCCGGCCGGGGATATGACACAGGCTCTCAGGGATCAGTGTCCGCCGGACGCCCGCTGCCGGCTCAGGACGGCGACCCTGCGGTACAGCTCCACGGCCTCGGCGCCGCGGCCGAGCTGTTCCAGGCAGTGGGCCTCGTCGTTGCGGCTGGCGAGGGTGTCCGGGTGGTCCAGGCCCAGAACCTGCTCACGCGCGCTCGCCACCCGCCGGTACTCCGTGAGCGCGTCCGTCCAGCGGCCCAGCCAGCCCAGGGCGACGGCGACCTCGCGGCGGCTGACCAGGGTGTCCGGGTGGTCGGGGCCGAGGACCCGCCGGCGCAGCGCGCACACGTCGCGGGCCTCGGCGAGGGCCTCCTCCCAGCGGCCGAGGCGGCCGAGGTTGACGCCGAGGCCGTGGCGGGCGCGCAGGGTCTCGGGGTGGGCGGCGCCCTGGGCGCGGGTGCGGTCCTCGATCAGGTCGCGGTAGAGGAGCAGGGCGTCCGCGCTGCGGCCGAGGCGGCCGAGGCTGATGCCGGCCTCGTAGCGGGCGGCGAGCGTGTCGGGGTGGTCCGGGCCGAGGGTCCGGGCGCGGGCCTCGGCGACCTCGCGGTAGCTGCGCAGCGCCTCCTCCCAGCGCCCCAACTGGCCGAGCGCGTAGGCGACTTCGTAGTGGGTGACCAGGGTGTCGGGGTGGTCGGGGCCGAGCACCCGGGCGCGGGCGGCGGCCACGTCGAGGGCCATGCGGTACGAGTCCTCCAGGCGGCCGAGCCGGCTGAGGTTGAAGGCGAGGTTGTGGCGACAGCGCAGGGTGTCGAGGTGGTCGGGGCCCATGCTGCGCATCCGGGCGGCCAGTACCGCGGTGTAGGCCTGGTGGGCCTCGAAGTGGCGGCCCAACTGCCCCAGTACGTAGGCCGTTTCCTGGCGGGCGGCCAGCGTGTCGGGGTGGTCGGGGCCGAGGACACGTGCTCTGGCCTCGGCGACGCCGGTGTAGGCGCGCAGTGCGTCGGCGGCCCGGCCGGTGCGGCTGAGGGTGAAGGCGGCCTCGTAGCGGCTGGCGAGGGTGTCGGGATGGTCGGGGCCGAGGAGGCCCGCTCGTTCGGCGGCGACGGCGAGATGGACCTCGCGCGCCTCGGCCCAGCGGCCGCGCCGGGCCAGGGCGAGGCCCTCGTGGTGCCGTGCTGCAAGGGCGGCGACGGCGTCGGGAGACGGCCGGGACAGGAGGGCCACCGGGGCGCCGACGGTCCAGGCGCCGGTGAGGGCCGCCCCGGGGTCCGGCGCTACGGTGCGCAGTGCGGAGCCGACCGCCTTGTGGCCGGTGGTCATGCCCCGGGTCCATGCCGGAAGGCGGGTGTCCTGCGGGACCGTCCCCGCGGTCTGCGGCCGCGCCGTCACGACGGTCGGCACGTACGCCGGTGCCCTGCGCCCCGCGGCCAGGCGATGCCCCACCTCGCGGGCATCGTACGGCCGTTCTTCGGGACGCTTGGCCAGCAGGTCGAGGACGATCCGCTCGAGGTGGGCGGGCAGGTCCGGGCGGTGGGTGCGCGGCGGGCGGGGCGGGGTGTCGCGGTGGCCGATGAGGATCGCCCAGGCGTCGTCCAGGTCGAACGGCGGTGCCCCGGTGGCGATCTCGTACAGGACGCAGCCCAGGGAGTACAGGTCGCTGCGCTGGTCGACCTCGGTGCCGCCGATCTGCTCAGGGGACATGTAGTGCGGGGTGCCCATGGCGATGCCGGTGCCGGTCAGCCGGGCGGTGAAGCCTATGTCGTGGCCGAGGCGGGCTATGCCGAAGTCGCAGATCTTCACCGTGCCATCGGTCAGCCGCACGATGTTGGCGGGCTTCAGGTCGCGGTGCACGATGCCCTGTCGGTGGGTGTAGGCGAGGGCGGCGGCGACCTGTTCCGCGATGTCGACCACGTCCTCCACGGGCAGCGGATGCCCCTTGTTGTCCTCCAGGAGCCGGCTCAGGTCGCGTCCGTCCAGCAGCTCCATGACCAGGTAGAGGACGCCGTCGTCCTCGCCGAAGTCGTGGACGACGGTCACGCCCCGGTGCGAGAGCGCGGCGGCCACTCTGGCCTCCCGGCGGAACCGTTCCCGCACGACGCGGGTGAAGGACGGGTCGTGGTGCGGGCCGAGCGGCTTGAGGCACTTGACGGCCACCTGCCGCCCGAGCGACTCGTCGCGGGCCCGCCACACCTCGCCCATCCCGCCCCGCCCGATCAGGTCGAGCAGCCGGTACCGGCTCTGAATCAGCCTGTTCTCCCCCATAGCGCGCCGTCGCCCCCGTCGCCGTCCGCCTCGCCCCCCGGGGGACCCGGCCACGGTGGCGCGGTCGCGCGGAACGCGGCCCGATCCGTGACACACCCCCCTGCTCGTCCAGTATGGCGGTCTATCGCCCCAGTTTGTACGGTGCCGGTCGTGCGCCCGGACCGAGCCTCGCCATGGCCCGCAGGATGTGTTTGGGCGGCAGCTGCCAGCGCAGACGTGCGGGAATGCGGCGCAGCACGGCACCCGTGGCCCGCAGCCGGCGGGTGACGACGGCGGGTGCGGGGGCCGGTCTGCCGTACAGCTCGTGGGCGTACGGAGGCAGGGAGGCGTACGCCAGCTGCGCCACGCGCCGCCACAGCACCTCGCGCGCCGGGACCAGGAGGGGATGCGTCGGCGGGCGGAGCAGGAAGTCGTCCACCGCGCGTGCCTCGGGCCCGGCGGCCAGCTCCGGCCGGACCTTCTCGAAGTACGCGTCCATCGCCCCCCGGTCGGCCGGTACGGCGTCCAGGTCGAGGCCCACCAGGCGGGCGCTGACGCGGTGTTCGGCGAGATACCGGTCGGCCTGGGCGTCGGTGAGGGGGAAGCCGGAGCGGCGCAGAACGTGCAGGTAGGAGTCGATCTCCGCGCAGTGCACCCACAGCAGCAGCTCGGGTTCGTCGATGCCGTAGCGCTCTCCGGTGTCCGGGTCGGTCGCGGTCAGCAGCCGGTGGATCCTCCGCACCCGGGCCCCCGCCCGCTCGGCCGACTCGGCGGTGCCGTACGTCGTCGTGCCGACGAAGTTCGCGGTGCGCAGCAGCCGGCCCCAGGCGTCGCGGCGGAAGTCGGAGTTCTGCAGGACGCCCCGGACGGCACGGGGGTGCAGGGCCTGGAGGTAGAGCGCACGGACGCCGGCGACCCACATCATCGGGTCGCCGTGCATCTGCCAGGTCACCGAGGAGGGGCCGAACAGCCCCGGGTCGGCATCGGTCATGGGGTCACCTCCGCCCTGCGACCACGATGCCACGGCCGCGGAGCGGAGCGATACCGCTTCTCCTTCGTCTTCTCGGCTGAGAAGTGCCGGTCCCTCAGCCGCCGACGAGGGCGACGAGCTTGATGAAGACGAGGTCCGGATCGACGGTGAGATCCACGACTTCGTCGAGGTCCTCGACCTGGCCGGACGGTCCGGCGCACGGTGCGGATCGCGGTCACCAGCTCGGGCGTCGGGAAGTCCTGTGCGGCGCGGACCACCTCGTACAGCAGGGCCTGCGAGGGAAGCGTCTTCGCGGTCGTCGGGGCGAGGGCGACGCCCGGCAGCAGCCGCTCGAACAGCTCCGGCAGCCAGGGCTCGTCGCGCAGCAGCGCCACCCGCAGGGCCTGTCCGAGTGAGGTGATCTCCCGGTCCGTGAACGCCTTGTCCGCCCGATAGGGGATCTCGCCGGCCCGGATCGCGTCGGTGCGGTCGGCCGCCGCTTCCAGCGCGCGGCGGGCGAACGCCACGTAGGCGGCGTTGTCGGCCGACCTGCGCCACGCGTCCGCGAGCGGCGAGACAAACCTGTGGTTCCGGTCGTCTCGAACAGCAGCGCCTGGTCGGCCGGGGTGAGGCCGGCGATGACGGCGATCTCGTCGGCGACGATGGGGCCCACATCAACTCGACGAGTGCCTGGAACATCCGGCGGCACGCGTCGGGCGTATAACGCGGCCGCCGTTCCCTGGCCGCGTCCTCGACCGCGAAGCGGACCGGGCGCCTGTCCCTTGCTTCGACTGTGAACTCTGGGTCGGTCAGCGCGCGCATCAGCCGGGCGGCGGGGTTCATCGGGCATTCCTCTTGATCTGGCGGCTCAGGATCGCGGCCCTGCCCTCCTCGTCCGCGCAGCCCGCGAGCCGCTCGTCGATCTCGGCCCGGGTCGCCGCGCCCGTCGCCCTGAATCGCCGGTGCTCGTGTCCCATGAACCGCCGGAACCCGGTCCGCTGACGTTCCAGAAGGTCGACGAGCCGGTGGACGTGGTCGAGCGCGGCGGACCTCACGTCGTCGAGCGAGTCGTTCCTGCCGGATGCGGCCGCCAAGGTGTCGTACAGCGCCTACGTATGCGGACTCGCCGTTCCTGTGCCACCGAATCGTCGTCGCGGAGGGTCACCGCCGTACGCGCGGCATCCCCAGCCCGATCCACGAGATGATCTCGCGCTGGATCTCGTTGTTGCCGCCGCCGAAGGTGAAGATCACCGCCGAGCGGTAGCCGCGCTCCAGTTCGCCGTGCAGGACGGCGCCCGCGGAGCCCTCCTTGAGCGGGCCGGCGGCGGCGACGGCCTCCATCAGCCAGGCGTAGGCGTCCCGGCGGGCCTCGGAGCCGTAGACCTTGACGGCGGAGGCGTCCTGCGGGGTGAGCGTGCCCTCCTGGACGGCCGTGACCATCTGCCAGTTGAGCAGCTTCATCGCGTCGAGGCGGGTGTGGGTCCGGGCGAGCAGGCGGCGCACCCAGGGCAGGTCGATGACCCGGCGGCCGTCGGCCAGCTTGGTCTCCATCGCCCAGCGCTGCACGTCGTGCAGGGCGCGGATGGCCATGGTGCCGTGGGCGGCCAGGGTGACGCGTTCGTGGTTGAGCTGGTTGGTGATCAGCCGCCAGCCCTGGTTCTCCTCGCCGACCCGGCGGGTGACGGGGACACGGATGTCCTCGTAGTAGCTGGCCGTGGTGTCGTGCGAGGCGAGGGTGTTGATGACGGTGCAGGAGTAGCCGGGGTCGGAGGTCGGCACCAGGAGCATGGTGATGCCCTTGTGGGGCGGGGCCCCGGGGTCCGTGCGCACGGCCAGCCACACCCAGTCCGCGGTGTCGCCGTTCGTGGTCCAGATCTTCTGCCCGTTCACGACGTACTGGTCGCCGTCCCGTACGGCACGTGTCTTCAGGGACGCGAGGTCGGTGCCGGCGTCGGGCTCGCTGTAGCCGATGGCGAAGTCGATCTCGCCGGAGAGGATGCGGGGCAGGAAGTACGCCTTCTGCTCCTCGGTGCCGAACCGCATGAGGGTCGGGCCGACCGTGTTCAGCGCCATCAGCGGCAGCGGTACGCCGGCCTGCGCGGCCTCGTCGAAGAAGATGAACTGCTCCATCGCCGTCATGCCGCGCCCGCCGTACTCCTTCGGCCAGCCCACCCCGAGCCAGCCGTCCGAGCCGAGCCGCCGGACGGTCTCGCGGTAGAACCGCTTCTGCGCGGCCGGGTCGGCGTACCGGGCGTAGGCGTTGTCGGGCACCAGCTCGGCGAAGTAGGCACGCAGTTCGCTGCGCAGTCGCTGCTGCTCGGGCGTGTGGTCGAGGTGCACGGCGCCTCCAGGGTCCCCAAGGGCGGTCCTGACGGCGCACACCGTAGAACGTGTTTCAGAAATAGGGAATGGCGCGTCTACGGGCACGGAAAAAATCCCGCTATTGCGCCACCGTCCGCAGGTGAGTGGTCACCCAGGGTTTCCCGATCTCCCCTGTCTGGTTCGTCCTGGTCTGGGTGGGGTATTCATGTGCCATGAGTACCGCACAGATGCAGCTGGCCGCTGCTAGCGGCCTGATGAGCCTTGTGCTCTTCCTGGTGGCCGTGGGCGTCCTGGCACTGCTCGCCGGCGGCTTCTGGATGAACTCCCGCATCAAGTACCGCGAACCCCCTCGGCCGCGCCCCGAGGAGCAGCCGCACCTGCCACCGGACGGCGCGGTGCACGAGATCCGGGAGAACAGGGAACCCGAGGAGATCCCGCACATTCCCAAGGGCAGTCGCCCGCTCACCCCGTACGAGCTGACCAACATGCACACCCGGCCGAGTGCCAAGAAGGAACGGCTGCGCTGGAGCAAGGGGTCGAGCGGCTCGTTCGGCGGCGGCGGACTGGGTGCCCACTGAGATCCGGCCGTACACCGATCAGCACACGAACACCGAACACCGGACAGACCACGGCGAGCGAACGACCGGACCTGGCCCGCGCCGGGTCGCCGAGCGCATCTAGGAGAGCTTCCTGGCGGCGTCGAGGCGGCCGACGCGGGCCACGTTCTGCACGTCCTCCGGGTCCCGGCTCGGCTCGGCCGCGAACCATGCGTCGAGGATCTCCGTCAGCAGCGGTCCGGAGGTGAGCCGCAGGCTCAGCGCCAGGACGTTGGCGTCGTTCCAGCGCCGCGCCCCCTCGGCCGTGCCGGCGTCCGTGCACAGGGCCGCGCGGACGCCCGGCACCTTGTTCGCGGCGATGGAGGCGCCGGTGCCGGTCCAGCAGCACACCACCGCCTGATCGGCCTCGTTCTCGGCCACGTCCCGGGCGGCCGCCTCCGAGCAGACCGCCCACTGCGGATCGTCACCGGCCCGCAGCGCGCCGTACGCACGCACCTCGTGACCTCGCCGCCGCAGCTCCTCGACGAGCAGCCGGGCCACGGGTTCGTCCATGTCGGAGGAGACGGAGATCCGCATACTTCGGAGCGTAGCGGGTCAGGCCCGTTCTGCGGTGTCCCGGCCACAACCAGGTCCGGAAGGCGACTCCGCCGCCCGAGGGCCGTGCTCTTCGCCGCCGCGGCCCTGACATGCCTGGTCGCGCCCACGAACTGCGGACCCAGTGGTGGTCGATCACCAGCGGTGGTGGTCGACCACCCGGAAACTGGCCAAAATGCCCGTAGGTGTCACGCCGAAGGCGTCCCTGTGGGGCCCTACCGTGGCGAGGGGAACACCGCTGTCGCAGACGGGTCCGTCGAACACGTCGACGGCCTGGCGGCTGTCGTTGCGGATGTTCAAGCTCGTGGCGCTCAGGAGGACCACGGTGATGCAGTCGCCCGGGTGGCTGGAGTATGTCCGCTCGTTGATCTGGATCCGTCCCTCCTCCTCTTCGTGGCCCCTCTCGTGGTGCGCGTTGCCGAAATTGCCGTTGCCCGCAGTGCCGGCAACACCGGCGATGCCCACGACGCCCTCGTTGCCCTTTCCGGGGATACCGGTACCGGTACCGGCGACACCGGTTCCGCCGATGATTCCGGTTCCGGTGCCGGTACCGCCGCCGATTCCGGCTCCGGCTCCGGGTCCGGTAGCGGTTCCGCCACCGATTCCGGCTCCGGTTCCAGAACCGCCGCCGGCACCGGGGAAAGACGGGTTGGGAGTATCCGTTTGCGGGGCGGCGGGCGCCTGGGCGTCCGGCGCGGAGGCGGCCGAAGCGTAGGTGATGCCGCCCGCGGCCAGGGCCACGACGGCCACGGCGGCCGCAGTGACAGCGGTGGACCGGGTCTGCCGCATGCAACTTCTCCCGTCTAAGAGGGGCCGGCCGGGGCAGCCGACGCGAGACTCGACGTACCAACCATCCTCAGAGTCGCCATATCTCGCATATCGGAAGGCTGCCTCCAGGGGGCCGAACGAGGGACCAGGCGCGCCCGCCCGCCCATTCGAATCCGCATCAAATTCCATAGGGAGAAGGAAAGTTACGCAGACGCCAGCCCTCAGACTGATTATCTGATAAATCGTCACCCGTTCGGCAGTGCACAGGTGCGCAAGGTGCTGAGCGGCCGTCAGAGGCGAGATGCCTGCCGGTGACATGTCCGCGGAAAGCTTCGGAGGGGGAGCGACAGGAAAGGGAGCACGCTCACGGGCACGGAGCGCGCCCGGCGGCTCCCACCCGCAGTCGTCGACAGGGGCGTCCGACAGGTGCGGCGAGCAGCTGGCGGGCGGCACGTCAAATCGTTCATTCGAGCGTGCGCCCACCCGGGTCGCAGACCATGCTGTGCTGACAACAGTCAAAACGCGACGGGGCGCACAACCCAAGCAGGTCAGATTGTGCCTATTATCCGACCTTCACCCATGCTCTTGCCTTGGTCTCACGCTCTGCAGCTAGCTAGGTGCTGCGGCCACTTCCTGGCCCAGGCTCCCGACGAGCCATGGCCGTAGGTCAGGGGAAGTGGTCGGGAAACCCGCATGTGAGGAGTAGTCATGAAGAAGGCCTACGAGGCGCCGACGCTCGTCCGGCTCGGTACGTTCCGGAAGGAGACGGGGCTCCTGCAGCGCCACGGCAACGACCGACTGATCCTGAGCAAGAACTGACGATCGACGGTCCCTGACCGACGTCATGACTGAACTGCACGAGAGTGCGGGGACGGGCCCCGGCGACGCGCACTTCGCGGTCTTCCCGGACCGCGCGGACGCGGCCGCCGTGGCCCGCTCCTTCGCCCGCCCCGGAAGCCGGACCCTCGCGCATGCGTCGGGCCGGCCCTGGCTGGTCGGCCACTGGCACGACGAGGACGTCCTCACGGCTGACGCCGGGGGCGCCCGCGTCGCCGTCGTCGGCTGCTGTCCGATCGACGCCGACGACCTGCGGCGCCGGGTCGCACGGCTGCGTGATCTCGCGGAGCTCGACGCCCTGGCCCCATCCCTCCCCGGCAGTTTCCACCTCGTCGGTGCCCTCGACGGGCAGGTCCGGGTCCAGGGCACCGCCTCCGGACTGCGACTCGTCTTCCACGCGGAGATCGACGGTGTGCGGGTGGCCGCGACCCGAGCCGACACGCTCGCCGCCGTCCTGGGCCTCGACCCCGACGTGGAGGAGCTGGCCGTAAGGCTGCTGTGGCCCGCCCCGTATCCGCTGTTCGAGACGTCGATGTGGCGTGCCGTCACCGCCGTTGCTCCGCAGGACGCCGTGGTCGTCGCCGCGGACGGATGTACCGTACGGCACACACGGTGGTGGACGCCGCCGGAGCCGGTCCGGCCGCTCGCCGAAGCGGCACCCCTGATCCGGCAGGCGCTGGAGGAGGCCGTCGGCGCGCGCACCCGTCGGGGCGGAGTGGTGAGCTGCGACCTGTCCGGCGGCCTGGACTCGACCTCCGTCTGCTTCCTCGCCGACCGCTCCCCCGCCCGCGTGGTGGCCAGTACGTGGCCGGGGCGCGATCCGGCGGACAGCGACCTGTCCTGGGCCGAGCGGGCGATGGGGTACCTCCCGGATGTCGAGCACGTGGTCTGGGACGCCGACGCCTCGCCGCTCGTTTACGAGGACCTGCTCGGTATCGACGACCTTCTCGACGAGCCCACCATCGGCGTCATGGACCGCTCCCGGGTCCTGCACCACCTGCCCGGCCTCGCCGCGCGCGGCAGCCGGTTGCACCTGACCGGCATCGGCGGCGACCACGTGGCCTGGTGCTCCGAGGCGTACTACCACCGACTGCTGCGCACCCGTCCGCTGTTCGCTCTGCGCCAGTTGCGTGGGTTCCGGGCGCTGTGGCAGTGGCCGCTCGGCGGCACGGTCCGCGCTCTCGCCGACTCCCGGCCGTACCGGAAGTGGCTCGCCGACAGCGCCGGCCGGCTGCGTGGCCCGTTGCCCCCGTCCGTCACCACGGGTCTCGGCTGGGGCATGGCCCCCCGGCTGTTCGGCTGGGTGACTCCCGAGGCCGAACGGATGGCCCGCCGGGCGCTGCTCCGTGCCGCGGCGACAGCCTCTCCGCTGCATCCGGACCGCGGGCTGCACGCCGACCTGGAGCAGATCCGCTCGTGCACCCGTGTCATCCGGCAGTGGGACCGGATGGCGGCCCGCGCCGGCCTGCCGATGGCCTCGCCCTTCCTCGACGACCGCGTCATCGAGGCGTGTCTCGCCGTACGTCCGGGCGAGCGCGTCACGCCCTGGCGGTACAAGCCCGTGCTGAGCGCCGCGATGCGCGGGATCGTGCCCGAGGACTGCCTGCGGCGGGCCAACAAGGCCTCGGCCGCCATGGACGCCGCCAACGGGCTGCGCGACCACCGCGCCGACCTGCTGGCCCTGTGGGAGGACGCACGGCTGGAGGAGCTGGGCCTGGTGGACGGCGCCGAGCTCCGCCGCCTCGCCCGGCGGCCCGCCTCCCCTGGGCTGTCCGACGCCATCCTGTACTCCACGATCGCCGCCGAGGTGTGGCTGCGCGGACTGGACCGCAGCCGCACCCGTGTCCCCCACCCCTGACCGCATCCCCGCATCAGAAAGGCCCTCACATGCCCCTGCGGTTCGGCGACAGCGTCTCCACGGCCCAGACCGACTACGGCACCGTGCTGCTGGACGAACGGGAAGGCACCTACTGGGAGTTGAACCCGACCGCCACCCTGGTGGTGCGGACACTGCTCGACGGCGGCGAGGAGGCGGACGCGGCCGCCGCCCTGGTCCAGGAGTTCGACATCGACGAGGCGCAGGCCCTGCAGGACGTCGAGGCGCTCGTACGGCAGCTGCGCAGCTCGGGGCTCGCCTCATGACGACGCCCAGCGCGCTGGAGCGGCCCACCGGTGTGCCCCTGGCCCGACGCCTGGGTGCCCGCCTCGTCCTGCTCCCCGCCGTCGCCTTGGCCCTGCTGCCGCCCCGCCGCATCCGCACCGTCCTCGGCCTCCTGCGGCGCGGTGCCGCACCCGCCACCACCGCGCAGGCGCAGAACGCGCGCGACGCCATGTGCGCTGCCAGCCTGCGCTGCGCCGGCCCGAAGGGGTGTCTGCCGCGCTCCCTGGGGGCTGCGCTGCTGTGCCGGCTCGGCGGAACCTGGCCGACCTGGTGCACCGGGGTGCGCGTCGTCCCGCCCTTCACCGCGCACGCCTGGATCGAGGCGGACGGCCGTCCGGTCGGCGAGGGTCTACCGGAGGGCTACTTCGCCCGGCTGGTGGCCGTCGACCCGCTGCCACGCCCGACGGACCGATGACCGACGCGCCGGCTGCGCACGGCGGCCGGACCCCGGTCGCCGAGGGTGACACGTCCACCCGGGTGGCGGTGGCCACGATGTACCGGCTCACCGCCGGGCACCGGAGCGCCATCGCCGTCGCCACCGTGCTGACCCTCGTCGGCTCCGCCCTGGGACTGGCCCAGCCGCTCGTCGCCAAGCACGTCGTGGACGCGAGCGCCCGAGGACAGGTCATCTGGCCGCTGCTGGGGCTCCTGGGCGCGCTGTTCGTCATCGAGGCGGCGACGGGAGCCGCGGGGCGCTTCCTTCTGGAACGGATGGGCGAAGGCGTCGTACGGCAGCTCCGTCACGGGCTGGTGGGACGGCTGCTCCGGCTGGAGATGAGGGAGTACGACCGCCACCGGGGCGGCGACCTCATCTCCCGGGTGACGGCCGACACCACCTTGCTCCGGGAGGTCGTGTCGCAGGCCCTGGTCGATCTGGTGACGGGGAGCCTGGTCGCCGCCGGAGCGATCGCCCTCATGGCGTGGCTCGACCCCCTGCTGCTGCTCCTGGTCGCCGTCACCGTGGCGGCGGCGGCCGTGGTCGTCGCCTCGCTGCTCACGGGTATCCGATCCGCGTCCGCACGCATGCAGGACTCGGTGGGTGCCATCGCCGCGGATCTGGAACGCGCCCTCGGTGCCCTGTCGATGGTCCGTGTGCACCGCGCCGAGGAGCGCGAGGCGGCCGGCATCGGCGCCCGCGTCGATGCCGCCTATGGTGCCGGGGTACGCGCCGCGAAGCTCGCCTCCGTGATGAGCTCCGCCGTCGAACTCGCCGTCCAGGGCTCCTTCCTCGTCGTCCTGGTCGTCGGCGGCCTGCGCGTGGGCGGCCACGCCGGATCCCTCGGTGATCTCGTCGCGTTCCTGCTGTACGCCTCGTACCTGGTCCTGCCGCTGTCCTCCGTCTTCCGTGCGGTGGGCCTCGTACAGCGCGGGATGGGCGCCTACCAGCGCATCGACGAGGCACTCTGCCTGCCTGTGGAGCCCACCGCGCCCCGGATCCCGGGAGACCGCGCACCCACACCGCGGCCGACCGGGCCGCCCGTCACCCGCGAACCGCCCGTCCTCGCCCTGCACGACGTCCGCTTCGGCTACGAGCCGCAGCGGCCGGTCCTCCACGGCGTTTCGTTCGCCGTCCCGCAACGTCGGCAGGTGGCCCTGGTAGGCCGGTCCGGAGCCGGCAAGAGCACGGTGTTCGCCCTGGTGGCGAGGTTCTACGAGCCGGACGCGGGCACGCTGCTCTTCGATGGGCGGCCCGCGGCCGAACTCACCCATGACGCATGCCGCCGGGGCATCGCCGTCGTCGACCAGAACACCCACGTCGTCCACGGCACCTTGCGCGACAACATCACCTACGCCGTGCCCGACGCCACGGAGGCGGAGATCCGGCGCGTCGTCGAACTCGCCCGGCTCGACGAGGTCGTCGACCGGCTGCCCGGCGGCCTGGCCGCTGTCATCGGCGAACGTGGCGGCAACCTCTCCGGCGGCGAACGCCAACGCGTCGCCCTCGCCCGCGCGTTGCTGGCCCGCCCCTCGCTGCTCCTGCTGGACGAACCCACCTCCCACCTCGACGCGATCAACGAAGCGGCGCTCACCACCGTCATGAAGGACGTCGCCCAGGAGTGCGCCCTGCTCGTCATCGCCCACCGGCTGTCCACCGTGCAGCACGCGGACCACATCGTGCTGCTGCAGGACGGCCGCATCGCCGCCGGCGGGCGCCACGAGGAGTTGCTCGCCGACAGTGACCTCTACCGCGAGCTGGCTGCGAGCCAGATGCTCCGGCCCGGCGGGGAGCCCGGAATCGGCAGCCGAGCGCCCACGGACGGTTGAAACGCTCTACGCGGGGCCCGCCATGCTGTCCTTGTCGAGGTGGGGGAGCCGCTCGTGGGCCTCGCGCAGGGCCCGCTCGCGCGCGTACTCCGCCCCCGACTCCACAGGCTTGCCCCAGGCTTCGGGGTGGAGATACGTACCACGCTCCTCCTCCGGCTTGGGCTCCTCCGCCGTGAAGGGGTTGGCCCGTACGAAGCGGTCCCGGCGAACGCCGGTGACCTGCCAGGAGACCTTCGTCTCGGGGCGGTCGGTGGCGATGGTGAAGCGGTTGTCGCGAACCTCTTCGGAGACCATCGCCTGGGCGAAGGCGCCGATGACCGTCAGCTGGTAGCGGAAGTCCTCGTTCAGCTCCTCGAAGTACTCGGGGAGTGGGACGACGGCCGAGCCGTCCGCGTCCGTCACCGCCGTACCGCTGTAGACGTTCAGTTGCTGGTCGGACTCCACGAAGGAATGGCGCAGGTAGCGGTTCTCCGGGTCGAGGGGGTGGTCGATCTGGAAGCCGCCGCCGGCCTTGGAGAGGTAGCCGCTGACGTAGACCGGGCCGCTGAAGTACCCGGCGTACCCCTGGGCCGCTTTGCCCCAGACCCCGATGGCGGCGGTGCCGACGTTCGCCTCCCCGAGGACGCCCACGTTGTCCGTGCCGGTGGCCGCCCCGCACACCGCGGTGACAGCGTGGCCGTCGCGGGTGGTCAGGCCGCGTACACCGAAGGGGCCCTTGGACCAGCCCTCCGTGCCGGTTCCCTCGTCGCTGCCCCCGACCAGCCCGTGGCCGGCGTAACCCCACAGACCCACACAGTTCGGTCCCTGCGGGGCGATGCCGAACGCTCCGACCGCGGACACCCCGGTCGCGGTCGTCTCGGCCATGATCGCGATTTGGCCCGCGGCCGTCACGGCGAGCGTCTCCCTGGGCGCCGAGGACCGCAGCTCGGTCTTGTCCGTCCCGGCATCGTTGGTCGCGCCGAACTTCATGTGTCCTGTAGTCATCGCCGACTCCTCCGTAAGTCCTCCGTCCGCGTCGTCACAGCCATGGAACACGGCCACGCGGGCCGCGTCGCGTGGGAGCGGGCTGATCGGCGTAGGCCGCCGGCAGCCGAGACCGGCGGCGTTTTGAGTACCGCTCCCTCGCCGAACGAATCTGGCTCCGGGGCGTGCTGGTACATCATCTAGCCCGTTCGGACCGCACCGAGTCGCCCGCCTCCTGGCTCTCGCCTTTGCCGGTGGATTTGCGGCGGGCAGTCTCGGCCGTCCGAACGCGTTCGGCGGAGGCCGGGATCGTGCGGATGTCGGAAGCGGCGGCCCGGCTCGGCCAGCATCCGGTGCGTATCACTGGCGCCTCTCCGGAGGAGGGCACCATCTCATTGGGCCGCCCCCCGTGCTGCTCGACTGCATCGAAGTGCGCGCGGACGGCCCAGCGGTCAATCGGTCACCGGTCGAGGAGCCGTGGGACCGTCGGGCCGGTGGTCCATCCGCCGTCGACGGCCAGTTCGGCGCCGGTGATGTACGAGGCGGCGTCCGAGAGCAGAAAGGCGACCGCTTCCGCGATCTCGGGGGCTTCGCCGACGCGGCCCATGGGCGTGTTCGGGTACTTGCCCTCGCCCCGCTCGATGCCGACGTGGGCGGTCATAGGGGTGTAGATCATGCCCGGGTGCACGGAGTTGACGCGGATCTTCGCCGTGCCCAGCTCCACCGCACCCACCTTGGTGAGCCCGCGCACTCCCCACTTGGCTGCCCCGTACCCGGCGGTCATGGGCAGACCCATCAGGCCCGCCGCCGAGGAGACGTTGACGATCGAGCCGCTTCCGCGCTCTTTCATCAGCGGGATCACGGTCCGCATGCCGAGGAAGACACCGGTGAGGTTGATGTCGATCACCCGGCGGAATTCCTCGACCGACTGCTCTTCGAGCAGGTGGGAGCCGCCTGAGATGCCCGCGTTGTTGACCAGCCCGTCGACTCTGCCGAACTCGGCGACCGTGAAGGCCACCACCCGTCGCCAGTCCCGCTCGGAGGTGACGTCGTGCCGGACGAACCGGGCGGCGTCCCCGAGCTTTTCGACGGTGAGCCGGCCTTCGTCCTCCCGCACATCGGCGAGCACCACCCGGGCGCCGGCTTCGACGGCCACCCGGCCGGCCTCCGCGCCGAGCCCCCGCGCCCCACCGGTGATGAGCACCGTCTTGCCCTGAAGATCCGTCATCGACGTCCTCTTCCCTTCTCCTGCAGCCGCTGAGCAATCGGCGCGCGTCGGCTGGAGGACCGTACGTTTCCCCACCCCGGAACGGAACGCCGCTCTCCCACTGAGTGGGAGCGAGGCCCCTTTCCCCACAAGGTATTCCTGCTAGAAGTATTTCTAACCGAAATACGGACCAGGGAGCCCGCCGTGAAGTTTTCGATGATCTTCGAGGCGCAGATCGCCGACCCCACCCCCGAGCGGGAGCGCCGCATACTCCACGACTGCGTCGAACAGGCCGTCCTCGCCGAGGAGATGGGCTTCGACCGGATCTGGGCGGTGGAGCACCACGCGCTGACCCAGTACGCGCACATGAGCGCCTCGGAGGTCTTCCTCACCTGGGTGGCGGCGAAGACCTCCCGCATCCGCATCGGCCATGGCGTGGTCACCCTGCCCTTCGGCTACCAGCACCCCGTCCGGGTCGCCGAACGCGCCGCCATGCTCGACGTGCTGTCCGGCGGCCGCGTCGACATCGGTGCCGGCCGCGGCGCCACCCGGCAGGAGATGTCCATGTACGGGGTCCGGCCCGAGGACACCTACCCGCAGATGGAGGAGGCGCTGCGGATCTTCAGCAACGCCTGGCGCAAGGAGCAGTTCGAGTGGCACGGGTCGATCGACATCGGCCCGGGCGCGATCCTGCCCCGCCCGGTCCAGGACCCGCACCCGCCGCTGTTCATGGCCTGCAGCAAGCACGACACACTCAAGCTCGCCGCCGAACTGGGCGTCGGCGCCCTGGTGCTGGGCTTCGCCGGGGCCGATGACGTGCGGGAGATGCGCAAGATCTACGACGAGTCCATCGCCGCCCGCGACGGCGACCGGTTCGTCTCCACCGAGGTCAACAACCACTTCTCCGCGCTGTGCCCGACCATCGTGCTGGACGACGCCGAGGCGGCGTACCGGATCGGCACGCGCGGACAGCGGTTCTTCGCCGAGTCCATCGCCCACTGGTACGGCAACGGGCCTGCCCCCACCGGATACGGCGAAGACGTCGAGGCAGCAGCCCACGTGGCCGCCATGGAGCGGGACCGCGAGGTCCTGGTCGCCAAGCTGCATGAGGCGGACATCCCTGTCCGGCCGGTCGACACAGGACAGTTCAACGCCCAGCACGCCTACGGCACCGCCGAGACCGCCATCGCCTACGTCGAGCAGCTGCGCCGGATCGGTGTCGACGAGGTCATGTGCCTGATCCAGATGGGCACCGTGCCGCAGGAAGCCTGCATGGAGACCATCCGGCAGTGGGGCGAGAAGGTCATCCCCCACTTCCGCGCTCTCGAGAAGGAGGCCCGGTGATGACCCGGCGCCTCGACGGCAGGACCGTCATCGTCACGGGAGCGGGCCGTGGCCAAGGGGCAGCCGAGGCACGGCTGTTCGTGGAGCACGGTGCACGCGTCGTGCTCACCGACGTGCGGGAGGAGGAGGGCCGCGCGGTCGTCAAGGACCTCGGCGGCCAAGGGGTGTTCGTCGCCCACGACGTGACCGACGCGGCGGGCTGGCGGCAGGTCGTCCAAGCCGGCCTGGAGGCGTTCGGCCGGATCGACGCCCTGGTCAACAACGCGGCGCTGTGGCGCACCGCCCCCATCGAGGAGGACACCGAGGAGAATCTGCGGCGGCTGCTCCAGGTGAACCTCGTCGGCCCGTTCCTGGGCATCCAGGCCGTCGTCCCGGCCTTGCGCGCCACCGGCGACGGCGGTTCGATCGTCAACATCTCCTCCACCGCCGGCCTGGTCGGCATCCCCGGCCACGCCTCCTACGGAGCGACGAAGTTCGGCTTGCGCGGGCTCACCAAGTCAGCGGCCCTGGACCTGGCCCGGTACGGCATCCGGGTCAACTCCGTCCACCCCGGTGCGATCGACACCCCCATGGTCGCGGGCGCGCTCGGCGCGGACGCCGGGGAGCGCGACTGGCCGAACGTGCCGCTGCGCCGGATGGGCCGCCCCGAGGAGGTCGCGGAGCTGGTGCTGTACCTGGTCTCAGACGCCTCGGCCTACGTCACCGGCGCCGAGTTCACCGTCGACGGCGGGCTGACGGCCAAGTGAACGACCCCCTCACCCCACGCGCCCGGAAGCTCGTCGACGCCTTGTCGGCGGGCTTCCCCGATCCCACCGTCGGTCCGATCGAGCCGGCAGCGATCCGGCAGGCCGCCCAGGCCGGCGCCCGGTCACGGCCGGTACGTGAGCTCCCCCGGGTCACCGACCGCTCCGTGCCCGGGCCGGTGGGCGCGCCCGACGTGCCGGTGCGGATCTACGAGCCGGTGGCGGACTCCGGTTCCCCGCTGCCGGTGGTGGTCTTCTTCCACGGCGGCGGCTGGGTGCTGTGCGACCTGGACACCCATGACGGCCTCTGCCGCGAACTGGCCCTCCGCACCGGCGCAGTGGTGGTCTCGGTGGACTACCGCCTCGCTCCGGAGCACCGCTTCCCGTCGGCGGCCCGGGACGCGTACGCCGTCACCGCCTGGGTGTCCGCGCACGCGGCCCGGCTGGGCTGCGATCCCGGCCGGCTGGCCGTCGCGGGCGACAGCAGCGGCGGCAACCTGGCGGCGGCCGTGGCCCTCATGGCACGGGACGGCGGCGGCCCGCGCATCGCGGCGCAACTGCTGGCGTACCCGGTCCTCGACCACCGGATGGAGACCCTCTCGTACACGACGTACGGCACGGGCTTCTTCCACACGACGGCGCACATGCGCTGGTACTGGGAGCAGTACCTGGGCCCTGGTGGGGACGGCTCGCACCCGCACGCCTCCCCCGGCCTCGCTCCCGATCTGGCCGGGCTGCCACCGGCGGTCCTGGTGCTGCCCGAGTGCGATCCGCTGCGCGACGACGCGCTCCGCTACGCACGGCGCCTCGAAGCGGCGGGCACCGCGGCGCGGTTGCGGCTGTGGCCCGGGATGTTCCACGGCTTCCTCGGCCTCGGTGGGCTGCTGCCGGAGGCCGACCAAGCGCTCACCGAGGCGGCACGCGGCCTTCGAGTCGCGCTCGGGTGAGCGGGAATGACGAAGGTCCCGGTCCGGCTCGGCGCCGGACCGGGACCCCCGTGCGTCCGGTGAGGTCACATGTGCGTGCCACCGTCGATGCGGATCTCGGTACCCGTGATGAAGGCGCCGTCCTCGGAGGCCAGCATCGCGACGACGCCCGCCACGGCAGCCGCGTCGGCGAAGCCCGTCCGCGGATCGGCGAAACCCTCCCCCACCAGGGCCGGCCGCAGCTTGGCCAACAGGTCCCAGTCGGTGTCCTCGGGCAGGCCCGGGCCGCGGTTCGGGCCGTCGGCAGCGGAGCCGTCGGTCATCCCGCCGGAGATGCTGCCCGGCGCCACGCACACCGCCCGCAGCCCCTGCCGGCTGTACTCCAGGGCGATGGCGTGCGTGAAGGACTGGATGCCGCCCTTCGTCGCCGCGTACGCCGCCATGTAGGGGTGGGCGAACGACGCCGACGTGGAGCTGAAGTTGACCACCACGCCCTTGCCCGTGGCCAGCAGCGCGGGCAGGGCCTCGCGGGTCACCAGGAAGGTGCCGGTGAGGTTCACCCCGACGATCCGGTTCCAGAACTCCAGCGTGGTCTCGTGGGTGTGCGAAGAGCGCAGGACGCCTGCCGAGTTGACCAGCGCGTCCAGCCCGCCGAGATCCGTCACCGCGGCGGCGACGCCCGCCCGCACCGAGGACTCGTCCGCCACGTCCACGGCCCGGGTGTGCAGCCGGTCCGCGTGGCCGGCGGCCGAGGCGGCCGTCTCCTTCAGCCCGGGCTCCGAGACGTCGACGGCCACGACCGTGCCGCCCTCCTGCAGGATGCGCAGGACGGTCGCCCGGCCGATGCCGGACCCGCCGCCCGTGACCAGAACCCGCCGTCCGTCAAAGCGCTGCATGGGACTTCTCCCTCTCATGAACTCTCATGAACTTTCTTGGACTCCCTTGAACTGCTACGTGCCGCGGGGTCACGCACGTGCGATGTGGTTGACGGCGAGCCAGCTGAAGGTCATGGCGGGCCCGATGGTCGCGCCGGGCCCCGGGTAGGTCTCGCCCATGACCGCGGCCGAGACGTTGCCGGAGGCGTACAGGCCCTCGATCGCCGTCCCGTCCTCCCGCAGCACCCGGCCCGTGGCATCGGTGACCAGACCGCCCTTGGTGCCGATGTCGCCCGGGTGCACCGGGACGGCGTAGTAGGGGCCCTTCTCCAGCGGCGCCAGGTTGGGGTTGGGCAGCGTCGGGTCGCCGTAGTAGCGGTCGTAGACGCTCTCGCCGCGGTGGAAGTCCTCGTCGCGGCCGGCGCGGGCGAAGCCGTTGAAGCGGTTCACGGTGGCGCGCAGTCGCTCCGGCGGCGCGCCGATCCGCGTGGCCAGCTCCTCGATGGAACCCGCCTTCCTGACGAAGCCGCTCTCCAGCCACGGCTTGGGGAACGCCTGGCCCGGAAAGAGGCCCATGAAGAGGTAGCGGGCCTTGGAGGTGGCATCGAGGATCAGCCAGGACGGTACGGTGGTCGCCTCGGGCCTGTCGTGGGCGTACATGGCGTCGACGAACTGGTGGTACGGCGCGGCCTCGTTGACGTAGCGCTCGCCCGCCGAGTCGACGATCACCATGCCGGGGATGCCGCGGTCGGCGACGAGGAAGAACGGCTTGCCCCCGGGCTGCACCGCGGACGGTGCGCCCCACACCTTGTCCATCAGGTCTACGGCGGCGCCGGCGGCCGCACCCAGCTCCAGGGCGTCGCCGGTCTGGCCCTCGGGGGCGGCGCTCCACTCGGCGGAGGTCGGCGACGGCAGGTACTTCTCCCGCAGGTGCTGGTTGTGCGAGAAGCCGCCGGCGGCGAGGACCACGCCGCCGGTCGCCCGGATCGCGAGCTGCCTGCCGTCTCGGAGGACCCGGATGCCGGTGATCCGGCCGCGGTCCTCCACCAGCTCGGTGAGTGGCGTCGACAGCCACAGTTCGCCTCCACGGGCGTCCAGCGAGTGCCGCATCCGGGCGATCAGCGCCTCGCCTAGGGAGAGCAGCTTCTGGCCGGAGAGCAGGGCCTTGACCGCGCGGGCGCCGACCTTGACCGAGGTCCGCCTGCCGGCCCAGGTGCGCCCGACCATGTTCAGATGACGGAAGTCGTGGGAGGTGATGGTGAGCCCGTAGGTGGGCAGTCCGGCCCGGCGCATGGTGGCACGCTGCTCGGGCGGGAGCTTCTTGAAGTCGAAGATCTGCGGTTCGATCGAGCGGCCCTGCGGAAAGCCGCCGAGCGCCTCCGGAAAGTAGTCGGAATAGCCGGGGGTGTAGACGAACTTCACGTCCGTGCGGTCGTGGAACTCCCGTACCATCCGCGGTCCGTGCTCGATGTAGGCGTCCCTGCGGGCGGCGGCGACGCGGTCGCCGACGGTCGCTTGCAGGTAGGCGCGAGCCTTCTCGGGGGTGTCGCCGAGCCCGGCGGCGTCCAGGTGGAAGTTGTTGGGCACCCAGATCGCGCCGCCCGACAGGGCGGTCGTGCCGCCGTAGACGTCGGTCTTCTCCACTACGAGTGCGGTCAGTCCGCGCAGCCGGGCGGTGAGGGCCGCGGCCATCCCGGCGGCCCCGGAGCCGACCACCACCACGTCATACGTGTGGTCCCACCTGTTCGTGTCGTTCATCGCGTGCTACCTCGTCGTATCGTTCGGGCGGGTTCGGGTGGTGACTCGGGCGTCGGTGAGGACCGGTGCGTCGTCGCGTTCGGCGGCCGTGGCCGTCAGCCGGTAGGTGTCGCCGCCCTCGCCCTCGCCGGACGCGGCCCAGATGCGCAGCCGCAGGGTCTCACCGGGGTGGAACACGCCCGCGAAGCGCGTGCGGCATCCCGTGATGCGGGTGGCGTCCCCGCCCAGCAGGCGGTCGGTGACGGCCCTGACCGCCATGCCGAAGGAGCACAGCCCGTGCAGGACGGGGCGGTCGTAGCCTGCGCGGCGGGCGGTGGCGGGGTCGGCGTGCAGCGGGTTCCAGTCCCCGGCGAGCCGGTAGAGCAGCGCCTGTTGGCGGAGCGTCGGGACCTCCAGCACCAGGTCGGGCTCCCGGTCCGGAGCGGGGAGGCGCTCGGAGGGACCGCGGTCCCCGCCGAATCCGCCCTCGCCGTGGACGAAGATCTGGTTGCGCTGGGTGAGGAGCGGCTCGCCGTCCTCGCCGAGAAGGGTCGACTCCTGGACGATGACGGCGGCCTTGCCCTTGTCGTACACCGCGGGCACCCGGGTGACGGTGGTCGCCCGGGCGGCGGCGGGCAGCGGGCGGTGGACGGCGATCTCCTGGCCGCCGTGCAGCACCGCGGCCAGGTCGATGTCCACTCCCGGCATCGCGAAGACCTGGAATCCCACTCCCCCGGTGCCGCCGGCCACCACGCCGAACGTGGGCAGCACCTGCAGGCCCTGCTCGTGTCCTTCGTAGACGTAGCGCAGTTCACCGGGATCGGTCTCGGGGACACCCGCGCCCAGCGCCAGGTGGTACAGCCGCACCGCGCGGTCGTCCCAGACGGCCGGGGCGCGCACCGGCGGGGCGGAGGTCGCCTTCTCGACGTCGATCGGCATGGGGTGCGGGTTCCTTTGCGGTCGGTTCGAGGCTGCGCTCGGCTCGCGGCCGTCCTCAGGGCGCGAACGTGCCGGTGGCGTAGCCGCTGCGGAAGTAGAGCAGCGGCCGCCCGTTCTCCCGGGCGGCGAGGTCGGCCACTTCGCCGGTGACGATGTAGTGGTCGCCGGCCTCGCGGACGTCCGCCAGGCGGCAGTCCACGGTGGCCAGGGCTCCGTCGATCAGCACGGTGCCGTGCGGCGAGGTGCGCCAGGGCACGGCGGCGAACTTCCGCCCGCCGCGGGCGCCGAGCGCCGCGCAGATCTCCTGCTGGTCCTCGGCGAGGATGTTGACGCAGAAGCGGCCCGCCCGCTCGATCCTCGGCCAGCTGGTGGAGGTCCGGCCGACGCTCAGCATGACCAGCGGGGGGTCGAGGGAGAGGGAGGCGAAGGACTGGCAGGCGAACCCGACGGGCTCGTCGCCGTCGAGTGCCGCCACCACGGTGATGCCGCTGGCGAAGCGGCCGAGGACGTCCCGGAAGACAGCCGCGTCGATCCGGGGGCCGTTCAGCCGTTCCACCGGTGGCCCCAGAAACTGTCGGCGGTGATCTCCTTGGCCACCCAGGTGGCGGGGTCCACGAGCAGGCCGTCCCAGCCGTACTCGACCTGGAAGCCGCCGGGCGCCTGGGCGTAGAACGACACCATGCGGTCGTTGGTGTGGCGGCCGAGGGTGGAGGCGATCGGGATGCCCGCGGCGTTCATGCGGTCCAGGCCTCGGCCCACGTCGTCGAGGGTCTCCAGCTCCACCATGAAGTGCACGATGCCGGGGGGCAGCGCCCCGGGGTACAGGCCCAGGCTGTGGTGGCGGCGGTTGGGGCTCAGGAAGTGCATCCAGTGGACGTCCCGCTGTTCCTTGGCGGTCGGGACGGCCTGTGGCGGCAGCTTCATCGAGTCGCGCAGCTGGAAGCCGAGCAGGTTCTCGTAGAAGTCCAGCGCGGGCTCGATGTCCGGCGCCGGCAGCACGACGTGACCGAGGCCGAGGTCCCCGGTGACGAAGCGGTTGCCGTACGGGGTGCCGAGCGGGGTGTGGTCCTGTGCCTGGCCCCAGTAGATCTCCAGCGGGTTGCCGCAGGGGTCCGACACGTGGATCAGGCCCTGGACGCGGCGCTCGGAGAGTTCGGCGGCGTCGGCGGGCTTGACGGCGAAGCCCGCCGCCTCCAGCTCCTGGGCGGCCTGGGCGAGCGCGGCGGCGTTCGCCACCTCCCAGCCCGCCGCCAGCAGCCGGTCGCTCTCGCCCGCGTGGACGGCGATGCGGTACGAGCGGTCGTCCATGCGCAGGCAGAGGGTGTCCTCGGTGGTGCCGGAGGCCTCCACCATGCCGAGGACGTCGAGTGCGTAACGGCGCCAGTCGTCGAGCTTGGTGGTCTCCAGGCGCAGGTAGCCGAGAGCACGGATGTCCATGGTGGAGCACCTCACAGTGGGTGGGTCGGTCAGTGGGAGAAGAAGTCGACGGCGAGGCGGTTGAACTCGTCGGCCCGCTCGGTCTGGGCCCAGTGGCCGCAGTGCGGGAAGACGTGCAGGCGTGCGTTCGGGATGGTCCTGAGGGCGACCAGCGCGCCGTCGAGCGGGTTGACGCGGTCCTCGCGGCCCCAGGTGAGCAGCACCGGGTGGGTGATCCGGTGGGCGTCGCGCCAGAGCATCCAGTCCTCGGCCCAGGCCGGGTCGGCGAAGGAGGCCGCCATCCGGGCGCTGCCCAGGCGGTTGTCGGGGTCGGTGGCCGAGGCCCAGCGCTCCTCGACCAGTTCGTCGGTGACGATCGACTGGTCGTACGCCATGACGCTGAGGAAGGCGCGCAGTTGCTCCTTGGTCGGCTCGGGCGCGGTGTTGAACTCGAAGAGCCGCTTGATGCCCTCGGTGGGGTCCGGAGCGAAGAGGTTGACGGAGACTCCGCCGGGGCCCATCAGCACCAGCTTGGCGACCTTGCCCGGGTGGTTCAGGGCCATGCGGACGGCGGTTCCGCCGCCCAGCGAGTTGCCGATGACGTGGGCCTGGGCGATGCCCAGTTCGTCCATCAGCGCGGCGGTGGCGTCCGCGCTGTAGCTGAAGTAGTCCTTGTCGAGCTCCGGCCTGTCCGAGCGGCCGAAGCAGGGCTGATCGACGAGCAGGGTGCGGAAGTGCTCGGCGAATACGGGGAGGTTGCGGCCGAAGTTGCTCCAGGCGGAGGCGCCGGGACCGCCGCCGTGCAGCATGACGACGACGGGTGCGTCGGCCCGCCCGGCCTCGTGGTAATGCAGGGTGAGACCCGCCGCCTTGACGGTGCGGGAGGTCGACTCGTACGTGAACTCGGTCATCTGCGATGCCTTTCAGGCCATGGAGTCGTGGATGTCCATGCCGAGCGCGCACTGCCCGAACATCACCAGCGCCCGCTCCGGGTCGTTGGCGGCGTGGCCACGGCCGGTATGGGCGTCGCGCCAGGCGCGCTGGACCGGGCTGGGGCCGGTGCGCATGGCGTTGCCGCCGGCGTTCTCCATCAGCAGGTCGATCGCCGCGACCGCGCGCTCGGTGGCGATCACCTGGTCCCGGCGGGTGCGGGTGCGCTGCTCCATCGTGATCTCCTCGCCGCGCTGGGCGTGGGCGTACATCTCGCCGATGTTGCGGGTCAGCTGCAGCCAGCTCGCCTCGATGTCGCCGGCGGCGCGGGCGATGCGCACCTGCGCGAAGGGGTCCTCGGCGACCTTCTGCCCGTAGGAGACGCGGAACCGCTGCTTGGTGGCCTCGATGTAGGACTCGTAGGCGCCCTCGGCGATACCGACGATCGGGGTGGAGATGGTGGTGGTGAACACGCCGGCGTACGGCAGCCGGTACAGCGGCTCGTGGTTGAGCTCGTGTCCGGGCACCTTCAGGGCGGTGACCGGGCCGAAGCTCAGGGCGCGGTGGTCGGGGACGAAGACGTCTTCGACCACGACGTCGTTGCTGCCGGTGCCGCGCAGGCCGACGGTGTCCCAGACGTCGTCGATGCGGTACTCGGAGCGGGGGACGAGGAAGGTCCGCATGTCCACCGGGGTGCCCTCGGCGTCCGGGACGAGGCAGCCGAGCAGGGCCCACTGGGCGTGGTCGCAGCCGGAGGAGAAGTACCAGCGGCCGGAGAGACGGAAGCCGCCGTCGACCGTGGTCGCGGTGCCGGTGGGGGCGTACGAGGAGGCGATGCGGGTCTTGGGGTCCTGGCCCCACACCTCCTGCTGGGCCTGCGGGTCGAACAGGGCGACGTGCCAGGGGTGGACGCCGACCACGGAGGCGACCCACCCGGTGGAGCCGCACGCCTTGGCGATCTCCTTGACCGCCGTGTAGAAGACCAGGGGGTCGGCCGCCCGGCCGCCGAAGGCCTTGGGCTGCAGCAGCTGGAAGAAGCCGGTGTCCTCCAGTTCCTTGACGGAGGTGTCGGGCACGCGGCGCAGCGTCTCGGCCTCGGCCGCCCGCTCGCGGAGGCTGGGGGCGAGGGCGCGGATCGCTGCCAGCACGTCTTCGGCCATGGAGCATCCCCTCTCGGGTTGTGGTGGCGGCGGCGTTCAAGTGCGGCTCCGCCGCGTGGGGACAGGACCGTATGCCGGGCTGTTCCGAAACGAAATACGGTCCTCCCACTGAGCGGGAAGGAACGCGGTTCCCTGGATCAGCGCAGTGGACGGGGCATGTTGGTGAAGCGCTGTTCGTCGCGCCGGAACCAGCCGGGCGCAGCGAGGGTGCCGCCGTCCACCCGCAGGGTGGTGCCGGTGACGAACCTCGACTGCTCCGACAGCAGGAACACCACCGAGTCGCCGTGGTCGCAGGGGTGGCCGAAACGGCCGGCCGGCACCCAACGCCCCACCTGGTCGGCGTACTTCGCGGGTGTACCGGCCCACATCGGGGTCTGCGGGGTGTCCGTCAGGTCGGGCGCGACGGCGTTGACGCGGATGCCGTACTGGCCGGCCTCCGCCGCCAGCGAGGCGGTGAAGTTGATGACGGCGGCCTTGAAGGCGCCGTAGACGGCATTGCCCGGAATGCCGCGCATCCCCTCGACCGAGGTGAGGTTGACGATGCCGCCGCCTCTCCGTTCCGCCATCCCCGGCAGGAACGCCCGGGTCACCCGCAGGATGTGCAGCAGGTTCAGCTCGTACATCCGCTGCCAGTCGGCCTCGTCGCTGGTGAGGAAGGGCCCGGCGGGCCGGTGGTCCCCCACGTTGTTCACCAGGAAATCCGGCTGGCCGGCCGCCCGCTCGAGCCGAGTGACCGTGTCCGGGTCGCGGATGTCGCCGACCACGACGACCGGCTCGACGCCGCTCTCCTCGGCGGCCCGTTCGGCGGTGCGGCGGGCCGCCTCGGCGTCGGCGTCGGCCAGTACCACCTGTGCCCCGTGCCAGGCGAGGGCGCGGACGATGCCCGCCCCGATGCCGGCGCCGCCGCCGGTGACGACGGCCGTACGGCCCCCGAACAGCGGCCGGCCGGCGGCGCGCGGCAGCGCGGAGGGTGCGGGCGGCTCCGGCGGTGGCGGCAGCCCCTCGAACGGGAAAGGCGTCATGGCGTCAGCTCCAGCTTCCGCGCGGCCTCGGACATCTCCTCCAGCAGGGCGTCGACGGTGGTGGCGTGCCGGGAACCGGACAACAGCAGCCGGTGCGCGCCGAGTTCGTGCGCCCACTCGACCTTGTCGGCGGCACGCGGCAGGGTCGCGCCGAGGGTCAACTCCACCTCCGCCGGGTCGCGCCCGGCCGCCCGCGCCTCCTCGCGCATCAGGGAGACGGCGGCCTGAAGCTCCTCGCCGGCCAGCCCCAGTGGCTGGAACCCGTCCCCGCGCCGGCCCGCTCGCCGGGCCGCTGCGGCCGAATGCCCGCCGATGTGCAGCGGGACCCCACGGGCGCGGTGCGGCTTGGGGTAGCTGTGAGCGCCGCGGAGGGTGAAGAACTCCCCGTCGAACGCGACACCTTGGGGGTCCTGGCCGCGCCACAGCTCGCGCATCAGGTCGATCGCCTCGTCGGCGATCCGGCCGCGGCGGCGGAAGTCTCCGCCGCAGGCCTCGACCTCCTCGCGCATCCAGCCCAGGCCCAGGCAGATGCGCAGCCGGCCGCGGCTGAGCCGGTCCAGGGTCGCCAGCCGCTTGGCGAGCACCACCGGGTGGTGGTTGGGCAGGACCAGGACGCCGGTGGCGAGGCCGATGCGGTCGGTCGCGCCCGCCAGGAAGGCGAGCAGCTCCAGCGGGTCGGGGAACGGGCAGGTGTCGGGCAGGTGCAGCTTGCCGTCGGGGGCGTAGGGGTAGCGGCTCTCCGTGTCGCTGATGACCACGGCGTGTTCGACCGCGGTCACGGATTCAAGTCCCAGCTGCTCGGCGTGCCGGGCGATCCGGACCACCTCGTCGGGCTCGGCCGTGATGCCCGGCTCGACGGGGAGCACCAGGGCGAATTTCATCGGCCTCTCCTCTGTTCCGCCAGGTCGGCGGCGGCGAGGTGCCCGAAGACCATGGCGGAGCCGATCGGTACGCCCGGGCCCGGGTAGCAGGGGCCGGACACCGAGGCAGCGGTGTTGCCCGCTGCGTACAGGCCGGGGACCGGGGTGCCGTCCTCGCGCAGCACCCGGGCTCTGGTGTCGGTCCGTACGCCGCCCTTGGTGCCCAGGTCGCCGAGGACGATCTGCACGGCGTGGTACGGCCCCTCCTCGATCGGCACCAGGCAGGGATTGGCGCCCTCGCCCTGGGCGAAGAAGAGGTCGTACGGGTCCTCGCCGCGGTGGAAGTCGGCGTCCACGCCGTCCGCCGCGTAGCCGTTGAAGGTCGCCACCGTGCCGCGCAGCACCCCGGCGTCGACACCGATCCGCTCGGCGAGGCCGTAGAGGGTGTCGGCGGTGCGCCACAGCCCGGCCTCGGTGAGGGTCTTGCGGTCGGCGGGGACGACGGTGATGCCGGGCAGGTCGTCGCCGAACCGTCCGTCGAAGACCCACCAGACCGGGTTGTCGGGGGTGGTTCCCGCCTTGGCCGCGAGCATCTGACGGCCCATCCGGTCGTACGGCAGCGACTCGTTGGCGAACCGGCGGCCGGAGCCGTCGACGAAGATGCCGCCGTGCAGCCCGAGGGTGAAGGCGGCCGAACCGTCGGGGAAGCGTACCGAGGGGCACCACCAGGACTGGTCGAGCAGGCCGGTGACGGCTCCGGCCTCGACGGCGGCGAGCAGCGCCTGGCCGGTGTTGCCGCCGGGGGCGCCCATCGTCCAGTCCGCTCCCGGCAGGCCCTGCCAGTCGCGGCGCAGCTCGGCGTTGGCCTCGAAGCCGCCGGCGGCCAGCAGGACGCCGCGGCGGGCGCGGATCCGCAGGGTGCGGCCGTCGTGGGCGGCCTCGACGCCGACCACGCGACCCTCCTCGGTGACCAGCCGGGTGAGGGCGGTGTGCAGAAGGGTCCGGCCGTTGCCGGTGGATTCCAGTGCCAGCAGCAGCCGGCCGATCAGGGCGCGGCCGTCGGTGAGCGGCCCCTCGGGCGCGGGCAGACCGAGCCGTTCGGCCCACACCGGGGGGCGAACCGCCGCCAGCAGCGGGTGCGGCCCCTCGGGCGCGGGCAGCTCCACGGGGAAGACTCCTCGGCCGGCCTCGAACCGGCCGGGGGCGGCGAAGTAGTCGGGGAAGGGCCGGTGCTCGAAGCGGACGTGCGGGTTGGCCTCGAGGAAGGCGACGGTCTCCGCGGCGCCGTCGAGGTAGGCGTCCTGCAGCTCGTGGTCGGTGGCCTCGCCGACCACCGCGCGGAAGTAGGCGCGGCCGAGGTCGGCGGAGTCCGCCACACCGTCCCGTTCCTGGGCCTGGTTGCCGGGCAGCCACAGGCAGGCGCCGGCATAGGCGGTGGTGCCGCCGAAGTACCCGGTCTTCTCGATGACCAGGGTGTCCAGCCCGCGGGCCGCCGCACCGTACGCGCCGGTGAGCGCGCCGCCGCCGGAGCCGACCACCAGGACGTCGCACTCCTGGTCCCATCTGTTCGGTGTGTTCGCCATCGCGTCCCTCTGTGTGGTGGGGTGCCGGTGTGGGTCACGCGCCGACGCGAGCCCGTAGAACGCGGCCAGGCGCCGCAGGGCAAGGTGATCGTGCGTCGGCTCACCGCCTGCGCGCTGCCGGTCGGCGGGATGACGAGTATGCGCGGGGAGCAGGGGCGGCAACCATCGCGGTTTCCCGGTGAGCGGGATTGCCCCCGGCCGGCGTCAGGACGCCTTCCCCTCCCGTGCGGCCCGCCGCAGCTCCCCCTTGAGGATCTTTCCGCCGGCGTTGCGCGGCAGGTCCGGCACGGCGAGGAAGCGGCGCGGGACCTTGAAGTTGGCCAGCCGTTCCCGGGCCCACGCGGTCAGCTCCGCCGGGTCGGGCTCCGCTCCCAGCGCGGAGACGTAGAAGGCCACGCCGACCTCGCCGAGGCGCTCGTCGGGGGCGCCGACGACCGCGACGTCGGCGATCTGCGCATGGCCGCGGAGGACGTTCTCCACCTCCGCCGGGTAGGCGTTGAAGCCGCCGACGATGTACATGTCCTTCAGCCGGTCGGTGATGGACAGGTAGCCGCGCTCGTCGAGCACGCCGACATCACCGGTGTGCAGCCAGCCGTCCGCGTCGATGGTCGTGGCGGTCGCCTCCGGGTCGTCGAGGTAGCCGCGCATCACGTTGTACCCGCGCACCAGCACCTCGCCCGGTTCACCCGGCTTCCGCCCGGTGCCGTCCACGTCCACCACCCGCACCTCGGTGCCGGGCAGCGCCGGGCCGACGGTGGTGGCCACGGTCTCGGCGTCCGCGTCCGGCGGGCAGACGGCGACCACCCCCGTGGACTCGGTGAGGCCGTAGGCACTGAACACCCTGGAGATGCCCAGCCGTTCGCGGACCTGCCCGATCAGCTCCGGGTGGACGCCGGTGCCTCCGGCCCCGGCGAGACGCAGTGCCGTCAGGTCGTGCTCGCCGCGCCGTGGGTGGTCCAACAGGCCCTGGAAGACGGTGGGCGTGGCCAGCAGCACGCTGACCCGCTCCGTCGCCAGCAGGGGGAGGATCCGGTCGAGGTCGAAGACCGCCTCGGGGACCATGGTGACGCCCTTCAGCAGGCAGGCGATGACGCCTGCCTTGTAGCCGAAGACGTGGAAGAACGGGTTGACGAGCAGGTAGCGGTCCCCCGTGCGCAGGGTGACCGCGCGGGCCCACTCACCGAAGACCCGGATCGTCTGGCCGTGCGTCGTCATCACGCCCTTCGGGCGTCCGGTGGTGCCCGAGGTGAAGAGGATGTCCGCCAGGTCGTCGGGGCGGACCGCGGCGGTGCGGGCGGCCCGTTCGGACTCCGGCACGCGCTCGCCCGCCGCCAGGTAGTCGGCCCAGCCCAGTGTTCCCTCCCCGGGCTGTCCGCGCAGCACCACCGTGCCGCTCAGCCGCCCGAGGTCCTCGCCCGAGTCGCGCAGCATCGCCACGTAGTCGATGCCGAGGAAGCCCCGCTCGGTGAACAGCAGCCGGGCGCCGCTGCGCCGGATGATGTCGGCGGCCTCGGCGGCTTTGTAGCGGGTGTTGAGGGGGACGAGGACGGCTCCGACGGACACGGCGCCGAGCACGGCGGTGATCCACTGTCGGGTGTTCGGCGCCCAGACCGCCACTCGGTCGCCGGGGCCGATGCCGTGGGCGATGGC
Source organism: Streptomyces sp. NPDC031100 (assembly GCF_055570785.1). NCBI lineage: Bacteria > Bacillati > Actinomycetota > Actinomycetes > Kitasatosporales > Streptomycetaceae > Streptomyces > Streptomyces sp. NPDC031100. The sequence goes on from NZ_JBVIGN010000019.1 coordinate 30,115, forward strand.
GGCCCGCGCGGAGGCGGCGATCTCGTCGCGCAGCCGGGCGAAGTTCCAGCGGACCTCACCGTCGACGAGCGCCTCCTGCCGTGCGTACGCCTCCGCGGCGTGGTCGGCGAGCTGGGCGAGGGTGGCGGGGGCCGGTGCGTGCGTCCCTGACGGGTTGTTGAACACGCTAGTCATGCCTCTTTCCGTTGTCCCTGGTCGGGGTTGATGACATGTGGAAGCGACCAGTGGTGAGGTTGAGTCACAGCATGGGGTCGTCGATGCCGATGCCGAGCGCGTCCTTGCCGAAGAGGATGAGCGCACGCTCCACGTCGCCCGCCGCCTGGCCGCGGCCGGTGTGCAGGTCCCGCCAGGCTCGCTGCAGGAGACCGCCGTCGGTGCGCAGGGGGCTGCCGCCGGCGTTCTCCATCAGCAGGTCCACGGCATGGACGGCGCGTTCGGTGGCGAGCACCTGGTCCCGGCGGGCCCGTGCACGCAGGGACGTCGACGGCTTGTGGCCGCTCTCGGCGACGGCGTACAGGTCCGCGATGTTGCGGGTCAGCTGCAGCCAGGCGGCGTCGATGTCGCTCGCGGCGCGGGCGATGCGCACCTGCGCGAACGGGTCCTCGGCGGCCTTCTGCCCGTAGGAGTCGTGCAACCGGTGCTTCGCTGCCTCGACGTAGGACTCGTACGCGCCTTCGGCGATGCCGACGAGCGAGGCCGAGATGGTGGTGGTGAACACGGCGGCGTACGGCAGCCGGTACAGCGGTTCGTCGTTGACCTCGTGGCCCGGGCACGTCAGCGTGGCCATGGGGCCGTAGCCGAGGGTGCGGTGCCCGGGGACGAAGGCGCCGTCGACGACGATGTCGTTGCTGCCGGTGCCCCGCAGGCCGACGGTGTCCCACACGGCGTCCATGCGGTACTCGGAGCGCGGGATCAGGAAGGTCCGCATGTCGACCGGCCGGCCCTCCTCGTCCGTGACGAGGCCGCCGAGCAGGGCCCAGTCGGCGTGGTCGCAGCCGGCGGAGTAGTGCCAGCGACCGGACAGCCGGAAGCCGCCGTCCACCGACGTGACCACCCCGGTGGGGGCGTACGAGGAGCAGATCCGCGCTGTGGGATCGTGACCCCACACCTCCTCCTGCGCCCGCGGATCGAACTGAGCCACATGCCAGGGATGCACGCCGACCACCGAGGCGACCCAGCCGGTCGAGCCGCAGGCCTTGGCGATCTCCTTCACCGCGCTGTAGAAGACGGCCGGATCGGCGGCGAGTCCGCCGTACGCCCTGGGCTGGAGCAGCCGGAAGAAGCCGGCCTCGGCGAGTTCCTCGACGGAGCGGTCGGGCACGCGGCGCAGCGTCTCGGCCTCGGCGGCACGCTTGCGCAGGGCGGGGGCGAGTTCGCGGACCGCTGCGAGCACGTCGTCATCGCGCATGCGCATCCCTCTCGAGTTCCTCCGGTCGTCCGGGCGGTGACGGAAGGGAACGTACGCGTTACTGTTCCGAAACGAAATACCCTCTTCCCAGCAGGTGGGATCCGCTGGCAATCTCCCCGCAATACCGGAGATTACGGCTGCGGCCCGGGGCTGCCGGCTGTCCGTGCGGGAGGTGCCGATGACGGCGCACGCTGTCGAGACGGATGACCCGCCGCTGTCCCTGCTGGAGAAGGCGGCGAAGGTGCTCAGCGCTTTCCAGGGCGCCCAGCCTCGGCTCACCCTGACCGAGGTCGTGCAGCGCTCCGGTCTCCCCCGGTCCTCCGCGCACCGCATTCTCGACCAGCTGGTGCAGTTGCGCTGGCTGGAGCGCGAGGGGCGCGACTACCGGCTGGGCATGGGCATGTTGGAGCTGGGCGCCCTGGCTGCGCACCACAACCGGCTGCGGCGGGCGGCGCTGCCGCATCTGCATGCGCTGCACGAGTCCACGGGCCACCTGGTGCACCTAACGGTGCTCGACGGCGCCGAGGTGGTGTACCTGGAACGGATCGGCGGGTCGGACGACTCCGGTGTGCCGTCGCGGGTGGGCGGGCGGCAGCCGGCGTACTGCACGGCGGCGGGCAAGGCGATCCTGGCCTTCAGCGACGGCGCGCTGGTGGAACAGGTGATCCGGCACGGACTGCGGCCCCGGACGCCGCGCACCCTCACCCGCCCCGAGTCCTTGCGCGGGGAGCTGGCGATGGTGCGGGAGCGCGGGGTCGCCTTCGACCACGAGGAGGGGTACCGGGGCGTCTCCTGCGTGGCCGCACCGCTGCGTGGTGCGGGCAGGGCGATCGCCGCGATCTCGGTGTGCGGCAACGGCGCCCACCGGGAGCTGGAGCGGATCGCACCCGCCGTGCGCGGTTGCGCGCGGTCGGTGTGGCAGGCGATGTTCGGGCCGGGGCAGCGGACGAGGAAGCAGGCGCAGCCGGCCGGGGCGGTCGCCTTGCCCGGTGTGCCGCAGCCCGCGATGGACAACATGATGGCCTGGCTGCGCTTCAGCGAGTGGATGTGACGCCGTCGGCGACCTCGTCCACGCCGGAGCCCGGCGCGTCCCCTCGCTGCGGGTCGTCACCAGGTGCGGTCGCCGCGCAGGACGGCGTCGGCACCGCCGTCGGCGAAGACGACCTGTCCGGTCACATGGGTGTTCTCGGGCGAGGTCAGCCACGCGAGCAAGGGGGCGATCTGCTCGGGGCGGGCGTGGCCGTGCAGCGGCATCGGCACGCTCTGTTCGACGAGCCTGCGCATCCCGGGGTCGTCCAGCAGGGGCCGGGTCATGGGCGTGACGACCACGCCGGGGCCGACGGCGTTGAGCGCGATGCCTGCACCGGCCCAGGCGTCGGTGACGGCCGAGCGGCGGATCCAGCGGGAGATCGCGGCCTTGGAGGAGGAGTAGACGAGGTGCCCTTCGCCGCGGTCGACGGCCGCCCTGGATGCGGCCACCGCCGCCTCCTCGTCCCCGTCGAGCGCGGCGTCCACGATCGCGGCATCCGTCGGGTGCACGGCGTCGATCGAGCCGACGACCAGGGCCCGCGGGTCCTGACCTGCGGCCAGCAGCGGGCGCAGGCCTTCGAGCGTGGCCACGGCGCCGAAGTGGTTGACCTTGATGGTGAGCGGGTCGAAGTGCGCGATCCCCGCGCAGGCGATGACGGCATCGAGGCGGCCGCCGCTCACCTCGCGCGTACGGGCGACGAGTTCCGAGCGGCCTTCGGCGGTGGACAGGTCGGCTGAGATGTCGCTGTCCTCGAGGTCGGCCTCGATGACGGCGTGCCCCTGCGAGCGCAGGAGGGCCGCGGTCGCCTTGCCGATGCCGGAGGCGGCTCCGGTGACGAGATGGGTACGGGGCATTGTCTGTTCCACCTCAGGAGTAGGTGATCTCGACCCGGTCGGTGAGGGGCACGGCCTGGCAGGCCAGGACGTAGCCCTCGGCGGTGTCCTGATCGTCCAGGACGTCGTTGCGGAGCATCTTCACCTCGCCGGCCACGACCCGGCAGGTGCAGGCGCTGCACGCGCCCTCCCGGCAGGAGTACGGGGCGTCCACCCCCGCGGCAAGGAGGATGTCGAGCAGCGGTGTCCGCGACGGCCAGTCGACCGTGTGGGTCTCGCCGTCGAGCTCCACGTGGGCCGTGCTGCCGCCCTCTGCGGACGCGATCTCCGCCACGCGCGGTGCGTCGAAGACGTCTGTACCGAGGGAGAAGAACCGCTCCCGGTGGATCCGGTCGCCCGGCGCGCCGAGCGCGCGCAGCGCCTGCTCGACGGCGTCCGTCATCGGCCCCGGGCCGCAGACGAAGGCCTCACGGTCGGCATACGGCGCGAGCGCGGCGGTCAGCCGGTCCGCGAGGGGCAGGCCCTGGAGCGACTCCAGCCAGTGGATGACCAGCAGCCGGTCCGGGAAGCCTTCGGCCAGCTCGCGCAGTTCGTCGCGGAAGATGACCGAGGACTCGTCACGGTTGGCGTAGAGGAGCGCAAGTCGGCCCTGCCCCCTCGCCAGGGCCGATTTGGCGATCGACAGCACCGGGGTGATGCCGCTTCCCCCGGCGGCGAGCAGCAGGTCGCGGTCGAGGGACTGAGGTGTGAAGGTGCCGGCCGGCGGCAGCACCACCAGCTCGTCCCCCGCCGCCAGGTGGTCGCACACCCAGTTGGATCCGTAGCCGCCGGCCACCCGCTTGACGGTGACCTTCATCGGCTCGCCGGTGTGCGGTGAGCTGGCCAGGGAGTAGCAGCGGGCGACCGCACTTCCGTCCGCCCCGGGCAGCTTCAGGGTGAGGAACTGCCCGGGGCGGTAGGCGAAGCGGTACGCGCTCTCCGGCGGCGCCTGGAGTACCAGGGAGTGCGCGTCGGCCGTCTCGGCGATCACCTCGGTGACGCGCAGCCGGTGCGTACGCAACCCGGACGTCGGCCCGGACGCGGGACCGGACATCGGCTCAGGCATGGGCGACCTCCAGGGTGCCCTCCTCGACCGCGCGGTCGATGCTGTCGCGCAGCCCCCGGCAGGTCCGGATGCGGGCGGTGTTCCCGCCCTCGGCCACCCGGCCGCGGAACTCCGCGCAGACGACCGCCGCTTGTGCGGTCCACTGCACGGAGGTGTGGGCCATGCTGAACTTCTCGCACAGGACCTGGTTGCCGCAGGTCGCGCACTCCACCGGCTGCATGTCAGGCTCCGGTCTCCGTCGCCGCGGTCCGCTCCGCTTCGATGCGGGCGAGGTTCTCCGCGACCTCCGCCTGCCAGGACTCGCCCGCCCGGCTGGTGTCCAGCTCGAACTCGAAGCGGCGTGTCATCTCGTCCTTGACGTCCTCGGCGTCCACGTAGAACTGCTCGTACCAGCGGCGCAGTTGGTAGACCGGCCCGTCCTCCTCGGTCAGCAGCGGGTTGTCGATCCGGGTCTTGTTCTTCCAGATGTCCACGTCCTGCTCGAAACCGGTCTCCAGGCCCGCGGCGGTGAGCCGGGCCGCCTCCGCGGCCTCCTCGTCCGTCATGCCGGGCAGCTTCTTGACGATCGCACCGTACTGGAGCAGGAAGCTGTTCTCGCTGATCGGGTAGTGGCAGTTGATCAGCACCATCTCCATCTCGATGCCCTCGGCCACGGGCGAGAAGAGGTAGTCGATCATGTACGAGGGGCCGTAGTACGAGGCGTCGGAGCGCAGCGGGGTGCTGAGGGTGCCCAGGTTCACGTCCTGACGCGGGGTGCTCTCCATGTACTGGGTGGCGATGTGCCCCTCGAAGACGTTCTTGAAGTACGTCGGGAAGGCGTAGTGGACGTAGTAGAAGTGCGCCATGTCCACGACGTTGTCCACGATCTCGCGGCAGTTGGAGCCCTCGACCCGCAGGGTCTTCCAGGTCCAGTCGCTCCACTCGTCGCTGAAGGCGCCCTCGATCCGCGGGATGGTCACCTCGGCCGGCGGGGGGTTGCCCTGCGGATCGTGCCAGACGAAGAGCTGCTTGTTCTCCTCGAGGGTGGTCCACGAGCGGGTGCGGGCGCGCGGCGGCACCCGGCGCGCGTAGGGGATGTCCGCGCAGCGGCCGCCCGCCGACCAGCGCCAGTCGTGGAACGGGCAGGCGACGGTGTCGCCCTTGATGCTGCCGTGGGCGAGGTTGCCGCCCATGTGCGGGCAGTAGGCGTTCAGGACGTGCAGCGCGCCGTCGTTCTGGCCCTGAAAGACCACCAGCTTGGTGCCGAACGCCTCGACCTCGTGCGGCTTGCCGTCCCTGAAGCTGTCGGCGAGGCCGAGGCAGTGCCAGCCCCGGGCGAAGCGGGCGGGTGGCCGGCCGGCCTCGATGACCCGGACCTCTTCGTCGAGTGCGGTCATCTGTTCCTCCTGTGCAGTGCGGCTCTGTGTGAGGTGCGGCTCACCGCTGCGCGGCGAGTTCCACGGCGATGTCGATGAGCTGGTCCTCCTGGCCGCCGACGAGGCGGCGCTCGCCCGCGCGCAGGAGGATCTCGGCACCCGAGACGCCGTAGCGCTCGGCCTGCCGGTAGGCGTGCTTGAGAAAGCTGGAGTAGACCCCGGCGTGGCCCATCAGCAGGGAGAGCCGGTCGAGCCGGCACTCGTCGTCCATCACCGGGCGGACCACGTCCTCCGCCGCGTCGATGATCTTCAGGACGTCGATGCCGGTGCGGATGCCCATCTTGGCGCAGACCGCGACCAGTGCCTCGACGGCGGTGTTGCCCGCACCCGCGCCGAGGCGGCGGGTCGAACCGTCGATCTGCAGGGCGCCGGCCCTGATGGCCGCGATGGAGTTCCCGGTACCCAGCGCCAGGTTCTCGTGTCCGTGGAAGCCGACCTGGGCGTCGTCGCCGAGCTCGGCCACCAGCGCCTGGACCCGGGCGGTGACGTCGTCCATCACCATGGCCCCGGCCGAGTCGACCACGTACACGCACTGGCAGCCCGCGTCGGCCATGATGCGGCCCTGCCGCGCCAGCTTCTCGGGTGTCGTCGCGTGGGCCATCATCAGGAAGCCCACGGTCTCCAGGCCCCTTTCGCGGGCGAGCCCGAAGTGCTGGACCGAGATGTCGGCCTCGGTGCAGTGGGTGGCGATGCGGCACACGCTCGCGCCGTTCCCGTGGGCGGCCCGGATGTCGTCCTTGACGCCGAGTCCGGGGAGCATCAGGAAGGCGATCTTCGCCTGCCGCGCGGTGTCCACCGCGGTCTTGATCAGCTCCTGCTCGGGGGTCTTGGAGAAGCCGTAGGTGAAGGACGAGCCGCCGAGCCCGTCGCCGTGCGTCACCTCGATCACCGGGACGCCGGCGCCGTCGAGGGCCGCTACGACGGACCGTACGTCCTCGCCCGTGAACTGGTGCCGCTTGGCGTGCGAGCCGTCGCGCAGCGAGGAGTCGGTGATCCGGATGTCGAGGGTGTCCGAGTAGGGCATGCGGGGAGCTCCTTACGCGCCCGGGGCGAGGAGCGCCTTGGCGAGCTCCTCACCGACCTTGGTGGCGGCGGCGGTCATGATGTCGAGGTTTCCGGCGTAGGGCGGCAGGTAGTCGCCCGCGCCCTCCACCTCCAGGAAGATCGCGACGCGCGCCATCCGGCCGTTCTCCGGGCGCGGCTCGTCGAACTGCGGCTCGCTGCGGAGCCGGTAGCCGGGCACGTAGGAGGCGACCTGCTCGGCGATCTCCTTGACGGACTGGGTGATCGCCTCCCGGTCGGCGTCCTCGGGGATCGCGCAGAAGACGGTGTCGCGCATGATGACGGGTGGCTCGGCGGGGTTGAGGATGATGATCGCCTTGCCGCGCTCGGCGCCGCCGATGGTCTCGATGCCGCGGGAGGTGGTGCGGGTGAACTCGTCGATGTTGGCGCGGGTTCCGGGCCCGGCGGAGAGGGAGGCCACCGAGGCGACGATCTCCGCGTACGGCACGGGCACCACGCGGGAGACGGCGTACACCATGGGGATGGTGGCCTGCCCGCCGCAGGTGATCATGTTGACGTTGGGCTTGTCGAGGTGCTCGCGCAGATTGGCGGGCGGCACGACGGCGGGACCGACGGCCGCCGGGGTCAAGTCGACGGCGCGGATGCCGAGTTCGGCGTAGCGCGGTGCGTTGGCCCGGTGGACGTAGGCGGAGGTGGCCTCGAAGACGAGGTCGGGGAGTTCGTCCTGAGCGAGCAGCCGGTCGACACCCTCATGGCTGGTCTCCAGGCCGGCGTCACGGGCGCGGGCGAGGCCCTCGCTGCCGGGGTCGACGCCGATCATCCAGCGCGGCTCGACGAGTTCGGAGCGTTGCAGCTTGTGGAGCAGGTCGGTGCCGATGTTGCCGGATCCGACGATCGCGGCGGTCGCCTTGGTCTTGGTGGGCGTCATGACGCTGCATCACCTCAGATGAACGAGAGGGAGACCGAGCCCAGTCGGCTGAACTCGGCGGTGAAGGTCTGTCCCGCCACCACGTCGACGGCGCGGGTGCAGGAGCCGGGCAGCACCACGTGCCCCTTCTTCAGGGGCACGCCGAAGCGGGCCACGGTGCGGGCGAGCCAGCCGACGGAGACGGCCGGGTCACCGAGCACGGCGTCGCTGCGGCCCTCGGCCAGCAGCTCACCGCCGCTGGTCAGCCGGGCGTCGATCGCCTTCAGGTCCAGCTCGTGTGGGGCGCGGCCCTCGCCGATGACGTATCCGGCGGAGGAGGCGTTGTCCGCGATGGTGTCGGCGATGGTGATCCGCCAGTCGCGGATCCGGCTGTCGATCAACTCCAGTGCGGGCACGACGCGTTCGGTGGCGGCGAGCACATCCGTCCCGGTGCAGCCCTCGCCCGGCAGGTCGTCGCCGAGGACGAAGCCGACCTCGACCTCGATGCGCGGGCAGCAGTAGCGGGAGACGGACACGGGACGGTCCGGGCTCAGCTCCATGTCGTCGAGCAGGTGGCCGTAGTCCGGCTCGTCCACCCCCATCATCTGCTGCATGACGGGGGACGACAGGCCGACCTTGTGGCCGCGCACCTCGGCTCCGGCGGCGACGCGGTGCCGGATGTTGACGAGCTGGATCTCGTACGCGTCCTCGGTGTCGATCTCCGGGAAGATCTCGGTCAGCGGGGCGACCGGCGTCCGGCTGTGCTCGGCGGAGCGCAGGATCTCCGCCGCGCGCTGCCTCAGGGGGTCCGTGAGCATGGGGGTCCTCTGCGGGGCGTTGGGCTGTCCCGGGAGGCTAAGCGCGGGTGTCTGCGAGCAGGGAGCGCGAATTCCCGCTGACCGGGAAACGTGTTCCGGTGACGGCCGGGCGTCCGCTGCGGGCGCCCGGCCTTCTGGGACTTACGGTCACCGTGCCCCGTACACCGGCTGCGGCGGCTCGGAGTCGGCGAGCAGTTTCAGCGCTGTCTCGCCGGCCTCGGCCGGGGTCCAGCGGGCGCCCTTGTCGGCGGTGGGGCCCGGGCGCCAGCCCTCCATCACGGTGATCCGGCCGCCCTCGGCCTCGAAGATCCGGCCGGTCACCCCGGCGCAGGCGGCGGAGCCCAGCCAGACGACGAGGGGGGAGACGTTCTCCGGAGCCATGGCGTCGAAGCCGCCCTCCTCGGGGGCGGCCATGGTGTCGGCGAAGGTCTGCTCGGTCATCCGGGTGCGGGCGGCGGGGGCGAGGGCGTTGACCTGGACGCCGTAGCGGGCCATTTCGGCGGCGGCGACGAGGGTCAGGCCGACGATCCCGGCCTTGGCCGCGGAGTAGTTGCCCTGACCGACGCTGCCCAGCAGCCCGGCTCCGGAGCTGGTGTTGACGACGCGCGCTGCGGGCGTCCGGCCGGCCTTCGCCTCGGTGCGCCAGTGTGCGGCGGCGTGCTTCAGCGGCAGGAAGTGGCCCTTGAGGTGGACGCGTACGACGGCGTCCCAGTCGTCCTCGTCGAGGTTGAGGAGCATGCGGTCGCGCAGGAACCCGGCGTTGTTGACGAGTGTGTCGAGGCGGCCGAAGGCGTCCAGGGCGGTGGCGATGAGCGAGGACGCGCCGTCGGTGGTGGCGATGTCGCCGCCGTGGGCGACGGCCTCCCCACCGAACGCCCTGATCTCCTCGACGACCTGCTGAGCGGGTCCGGCCGCCCCTCCGGTGCCGTCGAGGCCGACGCCGAGGTCGTTGACGACGACCTTGGCGCCCTCGGCGGCGAGGGCGAGGGCGTGTGCGCGGCCGAGCCCGCGCCCGGCGCCGGTGACGACGGCGACGCGTCCGGTGCAGATTCCGCTGGTCATGGCTGTGTCCTTTCGGTGACCTTGTTGACGGTGGCGGCATCGAGGAAGGCCGGGCGCTCCCCGCCGCCGTGGACGAGCAGGCCGGCGCCGCTGATGTACGCGGCGCGGTCGGAGGCGAGGAAGACGCAGGCGTCGCCGACGTCCGAGGGCTCTGCGAGCCTGCCGAGCGGCACGGTGCGGCCGACGGCTTCGATGCCCGCCTCGTCGCCGTAGTGCAGTGGGGACAGCTCGGTGCGGACCATGCCGAGGACCACCGTGTTGACCCGTATCGCCGGGGCCCATTCCACGGCCATGGAGCGGGCGAGGTTCTCCAGGCCCGCCTTGGCCGCTCCGTATGCGGCGGTGCCGGGTGACGGGCGGGTCCCGCTGACGCTGCCGATCATGGTGATCGAACCGCCCGACCCCTGACTCCGCATCAGCTCGTATGCGGCGAGGGAGGCGTTCAGGGGCGCGAGGAGGTTCAGTTCGACCACCCGGGCGTGCCGTTCGGCTCCGCCCTCGCCGAGCGCCCGGAAGGGGGTGCCCCCGGCATTGTTGACGAGGGTGTCCAACCGTCCGTACGCCCCCCGCACTCGCTCGAAGAAGGCGTGGACCGCCGCGGGGTCACGCAGGTCGACGGGGTGGAACTCGGCGGTCCGCCCCGCCGCCCCGACCGGCTCGTCCGGGGGGCGGCGCGCGCAGGTCACGACCTCCGCGCCCGCGGCCAGCAGGGCCCGGGTGATCCCCGCGCCGACCCCCCGTGTTCCGCCGGTGACGACGGCCACGCGTCCGGACAGATCAATGATCGCCGCCATTGGGCACCTCCCGCAGCGAGCGGACCGCTGCTACCTTGCGACCTAACAAATGTTTGGTGGAAAGGTAGCTGATCTGCTCATGGGTGTCTCCACCTCCGTCCCGGAAGCGGGCCTCGCCGTCGTCACCGTGGACTTCCCGCCGGTCAACGCCCTGCCGGTGCAGGGCTGGTACGACCTGGCCGCCGCCGTACGCACCGCCGGGTCCGACCCGAAGGTGCGCTGCGTCGTGCTCACCGCCACGGGCCGCGGCTTCAACGCCGGCGTCGACATCAAGGAGATGCAGCGCACCGAGGGTCATGAGGCGCTCATCGGCGCCAACCGCGGCTGCTTCGAGGCGTTCTCCGCGGTCTACGACTGCGAGGTCCCGGTGGTCGCCGCCGTGCACGGCTTCTGCCTGGGCGGCGGCATCGGCCTGGTGGGGAACGCCGACGCGATCGTGGCGAGCGAGGACGCGACCTTCGGGCTGCCCGAGCTGGACCGCGGTGCGCTGGGCGCGGCCACCCACCTCGCCCGGCTGGTCCCCCAGCACCTGATGCGCGCGCTGTACTACACCTCACGCACCGTCACCGCCGAGGAGCTGCACCGGCACGGCTCGGTCTGGCGGGTGGTCCCGCGTGCCCACCTCATGGACGCGGCCATGGAGTTGGCGCGGGAGATCGCCGCGAAGGACGGTTCCCTCCTCCGCCTCGCCAAGGCCGCGATCAACGGCATCGACCCGGTCGACGTCCGCCGCAGCTACCGCTACGAGCAGGGCTTCACCTTCGAAGCCAATCTCAGCGGCATCGCGGACAAGCACCGTGACGCGTTCGTATCGGCCAAGGAGGACCGGAGTTGAGGGACAAGACGATGACCCCCGAGGAGGTGGTCGGCCGGCTTCGCAGCGGCATGACGATCGGAATCGGCGGCTGGGGCTCGCGGCGCAAGCCGATGGCACTGGTACGGGCGCTAATCCGCTCGGACGTCACCGATCTGACCGTGGTGTCGTACGGCGGCCCGGACGTCGGGCTACTGGCGGCCGCCGGGAAGGTCCGCAAGCTGGTCGCGGCGTTCGCGACCCTCGACTCGATCCCGCTGGAGCCGCACTTCACCGCTGCCCGGCAGCGGGGTGCGTTCGAGCTGGTGGAGCTGGACGAGGCGATGTTCATGTGGGGGCTGACGGCGGCCGTGCACCGGCTGCCGTTCATGCCGATCCGGGCCGGCCTGGCTTCGGACGTGATGCGGGTCAACTCGCGGCTGCGGACGGTCACATCCCCGTACGACGACGGCGAGGAGCTGGCCGCCGTCCCCGCCCTGCGCCTGGACGCCGCGCTCGTCCACCTCAACCGGGCCGATGTCCACGGCAACGGCCAGTACCTCGGCCCCGACCCGTACTTCGACGACCTGTTCTGCGAGGCCGCCGACGCCGCGTACGTCTCCTGCGAGCGGATCGTGGACACCGCCGACCTGCTCAAGGAGGCCGGGCCGCAGACCCTGCTGGTCAAGCGGGCGTTCGTGGACGGCGTCGTCGAGACCCCGAACGGTGCGCACTTCGCCTCCTGCGCCCCGGACTACGACCGCGACGAGGCGTTCCAGCGCGCCTACGCCCAGGCCGCCCGCGACCCGGAGGCCTGGCGGGCCTTCGCCGACCGGTTCCTGTCCGGTGACGAGGAGGCCTACCAGGCCGCGGTGGCGGCGTTCCACAAGGAGGAAGCGTGATCACGACGAAGGCGACGCGGGCCGAGACGTGCGTTCTGGCGTGCGCCGAGGCCTGGCGGGGCGCGGGCGAGGTCCTGGCCAGTCCGATGGGCACGATCCCGGCGATCGGGGCACGACTGGCGAAGCTCACCTTCTCCCCCGAGCTGCTGCTGACCGACGGCGAGGCGCTGCTCATCGGCGACGTCCCGGCGGCCGGCGCCGAGGCGGAGGTGGTGGAGGGCTGGCTGCCGTACCGCCAGCACCTGGCGCTGGTCGCCACCGGGCGGCGGCACGTGATGATGGGCGCGAGCCAGCTCGACCGGCACGGCAACCAGAACATCTCCTGCATCGGCGACTGGGCCCGGCCCACCCGCCAGCTGCTGGGCGTGCGCGGCGCCCCGGTCAACACCCTCAACAACCCGACCAGTTACTGGGTGCCGCGGCATTCGCGACGCGTGTTCGTGGAGCGCGTCGACATGGTCTGCGGCGTCGGCTACGACCGCGCCGCCGCAGCCGGGCCCTCCGCGACCCGCTACCACCGCATCCCGAACGTCATCACCGACCTGGGCGTCTTCGACTTCGAGACCCGGGATCGGACTATGCGGCTGCGCTCCACGCATCCCGGAGTCACGGTCGGGCAGGTCGTCGAGGCCACCGGCTTCCCGCTCACGATCCCCGACGAGGTGCCGTACACCCGCGAGCCCACCGACCAGGAACTGCGCCTGATCCGTGAGGTCATCGACCCCAAGGGGATGCGTGAGCGCGAGGTGCCCTCGGCATGACGGAGATCAGGATCGAGACCCCCCTGACCAAGCTCGTCGGGGTCCGGCACCCCATCGTGCAGACCGGCATGGGGTGGGTGGCCGGACCCCGCCTGGTCTCGGCCGCCGCGGGTGCCGGAGCGCTCGGCGTCCTCGCCTCCGCCACCATGACCACCGCGCAGCTCCGCTCCGCCGTCCGCGAGGTGAAGTCCCGTACGGACGCGCCCTTCGGAGTCAACCTGCGGGCGGACGCCGGGGACGCGGCCGAGCGCGTACAGATCATCATCGACGAGGGGGTGAAGGTCGCCTCCTTCGCACTCGCGCCCTCCCGGGAGCTGATCGCACGGCTCAAGGACGCCGGGGTAGTCGTCATCCCCTCCATCGGCGCCCGGCGGCACGCCGAGAAGGTCGCCGCGTGGGGCGCCGACGCGGTGGTGGTGCAGGGCGGCGAGGGCGGCGGCCACACCGGCACCGTCGCCACCACCGTCCTGCTCCCCCAGATCGTGGACGCCGTGGACATCCCGGTCATCGCGGCCGGCGGCTTCCACGACGGCCGCGGCCTGGTCGCCGCAGTGGCCTACGGTGCCGCCGGGATCGCCATGGGCACCCGGTTCCTGCTCACCTCCGACAGCACCGTCCCCGACGCGGTCAAGGCCCGTTACCTGGCCGCGTCGGTCCAGGACGTCACCGTCACCACCAAGGTCGACGGCCTGCCGCACCGGATGCTGCGCACCGAACTGGTCGACGCCCTCGAGCGCTCGGGACGCACCGCCGCGCTGCTCCGGGCGATCCGCCACGCGGCGGGGTTCAAGAAGCACACCGGCATGAGCTGGGCCGGGATGGTGCGCGACGGCCTGGCCATGAAGCACGGCAAGGAACTGACCTGGAGTCAGGTGCTGCTGGCCGCCAACACGCCCATGCTGCTCAGGGCATCCATGGTCGAGGGCCGCACCGACCTCGGCGTGATGGCCTCCGGCCAGGTCGCGGGACTGATCGACGACCTGCCGTCCTGCGCCGGCCTCGTCGACCGCATCATGTCCGAGGCCCAGGCCACCCTCCGCGCCCTGCCGCCGGCAGGCTGAGCGGCCGCGCCCTGCTCAGCCTCGGGGAGAATCCCCTACCCAAGAAGTCGATCTCATGCGTGCTCCCCGCGTCCGCCGTACGAGCGGAGGGGTGTCACAGGTGCCGGGCGGAAGCTGTTGCGCCAGGAGGGAGCCCAGGGCCGCCTTGCGCGCGCTCGGTCGCACGGTAGCTCGTCACGAAACCGCTCAGCAGACGGTAGATGTCATCGGCGTCCGCGGGGGTGGCCTCGCGGATGGTCATACCGTCTCGTCCGGCGGGAGGTCGGCGATCGGCGCCGTCCTGGCTGCCGGAACGGCGGCCAGGAGCTCTGCCGCTTCGATCTCGATGCTGCTAGCGACCCCTCAGAGGCGCTCGATGATGGTGACGTTCGCCTGGCCGCCGCCTTCGCACATGGTCTGGAGGCCGTAGCGGCCGCCGGTGCGCTCCAGTTCGTGCAGCAGCGTGGTCATGAGCTTGGTGCCGGTGGCGCCCAGGGGGTGTCCGAGGGCGATGGCGCCGCCGTTGACGTTGACCTTCTCCGGGTCGGCGCCGGTCTCCTTCAGCCAGGCCAGCACCACGGAGGCGAAGGCCTCGTTGATCTCGACCAGGTCGATGTCGTCGAGCGTCATCCCGGCCTTCTTCAGGGCGTAGGCCGTGGCCGGTATCGGCGCGGACAGCATCCGGATCGGGTCTTCGCCGCGTACGGACAGGTGGTGGATGCGGGCGCGCGGGGTGAGCCCGTGCTCGCGCACGGCCCGCTCGGAGGCGAGCAGCATCGCCGAGGCGCCGTCGGAGACCTGCGAGGAGACGGCGGCGGTGAGCCGGCCGCCCTCGATCAGCGGCCGCAGGGCCGCCATCTTCTCCAGGCTGGTGTCGCGGCGCGGGCCCTCGTCGCAGGTCGCCTCCCCGAACGGGACGAGTTCGCGGTCGAAGCGGCCCTCGTCGATGGCGCGCAGGGCCCGCTGATGGGAGCGCAGGGCGAACTCCTCCATGTCACGGCGGGAGATGTGCCACTTGGCGGCGATGAGCTCGGCACCGTGGAACTGGTTGACCGGCTGGTCGCCGTAGCGGGCGCGCCAGCCCGCGGAGCCGGCGTACGGGCCCTCGGTCAGCCCCAGCGGCTCGGCCGCCTGGCGGCTGGCGAAGGCGATGGGTATCTGCGACATGTTCTGCACGCCGCCCGCGACCACCAGGTCCTGGGTGCCGGAGAGGACACCTTGGGCGGCGAAGTGCAGGGCCTGCTGGGAGGAGCCGCACTGGCGGTCGACGGTCACGCCGGGGACCTCCTCGGGCAGTCCCGCGGCGAGCCAGCAGGTGCGGGCGATGTCGCCGGCCTGCGGCCCGACGGTGTCCAGGCAGCCGAGGACGACGTCCTCGACGGCGGCCGGGTCGGCGCCCGAGCGCTCCATCAGCGCTTTCAGTGCATGGGCGCCGAGGTCGGCCGGGTGGACGGCCGCGAGCCCGCCGTTCCGCCTGCCGACCGGGGTGCGTACCGCTTCGACGATGTATGCCTCGGGCATGCCTGTTGCTCCTTCTGTGACGTTTCCGGTGTCATTCGCGGACCGCGATGCCCTCCAGCACCATCGACAGGTACTGGCGGGCGATCTCCTCGGGGCTGTGCTGTCCGCCGGGCCGGTACCAGGACGCGGCGACCCACACCGTGTCGCGCACGAAGCGGTAGGTGAGCCTGATGTCCAGGTCGACGCGGAAGGCCTTGGCGGCCACCCCGCGCTCCAGCGTGCCCAGCCACGCCTTCTCGAACCTGGCCTGCGAGTCGGCGAGGTACTGGAAGTGCGGCTGGTCCAGCAGGTGCTTGGACTCCTTCTGGTAGATGGCGACGGCGGCACGGTGCCGGTCGATCTCCCGGAAGGATTCGGTCACGAGCGCCTCGAGCGTCTCCCGGGGGCCGAGCCCGGAAGCGAGCACGGCGTCGTACCGGGCCCACAGCTCGTCCAGGAAAGTGGAGAGGATCTCGTCGAGCATCGACTCCTTGGAGTCGAAGTGGTAGTAGAGGCTGCCCGCCAGCATCCCGGCGGCGTCGGCGATCCTGCGGACGGTGGTGGCGTTGTAGCCCTGCGCGGCGAACACCTCGGCGGCGGTCGCCAGCAGTTCCTCGCGCCGCTCGGGCGTCGCGCTCACCATGGTCTTCTTGCTGTTCTTCGGCACCTGGCCATTCTCGCGTCACGGGTGCTGGCTGCTGACCGACAGGACCTCCCCGGTCAGGTACGAGGAGTAGCCGCTGGCGAGGAAGACGATGACATTGGCCACCTCCCACGGCTCGGCGTAGCGCCCGAACGCCTCGCGGGCGGTCAACTCCGCGAGCAGCTCGGGGGTGGTGACCTTGGCCAGGTGCGGGTGCATGGCCAGGCTCGGTGAGACGGCGTTGACCCGTACGCCGTACTCGGCGGCCTCCAGCGCGGCGCAGCGGGTCAGGGCCATGACCCCGGCCTTGGCGGCGGCGTAGTGTGCCTGGCCCTTCTGCGCGCGCCAGCCGACCACCGAGGCGTTGTTGACGATGACGCCCCCGCCGCCTGCCGCCCTCATCCGGCGCAGGGCGGCGCGGGTGCACCGGAAGGTGCCGTTCAAGGTGACGTCGAGGACCTTCGCCCACTGCTCGTCGGTCATCTCGACGAGGTCGCAGGTGCCGCCGAGGCCGGCGTTGTTCACCACGATGTCGAGCCGGCCGTGGCGCTCCTCGGCGAGCTCGAACAGCGCGCCGACCTGCGTCTCGTCGGTCACGTCGCAGGGCAGCGCGGCCACCCGGTCCGTGCCGAACTCGGCGGCCAGCTCTGCCTCGGACTCCTTGAGCCTGCGGGCATGGGCGTCGGAAAGGACGACGGCGGCGCCCTCCTCCAGCAGCCGCCGGGCAGTCGCCCCGCCGATGCCCGCGCCTGCGGCGGCGGTGATGACGGCGGTGCGGCCGGCGAGCAGACCGTGGCCGGGGACGTACGGCGGGTGCGTGTTCGGCGTAGTCACGGGCGGGCCTCCTTGGGCAGGCCGAGGACGCGCTCGGCGATGATGTTCCGCTGGATCTCGTTCGACCCTGCGTAGACGGTGTCGGAGCGGGAGAAGAGGAACAGCCGCTGCCAGTCGGTCAGGTCGTACGGCTCCCCCGCGGCGAGCATGCCGTCGGCGCCGCAGACGTCCATGGCGAGTTCCCCCAGGTCCCGGTGCCAGGTGGCCCAGAAGATCTTCCCGATCGAGGCTTCGGGGCCCGGGGCCCCGGCCGCGACGCCCTCCAGCATGCGCAGGGCGTTGAACCGGATGGTCTCCAGTCCCACCCAGGCCCGGGCGATGCGGTCGCGGATCAGCGGGTCCGCCGCCGCGCCGTTGCGCTGCGCCAGCCCGATGACCGCCTCCAGCTCGCGGCGGAAGCCGACCTGCTGGCCCAGGGTGGACACCCCGCGCTCGAAGCCGAGGGTGGCCATGGCGACCTTCCACCCCTCCCCCGGCGCCCCGACGATGTGCGACGCCCCCGTGCGGGCCCCGTCGAAGAACACCTCGTTGAACTCCGAGGTGCCGGTCAGCTGGGTGATCGGCCGGATCTCCACACCCGGCTGGTCCAGCGGCACCAGAAGGCAGGACAGCCCCTGGTGCCGGGGGGAGCCGGGCTCGGTGCGGGCGAGGACGAAGCACCAGTCGGACTCGTGCGCGAGCGAGGTCCAGATCTTCTGCCCGGTCACCACCCACTGCGCCCCGTCCCGCTCGGCCCGGGTCCGTACGTTCGCCAGGTCCGACCCGGCGTCCGGCTCGCTGTAGCCCTGGCACCACAGCTCCTCCACCGCAACGATCGGCGGGAGGAACCGCTCGCGCTGTCCGGGGGTACCGAAAGCGATCAGGGTGGGGCCGAGGAGCTGCTCGCCGATGTGGTTCACGCGGGCGGGGGCGTCCGCGAGCGCGTACTCCTCGTGGAAGGCGACCTGCTGCTCCAGGGTCGCGCCCCGGCCGCCGTACTCCTTCGGCCACCCGACGCAGGTCCACCCCGCGGCCGCCATGTGCCGCTCCCAGGCCAGGCGTTCGGCAAAGGCCTCGTGCTCCCGCCCCGGCCCGCCGCGCCCGCGCAGGTCCGCGAACTCACCGGTGAGGTTGGCCCGCAGCCAGGCGCGGATCTCCGTGCGGAACTCCTCGACGCCGCTCATGGCGGTACGTTAACCTACCAAACACTTGTTAGGGAAGGAGGGGTTGATGTCCGCTGCCCACGACGAGGCCCGGGCGACGTCCGACGGCCTGGTGCGCTACGAGAAGCTGGGCCCGGTCGCGACCGTCACCATGAACCGGCCCGACCACCGCAACGCCCAGAACTCCGCGATGACCTACGCCCTGGACCGCGCCTTCTACCGCGCGGCCGGCGACGACGAGGTCAAGGTCGTGATCCTCGCCGGCAGGGGAAGGCACTTCTCCGCCGGGCACGACATCGGCACCCCCGAGCGCGACGCCCACCTGCCGTTCGACCGCACGGCCGGGCTGTGGTGGGACCACTCGGACAAGGCGGGCGCCGAAAGCCGCTTCGCCCGCGAGTCCGAGGTCTACCTGGGCATGTGCCGCCGCTGGCGCGAGCTGCCCAAGCCCGTGATCGCCTCGGTGCAGGGCGCGTGCGTCGCGGGCGGACTGATGCTCGCCTGGGTCTGCGACCTGATCGTCGCCTCCGACGACGCGTTCTTCGCGGACCCCGTGGTGCGGATGGGCATCCCCGGAGTCGAGTACTTCGCCCACCCGTGGGTGATGCCGCCGCGGCTCGCCAAGGAGTTCCTCTACACCGGCGACCGGATGAGCGCCCGGCGGGCCTACGAGATCGGAATGGTCAACCGGGTGGTGCCACGCGAGGAACTGGCCGACCGGACGCTGGAGTTGGCGCAGCGGATCGCCGAGATGCCGCGCATGGGCCTGGCGCTGACCAAGCGCGCGGTCAACCAGGCCGAGGACCTGCAGGGGCTGCACGCCGGGCTGGACTCCGTGTTCGGACTGCACCAGCTCGCCCACGCCCACAATGCCGAGACCGCCAACGACTCCCTCGGTGGCATGGACATCCGCGCCATGAAGGCGGCCGGGACGAAGGAGGCCTGATGGACCTGGACTTCTCCGCCACGGAGGACGCCTTCCGGGCCGAGGCCCGCGCCTGGCTCGCCGCCCACGTCCCGGAGGCCCCGCTGCCCTCCCTGGAGACAGCGGAGGGCTTCGCGGCCCACCGGGAGTGGGAGCGCACGCTGTTCGCCGAGCGCTGGTCGGTGGTCTCCTGGCCCGAGGACTACGGTGGCCGTGCGGCCACCATCTTCGAGTGGCTGATGTTCGAGGAGGAGTACTACGCCGCCGGCGCGCCCGGACGCGTCAGCCAGAACGGCATCAGCCTCCTCGCCCCCACCCTCTTCGAGCACGGCACGGCCGAGCAGCGCGCCCGGATCCTGCCCCCCATGGCGAGCGGTGAGGTGATCTGGGCCCAGGCCTGGTCCGAACCGGAAGCCGGCTCGGACCTCGCCTCCCTGCGCTCCACCGCCGTACGGACCGACGGTGGCTGGCGCTTGAACGGCCAGAAGACCTGGTCGTCTCGGGCCGCCTTCGCCGACCGGGCCTTCGGCCTCTTCCGCAGCGACCCGGACGCCCCGAAGCCCCACCAGGGACTGACATACCTGATGTTCCCGCTGGACGCCGAGGGGGTGACTGTACGGCCCATCGGACGGCTGGACGGCAAGCCCGCGTTCGCCGAGCTGTTCCTCGACGAGGTCTTCGTGCCCGACGAGGACACCATCGGCGAGCCCGGACAGGGCTGGCGGGTGGCGATGAGCACAGCGGGCAACGAGCGGGGGCTCACCCTGCGCAGCCCCGGCCGGTTCACCGCGGCCGCCGACCGCCTCACCGCCCTGTGGCGCGACCGGGCCGACCCCTCCGACACCGCGCTGCGCGACCGGGTGGCCGACGCGGTGATCGGCGCCCGCGCCTACCGGCTGTTCACCTATGCAGGCGCCTCCCGCCTGTCCACGGGGAGAGCGATCGGCGCGGAGTCCAGCCTGAACAAGGTCTTCTGGTCGGAGCTGGACATCGCGCTCCACGAGACCGCCCTCGACCTGCTCGGCCCGTACGGGGAACTCTCCGACGGCGCCCCGGAGGCCCCGGCCCACGGCAGTTGGGCCGAGGGTCACACCTTCTCCCTCGCCGGTCCCATCTACGCCGGGACCAACGAGATCCAGCGCGACATCATCGCCGAGCGGCTGCTCGGCCTGCCGAAGGGACGCCGGTGATGCGGTTCCTCCTCGACGACGAGCAGCGGGAGTTCGGCCGCACCCTGGACGGCCTGCTGGAGGCGGCCCGTACCCCGGCGGTCGTACGGGCCTGGGCGGCCGGGGACACCGCACCCGGCCGCGCCCTGTGGGCCCGCCTGGCCGAGGCCGGCGTCTTCGCCCTCGCCGTGCCGGAGCAGCACGACGGGCTCGGCCCGCTCCCCCTCGAACTCACCGTCGCCTTCTGCGAGCTGGGCCGCCACGCGGTGCCGGGGCCGCTGGTGGAGACGGTGGCCGCAGCCGCTCTTCTCGACCGCCTCGACGACGGTGACGTGACGCGCACATGGCTGCCGCAGATCGCCTCCGGCAAGGCCGTCGTCTCGCTGTGCGCCCCTGGAGCGAGCAGCCCCTACGCCCTGGACGCGGACGCGTCCGACGCCGTGTTCGTCATCGACGGCGACACGCTGCGGGTGGCCGACGGGCACGGGCCGGTCCAGCCGTCCCACGACCCGGCCCGGCGACTGGCCCGGCCACATGGCGGAACGGTCCTGGCCCGGGGGCCCGAGGTGATCGCGGCGGCCGCGCACGCCGCCGAAGTCGCAGGCCTGACCACGGCCGCCCAGGCCCTCGGGCTGGGCCGCACCCTCCTGGCCCGCACCGTCGACCACGTCCGGCAGCGCACCCAGTTCGGGGTCGCCGTCGGGTCCTTCCAGGCGGTCAAGCACCGGCTCGCCGACACGCTCATCGCCCTGGAGTTCGCCCAGCCGCTGCTGCACGCCGCGGCCCTCGCGCTGGCCACAGCAGATCCGGCCGCGGGCCGGGAGATCGCCGCGGCGAAGGTCGCCGCCGGCGAGGCGGCGTACGCGGCGGCCCGCACCGCCCTGCAACTCCACGGCGCCGTCGGATACACCGAGGAGCCCGACCTCTCCCTGTGGATCCGCAAAGCCCGCCCCCTCCGGGACGCATGGGGCACCCCCTCCGCCTGCCGCGCCCGCGTCCTCGCCCCCTGAGCCCGGACCCAGCCTGCGGCACGCCGCACGAAGCCCTACCGAAAGGAGCAGCCGGGTGAGGCTGACGGAGGAACAGCAAGAGCTGCGGGCCGCTGTGCGGTCGCTGCTCGCACACCACGACGGCGCGGCGGCCTGGCGGCCCCTTTCCGAGCAGATCGGCGTGGCGGGACTCGCCGTCCCGGAGGAGTACGGCGGCGCGGGCTGCGGGGCGCGGGAAGTCCACGTGGTCATGGAGGAGTTGGGGCGTGTGCTGTCCCCCGTGCCGTACCTCGGCTCCGCGGTGCTCACGGTGCAGGCGCTGCTCGCGTCCGGCGACCGGGCAGCCTGCTCGCGGCTGCTCCCGCCCCTCGCGCAGGGCCGCACGGTGGGCGCGCTGGCGTGGGCCGAGCGGGGCTCCTGGGACCCCTCGGCGATCCGGGCCGCTGCCGCACCCGGACCCGGCGGGACATGGCGGATCACCGGGGCGAAGGAGCATGTGCTGGACGGGGCCGAGGCCGACCTGCTGCTGGTGGCGGCCCGTACGGCTGCCGGGGTCTCGCTCTTCGACGTGGCCGTGGACGGCGCGGGCGTACGACGCGAAGCGGCCGTCACGATGGACCGGACGCGAGCCCAGGCCCGGGTCGTCCTCGACGGCGCCGAGGGCCGGCTGATCGGTGCGGACGGCCGGGGTGGCGGGGCGCTGGCACACGTCCTGGACCTCGCCTGCACGGCACTGGCCGCCGAGCAGGTCGGCGCGGCCGAGCGCTGCCTCGAGCTGACGGTCGCCTACGCCCGGGAGCGCGTCCAGTTCGGCCGCCCGATCGGTTCCTTCCAGGCGGTGAAGCACCGGCTGGCAGACGCGTACGTGCTGGTGGAGTCGGCGCGTTCGGCGGCGCTCGGCGCGGCCTTCGCCGCCGCGGACGACTCACCGGAGCTGCCCCGCTGCGTGGCCGTCGCCAAGTCCGCCTGCTCGGAAGCGTTCTCCACGGTCGCGGGCGAGATGATCCAGCTGCACGGCGGCATCGGCATCACCTGGGAACACGCCGCCCACCACTACTTCAAACGCGCCCACGGCTCGGGCCGGCTCTTCGGTCCCCCGGCCTGGCACCGCGGCCGGCTGGCCGCCGGCCTGGGCCTCACCGCGGCCTGACTCTTCCCCTTGGCAATATTCCCACCAGGAACATGGAGTGGAGCATGTCCACACTCACCCCCAAGGCCGTTCCCCCGAGGGCCGCACAGGTCGACGACGCGGCGATGCGGGAGGTACTCGGCAGCTTCTGCACCGGGGTCGCGGTGATCACCGCGACACAGCCCGACGGGCGACCCGCCGGAATGGCCGTCCAGTCGTTCTCCTCGGTGTCGCTGGACCCGCCACTGGTGTGCTTCTGCCCGGCCCAGACCTCGTCCACCTGGCCGAAGATCCGCGCGGCCGGGCGCTTCGCCGTCAACATCCTCTCGGCCGACCAGCAACAGCTGTGCCGGCAGTTCGCGGTGACCGGCGGGGACAAGTTCGCCGGGGTCGGCCGGCAGCCCGGCCTGAACGGCGCACCGCTGCTCGACGGGGCGCTCGCGACGATCGAGTGCGACCTGGCGGGGACCTTCCCCGGTGGCGACCACGTGATCGCACTGGGCAGGGTCACCGCACTGGCGTCCGCGGACCGCATCCGGGACACCGAGCCGCTCCTGTACTTCCGCAGGACCTACGGGCGCCTGCGCTCCAGCTCTTCCAGGTCGGCCAGCATCGCGTCGGCGAGGTCCCGCTCCGAGGCGTAGTACCGCTCCGCCCACTTGAGGGTGAGCACGGGATAGGCCCACGCCGCGTCGGCGCGGCCGCCCTCGGCGTCGGCCTCGGCGCGCTGCCGCATGGTCTCGGCATACTCCCGGTGCCGGGCGAGCACGTCGCGCATCTGCTCCGGCTCCAGCAGGTGGCCGAGCCACAGCCGGAGCATGACGCCGTGCTTGAGCACCGGTGGTTCCACCGGTGCCTCGCGCGCCCAGGTGCGGACCGCCTCCGTTCCCGCGTCGGTGATCCGGTAGACCCGCTTGTCGCGGTTGCCGGTCCCCTGCGCGACCATCCGCGAGGTGACGTAGCCGGCGTTCTCCAGCCGCTTGAGCTCGCCGTAGATCTGGCTGAACGAAGGGCTCCAGTAGAAGAAGCGCAGCGACGAGTCCGCCCACTTCTTCAGGTCGTAACCGGACAGCTCCTCACCGAAGGAGAGCAGTCCGAGCACCGCCCAGCTGGTCGCCGGGAGGGCCGGGCGCTCCGCATCGCCACCGCTCTTCGCACCGCTCATCCTCTGCTCAGCCACACCGGCAGTCTACGGAGCCGGTGCGGGCCGTCCCGCCCAGGTCCCGGGGACGGCCACCGCCGGCAGGCGGGCCTGTGACGCCGGCGGCGCCGCGTGCGCTGTATCCGGTGGACCGGCGACCACGGTCCCGTGATGTTCGCTCAGGTCCCCCGTTGGGCGAACACGCACACAGGGGCGGGCAGATCCACTCCCCCATCGGTCTGCCCGCCCCTCGTGAACCTGCTGCGCCCTGTCAGGTTCTGTGGTCCGCGAAGAAGTCATGGTTCACGGCGATGGAGTCCCGCGACTCCTCCGGCACGTCGTCCTCGGGGTAGATCGCTTCCACCGGGCACACCGGTTCGCAGGCACTGCAGTCGATGCACTCGGTCGGATCGATGTAGAGCTGGACGTGTGTGCCGAAGGACGCCTCGTTCGGGCCGGGGTGGATCGCGTCGGCGGGGCACGCCTCCCAGCAGGCGGTGTCCTTGTTCCCGGCGCAGGCTTCGGTGATCACGTAGGCCATGGGCATCTCCACGTGGAAGGGATGGACTGAACGGCGCCGGGCCTCGAGCGCCGTCCGGGGTACGGCGGCTCAGCCGGCGTCGGCGAGTTCCGGCTCGGTGGGAACGTCCGGCCCGGTGAGGCCCATGAGGGCGGACAGGTTCTGCGGGGAGAAGAACTCCGCCCAGGGGACCGTGTTCTGGATGACCCCGAAGAACCGGTTGATGGCGTCCTGGTCGCCCCGCATCGCGGCAAGCACGTCTTGGAACGCGGGGTCGAACGGCTCCATCGCGGCGTGATCCACGATGAAGTCGTAGAGGGGTTTGAGGGCCTCGTTGCGCCGGAACTCGTACGTGCGCAAGGCCGTTTCGAGGGGCATCCGCCCGGAGAACCCGGCGTCGAGGGCCTGGGCGAGCAGCTCGGCGTCCCGGAACGCGTCGGTGATGCCCTGGGCGGTGATCGGATCCTTGTGGACACCGGCGTCACCGACCAGTGCCCACCCGGGGCCGAAGGGCTTGCGGAAGAAGTTGGGCCGGTTTCCCGCTCCCATGTACCGGTGCGCGAGCTTCCCGGCTTCGAGGCGTGCCCCCAGTCCCGGAGCGATGTCGTCGACCGTCTTGCGATATCCGGCGTGCACATCGGCCTTGAAGTCGGCGAAGTCGCGCTCCGGCCGTTCGACGAACACGGCGGCCTGATCGTCGTGGGTGGGAAACGCGATGACGGTGCTGCCGGGGCGGGTGTAGAACTCCAGACCCATGAGTTCCACGTCGTCCCAGTAGGTGTAGTAGCCGAAGGCCTTGGGCGGGACGACGTGGTACTCGGGTGCCGAGACCGTCTGTGCGACGATCGACCGCAGGCCGTCCGCGCCTATGACCATGCGGGCCCGCTCGGTGACGGTCATACCGCTGGCACCTCGTCCGCGGATCCCCACCACCCTGCCGTCCTCGGTGAGCACCTCCCGCACGGAGAAGCCCTCGCGGACATCGGCGCCGGCTGCTGCGGCGGCGTCCACCAGGATCTTGTCGAGGATGGTGCGTTTGGGGGCGTATATGGCGGCGAAGCCGTCGTCGACCGGATAGGGGAAGCCCTCCAGGGTGAAGTGGCCGTACCTGTCGAAGCAGAGATCGAGGACGATGTTGGTCACGGGAGGGCACTGGGAGGCCTCTATCTGGCCGAGCAGGCCCCAGCGCCTGAGCTGGGCGCTGCCCTCGACCGTGATCATGTGGGTCGAGACGGTGTCGCTGGGGAAGGTGGCCCGGTCCAGCAGGAGCACACGGTATCCCTTCCTGGCGAGCAGCATGGCGGTGGGTGCGCCGGACACACGGGCACCGATCACGATGGCGTCGTACACGGCCGATTCCCTTTCCTCGGGGTTCTTCCGGGCGTGAGCGGATCACTCGGTGAGGTCGCTCGACCGGTTCTGTGGCACACCGGCGGCGAGCTTGTCCTCGGTGCGCCTGCGCCAGATCTCGTAGCGTGGTTCGACGCTGATCAGGGGCAGGTCGCGGGCCGCTTCCTCGACGACGGCGGCCGCGTCCTCGCTGCCGCGTCCGCAGAAGACCCGGCACGCGAGGTCGGTGTGCGCGGCCGGGTTGCCCGCGGCGCGGCGTCCCCATGCCGCGGTCGCCGCGCCGCGGGCCAGCTGCGGCCGGCAGGCGGAGGCGTATGCGAGGACCGAGCGCAGTGCGGCCTCGTCGGCGCCGCCGCCGTAGGCCGACGCGAGGCCCACGCCGCTCCACAGGTCCGCGTGCCGCTCGGGCTGGAACCCCGCGACGAGGCGGGTGACGCGGTCCACCACCCCGCCGCTGGAGAACCACAGCGCCCGGCCCACGCCCTGGTCGAAGAACCGGCGGCCGTGCCGGGACAGCCGGGTGGGCACGGCGTGCTGCTCGACGTATCGCCGGCGTTTGAAGAAGGCCTCGTGGAAGCCGTAGCCGTCAGCGGTCACCCAGCCCAGCAGCGGGTCGAGGCCCGCCAGTTGGCTTTCCGGGGTCCGCCTCAGCCGTGCGTAGGCGAGGCCCACGCCGACATAGACCGGGTAGATGTGGGGGGCGCCGGGCCCGGCGACGAAGTCGTCGAGTCGCCGCTTGCGGGGCGTGACGGCGTCCAGTGCCGCCAGCCCCATGCCCGCGCCTTCATAGGCAAACCCTTTCAGCGGAGGTTCCACCGCCTCCAGGCGCGCCGCGAGAACCCGCAGCCGGGGATCCTCGAGTGCCGCGTGATAGCCCTCCATGAGAGAGCACGCCACCGGTGCGAAACGCTCCCATGCCTCCGGGGCGAACCCCGGCCGGGAGAACACCGCCTTGGCGGACGGGATTCCGAACAGCCGCCTCCGGACAGCTCCGGCAGTGGTCATGCGCGGGGCTCCTTCGCTGCCGAGGCGGGGACCGGTGTGCCGAGCCAGGCTGCTCGGATCTCCTGGCGCCACCGTTCGTAGGCGGGTTCGGTGCCCGCCCGGTCGGCGATGCCCGCCCTGCCGACGGGCCGGCCGGCCTCGTGGGCGATGGCGGCGACCGCGGCCGCTCCCCTCCCCCACACGACGTCGCATGCCACTTCCGTGTGAGGGGCGTGTTGCCCGGACTGCTCACGGAAAATGGAGGCGACCGCGGTGCCGGTGGCGAGGTCGGCACGGTGTCGGCCCGCCGCCTGAAGGAGGGTGACGATGGCGTCCCGGTCCATGACTCCCGCGGCGTAGGCGCAGGCCAGGCCGATGCCGCTCCACAGGTCGCCCTGCCGCGGGGCCGGGAAGGCGTGGATGGTGTCGATGATCCGCTGGACATTGGCGCCGGTGGAGAACCACAGGCTGCGCCCCAGACCGTGGTCGAAGGCGCGTGCCGCGTAGCCGCGGATCCGGCGCGGTGTCCGGTGCTGCTCGACGATGTCACGCCAGGAGAAGAAGCCCTCGTAGAAGCCGTAGCCGTCCATCACCAGCCAGCGCAGGAAGGGGTCCTGACGGGCGAGGAAGTGCTGCGGGCTGACGGGGACACGGGGCAGGACGAGTCCGGCGCCGATGTAGACCAGACAGCGGTAGGGCGCGCCGGGCCCGTGGATGAACGCGGGCAGCCGCTTCTTGTACGGGAACAGGCTGTCGAGCAGCATCAGCCCCATGCCGGCGCCTTCGTAGGCGATCCCCCGCAGCCCGGGCGGCACGGCCTCCAGCCGGGGGACGAGGCTCTCGTGCCGTGGGTGGTCCAGCGTCATGTAGAAGCTGTCCACGAGCGTGCGGGCGACCGGTTCGAACGTGAGCCAGGTCTTGTCCATGTCCTCCTGGGCCCCGAAACGTTCGGCCGCCATTTTCGGAAAGGAGTCCGCGGACAGCGGGAAGACCGGCTTGAGCAGCGTTCCGAGAGGCAGGGCCATCATCGGCCTCCCTGTGTCTCGGCGAGGCTCGCGGCAGCCCCGTCGGAGGACAGGACCTCGAACGACGGCTGCGGACGGAACCGGCCGTAGACGTACTCGAACAACGGGGTGGCCATGAGCGTGGTCGCGATGGCCATGAAGACCAGGATGGTGAACAGGGTCGGGGTGATCAGTCCTTCCTGGAGCCCGATATTGAGCAGGATGAGCTCCATGAGGCCCCGCGCGTTCATCAGGCTTCCCAGCGCCAGGGCCTCGCGCTGCGGTTCCTTGTTGAGCCGCGCCGCGAACCAGCAGGCAACTCCCTTGCCCAGTACGGAGATCAGGAGGATCAGCAGCGCGACTCCCCACAGGGTCACGCTGTTGACAAGGCCGATCTGCGTGTTGAGGCCGGAGAACACGAAGAACAGGGGCAGCAGCAGGTGGACGGTGAGCGGCTCGAGGGCGTGGCGGATGCGGTCGGCGAAGACACCGCGCGGCATCGCCGCCCCGAGGATGAACGCCCCGAAGACCGCGTAGATCCCGATGTAGTCGGTGAACCACGCCGCCAGCATGAGGATCATCAGCGTCAGCGTGATGACGGGCGAACTGACCCCGCCCTCCCGCTCGGCCTTGGTTCCCAGGAGGCCGAGCAGCCGCTTGCCGACGGTCAGCATGACGACGCCGTAGGCGATGCCGCCGCCGATGGCCAGGACGGCGACCTGCATGTCGTTCTTGAACACGGCGAGGACGACGGCGAGCAGGCACCAGGAGACCGCGTCGTCCGTGGCTCCGGCCGCCAGTGCGAGGGTGCCCAGTGAGGTCCCGGTCAGCCGGCGTTCGAAGATGATGCGGGCGAGCATCGGGAAGGCGGTGATGGCGATGGCCGCTCCCATGAACAGCATGGCCTGCCAGCTCTTGACGCCGTCGGTGAAGAACGTGTCGCCCTGTCGCACGAGCAGGGCCGCGGCCAGCGCGCCGAGGACGAGGGGCGTGAAGATTCCGGCCAGCGAGATCGAGACGGCACTGGGGATCCGGTGGCGGATCAGGCCGGTGTCGAACTCGAGGCCGACCAGGAACATGTAGAGGACGAGTCCGACCTGGGCGACCACGTAGATCATGGTCATGGACGGGCCGTGCGGGAACAGCTTCTCCTGTACGTCCGGGAACAGCAGTCCCAGCAGGGACGGCCCCAGCAGGACGCCGGCGATCATCTCCCCCACGACCAGCGGCTGCCCCATCCGGCGGACGAGCAGACCGACGAGACGGCAGACCGCGAGAATCGCGGTCAACTCCAGGAAGAAGCGGATGGCGAATTCCGAGTTGGACACTTTCCCTCCCGTTCTCAGCTGGTGGCCACCTGAGTGGTCAGGCGAACTGACGGCGCATGCGTTGGCGCCATATTTCGTAGGCCGGTTCGACCTCGTCGGTCGGGAGATCGACCAGGGCGGTGGCGGCGATGTCCGCCGCCTCGCGGCTGTCGATTCCGCAGATCACCCGGCAGGCGATCTCGTTGTGCTCGGCCGCGTTGCCCACTTGCTGCCGGGCCCTGGCCGCGACGATCACGCCTTCTGCGAGGCGGCCGCGGTAGGCGTCCGCCCGGGCGCGCAGCGCCTCGACCGTCGGCTCGTCGACCCCGCCGGTGTACCCGCAGGCCAGGCCGACGCCGGCCCAGAGGTCGCCCCGGCGTGACTCGGGGAACGCGTCGAGGGTCGCCACGACCCGCTTGACGTCCGCTCCCGAGGCGAACCAGATGCTGCGCCCCAGACCGTGGTCGAAGGCGCTCAGTCCGTAACCGCTGAGGTACTTGGGCATGGCGCGCTCCTGGACGTGCCGGCGGTGGGCGAAGAAGCCCTCGTGGAAGCCGTATCCGTCCAGAACCACCCAGTTGAACACGTCGTCGCGCAGCCGCCGGCGGAACGGTTCGGGATTGCGGCGCAGCCGGGCGAGGCCCATCCCCGCACCGAGGTAGACCGCGAAGATGTACGGGCTCGCGGCACCGTCCACGAAGCGGCGGGTGCGCTGCTTCCACGGCAGCAGGTGATCAAGAGCCGCGAGGCCGACCCCCGCGCCCTCGTAGGCGAACCCGCGAAGCTCCTCGGGGTACGCGTCCAGCTTGCGGACCAACGTAGCCTCTCGGCGGTTGAGGAGCGTCATCTGGCAGCACTCCGTCACCGTGAAGACCACCCTGCTCAGTCGCTCGGCGGCGGCACCGGCGTCCGACGCGGCGGCCGGCAGGTCCGACGGGCTGACCTCGAACAGCGGCCTCAGCGCGGCTCCCAGCACGGTCATGATGCGTCTCCCGTCGCTGAGGAGGCGACGGCGAGGCCCGTCTCCAGGCGTTGCTGCAACGTGTCGTAGGCCGGCGTGGACGGGGTGTCGGGCAGGTCCTCGAAGGCCCGGTCGACGAGGCGCGCGGCCGCCTGGCCGGAGATGCCGCACAGCACCTCGCAGGCCAGCTCGGTGTCGGGTATCGGATTGCCGGCGCGGAGCCGGCCCTTGGCCACGAACGCCGTTCCGACCGCCATCCGGGACGTGTGCCGGCCGGCGGCCGCGCGCAGTGCCTCGACGGTGGCCCGCTCGACGCCGCCGACGTACCCGCAGGCCACGCCGATGCCCAGCCACAGGTCGGCATGCCGGTGTGCCGGGAACGCCGCGATGGTGCGGGAGATCCAGCCGGCGTCGGCCCCCGAGGTGAACCAGATGCTCCGCCCGATGCCCTGGTCGAAGACGCGGCGGGCGAAGGCCGACAGATGCAACGGAACCTGCTGCCGCTCCACGAACCGCCGCTGCTTGAAGAAGCCTTCGTGGAAGCCGTAGCCGTCCATCACCAGCCACCGCAGCGCGGGATCGGACAGGCGCCGCATGAACGGCTCCGGCTTGCGGCGCAGCCTGGCCAGCGCCTCGCCCGCGCCGATGTGGACCATGTAGATGTGCGGGCTCCCGGGGCCCGCCATGTAGGCCTGGAGCCGGGAGCTGCCCGGCAGGAAGCAGTCCAGGCCGGTCAGTCCCATGGCTGCTCCTTCGTAGGCGTATCCGCGCAGTTCCAGAGGTGTCCGGTCGAGGCGAGGGATCAGGTCCTCGAAGCGGCTGCCGTCCAGGACCGCGTGGTAACCGCCGACCGCGGTCCGCACGACGGTCTCGAGGTGCTTCCACGTCGGGGTGTCGCCCCTGCTGAAGGAGGTGGCCTCCGCGTCCGACACGCCCATCACGGCGCGACGCAGTCTGCCAAGCGACAGGGTCATGGTTCATCGCTCCCGTCGGGTTCTCGATGGGTCCTGTTCCAGTTCGTCGAGGAGTCGCTCCAGTTCCTCGGGAGGCACCTCCGCGAGCAGCGCCGCGAGTTCCTCCTCCTGCGGTCCCTCGCCCGGTGTGTCCTGGCCGGTCGCGGCGGTCTCGGCAGGGGCGGACTCGCCGGGCTCCTGCAGCGCGAGAAGCGGCAGGATCCGGGTGGTGAGGTCGAGGACGGTCACCCCCTGGAGCAGGTCCAGGACCGAGACGTCCGCGCGCAGTGTCGCCTCGATGCGGTGCTTGACCTCGACCGCCATCAGCGAGTCGATGCCCAGGTTGCTGAGGTTCTCCTCGTCGCCGAACTCCGCCGGGTCCAGCTTGAGGACCAGTGCGGCGATGTCGTGCAGGTGTGCCGCGAGCACACCCGGGCGGTCCGCGTCGGACGTGCTCCGCAGGGTCGCGAGTACGGCGTCGGCGCCGACCGCGTCGTCCTCGCCCTGGAGGTCGGCCTGCGCCACACCGAGCTCGCCGAACATCGGCGGGAGCTGTCCTTGCATGGACGTCGTCCGGGCGGTCGCCCAGTCGGCCGTGATCGCCACCACGTGTGCCGGGCGCTGGCCGATGAGGCGGCCGAGAATCCTCGTTCCGGCCTCGGGGGTGATCAGCTCGATGCCGCGCCGCGCGTACATCTGCTCCAGGTTGAGCTGCTCCACCATGCCGACCGACCACGGCCCCCAGCCGATGCTCAGGGCGGGGAGGCCCAGGGACCGCCGGTGCTGGGCGAGCGTGTCGAGGAAGGCGTTCGCGGCCGCGTAGTTGGCCTGGCCGGCGGAGGCGATGACGGATCCGACCGAGCCGAACAGGACGAAGAACTCCAGCGGGGTGTCGGCGAACAGGCGGTGCAGGAGCCAACCGCCGTTCAGCTTGGGCCGCATCACGCGCTGGAAGGTGTCCCGGCTCATCCGCAGCATCAGCTCGTCCTCGACGACGCCGGCGGCGTGCACGACTCCCCCGATCGGTGGCCGGCGAAGCCGCTGGTGTTCGGCGAACCATGCGCGCAGCTGCGCCTCGTCGGCGGTGTCGACGGCAGCGCAGTGGACCCGCACCCCGCGGCCTTCCCACCGGAGCAGCTCGTCGACCAGGTCGCGTTGGGCGTGCTCGGGCGGCAGACCGTGCCAGGTTTCGCGCGGGGGAACGGGCGTCCGTCCCATCAGCACGAGGTGGCGTGCACCTCGGTCGGCCAGGAACCGGGCGACCAGGCGTCCGAGCGCACCGGAGCCGCCGGTGACCAGGTAGGTCACGTCGTCGTGCAGGGTCAGTGGGAAGGGTGGGGTGAGGTTCTCGGAACGCGCCAGGCGTGCGACGTACCGCTGCCCGTTCCGGAACGCGATCTGGTCCTCGCCGTGCCGCGCGGTGATCTCGTCGACGAGACGGCGCGCTTCCTCCGCGTCCGGCCCGGCGTCGAGATCGACCATGCCGCCCCACATGCCGGCGAACTCCTGGTGGCCGATCACGCGGCCGATCCCCCACATCGGGGACTGCGGCAGGGCGAGGGGGCGCGGGGCCTCTCCGACCGCCTGCGCCGTACGGGTGACCAGCCACACCCGCGGCAGCAGCTTGGTGACCCCGGCGGAGAGCGCCTGCATCAGGTGCAGGACCGAGAGCACTCCCAGGTCCTGGCCGTCCTGGAGTGCCGCGGCCGGGCTGTCCTCGGTGAACGGCACGTCGAGGCTCCACAGGTGCACGACTCTGCAGATCTCGGTCTCGTGCGCGAGGTTCTGCAGGAGCCGCTGGTAGTGATCGGCGCGGGCGGGGTCGATCACATAGCCGCCGTCCGGGGTCCGGACGGGCTCGGGCACCTCGCCGGGGGACACCGTGACGACGTGGCGCCCGGCCCGGGTCAAGTGCCGGAGCGCCTCGGCGCCGACTCCGCTGGTGCCGGTGAAGAGGAGCCAGGTGCCCGCCGGGTCGTCCTCCGGAGCGTCGCCGGCTCCGTTCGCCGGGTCGTCCTCGGGCGGCGCGGGGCGCCACTGGAGTTCGTAGAGGCTCTGGTCGATGCGTGCGGGGGCCAGGCCGGCCGCGGTGTCGAGGGACTGTGCCCTGAACCCCCGGATGTCGACGAGGACCCTGCCTTGGGCGTCGCACAGGGAGATGTCGCTGACGATGACCCGTGCGTCGGCCTCGGCGACCTCGGCCACCACGTACATCTCGTCGGCCGCGCGGCCGAGAACGGTGATGCTGTCGACGCCCACGGGCAGGTACGGCCCGGACGGCAGGCTCTCGTCCGCTTCCCGTGGCGCGGCGGACGTCAGCAGGACCT
Organism: Streptomyces sp. NPDC031100; assembly: GCF_055570785.1. Classification (NCBI taxonomy): domain Bacteria; kingdom Bacillati; phylum Actinomycetota; class Actinomycetes; order Kitasatosporales; family Streptomycetaceae; genus Streptomyces; species Streptomyces sp. NPDC031100. Next base: position 62,884 of record NZ_JBVIGN010000019.1, read on the forward strand.
GGAAGGCCGCGTCGATCAGGCTGGGGTGGAACCGGTAGGTTCCGAGTTCGCCGCGCACGGGCTCGGGGACGGTGACCCGCCCGACGGTGTGCCGCGGGCCGGTGGCGATCTCCGCGACCGTCCGGAACGCCGGCCCGTACTGGAAGCCCATGTGCTCGACCAGGCCGTAGAACTCGTCACGGGACACGTGGTGTTCGCAGGTGCCGCGTGCCTCGTCCAGGTCCCGTTCGGTGCGGGCCTGTGGCCGTCGGCCGAGCGATGCGGTCGCGTGCAGCGTCCAGGTGCGGTCGCCGCCGGGCGAGGCCGCGTAGCTGGAGATCTCGACCCGGCCCGACTCCTGGTACAGGGTGGTGCGCAGCCTCGGGTCGGCCGTGCCGGGCAGCACGAGGGCCTTGCGCAGTTCCAGGTTCTCAAGGGAGTAGTCGCCCTCGCCGTACACCTCGTGAGCAGCTGCCAGGGCCAGTTCGATGAAGGCGGCGCCGGGAAGCACCGTGTTCCCCTGGACCCGGTGGTCGGCCAGGTAGGGCAGCAACCGTGAGTTGATCTCCCGCTCCCAGGTGGGATGGGTGGCGTTCATGTGCTGCCCGAGCAGGGGGTGGACCTGGGTGTAGTGGCGGTCTTCGCGGGCCTCTGCCGATTCGTTCCAGTAGCTCTTGAGCTGCCACGGGTAGGGCGGCAGGTCGAGCAGGCGTGCGTCCCCGCCGTAGAACACCTCCCAGTTCACCTCGTGGCCGTTGCTGTAGAGGGCACCGAGTGACCCGAGGAGTACGGCGTCGTCGGGTTCGTCACGGCGCAGTGAGGGCACCACGAGCCCCTCCTGCTGCTGTTCCGCGAGCAGTTCCCGCATGGAGCCGGCCAGGACGGGGTGGGGGCCGAGCTCGACGAAGTGGGTGTATCCGTCGGCCAGCAGCTGCCGGAAGGCGGCCGCGAACAGGACGGTCGCGCGGACGTTCTGCCACCAGTAGTGGGCGTCGGCGGTCCGGCCGTCGATGCGGGTGCCGGTCACGGTCGAGTACAGGGGAAGGGTGGCGGAGGCCGGGCGGATGTCGGCCAGTCCCTTTTCCAGGTCCTCCCGCAGGGGGTCCATGTAGTGGCTGTGGTACGGGACCTTGACGGACAGGAACCGGTGGAAGACCCCGAAGGTCTCCAGCTGGGCCGCCATGTCCTGGAGGATCCCGGCATCACCGGCCAGGGTGACCGCGGTCGGGCTGTTGACGGCGGCGACCGAGACCAGGGGGCCCGCGTCGGCCACGGCCTGGTTGAGGGTCTCGGGGGTCATGCCCACCGCGAGCATCCGGCCGGCTCCGGTGGCCCGCTGCTGGAGACTGCTGCGGTAGTAGTTCACCTTGACCGCGTCCTCGAAGCTGAGAACGCCCGCGAGGTACTGTGCGGCGACCTCGCCGGTGCTGTGTCCGACGACGCCGTCGGGCTCGACGCCCCAGGACCGCCACAGCTCGGCCAGGCCCACCTGGACCGCGAAGTTGGCCGGCTGGGCGACCTCCGTCTCGGCCATGCGGGACTCCTCCTCGGGTGCGAGGAGTTCGTCGAGCAGGGACCACCCGGTGTACGTGCTCAGCTCCTGGTCGCAGCGTTCGACGGCGGCACGGAAGACCGGCTCGGTGTCCAGCAGTTGCCGGGCCATGGCCCACCACTGGGGGCCCATGCCCGAACAGACGAAGGCCAGCTTCGGCCGCTCCTTCGCGGGAGCGCGTCCGGCCGCGACGCCCTTGGTCTCGTGCCCCGCGCCGAAGGCGCCGAGTTTCTCTGCGGCCTCGGCCGCGGTGGCGGCGACGATCGCGAGCCGGTGGTCGTGGTGGCTGCGGCGCAGGGCGCGCGTGTACCCGATGTCCCTCAGGTCGTGCGCGGTGTCCGACAGGACGTCGTGCAGGGACTCCGCCATGTCCGCCAGTGCCTCGGGGGCGCGGGCCGACAGCGGAACGAGATACCGTCGTTGATCCTGGGTGCGCGGCGCGGCCGGCTGCTCGACGGGTGGTTCCTGGAGGACCACGTGGGCGTTGGTGCCGCCGAAGCCGAAGGAGTTGACCCCGGCGTGGCGTGAGCCGGGCACCTTCGGCCAGTCGCCCAGCCGTGTCTGGACGTGGAGTTGAAGGTCCTCGAACGCGATGGCCGGGTTGGGTGTGTGATGGTGCAGCTGCCCGGGGATCCGGCCGTTCTTGAGGGAAAGCGCCGCCTTGATCAGACCCGCCACTCCGGCGGCCGCCTCCAGGTGCCCGATGTTGGTCTTGACCGACCCGATCACCAGGCGATGGCCTGCGGGGCGTCCCTCGGCGAAGACCCGGCCGATGGCGCCTGCCTCGACGGGGTCCCCCACCGGAGTTCCGGTCCCGTGCGCCTCGACGTACTGGACTTCGTGCGGCGCGATGCCGGCCTGCCGGCAGGCCGCACGCATCGCCGCTTCCTGGGCGTCTCCGTTGGGGACGGTGATGCCGTTGCTGTGGCCGTCCTGCGAGACGGCCGTCCCCCGGATCAGGGCGTAGACCGGGTCGCGGTCGACGAGCGCCCGCGCCAGGGGCTTGAGCAGGACGACGCCGACGCCCTCGCCGCGCGCGTATCCGTCGGCGGACGCGTCGAAGGCCTTGCAGCGGCCGTCCGGGGACAGGAATCCGCCCTTGGACTCCGCGATGGTCATGTTGGGCGCGATCATGACGTTCACGCCACCCGCCAGGGCCTGCGAGCACTCCCCGTTCCAGATGCTGCGCGCCGCCAGGTGGACCGCGACCAGCGAGCTCGAACAGGCGGTGTCCACGGCGAGGCTCGGCCCCCGGAAGTCGAACGCGTACGACAGCCGGTTGGCCAGCATCGTCATCATCATGCCGGTGGCCGAGTGGGACTGGAGCTCGTAACGGCTGTGCACGCCGTAGTTCTGCAGCAGCTGGTAGTCCAGGGTGAAGCCGCCCATGAAGACGCCCGTGTCGCTGCCGGCGAGGTGGTCGGCCACCTGGCCGCCGTCCTCCAGGGCCTCCCAGGCGGCCTGCAGCAGCAGGCGCTGCTGGGGGTCCAGCCAGATGGCCTCACGCGGAGAGATCCCGAAGAACTGTGCGTCGAACTGATCGATCCGGTCGAGGAATCCTCCCCGCCACGTGCTCGTCTTGCCGAGCTTGGTGGCGTCCGGGTCGTAGAACTTGCCGGCTTCCCAGCGGTCCGGGGGCAGCTCACGGGTGGCGTCGACGCCGTCACACAGCAGGTCCCAGAACTCGGCCGGGGTGGTGGCGCCGCCGGGAAAACGGCAGCCGATTCCTATGATGGCGATGGGTTCTGGCGGCGCGTCGGCCGGCGACCGGTCAGTCATGGCGCCTTTCCCCTTCCGCGGTGCGAGAGGCCGCCCCGAGTTCTCGGGAGAGTTCGGTCAGCAACAGGTCCTGTGAGCTGTGGAGAAAGAAGTGGGAGCCCGGGAGCATGACGAGCCGGAACGGCCCGTCGGCCTGGGCACGCCACCCGTCGAGATCGCTGCGGCTCACGCGCACGTCCTGGTGGCCTCCGAAGACGGTCATGGGCACGCCCAGAGGGTGTTCGTCGCGGTAGTGATAGGTGTCGCAGACTTCCAAGTCGGCCCGGAGCGTGGGCAGAAGGGCCCGCATCAGTTCGGCGTTCTCGAGCACCTGTACGGGCGTTCCCTCTTTGCGGAGCACCGTCTTCAGCACTTCGTCGGGCAGGTGGTGGATCCTGATGTTGGGGTTGGGCAGCTGGGGCGCCCGGAACGCACCGAGGAGCAGCCGGGACGGCAGGGGTGCGCCGGTGCGCCGCAGGCGCCGCGTGAGCTCGAACGCGACGAGCGCGCCCATGCTGTGACCGAAGAAGGCGTACGGCATGTCCAGCCGGGGCAGGACGGCCTCGTACAGGGCCTCGATCAGGGGGTCCAGCCGCCGCAGGGCCGGCTCGGCCACCCGCGACTCCCGGCCCGGAATCTGGGCGGCCCAGATGTCGACACCGGCGGGCAGTCCTTCGCTCCAGCCGCGGAACGCCGAACTGCCGCCACCGGCGTAGGGAAAGCAGAACAGGCGGAGCGTCGGCGCGTCGGCGCAGGAGTACCGGACGAACCACCTGTCGGTGCCCTGGGCGCCGTGCGTCTGGCCGCGCAGGAGTTGGACAAGGCGCGCACGCTTGTCCTGAGGCAGTCGCGCGATGCGCTCGTGCGGGATCGCGCCCTCACCCAGAAGGCTGGTCATCGGCCCTCCCCCGTGCCGACGGTCTCGTCGGCCTGCCGGAGCCGGATCCACCGGTCACTGAGCGGTGTCGAGGCGCGTTCGCGCAGATGGACCTCGACGAGCGACATCAGGGACTGGTCGGCCCGCCATCGCTTCGCCTGCTCCTGCTTGGCCGGGTTCCACGTCTCGGCCTCGAACTCCTCCAGGACCGTCGCCACCAGTTGGCCCGACAGGTGCTCGATGAACTGGATGTTGGCCGCGAACTGCGTGCTCAGGTCCGCTTCCGCGAGGCCGGCCGTCATGCCGATGTGGAGGCGGCTCATGAAGTCGAAGTCGTAGAACCGGACGAAGGGGGCCTGGTCACGCGGTTCGTCGTCTACGGCGCCCCACTCCCGGAAGAAGCGCTGGACCTCGCCGCCGACCGCGCTGAAGCGGGCGAGGCCGGTCACCATGTCGGGGCGGTCCGCCAGGTGCCGCAGCACGTCGTGGAAGTAGAGCAGCCCGGGAACGGCCCAGTACACGGCCGTGTCCCAGATCACCTTGGCGAGCATGACGCGGGCGTTGCCCATCAGCGCGTACTGGTTCTCGTAGATGCTCAGCCAGCCCTCGGCGATCAGCAGGAACACCTGGTTGTGGATCGCGGCGAGTTCCCCGATGTCGTCACCGTCGAGCGCGTGCGTGATCAGGTCGGTGATCAGGCCGTTGCTGATGGCGATCAGGTCCAGCCCCGGGGAGTACAGGGGGTCCAGGAAGACGCCGGCCTCCCCGGCGATGCACCAGCGGTCCTCGGAGAAGACCTGCTCGCAGCTGTAGGCGTAGTCCTTCATGACGCGGAAGTCCTGCAGCTTGTCGCGGTGCTGCCGGATGTGGTCCGCGCACTGCGGCTCGTGCCGTTCGAGCCATTCCATGGCGCGCTCGAACTGGTTGAGGTCCTCGAACGGGTGGAGGTCCGGGTCGGTGACGATGCCCACGCTGGTGGAGCCGGAGGCGAGCCTGATCAGCCAGACCCAGTAGCCCGGCCCCATCAGGTGGTTGGTGGACAGTTCGCGCCGGCCCTCCTCGATCCGGGAGTGCCATGCCGGATCGTCGGACCACTGGTCCACGTCGATGGGGCAGCCGACGCGGAACCAGACGGCGTTGGCCCGGTGACCGACCTTCTTGGCGAGGCCGAGGCGCCGCTTGAGCAGGGATGTGCGGCCGGTGGCGTCGACCACCCACCTCGCATGGATCTGCCGGGTGGCGCCGTCGTCGGTGCGGACCTGGAGCCGGTGGTGTTCGGCCTCGGGCAGCAGGTCCACGCTCTCGGCCTTCGCCCCGGGCAGGAACTGCACGCCGCGCGCGGCGAGTTCCCGCCCCAGGGCGTTCTCCAGGCGGCCGCGGTCGAGCTGGTAGGTGCCGACCGCGCCCGGCGGGCGGACGGAGTGGCCGAGTTCCACGCGGCGGGTGATGTCGTCGTTGCCGTCCTTGGAGAAGAACACGCGCAGCCCGTACTTGTTCAACTGCTGGGACTGCAGGTGCTGTTCCAGTCCCAGGACCTCCCGCAGGTAGTAGCCGGCGATCTCCACCGTGGACTCCCCGACCTTGTGGGCCGCCTCCGGCACCGGGTGTCCCTGGCGCTCCAGCACCACGATCCGGGTGCCGGGGCGTTGCCTGCGCAGGTGCAGGGCCAGGGTCAGCCCGGCGGCTCCGCCGCCGACCACGGCGACGTCGACGACGTCGTCCGGTCCCGTCGCCACGACGTTCCTGTCGTTCATCGCGCCCTTGTCGCTCATGGGGCCACCGCCGTGGTGCGGGTCCCGAGGGTGATCCAGGCGCTGTCGATCGGATCGACCGGGTCGCGCTCCTTGTACCGCTCCACGACTTCCCGCAGCAGCTCGTCGGCGCGCCACTGGGCGATCCGGGCCTTGGCGGCGTCGTCCGCACCGCGCTGCTCCAGGCGCTCGATGACGGTGCTGACCAACTGGCCCGCGATCTGCTCCAGCAGAACCACGTTGCGTCCGAACTGCTCCTCCAGCTGTTCGTCGCCGAGGCCGGCCGCCATGCCGTTGTGCAGGTCGACGATGAAGTCCAGCAGGCTGTAGGGGTCGGCGAACACGTCGGACGCCGGCTCGTTGCTGACGAGGTGCCACTCTTTGAGGAACTGCTGGACGCGGGTGTGCAGAAGCCAGGTGCGCTGGAGGTTGGCGAAGGCCCTCGGGCTCTCGCCGAGGCGGCGGAACGTGTCGTGGAAGAACAGCAGACCGGGCACGGCCCAGTAGATGATCGTGTCCCAGATGACCTTCGCCACCATCACCTGCGGATTGCCCATGACGGGGTACTGGCCCTCGTAGGCGACCAGCCAGATCTCGCTGAGCACCAGGTAGACCTGGTTGTGCGCCACGGTCCGCTCCTGGACGTCCTCGCCCCGGAGGTCCCTGGTGACGAGATCGGTGATGAGGCCGTTGCTGATCGCCATCAGGTCGCCGCCGGAGGAGTAGAGCGGGTCGATCGAGACACCCGCCTCACCGGTCAGGCACCACCGGTCCTCGGAGTACACCTGCTGGCAGCCGTAGGCGTAGTCCTTCATCACCCGGAAGTCCTGGATCTTCCCCTGGTGCCGCCGTACCTCGGCCGCGCACTGCGGCTCATGGTCGGCGAGCCAGTCCAGGGCCCGTTCCAGGGTGTTGAACCCCTCGAAGGAGTGGGCTGCGTCCTCGGCGACGATGCCGATGCTCGTCGACCCCGACGCGAGCGGGATGAGCCAGACCCAGTACCCGGGTCCCATGAGGTGGTTGGTCGACAGCCGGCGCAGGCCGCCGCTGACCCGGCCCCGCCACTGCTCGTCCTCGGACCACTGCTGTACGTCGACTTCGTGGTCGATGCGGAACCAGGAGGCGTTCGCGCGGTGGCCGAGCGCCCTGGCCAGGCCCAGCTTGCGCTTGAGCAGGCCCGCGCGGCCCGTCGCGTCGACGATCCAGCGGGCCCGGAGCGTGTGCTCGTCCGCGCCGTCGAGGACGTGCACGACATGGTCGTCACCGCCGGTGGCGAGTTCCACGTCGCGGACCTTGCAGCGCTGACGGAACGCGACTCCCAGGTCGGCGACGAGTCCGCCGAGCGCGTTCTCCAGTCGGCCGCGGTCGAGCTGGTAGGAGGCGAGGGGGGCTTCGGAGACCTGGCCGTACTCGACGCGTCGGGTGATGTCCTCGTTGCCGGAGTGGGTGAAGAACATCCGCAGGCCGAACTTGTGCAACTGCTCGGTGTCGAGGTGGTCCTCGAGCCCGAGGACGTCACGCAGATAGTGGGCCTGGACCTCGACGCTGGACTCACCGACCTTGTGGGCGGCCTCGGGCACGGGGTGCTGCTGCCGTTCGAGGACCGCGACGCTCAGTTCGGGGGCGGTGCGCTTCAGTTGGAGAGCCAGGGTCAGTCCGGCGATGCCGCCGCCGAGGATCGCGACATCGAAGCGCTCGGAGGTGTCACGCATAGCTGACCTCGCTGCTGTGCTGTTCCATGCTGTCCGCTCCCTTCGGTTCGTGACCTGCGGTGCTTTCCCCCGCGCGGGGCGCGCGCAGGGCGATCCAGCCCTCGCTGGTGGGGTGGCTGCGCCTCTCCCGCCGATGGGTGGCGATCAGGTCGGCGATCAGGGGATCCCGCTGCCAGCTCTGCACCTGGGCGATGACGCGGTCGTCGCCGTACCGGTCGCTGTGGGCGTCGATGACCGCGGTGACCAGCTGGCCGGCCAGTTGGGCGAAGAGCCGGGTGTTGGCGGAGAAGCGCTCGGGGAACCGGCCGCCGGGCAGGTCGTCGGCCATGCCCGCGTGCAGCTTCACCATGAAGTTCAGCGGAGAGTAGAGGTCGACGAACCGGGCCTCGAGACGGGAGTCATCGATCGCCGCCCACTCGCGGAAGAACGCCTGCACCCGGTTGCTGATCTCGGCGAGACGTTCCAGGTCGGCGGCCACGGAGGCGCTGTCGGCCACCGTGCGGAACCCGTCCTGGAAGAAGAGCAGGCCGAAGACCCCCCAGTAGAAGGCGGTGTCCCAGATCACCTTCGAGACCATCACACGGGCGTTGCCCATCAGCGCGTACTGGTTCTCGTAGATGACGCGCCACAGGTCGGTGATGCGCCGGAACAGCGCGTCGTGTACGGACGCCCGGGTGGTGACGTCCTCACCGTCGAGGGACCTGGTCACGAGGTCGGCCACCAGGCCGTTGCTGATGGCGATCAGATCCAGGCCGGGTGAGTAGAGCGGGTCGAGAAAGATCCCGGACTCACCCGTCATGCACCAGCGGGCACGGCCGTCGTAGACCTGGTCGCAGCCGTAGGAGTAGTCCTTCATGACCCGGAAGTCCTGGACCTTGTCGCGGTGTTCCTCCACGGCCCGGGCGCACTGCGGCTCGTGGCGGCGCAGCCAGTCCAGCGCCCGCTCAAAGGTGTTGTACTCGTCGAACGGGTGCGTGCCGGCCTCTGCGACGATGCCGATGCTGATGGCCCCGGAGGGGAGCCGGATGAGCCAGACCCAGTAGCCGGGTCCCATCAGGTGGTTGGTGGACAGCTCGCGCCGGCCCTCCCGGATCCGGGCGTGCCATGCCGGGTCGTCGCTCCACGTGCCGAGGTCGATGGGGTGGCCGATCCGGAACCAGGCTGCGTTGGCCCGGTGCCCCACCTCCTTGCGGAGGCCGAACCGTCGCTGCAGGAAGTGGCTGCGTCCGGTGGCGTCGATCACCCACCGGGCCCGGACGGTGCGCTCCTGGGCGTCCGCGAGCAGTCGGACCTGGTGGGGTGAGCCGTCGGGCGAGAACTCGACCTGGAGCACCTTGCTCCCGGGCAGGAAGTCGACGCCCTCGCGGGAGCAGGCTGCGCCGAGTTCGTTCTCCAGGCGTCCGCGGTCCAGCTGATAGGTGGCCAGCGGAGGAAAGACCGAACTGCCCAGTTCGACGCGCTCGGCGATGTCCGTGTTGTCGTGGTTGCTGAAGAACATGCGCAGACCGAACTTGCGGATCTGCCGCGTCTCCAGGTGTTCGCGCAGCCCGAGGATGTCGCGCAGGTAGTGGGCGGCGATCTCCACGGTCGACTCGCCGACCTTGTGCGTGGCCTCGGGCACGGGGTGCTCCTGCCTCTCGGCGACCAGCACCCGGATGCCCGGCCGCACCCGGTGCAGGTGGAGCGCCAGACTGAGTCCGGCTGCCCCGCCGCCCAGGATCACGGCGTCGTAGTGGTCGGGCGTGGTGGCGCCGTCGACGACGCGCGTCCGCAGCTTTTGCGTCAGCAGAGCCCGCTTCTCGGCGGACAGGTCGGATATCCGATGCCGTGCAGGTTGGGTCATGCGTCCCCCTTCATCCCAAATGACTCTCGGAGAGAGGGATTACGGACGACTTACTTCACATGCAAGCTGAGGGCTTCGATGCCCATCGTCGAGGCGGTCGGAAAGGCACCCGGTTGGTCCTGTACATCGGCCCGCCAGGGGTGAATGTGCGGCTGACGACGTGACCCCGGCGGGCGTTCTCCGGTTGGGCAACCGTCGGCGACGGGAATCCACGAACGGCCGCCGACGGGCTCAACTCGTCACCCAAGGGAAGCTGCCATGACCGAAGCACCCGGACCCGCCCTGGACACCGCCCTCGCCTACCACCGGGCGTGGACCCGTCACGACTTCGACCGCGCCATGACCTACATCGCCGACGACATCGTGTGCGAAGCTCCGGCCGGACGCATTCAGGGCGCCCAGGCCTTTCGGGGCTTCATGGAGCCGTTCACGCACATCCTCACCGGTTCGCATCTGATCGCCGCGTTCGGCGACGACACGACCGCGCTGCTGATGTACGACACCAAGACGCTACCCGTCGAGAGCGCCCCTGGGGCCGAGTGCCTGACCGTCGCAGACGGCACGATCACGCACATGCGGATCATCTTCAACCAGGCGCCCTTCATCGCAGCGGAGAAGGCGTCGACCGGATCCTGACGCTCCATCGGCTCAGGTCCCCGGCACGGATGCCGGGGACAGTCGCCTCATCGGCGCATCGGGCAGGGCGCGGGCGCCGCGGGAGCGTATCCGTGCTCCGACGTATGCATGATCCGTTCTCGCAGCGCCAGGAGACTGCTGCCCGCTGCGGCGCCGAGGTCGCGCTCGAGGGACCGCTGGAACAGGGACAGCTGGCGCAGCGCCTGGGCCGGCCGACCGAGCTGGAGATGGGCCTCGATGACGGTGGTGGCGGCGAGTTCGTTGTACGGATCCAGCCGCAGCTTCTCGTACGCGTACTCCAGAGCCTCGTCCAGCTCTCCTCGTGCCTTGTGGATCTGGATCAGGCGAATCAGGGCCTGCGAGCAGAGGCCCTCGTACTGCCTCCGGTACGGCGCGAGCCATTGCTGCTGGGGCTCCTCGTCCTCGAGGAACCGGCGGACGGTGTAGGCGGCGACGCGGCTGTAGTAGAAGCAGGCACGGCGTGCGTCGCCGTGTGCGTCGTCGGCACGCGCCTGTCCGAAGAGCCGTTCGACTTCGTTTGCGTCGCTCCACCAGCCTTCGTCGGCCTCGAAGCGGTAGAAGTTCGTGCCGCTGCGGTGGATGAAGGATGACGCCTGCCCCGGACGCAGGTCCGGCTCGAGCATCCGCCGCAGGCAGTGCATGCCGACGTGAAAGCCGCTGGCCGCCTTCTCGGGGGCGGTGTCCTGCCACCCGAGGTCGATGAGCTGGTCCATGGACACCGGCTTGCCCGGGTTCAGCAGGAACCACTTGAGCAACAGCAGCGCCTTCTCCCGGCGTTGCCGGCGCTGACCCAGAACCTCTTCGCCCTTGAACACCCGGAAGGGGCCGAACAGATAGGCCCGGTAGGTGGCCCCGTGCTCCCGATCCGTTGGATGGGCCCACTCAGGCACTGGAAGCTGAGCTGTCCCTGATGTCCTACCGTGCACGTCGCCCCCCGTTTAGTTCAATAGCGATCGTGTATGGGTATAGGGTCAGTTACTAGCGTTAACGATGAAGGGTGTTCACGAGGGTTGTCAAGCGTTACCGTGGAACCCACGGGTGCGGCGCATCTGCGCTTCTGCGTGCCCTGACGGCCAACTTGGAGGTGCCGGATGAGCCAGGTCGATCCCGGACGCGTCAAGCAGACGCGTCCGGCGTTGAACCGCCGGGAGCGTCTCCGGCAGTCCACTCTCGAGGAGATCGTCGACGTCGGCCGGTCGCTGTTGCGCGAGGGCCGAGAGGTGACCCTGCGTGCCGTGGCGGCCGAGATGGGCTTCACCGCGCCTGCGCTGTACCGGTACGTCGGCAGCGTGGCCGCGCTCAACGAGCTCCTGTCGCATGACATCTTCACCGAGATCGTCCGCGAGATGGCGGCGGCCGCCGAGCCGTACGGCGACGATGATCCTGCGGCGCAGATGGTGGCGGCCGCCACCGCCTTCCGCTGCTGGGCACTGGATCACATCGACGAGTTCCAGCTGGTGTTCCACACGAACTCGCTCTCAGGGGAGCACGTCGCCCGGTCGGAGGCCGGGCAGACGGTCCACCCGCTCGCGCCGGCCGCCACGGGAAGTGCCGCCGCAGGAGTGCAGATGTTCGCCGAGTTCTTCGGGCAGATCTTCATCAGGCTGTCGCAGCGGCACCCGTTCCCCGTGCCGGCCCGCGAGGATCTCGACGAGGATTTCGTGGCGGTCCACTCTCCGGGCGGGGACGGCAAGCCCGACCTCGTCAGACTCCTGGGACCGGACGGGCTGGGGCTGATCTGGCTGTTCGAACTGGCCTGGGCGCAGCTGTACGGCATCGTGACACTGGAGGTGTTCGGGCACATCCGTCCCCAACTGGTCAAATCCGGAGCACTGTTCACCGCCGTGATGCAGGAGATCGGACGGCGTGCCGGGATGGCGGGTGACTGGGACCGTCTGACCGCGGTCAGCCTGGAAGTACGCGCCCGCCGGGCGTGACGCGGCCCGGGGACCGGGGAACCAGGAGTGCGGCTGCCTGCCGGACGGGCGCGGTTGCGTGCTCGGGCTGTCATCGCGCACGCCTCACCCGCTCCCGTAACGCGAGGAGTTCCGGACTGGGCGCCACCCCGAGATCCTCCTGCAAGGTGCGGACGAACTGCTCCAGCTGCCAGATCGCTCCGGTCAGACTGCCCTGCTCCAGATGGATCTCCACGATGGACGTGGTCGCCTCCTCCGAGTAGGGGTCGCGATCCAGGATTCTCATCGCGCAGGTCAGCGCCTCATACAGGTGGCCGACTTGACGGTGCAGGCGTAACAGCTGGAGCAGGGCCTCCTCGTGCCCACGCTCGTGGGCCGCCCGGAAGGACGTGAAGGCGTCCTGGTACACCTCCTCCGGCAGGAATCCCTGGTCGTAGTAGGCCAGCAACCGCTCATAGCGCGCTATCGCCGCCGTCGTTCTGCCCGCCCGCCGTGCCGCACACGCCGATTTCGACAGCAGCGCGACGTCGTCGACGTCGGTCCACCAGCAATCGGAGGGGTCGAACCAGTAATGGCCGTTCGGATCCGACCGGATGAATCTCGACGGCTGCCGGCTGGCCAACTCGGGCTCCAGGACCCGGCGCAGGGAGTGCTGCGTCACGTGGAGCCTGTTCGCCCGATTTCCCGTACGGCCGGGCCACAGCACCTCCGCGAGCTCGCTGTCCCGGAACTCCTGCCTGGGGTTGAGCAGAAACCACTTGAGCAGCGTGCGTGCACTCGCCCGCCCTCCCCGCGGGTCTCCCAACGGGGCACCTCGGCGATGCACCCGGAACGGGCCGAAGAGCCACGCTTCGTATTCCTTCCGCGCGGATGCGACGGATAACGGCGTCGGCTCAGCCCCCTGTGAGCGATCCATTGTGCCCCCTACCCCGTTGAACACCCGTCGGGCGTTCGACCGATGGTCCCCCTGGCTACACCGTTAAACCACCCGGTGTCGTGGACTTCGTCACCTATGTACCACATCACCACGGGACTCGACCCGCCGGCGAGGCAGCCCTTCCGACCTGACCAGCCGGGGTGTCGGCAGTGCAGCGGGGACTGGCTCCTCAGCAGGCCCACCTGTCCACCGAGACGCGGGGCAGTCACCTGCTGCAGCGTCAGCCAGGCCTGTGCAAGGAAGTGGGCATACGGCGAACGCCGCATGGTTCCTGGTACGCACGCGCACTGGACCGCCTGCATCACCACTTTCGCGACCCGTAAGCAAGGGGTAAGTCGGCGGCACTAGCTTCACCGAGCAGCCCCCAGGGGGCTGCCCCGACAACCACCCCGAGGGAGGGACTGGCACCGTGCTCTCGCATCTGGATGCGGTCACCATCATCGCAAGGGACGTCGACCGGACCAGGGCCTTCTACACCGACCTCCTTGGATTCAGCGTCGTCCCGCAATTCACCGCCCCTGAAGGCGACTTCCTCTGGCTGCGGTCGGAGAGGCGAAGCACCAGCATCATCATCCAGGACGTGGCGACCAGGGCCGACAAGCCGACGCAGGCGGACATTCCCGAGGCCAGCGGAGGGCTGATGCTCGGGTTCGCCGTCGACGACGCCGAGGTGGCCCACAAGACGGCCCAGGAGGGCGGCTACGAGATCCGGACCCCGGTCGTCGACATGGGCTCGGGCCGCACCTTCGGCGTCAAGGACCCCGAGGGCAACTACCTCCAGCTGTTCGATGTCTATCCGCAGGTCAAGGAGATCCAGCGCCAACTCGGCCTGGACTGACCACAAGGAGCCGCTGTATGTCCATGACCGTCGGAGAGCTGTTCGCAGCCCTGGCCACACGGTTCAACACCGAGGCCGCCGCAGGCCTGAACCGGACCCTGCAGTGGAAGATCACCGATGCGGACCCGGGCGTCTGGGCTTTCGAGATCAAGGACGGGCAGGGCCGTCTCATCCCGGGTGGAGTCGACGAGCCCGACACGACCTTCGTCACCAGCAGCGAGACCTGGGTGGCGATCGCGGAGGGCCGCCAGGACGCGATGCGCGCCTTCATGACCGGGAAGCTCAAGGTCAAGGGCGACATGATGCTCGCGATGAAGGTCCCCAAGCTCTTCGAAACCGGCGTCTGAGACCTGCCTGAGGAGTTGACGACGTGCAGAAACCCACTGAACACGAAGCCGATCCCGAGAAGGTCCGCCTGGAGCAGGTCGCGGCCCTCACCGACCCCGCCACCATCCGCTACCTCGAGGAGATCGGCGTCCGCGAGGGGTGGACCTGTGCCGAGGTCGGGGCCGGCGCGGGATCGATCGCCCGATGGCTGTCCAACCGGGTCGGCCACTTCGGCACGGTCCACGCCATCGACATCGAAACCGCCTACATGGACGGGCTGTCCGCACCGAACCTCGAGGTCCGGCAGCAGGACATCACGACGACGCCCCTGGACGAGGGCGCCTACGACCTCGTCCACTCCAAGATCCTCCTGATGCACCTGGCGGACCGGGAGCGGATTCTCGGTGAGTTCGCCAAAGCACTCAAGCCCGGCGGCTACCTCCTGGTCGAAGAGGCGGACATCCGCAGCATTCAGCGTGTCGACCCGCCCTCGCCGCTGCTCACCCGGGCGGCCACCGCCCTGGAGACCTTCTTCTACTTCGGCGGCGCCGATCCCGGGTACGGAATGAAGCTCCTGCCGGCCTTCCGCCGCACCGGGCTCCAGCTCATGGGCACCGACTGCCAGCTCACCGCGGTGCAGGCGGGCAGCCCCGAGATGCAGACGATCGTGCTGAGTCTGGCCAAGCTCGCCCCCGTGATCACCAAGGTCGGCCTCATGGGACAGAAGGAGATCGAGGCCGCCTTCGACCAGCTCCAGCAGCCCTCGGACACGGTCCTCTACACCCCGATCACGGTTTCGGTCTGGGGCCGGCGGACCGAGGACTGACCGCCCTCTTCGGCAGAGCACGGAAAGGACAGCGGCATTGCTGTACGCAGTCATCGCCTATGACAGCACCGAGCCGGGGACGTTCGAGCGGCGGATGCGCGTCCGCCCGGCCCATATGGCCAACGGCGACAAGATGATGGCCGACGGCTCCTTCCTCTTCGGCGGAGGAATCCTGGACGGCGCCGGCAAGATGGCCGGCGGAGTTCTGATAGTCGATTTCGAAACCCGCGACGAGATCGACGACTGGCTCAAGAACGAGCCCTACATCATCAACAAGGTGTGGGACCGCGTAGAGGTCCACCCCTTCCTCGTACCACCGCAGTTCCTCAGCCTCTTCCCGCAGTACCAGGAGCAGCCGGCCGCCGGCTGAGGCCCTTCCTACGCCACACCTCAGGGAGCCCATGCACCATGGAGACAACATCACGCAGCAGCAGGGCGCTCACCCTCCTGGTCACCAGTCTGGGATCGTTCATGGTCCTGCTCGACGGGTCGATCATCTTCGTCGCCCTGGGCGAGATCCAGAAGGATCTCGGCGCGGAGATCTCGCAACTGCAGTGGACCGTCGACGCCTACACGCTGCCGTTCGCCGCGCTGATGCTGATGACCGGCACACTGGGCGACCGGCTCGGCCGTAAACGCGTGTTCCTCACCGGGCTGTTCCTGTTCGTCGCGGGCTCCGCCCTGTGCGGCTTCGCGGACAGCTTCAGTGTGCTGATCGTCGGCCGGGTGCTGCAGGGAATCGGCGCCGCGGCCATCGAAACCGGCAGCCTCTCCCTGCTGGTGTCCACCTTCAGTGACCCGCCGGGACGCGCGAAGGCGATCGGCATCTGGACCGCCGTCTCCGGTGTCGCACTGGCCCTCGGCCCCCTGTTCGGCGGCGTACTGATCGAGTCCTTCAGCTGGCACGCGATCTTCCTGATCAACCTGCCGGTCGGCGTGCTGGCTCTGGTCCTCGGCGTCCGTTGGCTGATCGAGTCGCGGAACCCGCACGCCCTCCATCTCGACATCCCCGGACAGGTCCTCGTGACCGCCGGACTGTTCTGCCTGATCATGGGGCTGATCCAGGCCGAGCGCGAAGGATGGCGCTCGCCCCTGATCATCGGTCTGCTCGTGGCATCCGCGGTGCTGCTCGGGGCGTTCCTGGCCGTGGAGATGCGCAGCCGGGAGCCGATGCTGCCGCTGGATCTCTTCCGCAACCGCACCTTCGCGGTGTCGAGCGTCATCGCCTCCCTGCTGGGGTTCATCATCGTCGGTGCGATGTTCTTCATGGCCCAGTACTTCCAGACCGTGCAGGGACATTCGGCACTGCAGACCGGCCTGCGTCTGCTCCCGCTGACGCTGGGCATCTTCTTCTTCTCACCGCCGGCCAGCACCCTGGCCGGCAAACTCGGGCCGCGCATCCCGATCATCGTCGGCGGGGTGCTGGTGACCGCCGGTTTCCTGCTGCTGACCGGCGTCGAGCCGGCCTCCGGGTTCGGCGCGGTGTGGTGGCGGCTCGCCCTCGTCGGCGGGGGCATCGGCTGCATGTTCGCCCCCCTGACGCTGGCCGTGATGGCCTCGACTCCCCCGGAGCGTGCGGGCCTGGGCTCCTCGATGATCAACACCACCCGCATCGCGGGATTCACCGCCGGTGCCGCGGTGCTCGGGACGGTGGTCGTGTCCGTGTTCAAGGACAGGATCGTCTCCGCTCTGGCCGATCTGGGCGTGAGCGGCGAGGCCGGCCGGCAGCTCGCGGAGCGCATCGGCGGCTCGGGGGCGAACGCCGGCAAGGGGGCCCAGCAGATCGGGAACCTGCCGGTCAGCCGCACCGACTTCACCTCGGCGGTGCAACAGTCCTTCGTCGACGCCAGTCACACGGTGTTCCTCATCTGCGCGGGCTGCACGCTCCTCATCGCCCTGCTCGCCGCGGTGCTGATGACCCGGGGCCGGCTTCCCGACCCGCTTCCTGGGACCGCCGGTGACGTCGGCACGCCGGGGCCGACGGGCGGGGGTGCCGCATCCCCCCAGGAGGGCAAGGGCGCTGGACGACCCGAAGCCGTTCGGCTGCCCTCGGCGCTCGTCGAAACCGCGTGGCTCGCCGAGCACCTGGGACGACCGGGCCTCGTCGTGGTCGACTGCACGGTGAACCTCCGGCCGCTGCCGGAGGGCGGCGTCGATCTCGGCAGTGGCCGGGACGGCTACCACGAGGGGCACATCCCGGGTGCCGTCTTCGCCGATCTCCTCACGGAACTCGCCGACCTCACCGCGCCCAAGCCCTTCGCCATTCCGCCGGCCGAACTGCTGGCCGGTGCCGTCGAGAAGCTCGGCATCAGCAACGGCGACACGGTGGTCCTCTACGACCGGGCGCACACGGCGTTCGCCACCCGGCTCTGGTGGCTGCTGCGCTGGCTCGGCCATGAGAACGCCGCCGTACTCAACGGTGGCTGGAGGAAGTGGGCCGCCGAGGGCCGCCCCGTGAGCACCGACGTCCCGGACGTACGCCGCGGCAGCTTCGTACCGCGGCAGCGTCCCGAGCTGTTCGTCACCCGGGACCAGGTGCAGAAGGCCATCGACGCGCCCGGCGTCCGCCTGGTCAATGCCCTCTCGCCCGAACAGCACGCCGGGCACATCCCGGTGGCCCACGGCCGCATCGGCCACATCCCCTCCAGCGTCAACGTCCCGGCGGCGGCGCTCGTCGACCCGGAGACCGGCTGCTTCCTGCCCGCCCGGCAGCTCGCCGACCGGTTCGAGGCGGTCGGCGCCACGGAGTCCCGGCAGATCATCGCCTACTGCGCCGCGGGGGTCGACGCGACGATTGACGCGTTCGCTCTCACCATGCTGGGAGTGCGCGATGTCGCTCTCTACGATGACGGGCTGGTGGAATGGAGCGGCGACCCCGCGCTGCCCCTGGTCACCACACTCTAGGAGGGCAGTCGAGGATGGCATACGACCTGGAGCTCGCGGACCGCATCCGGGAGGCTCTCGCGAGCGAGAGCCCGGTGCGCGAGGTGAAGATGTTCGGCAGCCTCGCCTTCATGGTCAACGGCAGCATGGCGGCCACGGCCAACTCCGACGGCCGTCTCATGGTCCGCTGCGACCCCGACAAGGCCGAGAAGCTGCTGGAGCGTGAGGGAGCCGACTGGGCGGAGATGCGCGGAAAGCCCATGGGCAAGGGCTGGATCGTCGTCGCTGACTACGGCATCGAATCGGACGAGGCCTTCGACGGCTGGATGGCGGAGGCTCTGGACTACAACAGGAAGGTGAGCGGCAGTGACGACTGAGGAGGGTGCGCACGTCACCCCACCCTTCAACGGGTTCCCGCCCGAACTGTTCACCTTCCTCGAGGGGCTGGAAAAGGACAACTCCAAGGCCTACTGGGAGGCTCACCGGGCCGTCTGGGAGGCGTCCGTGAAGGAGCCGGTGAACCGGCTCATGGCCGATCTGGAGGACGAGTTCGGGCCACTTCGCACCTTCCGGCCCAACCGGGACGTCAGGTTCTCCAAGGACAAGTCGCCGTACAAGACCTGGGTCGGCGTCACCACCAGCGACCGGGCCGTGGGCGGCATCGGTGCCTTCCTCCGGCTCGACGCCGACGGCATGCGGCTGGCCGGCGGCGCCATGGCCCTGGCCCCGGACCAGATCAAGCGGTTCCGCTCCGCCATCGACAACACCGCCTCCGCGGCGGAGTTCGAGACCATCCGGCGGAAGCTGGCCGACCAGGGACTGTCCGTGGAACCGGGCATGCAGCCCGTGCTCACGCGGGTCCCCGCCGGCTATCCCGCGGACCATCCCCGCGGTGAACTGCTGCGCTGGAAGGGCGCGGTGGTGATCAAGGAGTACGAGCGCGCCGACTGGATGCACCAGCCGCAGGCCATCGACGCGGTGCGCGAGATCTGGACGGCCACGACGCCCCTGAAGGAGTGGATCGACACACACGTCGGCGAGAGCGAGACACCGCGCCGCCGCTGATCCGGCGACCAGGCCCACGCGAGCGGGTGGGAGATCGGGAAGAACGGGAAGTCAGCAGACCACGGGAGGACGGCAGATGTGTGGCATAACCGGTTGGGTCTCGTTCGACCGTGACCTCACCCGCGAGCGGGAGACCCTGGACGCGATGACGCAGACAATGGCGTGCCGGGGTCCGGACTCCTCCGGCTCGTGGGTCGGGCGGCACGCCGTCCTCGGTCACCGAAGGCTGGCCGTGATCGATCTGCCCGGCGGAAAGCAGCCGATGACGGTGCAGACGCCGAACGGCGAGGTCGCGCTCGTCTACAGCGGCGAAACCTACAACTTCATCGAATTACGACAGGAGTTGACCCGGCGAGGGGAACGCTTCGAGACCGCCAGTGACACCGAGGTGGTGTTGCGCGGATATCTGCGCTGGGGCGAGGCGCTGGCCGACCGGCTCAACGGCATGTACGCGTTCGCGATCTGGGACGCGCGTGACCAGAAGCTCGTGATGATCCGCGACCGGCTGGGGATCAAGCCGCTCTACTACTACCGCACGCCCGACGGCCTGCTGTTCGGCTCGGAGCCGAAGGCGATCCTGGCCAACCCGCACGCCAAGCGCGTGGTCGACGCGGACGGACTGCGCGAGTCGCTCTCGTACTGCTTCACGCCGGGGCACGCGATCTGGTCGGGCATGCAGCAGGTCGAGCCGGGCACGGTGGTGACGGTCGACGGCGGCGGCCTGCGCGAGCGCACCTATTGGCGCTTGGAGACCCGTCCGCACACCGACGACGTGGAGACCACCGTCGCACGTGTCCGCGAGCTGCTCGACGACACGGTGCGCCGGCAGCTCGTCGCGGACGTGCCGCGCTGCGTGCTGCTGTCCGGTGGACTGGATTCCGGTACGCTCACCGCATTGTCCGCTGCCCACCTGGGCGACGAACGGGTGCGGACTTTCGCGGTCGACTTCATGGACCACGCGGAGAACTTCAAGTCGGACGACCTGCGTGACACCCCGGACGCGCCTTATGTGAAGGCCGTCGCGGAGCATACCGGTTCGGACCATGCCGACATCGTGATCGGCCCGAAGACACTGGCCGACCCAGAGGTCCGACAGGCCGTGATCGGTGCCCGCGACGTGCCGATGACGATGGGCGACATCGACTTCTCTCTCTACCTGCTCTTCAAAGAGATTCGGAAGAGGTCGACCGTAGCGCTGTCCGGCGAGGCGGCGGACGAGATATTCGGCGGGTACAAACATATGCACGTCCCGCAGATTCAGCAGGCTCGCGCGTTTCCGTGGATCGCACTCAACATCGGTGCGTTCGACAAGGACGGCACAGGTGTGAACCCGCAGTTGTGGTCCAGCCTCACACTCGAGGAGTACCGGCAGGACGCGTACACGAGTGCTCTGGGGGACGTCGAGCGGCTCGACTCCGGCGACTCCTTCACCTCCGAGGACGACCTCGAGTACCGCATGCGGATCATGATCCACCTGCACCTGACCCGGTTCATGCGGTATCTGCTCGACCGGAAGGACCGGCTGAGCATGGCGCTCGGGCTCGAAGTCCGGGTGCCGTTCTGCGATCACCGGATCGTCGAGTACGTCTACAACGCACCATGGGCGTTGAAGACCTACGACGGCCGGGAGAAGAGCCTCCTGCGCGGGGCCGTCAAGGACGTGCTGCCCGAGTCGGTCCTCTGGCGGCCGAAGAGTGCCTATCCCTCGACCCAGGACCCTTATTACGCCGAGGAGCTCCAGCGGCAGGCCAAGGAACTGTTGACCGACCGAAGCCACGGAGTCTTCGAGTTGATGAGCCGGCCATGGCTGGAGAGCGCGACCGGGACGGAGTCGGCCGCGATGGACAGGCTGACCCGCCTGGGCCTGGAGCGCACCCTCGACCTCGCCACGTGGCTGGACGTCTACCGTCCGGAACTCAAGCTCCCGTAGTGCGAGGGCCGGCAGGGCTTCTGGTGCGGGCCCGGCGGACCGACTCACATGGGGGACCGTCGTTGCCCGACACCTCCCCGGCACGTGTCCGGACAACACACCTAGAAGGGTTCAGGCACGGATTTCGTGAGGACGATCGACCAGTGGCTGCTGGACGATCTGGAAACTCCACGGAAGCAGCGGCACACCGTGCAGCGCAGCCTGACCAGGCTTCAGCACCAGCTGGGGTGTAGATCGCCCCTCAACCGTGTGGGACTTCGTCCTTCGGCGAAGGCAGGAGGTTGCCAAGGCCGCCGGGGCGACGCGGGGGCGACCCGCGGCGGGGGACGGTCAGGACAGCTGCCACGGCTGGAGCTTGTCCGGGTTGCGCACCGCCCAGATGTGCGTGATCCGGTCGTCCTCGGCGACCTCGAACGCGAACACCGTCTCGATCCGGCCCTCCGACTCGATCACCAGGCCTGGTAGCCCGTTGACGGTGCGCTCGAGGATCGTTCGGGGCGGCGCGAGCCGGGCGATCGTGAGATAGAGCTGGGCGATCTGCTCCGCCCCCTCGATCGGCAGCAGGTGGGCGATGGCGCGGCCACCACCGTCGGAGATCGCGGTGGCGCCCGGGTCGAGCAGGCCGAGCAGGGCCTCGATGTCCTGCGCCTCCCAGGCCGCCTTGAACCGCCGGACGACGCTCGCCTGCCGGGCCGCGTCCGGCCTCGCCTCCGCCCGCGCGGCGATGCGACGGCGGGCCGAGGACGCCAGCTGACGGCACGCCGCCGGGCTGCGGCCGACGATCTCGGCCACCTCGGCGAACGGGTAGCGGAAGATGTCGTGCAGCACGAACGCGACGCGCTCGGCCGGGGTCAACGACTCGAACACGACCAGGAAGGCCATGGTCACCGACTCGTCGAGGGTGATCCGGTCGGCCGGGTCCTGGCCGGCGCCGCCCGCCGCCCCGGCGATCCACTCGGCCGGGTCGGGCAGCGGCTCCGGGATCCACTGCCCGACGTAGGTCTCCCGCCGGATGCGCGCCGAGCCGAGCAGGTTCAGACAGATACGGCTGGCCACCGTCGTCAGCCAGGCGCCCGGGGACTCGACGGCCTCCTGCTGCGCCCGGGACATCGCGTACCAACGGGTGTAGGTCTCCTGGACGACGTCCTCCGCGTCGGCCAGGGACCCGAGCATCCGGTAGGCGAGATTGAGCAGCTGTCGCCGCTCGCTCATGATCGTGCCCAGGCCCGGGTCGTGTTGCTCGTCCGCCTGCCGCTGTGACTGTTCCCACGGGGTGGTCATACGCTCTCCGGCTCCCTCGCTCACCTTCCCTGTCCATTACGACAAATCAGAGCGCCGCGCCCGGAGGGCGTCCGGCCGATCATGCGTGACGACAACCGGGTCCGCGCGCATCGTCCAGGGTCTGGCCGTGTCGGCAACGGCTGGCGGCGGTCAGGAGGAGCCTTTTGCGCAGCAGCGGTGGCTTCGCTCAGCCGAACATGCTGCGTTTGAGCGCCTTCAGGTCGTTGACGCGGCCCTCGACCGGGCCGGATGGCCAGTCGGTGCTCATGCCGGTTGGTCATGATGGTCGCGAAGGTGCGGACGAGGCCGACAGTTGGAGCGGAGCGGCCGGGCACGGTCGCGCAGGGTGCTGTAGCACCAAGCCGACTCACGCCTCCTGGAAGCGGTCGGCCACATGCCCGCCTACGAGCAGGCCCTCGGCGTCGTCCGCCCCGGTGGCGTGCCACCACCGACCTCGAAGGCGTCCCGGCCGGCTACCAGGACATGGCCGACCGCAAGAGCCTGAAGGTCCTCATCAAGCCCTGACCAGGAACGTCGGGAGTGGGGTGCGGCCAGTCCGCACCCCACGGCTGTACCTGGCCGGCTAACTCCAGGTCGGGGAGGCGAGCTTGGATCAGGGCACCGCGGCGGGACTGAAGCAGCACGGGTCCGGAGGCCGGGCACTGTCGCACCCGTGACGGGTACGCGCACCGCGCGCTGACCTCGTACCACGGCATGTCGCCCGCTTCGGCACGTGACGGCGGAAGGAAGGGCGGAAGGGCGCCGGAAAACGGTCGCACACCCGATCTGATCGCGGTGCGATCGCGGGTGATGCCGGTTCCCCGGGGCCGTCTACGCTCGGGGCCATGCGTGTGCTGGTGGTGGAGGATGACCGGGAGCTCGGCCGGGTGGTGCTGTCGGGTCTGCGGTCGGCCGGGTTTGCGGTGGATCTCGCGGAGCGGCTGGCGGAGGCGGATCTCAAGCTCGCTGTCAGTGCCTACGACTGCCTGGTGGTAGACCGGGGGCTGCCCGACGGGGATGGGCTGGCTCTGGTTCGGGGCCTGCGCCGGGCGGGCGTGCGGGTTCCGGTGCTGATGCTCACGGCGATGGATGCCGTGGCGGAGCGAGTGGCCGGGTTCGACGACGGCGCCGACGACTACGTGGTCAAGCCCTTCGCGTTCGCGGAGCTGGCCGCGCGCGTCGGTGCGCTGTGCCGGCGCGCCGAGCAGCCCCGCCCGCCCGTGGCGGTGGTCGGTGACCTCGAAGTGGACCTGGCCCGGCGCCGGGTGCGGCGTTCAGGGGTCCTGCTGACGCTCACCGCCAAGGAGTTCGCGGTTCTGGAGCTGCTCGTGGCCCGGGTCGGGCAGGTGGTGCCGCGTACCGATCTGATCGAGTGCTGCTGGGACGAGATGGCGGAGCCGATGTCGAACGTGGTGGACGTGGTGATCGCGCAGCTGCGTCGCAAGCTCGGCGCCCCGGCGGTGATCAGCACCGTGCGCGGTGTGGGGTTCGTGATCGACGTCGGGGAGGAGCCGGTGGCCGCCGGGCTGGTGGAACAGTGATCGCCGACAGCCCCGCGGCGTCTCGGTTGCGGCGGCTGCGGTGGGCGCTGACCGGCCTGTTCACGTTGACCACCACCGTGTGCCTGGTCGCTCTGGCCGCGGTCGCGGTGGCGATCGACGTCCGTTCGCGCGCCGATGCCCTGGACGGCGATCTCAACCGGCGGGCTACCGCCTTGGCCCGTGCGGTCTACTACGAGCAGGGCGTACTGCACTTGGGACCGCTGCGTGAAGACGACCTGGTCCAGGGCCCGGCCGCGGTGGCGGTGGTGGAGTGGGACGCGGCGGACCACGCGCGGCAGCGCTTCGCCCGTCGCCCCGCACTGCTGCCACGGCCGGCCGGGCTGAGCGAGACCGGTGAGCGGGCCAGACACGACCAGGAGACTGTCGTGGAGCGGGGCACCGCCGCCGACGGACGGACCGTCCGGCTGGCGGCAGCACCCGTGTGGGACGACGACCGGATCGGTGCGGTGGTCGTCGCCGTGGGTGACCCCGCGGCGGGGCAACGCGACCATGACCGGCTCGTGCGGTGGCTCGTCCTCGGCAGTCTGGGGCTTGTGGCCGCGGCGGCCGCTGCCGGTCACCTGTTGTCGGGACGGAGCATGCGTCCCGCGCTGCGGACCCTGGACCAGCAGGAGCAGTTCCTGTCCGAGGCCGCACACGAGCTGCGCACCCCACTGGCCACGCTCAGGCTGGTCACGGAGGCCGGTGCGCGGTCACCAGGTGAGTCCACCAGGGCGCTGGGCGACGCGACGCGGCTGGTGGATCAGATGGGACGGCTGGTAGCCGGCCTGCTGACCCGTGCGCGCGTACAGGTCGGCACGCAGGAGGTGGAGCGGACGGCGCTTCGGCTCGACCAGGTGGTCGAGCAGGTCGTCGACGAACTGCCGGCGTCGGGCGCCGAGGTGACGGTGCGGGCCGAGCCCACGGTCGTGCACGGTGATCCGGAGCTGCTGGCCCAGGCGGTGCGCAATCTGATCGACAACGCCCTCCGGCACGGGGCTGCTCCGGGAGAGCGGGCCCGGGTCGATGTCGTGGTCGCGGAGGGCAGGGTCACCGTGCGCGATCACGGCCCAGGGGTGGCCCTGGCCGCGCGGGAGCGGATCTTCGACCGGCGGGCGGCAGGACCTGGCGGGGGTACGGGGATCGGGCTGGCGATTGTCCGGTGGGTGGCCGATCTGCACTCCGGCACCGCGCGCATCAGCGACGCCCCCGGAGGCGGGGCCGTGGCCGAACTGGTCATCCCGCGGGAATCAGCCGGTCCCCCCGTGTGACGCCGCGACGGCGCATGGGCGATGCGGAGCCGTGCGGGCGATGCGGAGCCGTGCGTCCGCCTCACGATTTCCTCATGATGCCGTCGGCAGCCTGTTCGGCATGTCCGAGCAACGCAATCGCGCGATCATCCTGGCGGCCGCCGGTGTCGCCACCGCCGTCCTCGCTGTCTCCTGCTCGCCGCGGTCCCATCCCGGAGCCGACCCGACCGCCGGTCCGCCCGCCGCCGTGGTCCGCGTCGACCAACTCGGGTACGCACCCGGCGAGACCAAGCACGCCTACTTGATGACGTCCCGCCCCGCCGCCCGGGCGCCCTTCCGGGTGCTCGATGCCTCCGGCAGGGAGGTGCTGTCCGGCACGGCCGGGCCCTCCACGGGGCGATGGAACAGCACCTACGACTCCGTCCACACCCTGGACCTGTCCCGCCTCACGACTCCCGGCGACTACCGGGTGGAGGTCACCGGCTCGTTCCACGCGACCTCGCCGAAGTTCCGTGTGGCGCCCGCCGGCGAGCTGTTCGACAAGGCCGTCCAGGACAACGTCCGCTTCTTCACTGCCCAGCGCGACGGAGCCGATGTCGACCCCGGCGTGCTGCGGCGCAAGCCCTCGCATCTGGCCGACCGGCAGGCCACGGTCTATGACACCCCCGTCTACGGTGAAGACGCCGAGCGACTGCTCGAACCTCTCAAGCCCGTGGGCGGCCCGGTCGACGTCTCCGGCGGCTGGTTCGACGCCGGCGACTTCCTGAAGTTCACGCACACCGCCTCGTACTCCACCGCGAGCCTCCTCCTGGCTCAGCGCACGACCCCGGCCGGCGGTGCGAAGCTGGCCGAGGAGGCCCGCCGAGGGCTGGACTGGCTGGACAAGATGTGGGATGGCTCCTCCGCCACCCTCTACGTCCAGGTCGGCATAGGTGTGGGCGACACCGACGACGGCAGCGGCAAGGTGCGTTCCGATCACGACGTATGGCGGCTGCCCGAGGCCGACGACGCGATGCGGGTCCGGCCCGGCGACCCCGACTACACCATCAAACACCGGCCGGTCTTCCGCGCGGCGCCTCCCGGCGAGCCCATCAGCCCCAATCTCGCAGGGCGGGTAGCCGCGACCTTCGCGCTGGCCGCGCAACTGGACGCGGAAGACGCCCCGGAGCGGGCTCACACGGAACTGGAGAAGGCCGCCAAGATCTACGCACTCGCCGACACCTCACCGAAGGGGCAGCTGGTCACCGCGTTCCCCCACGGCTTCTACCCCGAATCGTCCTGGGAGGACGACATGGAGTTCGGAGCCGCGGAACTGGCCCTGGCCGGCGCGGCCCTGGGCGACGGCCGGACACTGGAATGGTCGCGCCAGGCCGGCCACTGGGCCGAGAAGTACCTGAACTCGGACAACCGCGGCACCCTCGGACTGGGCGACGTCAGCGCCCTGGCACACGCCGATCTCGCGAAGCTGATCGACGACGGCCGGCCGAGCGGCGAGGTCAGCCGCACGCAGCTGGTCGCCGACCTCAAGCGGCAGCTGGACGACGGCAAGGCGCGCGCCGCACGGGATCCCTTCCGAGCGGGTGCCGACTACACGGACTTCGACTCCGTGCCCCACGCCTTCGGCCTGGCCACCACCGCGCTGCTGTACCACCGGATCACCGGCGACTCCCGATACGACAGCTTCGGCACCCAGCAGCGCAACTGGACGCTGGGCGCCAACGCCTGGGGTTCGTCCTTCGTCATCGGCGAAGGATCCACCTTCCCGCACTGCCCGGAGCACCAGGCCGCCAACCTCGCAGGCAGCCTCACGGGCACGGGCGACATCCTCACAGGCGGCGTGGTCAACGGCCCCAACGAGGCGGCCAAGCTCAAGGAACTCAACTCCTTCCCGACCATGCGCCCGTGCCCGACCAGAGGGAACAACCCTTTCTCCGCCTTCGACGGCCGCGGGGGTGGCTACAGGGACCACGTCGGCGCCTGGCAGACCGTCGAAGCCGCCGACGACTTCACGGCCACCGCGTTGCTGACGTTCAGCCTCTCCACAGGGCCGTAGGGCCGGTCCGGTCGGTCGGTGGTCAGCGTCCGACCGGAAAGCCGGGCACCTCTAGGGCTGGAGCACCAGAAGCGTCTCCGGGATCAGCGGACGTCAGCGGCAACACAACAGCACGTCGAGGTAGGGCTGTTGGGCTCTGTTCACGGAATGCGGCAGCACTTGTTCGCGACTTCGGCAGGCATCGCTACCTCGCCTGGAATCGAACAGAGCACGACATCGGGAAGCACCCCGCGGCGGCGCAGTGTGGCAGGAGGAGGTCAGTGGCGGGTGGCGGCGATGGTGATGCCGAGGCCGATGAGGGCGACACCGCCCGCGCCGCCGATCGCCGAGAGGCGACGGTCCGAGCCGGCGAGCCAAGTGCGGGCGGCGGAGGCGCCCAGGCCCCACAGGGTGTCGCAGAACAGGCCGATAGCGGCTGGGACGAGGCCGAGGATCATCATCTGAAGTGGGATGCGGCCGACGTCCTGGTTCACGAACTGGGGCAGGACCGCGGCGAAGAAGACGAGGCCCTTCGGATTGGTGACGCCGACAAGGAGACCGTCCACGATCGTGCGCAGGTCGCTGCGCTTTGCGTCCGCCGTGATCGCCATGTCCGCGCGCAGGCGGGCGCGGTGGCGGAACGCCTGCACACCGAGGTAGATCAGGTAGGCGGCGCCGGCGAGCTTCACTGCTGTGAGGACCGTGGCCGAGTTCTGCACCAGGGTGCCCAGGCCCAAGGCCACGGCCAGCACGAGGGCGTAGCAGCCCAGGAGGTTGCCCAGGACGGTGGCGAGAGCGGTACGGCGGCCGTGGGCGAGAGCGCGCCCCACCACGAAAAGGACGCTGGGGCCGGGAATGGCGATCACGACGAGCGACATCGCCGCGAAGGCCAGAAGGTTCGAGGTGGGCACCATGGGCCGGTTGCTTCCTTGGGTTCGTGCGCGGTGCCGGTTCGGCACGGTGCTGGTGCTGCGCGGTGGTTGCGTTGTCGGGCCGTACCGTTCGCGGGCTCGGGTGCTATCGGTGCAGGTGCGTGACGTGGGCGCGGGGTAGACGTGGGCGCGGGGTAGTCGGGCCAGGACCGCGGGGTGTACTCGGAGGGTGCGGTCGGCGGATCCGGCGCCGCAGTAGACCGGCTGGTCGGACTCGGCGACCGCCGTGTCGATCAGGCACGGCACACCGGGGCGGTGGCTGATCGGCGGGACGCCTCCGGGGGCCAGCCCCTCCTGGCTGAGCAAGTCTTTGCTGGCGGTGCGCAGCCGGGAACGGCTGGTGCCGGCGGCGCCGGCGAGGTCGGCGACGGTGTGCGCGGGGGCGTGCTCGTTGGATGGCGTACGCGCTGCCGTCCGCGTCCAGTACGGCCTGCCACGGCGCGCACCGTCGATGGTCGGGGGGTGCGACGTGTGGTCGGTGTCCATAGAGGGCTCCTGGGGTTGCTTCCAGGAGCCTGGACGACCCGGCAAGATCCGATCAACTGATTGTGAAATCATGCAATCGTGATATCGATGCGCTTCACCGAGACGGCCGCTGAGGATCTCGCGTTCTCCGTCTCCCCGCTGCTCGAAGCGGTCCATTCCTGGCACGTGCTCACCGACCCCGGACACCATGCCCTGCACGTGCCCTGGGTACGCCGCTGCCGCCGGCTCCCCGCGGCGCTGCGCCGGCAGATGCGCGAGCACGGCTTCGTGGTGGCCGACTACATCCCGGCCTTCTTCGAATGCCGGGCGGACGATCACGAGGTCGAGTTCGGCGACCAGCTCTCGGCAGTACGCGCGCTGCCGGCCGAGCAGCTCGCCGCCGAGCTCGCCCAGACCCTCGTCGACACCACCCGCTACGACGGCCGCGACCTGGTCGAGGACACCACCACCCGGGATGCAGCCCTCGCCGAACTGCAGCAGACCGACCCCGGCCGGGCCGCACGGCTGGCCGACGTCCTCACCGACCCCCTGCCGATCCTGGAGGGCGCGCTCACCGCGCTGGAGGACTACTGGAGCGTCGCCTTCGCCCAGGAATGGCAGCACGTCGAACCCACCCTGTACGAGGCCATCGCCAGTGCGGGACAGCGGATCGCCCACCAGGGCGTCTTCCCGATGCTGCGCACCCTGGTGCCGCAGATCCGCATCGACCCCGCACAGCGGACGCTGCCTGGACCGCCCGCACGACCACGACATCGCTGTCACCCCCACCCGCCCGGTGACGTTCACCGCCAGCCACTACGTGTGGCCCCACGTCCGCATCACCTGCGACGCGCCTTGGCCGCTTCGGATCACCTACCCGGCACTGCCCCTCACCCCGGCCTCGGCCCCACGCCCCGCGAGCCAGGAGGAACTCCTCTCCGTGCTACGGGCCCTGGCGGCCGCACCCCGTCTGCAGATCGCCGCCTGTCTTGCCGCCCAGAGCCGCAGCACCCAGGAACTCGCCACCCTCCTCGGCCTGTCGCAATCCGTCGTCTCCCGCCACCTCCAGCAGATGACCCAGGCGGGACTGACTACCACACGCCGTGACGGCTATTACGTCCTCTACTCCCTGGACCCGACCCGCCTCAACCAGACCGCCGCGGCCATCACCGGCCTCACCACACCTCACGACTGACCCAGCCACCCGGGCACGTGGAGCATCGACTGCATCAGGCACCGCGTCGGACCGACACCCACAGCCGCCTTCCCCGCGCAGCCTGCCTGGAAGTCCTCGCGCTCTTGGGAGACATCTACTTGAACGGGGGTCCTGCTTCGAGCTTCGGTCAGGAACAGGCCGACGCCTTCACCCGTCTAGCCCCTCTCGTGCGCGCCGAAGACGGGTGCCTCCAGTACGACCTTCACCGCACCGACGACCGCGACCGGTTCGTGCTGCTGGAGCAGTGGGCCTCTCAGGAAGCCCTCGCTGCCCACGACAACGCTCCTCACATGGTCGAGGCGGACGCGGCCAACAAGGCCTTCCGGGCGGGCCCGGCCGACGTGATCCGGCTGAGCGCCGACCCCGTCGTCTGACAACAACGCGAAAGCCCCGCTGCACCCTGAGGCAGGGATCAGCAGGACTTTCGGGTCATCAGGACAGCAGACAGCGAGCGTCGCAATGCCCTACGTCCCCGCCAATACGGATTGGGCATGCTGCGCAGCGCCCTGTCCGCCGCCGTCCGCGCTCTGCACGAGCCGGCCGGAGCGATGGAGGTACTGGGCGGCCTGCACGCCCGCTCGGTCGAAGGAGCCCTGGCCACCACCGCGGTCAAAGCCGTCATCGACACCCACCGCCAGCACATCACCCACAGCAGCGCCGGTCACTCCCCACTCGTCCTCCTTCTGGACGAGAATAGGAGGGAGGAGCCCAGTGATGGCACGGATGTTCGTCGACGGTGATGACGTGATCGTGCACCTGTCGTGGCCGGAGAAGGTGGCCGCGCGCCGCGGTGATGTGCGCATGCCGCTGACGGCGGTGCGCCGGGTGACGGTCGAACCCGACTGGTGGCGCGCCCTGCGCGGAGTCCCGCGACGCGGCCTCTGGATTCCCGGCGCCCGCTGCATCGGCACGCGCGGCCACCACGCCGGCGTGGACTTCGTGGTCGTACGGCCCGGCAGACCCGTCGTGTGCGTGGAGCTCCGGCCGTCCGCTTCTTTCCGCCTCCTTGCCGTCTCTGTGGCAACCCGTGCGCAGGCCGAGACCACGGCTCGGTCGCTCGCCCGGAGCGCACCGAGGCTCGACACGTCCACGCCTTGTCGACAGCCGCTTCCGGTACCCGAAGAGAACTCTGCGTCCTGACCGCTGTCCGGCCGAGCCTCAACCGCGGCTGCCACCCACCAGATGCAGGCACCGCTTGCCCTCCTGATCCCCATCTGGACCAAGATCTGCTGGTCACCGTCATTGCATTGGCCCTGTCGCGCACACTGCGTAACCGCGCATCGGGACCGTTCGAGCCACAGCTCGGCTCGGTCAGTGGATGCCAAGCGGGAAGCTGCAGCGCACATGACCTTCGCTGCCGCAAGGTCGATACTGATGAGCAAGGCCTACCAGTCGCCCCGAACCGCCAGGCTCAACACATGGCCGCACCCGGCCTGAACAGGAAAAACGTAGGCCAGGGACTCACCTACCAAGCTTCCCAGGAGATAGGCATGAAGATGCTGATCAATGTCCCGGAGACCGTCGTGGCGGATGGGCTGCGGGGTTTGGCGGCCGCGCATCCGGACCTGGCCGTGGACGTGGAGAACCGGGTGGTCGTCCGGCGGGACGCTCCCGTGGCCGGGCAGGTCGCGCTCGTCTCGGGTGGCGGGTCGGGGCACGAGCCGCTGCACGGCGGATTCGTAGGGCCGGGCATGCTCTCGGCGGCCTGCCCCGGAGAGGTGTTCACCTCGCCGGTGCCGGACCAGATGGCGCGGGCCGCAGCCGCCGTCGACAGCGGGGCGGGCGTGCTGTTCGTCGTGAAGAACTACACCGGTGACGTGCTCAACTTCGACATGGCGGCCGAACTCGCCGAGGACGAGGGCATCCAGGTCGCGAAGGTGCTGGTCAACGACGACGTGGCGGTCACCGACAGCCTGTACACGGCCGGCCGGCGCGGCACCGGCGCGACCCTGTTCGTGGAGAAGATCGCGGGGGCCGCCGCGGCCGAGGGGCAGCCGCTGGAGCGCGTCGAGTCCGTCGGGCGCCAGGTGAACGAGAACAGCCGCAGCTTCGGTTTCGCGCTGAGCTCCGTCACCACCCCGGCCAAGGGCACGCCGACCTTCGATCTGCCCTCCGGCGAGCTGGAGTTGGGCATCGGCATCCACGGCGAGCCGGGCCGGGAGCGGCGGGCGATGATGACTTCCGGGGAGATCGCCGACTTCGCGGTGCACGCCCTCCTGGAGGACATGCCCCCGCGCAACCCCGTGCTGGTCCTGGTCAACGGCATGGGCGGCACTCCGCTGCTGGAGCTGTACGGCTTCAACGCCGAGGTGCAGCGGGTGCTCTCCGAGCGGGGCGTGGTGGTGGCCCGCACGCTCGTCGGCAACTACGTCACCTCCCTCGACATGGCGGGCGCCTCGGTCACCCTGTGCCAGGCCGACGAGGAACTGCTGCGGCTGTGGGACGCGCCGGTGAAGACCCCGGCGCTGCGCTGGGGGATGTGATACGGCGGACGAAGCGGGCAACACCCCTACCACGCAAGGAGATCCAGTGCTCGACGCCGATTTCTTCCGCCGTTGGATGACGGCGACCGCCGCGTCGGTGGACCGTGAGGCGGCTCGGCTCACCGACCTCGACGCGGCCATCGGGGACGCCGACCACGGCGGCAACATGCAGCGCGGGTTCACCGCGGTCGTGGCGAGTCTGAAGGAGGAGGCGCCGGAGACACCGGGCGCGGTGCTGGTCCTGGCCGGGCGGCGGCTGATCTCGACGGTCGGCGGGGCGGCCGGGCCGCTGTACGGCACGCTGCTGCGCCGGGCCGGCAAGGCGCTCGGGGACGCCGCCGAGGTCAGCGAGGAGCAGCTGGCCGAGGCGCTGCGGGCGGGCGTGGACGGGGTGATGCAGCTCGGCGGCGCGGCCCCCGGCGACAAGACCATGATCGACGCCCTGGTCCCTGCCCTGGACGCGCTCGGCGACGGCTTCGACGCGGCGCGGTCGGCCGCGGAGGAGGGCGCTGCGGCCACCATTCCGCTGCAGGCGCGCAAGGGCCGGGCCAGCTATCTCGGCGAGCGCAGCATCGGTCACCAGGATCCGGGCGCGACGTCCTCGGCCCTGCTGATCGCGGGACTTGCAGAAGCGGCTTCGGGAGCCTGAGGTGAGTGACCAGAAGCTGGTCGGGATCGTGCTGGTGTCGCACAGCGCGGAGGTCGCGTCCTCCGTGGCCGAACTGGCGAAGGGACTGGCGGGCGGGGCCACCGCGGTGCCGGTCGCTGCGGCGGGCGGCACCGAGGGCGGTGGGCTCGGCACCAGCGCCGAGCTGATCTCCGCGGCGGCGGCCGCGGTGGACCGGGGAGTCGGGGTGGCCGTGCTCACCGACCTCGGCAGTGCGGTGCTCACGGTGAAGGCGCTGCTCGCCGAGGGGGATGAACTCCCGGACGGCGCACGGCTGGTGGACGCGCCGTTCGTCGAGGGTGCGGTCGCCGCGGTCGTGACAGCGGCCACGGGAGCCGGCCTGGACGCGGTGGAGGCGGCGGCCGCGGAGGCGTACAGCTACCGCAAGGTGTGACCGGGCGTTCCAGGGGGCTCCGCCCCCTGGACCCCTTCATGTGCCACTCGGTACGCGGAAATTACGCCTCTCACCGTGCCCGTACGAAGTGCCGGGCCAGCCGCTCGCCCGCCGCCACCGCCGCCTGGTGGTCCTCGATCGGGTTGGCCCGCGCGTCCCTGAAGACGATGTAGGTGACGCCGGAGGGGGCGCCGCCGCCGCGCGGGTCGGGGCGGATGCCGAGGCCTTTGGCGGTGGCGTAGGAGGCCTCGCCGATGAGGTCGCGGGGTCCGGTGTCGCCGACGACCGCGTACTGCACCCGGTCCCGGTAGACGACGATCGCCACGGAGCCGCCACGGATGCCGTACGCCCGGTGATCCCAGTTGGCGCTCGGAGCCGGGACCACGATGTAGGGCAGGGACTCGGCCTTCAGGTGGGCGCCGTCGGCCTGTTGGAAGGCGGTGGCGGGGGTGAAGACGGGGTCGGTGCGGCGGTTGCAGCGCGCGGTGGGCTGTCCGTCGCAGTCGATGTCCAGGTCGGCCTTCCAGAACACCGCCCCACGGGTGCCGCAGACGGGCACGGCCGCCGGGGCGCCCTCGTCGGTGCGGTACCGACGCTTGGAGACCTGGGTGCACGTGCGCACCCGGTCCAGCAGTTCGGCGGCGGTCACGGCTCCCTCGCCGCGGGCCGCAGGAGTGTGCTCGTGGGGGAAGGCGGTGGCGGGAAGCGTCGTCGGGGCGAGCAGGGCGGCGCCGGCCGCGGCCAGCGTCAGCGACTGGACACGCACTCTGGGGGACCCTCTCCTTGGGGACATTCCGGACACCTTGCCCAATGTGGTGCCGGTCTGCGAGCACGGCCACTCCGATGGGGCCGGATGGAGCACGCACCTGACGCCCTGTGAGAGAGCAACAGGGGCCGGGGGCCTGAGCCGACGTCGGTCCAAGCCCCCGGCCGCCCGGGTTCGGCGCGGGTCCGGCGACGACAGCGTTTCCGCGCCACAGGCATGAACTTCCGTGCCTTCTGGGGGAGTTCAGCCCTCGGGAGTCCTCAGCATACGTAACTCCCGCGCATGGTTCACCAACACGGGCCCCTTGCTACGACCGCACCGGCCCGGGCATATTGGTCCGGACCTTTGCCGTGATGCCGTCCCGTGGGAGGCAGAGCCGTGCGACGCGTTCCCCTCCGGCCCGTGCTGGCCTGCGGAGCCCTGGCGCTGGTCGCGTCCTGCGGCTGGAGCGGAGCGGCCGACGACGAAGGCAGGGCGCCCGGCGCTCCGACGGGCGTCACCGCCGCGGCGGGAAGCGCCACCAGCGTGCACGTCATGTGGAACGAGGTGCCGGACGGTCCCGGGATCCGCACCTACGAGGTGTATCGCGGCTCCACGAAAGTCGTGGAAGTACCGGGCTCGCAGCACATGGTGGACGTCACCAGGCTCAGGCCGTCCACCCTGTATGCCTTCACCGTGCGGGCCCGGGACAAGGACGGCCGCCTCGGGCCGCCGAGCCGCGAGGTGCGGGCCAGGACGCCCGCCGTGGTGGCGGCGGACCGCTCGGCCCCGACCCGCCCGCTGCGGCCGACCGGGCGGACGGTGGGCAGCCGGGCGGTCCAGCTGTCCTGGGCCGCCCCCCGGGACGACCGGGGTGTGGTGTCGTACGACGTGTACCAGGGCGGTGCGAAGATCCACAGCGTCGGCGGGAACCAGACCGCGACCGTGGTCACCGGACTGCACCCCGGTTCCCGGTACGTCTTCACCGTGCGGGCGCGGGACGCGGCCGGCAACCTCTCGCCCGCGAGCGCGCCGGTCCGGATCACCACGCCCGGCACCGACGACGGCCGGGACACCGCGCCGACCGGCTTCACCGCCACGACCCACCGGTCCGCCGGGGCGTACTACGTCGATCTGTCCTGGGACCCGCCGCGCATGGACGGGGTGATCACCGAGTACCAGATCCGGCTCGACGGCTCGACGGCCACCTCCCTGGTGTGGGGCGGCGACCCGCCGCGCGGCCGGTCGCACTACAGCTTCTACATCGGCCGGGACGCGGGGGCCGAGCACCGGGTACGGCTGCGGACGCGCCTGCCGGACGGCACCTGGGGCGGCTTCTCGGCGGAGCGGACGGTGACCACGGGTGCGGCGGGCGGCTGACGCTCAGGAGTCCGGTGGGGCGTCGACGGCGGGACGGAATGCCGCCGGCCGGCGGCATTCCGTCACCCGACCGGGCGCGTTCCGGGTGCGGTGCGGCGCGGCGCCACGTTTGCTGCCGTTGAGGCAGCACGGACGTTTCCCCACCCTCGGCGGCGCATCGGACGTACCGCCGACCGTGCCGCCGGAGGCCAGCCCATGCGAAACTCCAGACTTCTTCTCCGCTCCGGCCTGACCCTGGCGGCCGCCGCCGCGCTCCCGACCGCACTCGCCGGGGCATCGGCCGCGGTCTCGGGAATCTCGGTGAGCACCACCGGGTCCACGGTCTCGGTCGTCACCAGCGCCTGCACCCAGAACAACGGGAGCTGGGGCAACGCCTCGCTCCTCAGCAGAGGCCAGGCGAACTTCGCCCAGGGTCGGCAGGTGGCCCTGTCGGGCACGACGGTCAGCCAGTCCGCGGCCTGGTCGGGCGTGAGCCCGGGGACCTACACGGTCGTCGTGGTCTGCTCCAACGGCGTGACCGCGGGCTCCCAGTCCGTCATCGTCTCCTCCCCCAGCGCCCCCACGACGTCGTCGACGTCCAAGGCGGCGCCGTCGCGGGGCGTGATGGGCGGGATGGGCGGCACGGCGCGCGACTACGGCGCGCTCACCCTGGGCGTCGGAGCGGCCCTGGTGACCACCGGCGTCGTCGCCACGGCCTGGTTCCTGCGCCGCCGCTCGAAGCCGTACCGCCTCTGAGCCGGCACCGCCCGGCGTCACGCCACCCGTACGCCGTCGTCAGCCGGACGACCCTTCGTCCGGCTGGTCCGGTCCCTGTGCGGAGGTGTCGCCGGGCAGGTCGGCCAACTCCTTCAGGGCGTGGGTGAGCCACTGGGTCCAGAAGGTCTCCAGGTCGATGCCCGCCCGCAGGACCAGATGGCGCAGCCGGTCCTGCGGGGCGGCCCGGTCCGGCGGGAAGTCGCGCCGCTCGATCTCCTCGTACTCGGCCAACTGCCGCTGGTGCAGGTCGAGATGGCGGCGCAGGTCGGCCTCGAGGCCGGCCGTGCCCACCACCGCGGCGGCACGCAGCCGCAGCAGCAGGACATCGCGCTGCGGCTTGGGGTCCTGGGCGGCGGCGGTCCAGCGGGCCAGCTCGGCGCGGCCCGCGGGCAGAACCTCGTAACTCTTCTTCTGCCCACGGGCCGGCTGCTCGGCCGGCAGGGTGCGGATGTAGCCCTCGGCCTCCAGCTTCCCCAGCTCGCGGTAGATCTGCTGGTGCGTCGCGGACCAGAAGTAGCCGATCGACTTGTCGAACCGGCGGGTCAGTTCCAGACCCGACGACGGCTTCTCCAGCAGGGCGGTGAGGATGGCGTGCGGGAGTGACATGGCCTCATCCTAGGGACGCGCCCACGGCCCCTACAGGGCCGCCGCCAGTTCGGTGCCCTGCTTGATGGCCCGCTTGGCGTCCAGTTCCGCCGCGACGTCGGCGCCGCCGATCAGGTGGGCGCTGCGCCCGGCGGCGACCAGCTCCTCGTACAGGTCGCGGCGCGGCTCCTGGCCGGTGCACAGTACGACGGTGTCGACCTCCAGGACCGTGCTCTCGTCACCAACGGTGATGTGCAGCCCGGCGTCGTCGATCCGGTCGTAGCGCACGCCCGGGACCATGGTCACGCCGCGGTGCTTCAGCTCGGTGCGGTGGATCCAGCCGGTGGTCTTGCCGAGTCCGGCGCCGACCTTGGTGGTCTTGCGCTGGAGCAGGTGGACCGTGCGCGGCGGGGCCGGCCGCTGCGGGGCGGCGAGGCCGCCGGGTGCCGCGTAGTCCATGTCGACGCCCCAGTTCCGGAAGTACGTCTGCGGGTCCTCGCTCGCCTTGTCGCCGCCGTCGGTGAGGTACTCGGCGACGTCGAAGCCGATGCCGCCGGCGCCGAGGACGGCGACGCGGTCGCCGACGGGGGCGCCGTCGCGCAGGACGTCGAGGTAGCCGAGCACGCGCGGGTGGTCGACGCCGGGGATGTCCGGGGTGCGCGGGCTGACGCCGGTGGCGACGACGACCTCGTCGTAGTCGGTCAGGTCCTCGGTCGTGACCCAGGTGTCGAGGCGTACGTCCACGCCGTGCGCGTCGAGCTGGTGGCGGAAGTAGCGCAGCGTCTCGTCGAACTCCTGCTTGCCGGGGACCTTGCGGGCCACGTTCAGCTGGCCGCCGATCTCGCTCGCGGCGTCGAAGAGCACTACGTCATGGCCGCGTTCGGCGGCGCTCACCGCGCAGGCGAGGCCCGCCGGCCCGGCGCCCACGACGGCGACGCGCTTCTTCAGCCGCGTCGGGGAGAGCACCAGTTCCGTCTCGTGGCAAGCACGCGGGTTGACCAGACAGGAGGTGATCTGGCCGCTGAAGGTGTGGTCCAGGCAGGCCTGGTTGCAGCCGATGCAGGTGTTGATGGCCTCCGGCTTCCCGGCGGCGGCCTTGTTGACGAACTCGGGGTCGGCGAGCATCGGGCGGGCCATGGAGACCATGTCGGCGTGGCCCCCGGCGAGCAACTGCTCGGCGATTTCGGGGGTGTTGATGCGGTTGGTGGTCACCAGCGGGACGGACACCTCGCCCATGAGCTTCTTGGTGACCCAGGTGTAGGCGCCGCGCGGCACGGAGGTCGCGATGGTCGGGATGCGCGCCTCGTGCCAGCCGATGCCGGTGTTGATGATCGTCGCCCCGGCGGCCTCGACGGCCTTGGCGAGGGTGACGACCTCCTCCAGGGAGGAGCCGCCCGGGACCAGGTCCAGCATGGAGAGCCGGTAGACGATGATGAAGTCCTCGCCGACGGCCTCGCGCACCCGCCGGACGATCTCGACCGGGAAGCGCATCCGGTTCTCGTACGAGCCGCCCCAGCGGTCCTCGCGCCGGTTGGTCTGGGCGGCGATGAACTCGTTGATGAGGTAGCCCTCGGAGCCCATGATCTCGACGCCGTCGTAGCCGGCCTGCCGGGCGAGGCGCGCGGCGCGGGCGTAGTCGTCGATGGTCCGCTCGACGTCGGCGTCGGTGAGTGCGCGGGGCACGAAGGGGCTGATCGGGGCCTGCAGCGCGCTCGGGGCGACCAGGTCCTGGTGGTAGGCGTACCGGCCGAAGTGCAGGATCTGCATCGCGATCCGGCCGCCCTCGCGGTGCACGGCCTCGGTGATCTCCCGGTGCTGCTCGGCCTCCGCCTCGGTGGTGAGCTTGGCGCCGCCCTCGTACGGCCGCCCCTCCTCGTTGGGCGCGATGCCGCCGGTGACGATGAGCCCGACTCCCCCGCGCGCCCGGGCCGCGTAGAACGCCGCCATCCGCTCGAAGCCTCGCTCGGCCTCCTCCAGACCGACGTGCATGGAGCCCATGAGCACGCGGTTGGGCAGTGTGGTGAATCCCAGGTCGAGCGGGGACATCAGGTGCGGGTAACGGCTCATCGGGCCCTCCGTGCGCGGTGTCGTCGCCTCTGTTGTAGAGGACCCCGACCCCGTTGTGCAACTAGTTGCATAAACGCACGGAGGTGAACCCGATCACTCTGTACCTACTGGTACGTCACCGGCTTTCGAGCAGGACGTGCAGTTCTCTCTCCTGGTCGCCCGAGGCCGAGGACAGGTCGCGCACGGCGAACAGGGAGTTCAGCGTCGTGTGGAGCTGGTTGATCGCCCAGTAGCTGCCCTGGGCGTCGGCCTCGACGGTGGACGAGAGCCGGGCGGGTGGCCTGCAGGTGTGGGCGTCGGTGACTTCGAACGTGCCGAGCCACACCATGGGCCGCGTCTCGTGGATCTGCTGCGGCACGTCCTCGGCGGACCGGTCGGACTCGAAGCACTCGCACAGCGCGTCGAACACGATCCGGGCGTCCTCCTTGCTGCATCCGCTGATCTCGAGGGAGACGGACTCCTCGTGCAGTCGCTCACGGTCCATCGCGATCGCTCCTCTCGTGGCGGTGGCGCGAGCCCGCGGGTTCCCCGCGAACCGCGCCACCTCCCCAGAAAACCACCACTTTCCGGGAATGCACCACCGGTCGCCGCGCCGCAGGCGGCGGCAGCTCAGCCGCGCGCGAACTTGTACGTCTTGCTGTCCGTGAGCACGCAGAAGCCCGGCGAGACGACGATCACGCGCAGGATCCCGGTCCGGCGGTCGTAGTCGACGCCCTCCGTCTCGAAGGTGCCCGAGCAGGAGCTGCGCAGCGGCAGCTGACGCAGGGCCGTGACGTGGCCGGAGACGTCCCCCGAGCCGCCGGGCGCCGCCGACAGGTCGATCTGGAGCAGCGGCTTGGTCATGCCGAAGAGGGAGCCCTCCGGGTCGTCCGAGGAGCACAGCAGGGTCGTCGGGCCGGAGAAGTCGCAGCCCTGGACGTCGCGCACGGCGTGGTCGAGGTTGACCTGGGAGGCCTGCGGGAGGTCGGCCGAGGGCGAGGTGCTCGGGTTGACGCCGGGGGTCGGGAAGACAAGCAGCCGGTTCATGGTGCCCCACTCGCCCGCCAGCATCCACTGGCCGTCCGGGGAGATCGCGTCCCAGGAGCTGTTCAGGGCCTCGCCGGGACTCAGCGTGTGCACGTACTCCGCCCAGGCGCCGCCCGGCGCCTGCACGCGGAACATCTTCGAGTTGCCGGAGTCCTGCTGGTAGGGCTCGATGTAGTAGCCGTTGTACGAGGCGTCGGGATCGCCGACGTGGTTCCAGCCGCGGCTGGAGACGCCGAAGGGGATGGTGCCGATGCCGGTGTACCGGTTCGGGCTGTTCGCCGGGACCTCCACCGAGGCCAGCCCCTGGCTCTCGGTCAGCGGGTCGGCACGGTCGGAGCCGGTCTCGGTCCAGGTGTCGGCGGCGGAGGCCGGAGCGGGTGCGGCGAGGGACACGACAGCGGCGGTGGCCAGGGTGACGAGACCGGCGAGGATGATGTGACAACGTTGCCGGACGGACGGGGACGCGGGCATGGCCGACTCCTCGAACGGGGGTGGGGGCACTCGGTCGGCGGACAGTCTGGCCGTGTCGCGTGGTCATGTACAGACCAATAGGGCAACATGAGCGTGAACTCTCCCGGCCCCGGGTACGGCCCCGCGCGCTCGGGCGTGGCCTGTCACCGGCGGACGGCGGCCGTCCCGCAGGTGCCGGCGCCCCGGTGACTTGGGCAGACGTCCGCCGCTGTGTTGAGAGATGGTGGAGATAGTCGTCGACGGCGTCGGAGAGACGGGCGTGAGCGCGGTAGAACATGGGGACGGCACGGCGACGACGTGCCGTGCGGACGGGTGAAGGCGGTGCAGGGCATGGGTGCAGCCGAGGCACCGGTGACCGAGAGCGGCGAGCCCGCGCGCGGGCCGGTGCGCGCGGGCGGGCTGCTCGACGTGCTGGGCGTCGCGTCGGTGGTCCTGGACACAACGGGCCGCATCGTGCTGTGGAGCCCCCAGGCCGAGGAGCTGTTCGGGTACACCGCGCGGGAGGCGCTGGGCCAGTTCGCGGCCCGGCTGATGGTGCACGAGCGGCACTTCGAGCTCGTCGGCAAGCTGTTCGCCGACGTCATGCGCACCGGCCAGAGCTGGGCCGGCGGCTTCCCGGTCCGCCACAAGGACGGCAGCACCCGGCTGGTGGAGTTCCGCAACATGCGGCTGCTGGACGACCGGGGCGCCGTGTACGCGCTGGGGCTCGCCGCCGACCAGTCGACCGTACGGCGGCTGGAGCAGGACGTGGCGCTGTCCGAGCGGATGGTGAGGCAGTCGCCGATCGGGCTCGCCGTCCTGGACACCGAGCTGCGGTTCGTCTCGGTGAACCCGGCGCTGGAGAAGATCAACGGGGTCCCGGTCGCGCAGCACGTGGGGCGCACGCTCCGCGAGGTGCTGCCGCTGCTGAACCCGGACGCGCTGGAGGGTGCGGCCCGCCGGGTCCTCGACACCGGCGCCCCGCTGATCGACGACTCCGTCGTGGGCCGTACCCCCGCCGATCCGGACCAGGACCACACCTGGTCCCTGTCGCTGTACCGCCTCGAGGACGCGATGGACAACGTTCTCGGTGTGGCGATGTCGCTGGTCGACATCACCGAGCAGCACCGGGCCTCCGTGGAGGCGGAGGCCGCGCGGCGGAGGCTGGCGGTCATCGCCGACGCCTCCGCCCGGATCGGTACGACGCTGGAGCTGGAGCGCACCGCGTGCGAGCTGGCCGAGGTCGCCGCGCCCGAGCTGGCCGACGTGGTCGCCGTGGACCTGCTGGACGCGGTCGTGGAGGGCCGGCCCAGCACGCTCGGCCCCTCGGAGCCCGCGGTGATCCGGGCCCTGGCGCTGCGCGCCGAGCGGGAGTCGGACGCCGTCCGGGCGGCCGACCCGCCCGGCCAGATCGCCCGGTACGCGCCCGACCGCCTGGTCACCGAGTGCGTGCGGACGGGTGAGGCGGTGCTGGTGCGGCACGTGAAGGACGAG
Organism: Streptomyces sp. NPDC031100; assembly: GCF_055570785.1. Classification (NCBI taxonomy): domain Bacteria; kingdom Bacillati; phylum Actinomycetota; class Actinomycetes; order Kitasatosporales; family Streptomycetaceae; genus Streptomyces; species Streptomyces sp. NPDC031100. Next base: position 104,499 of record NZ_JBVIGN010000019.1, read on the forward strand.
GACCTGCCGCGCATCGCCCGCTCCCCCGAGGCGGCCGTGCTGCTGGGCCGGGCGGGTCTGCACTCGTATCTGGCCGTCCCGCTGATCGCGCGCGGCGAGGTGCTGGGCGCCCTCGACCTCAAGCGCACCCGCAATCCGGCGCCTTTCGACGAGGACGACCTCCTGCTGGCCCGGGAGCTGGCGGCCCGCGCGGCCGTGCAGATCGACAACGCCCGCTGGTACCAGAACGCCCGCAACACCGCGCTCACCCTGCAGCGCAGCCTGCTGCCCAGCCATCCGCCGGTGACGACGGGCCTGGAGGTGGCCTCCCGGTACCAGCCGGCGGGCGCCACCAGCGAGGTCGGCGGCGACTGGTTCGACGTCATCCCGCTGGAGGGCGGCCGGACGGCGCTCGTGGTCGGCGACGTGATGGGCAGTGGCATCAGCGCGGCCGCCACGATGGGCCGGCTGCGCACCGCGACGACCACGCTGGCCTCGCTGGGCCTCGACCCGGCGCTGCTGCTGGAGCACCTGGACAAGACGACCTCGGCCCTGGACCACTCCATCGCCACCTGCGTGTACGCCGTCCACGATCCGCATCTGCGCCAGTGCCGGATCGCCAACGCCGGCCACCTGCCTCCGGCCCGGGTCCGCCCCGGCCGCCCGCCGGAGCTGCTCGACCTGCCCACCGGGGTGCCGCTGGGCGTGGGCGGGGTCGAGTTCTCCACCGTGACGGTCGACTTCGAGCCGGGCGACGAGCTGGTGTTCTACACCGACGGGCTGGTCGAGACCCGCTGCCATGCGCTGGACGAGCGCCTGGACTTCCTGCTGTCCCTGCTCGACGACCCCGCCCGCCCCCTGGAGGAGGCCTGCGACCTGCTCCTGCGGACGCTGCACCACCCCGACAACCACGACGACGTGGCCCTGCTCATCGCCCGGGCCCAGGAGCTGTCGTAGGTCACTGCTCCCGTACGCCGATCACCACATGCGCGTACGCCTCCTCGGGCACCGCCAGACGGGCCGTCAGGCCGGCGTCGGTGAAGGCTGCCACGGCGGCGGGGGCCTGGCGTTCGCTGGTCTCGGTCAGGAGGCAGCCGCCGGGCGCCAGCCACTCGGGGGCCCCGGCGGCCACCCGGCGCAGCACGTCCAGGCCGTCCGCGCCGCCGTCGAGGGCGGCCGGCGGCTCGTGGTCGCGGGCCTCGGCGGGGAGGAGCGCCACCTCGGCGCTCGGGACGTAGGGCACGTTGGCCGTGAGGATGCCGACGCGGCCCCGCAGGCCGTTCGGCAGGGCGTCGAACAGGTCGCCCACGTGGACCCGGCCGCCGTACGGGGTGAGATTGCGCTCGGCGCAGCGCACGGCCGCCGGGTCGATGTCGGCGGCGTGCACCTCGACAGCGCCGAGCGCGGCGGCCAGGGCCGCCCCGAGCGCGCCGGAGCCGCAGCACAGGTCGACGACGACCCCTGCGTCCGGGGCCAGCACCAGAGCCTGGTCGACCAGGAACTCGGTACGGCGGCGGGGGACGAAGACGCCCGGTTCCACGGCGATCCGCAGACCGTGGAACTCGGCCCAGCCGAGGACGTGTTCGAGCGGGAGCCCGGCGCTGCGCCGATCCACCATCGCGGCCAGTTCCGCAGGCGTGCGGGCGGTGGACAGGAGCAACTCCGCCTCGTCCTCGGCGAAGACGCACCCGGCGGCGCGCAGCGCGGAGACGACGGTGGTACGGGAGAGAGGGGAAGGAGTGGGCATGGAAGCCGAGGGCCTTTCGGGAACCCGGAGCCGAAGGGCGCTCGCGCGGTCACCGGTGCCGGTGTCCGCGCTGTCACGGAAAGCCGTCACAGACAGCTGTCGCAAGGAGAGAGCACCCCAACTGACACAGCGGTAATGGGTCTCACCTCCTCGGCAGCCTGGGGCCGCGAACCGTTCGCGACCGGACGGCCACCATACACCGGCGTCCCGGATGCGCCGTCGTCCGCGGCCGGTTCGGAAAATCTCCGTGGCACGGCCGGGTGGGGGCCGTTACGATCGCTGCGATGACGACTCACTCTGCTGACAGATCGGGGGTCCCGTCCGCGCAAGGTGAGTGCTGATGCTCACTCAGACCGCGTACGGGGATTCCCGACTTTCCTTGTGGCTGCGCGTGCGCGAGTTCGCCGTGCCGCCGTCCATGATCGAGACCGCGACCGTCCGCCGCCGCGCCGGGGACTGGGCGGGGGCGTGTGCCGCCGCCGGTGTCGATGTCGACCTCGACCTGCGGTGCGTCGCCCGCACCCACGGCCGGGACCTCGCGGCCCGGGTCCGCGCCGACCTCCGCCGTCTCGCTCCCGACCTGCTGCGCTGGCACCTGCCGAGGATCGCGCCCGACGGGCTGCTGCGCCCGGGTCTGACCCTGACCCTGGCCCGGTACGACGGCCACGGGGGCGCCCGGGACCGCCCGGTGCACCTGGTGGTCCGGACCCCGCCGGCCTGGGCGGACGCCGGCCAGCGGATCAGCCTCGCCCTGTGGGGCGGGTCCCGCTCGGACACCGCCGCCCGGCATCCGCATCCGCGCCCCAGCCGGCGCTACCGGCTCGATCTGCACCGGCATCTGTGGGATGCGCGCAGGGCCGGTGAGCTGCGGGTGCGGTCCGGGGCCGACCGGCCGGCGACGGACCCGGAGCCGCCGGGCCTGGCACCGCCGGGACTCGGCTGTGCCGTCGGCCGGTGGGCGGCCGAGGGCGCCCACCTGCTCGGCGCCGAGGGGCGGTCCGCCGGCCCCTTCGTGGTGCGACTCGGCGGGCGCCACCGCCTGGTGCTGGACCTGCTCGCCCCGGGCGACGGCGGGGCACCGCCCGCCCTGCGGGTCGCGGAGTCCCTGCCGGAGGGCGGCATTCCCGCGCTGCCCGTCCTGCCGGACGCGGCGACCTGGCTCCTGCCCGATCTGGAGCTGCTGCGGGCCGGTCTGCTCGCCCCCGACCGGCTGCACCCGCTGGTCGCGTCCGCACTCGCACCGGATCACGTGCCGGCCGGTCCGCCCCGCAGCCCCGAACCGCCGGGGGCACCACGCCACGTTGACTGCCGGGGAGCCCGGCACCGGATCGGTCTGGTGGACGGCGTCCTGGCACCGCTGGACCACGGTCCGGAGGAGATCCGGCGGGAGGAACTGCTCGTCGCGCTCGGCGGACCGCCGCTCCCCTGCCTCCAGGCCATCGACGAGGCGCACCGGCGTCCGGACTGCCTCACGGGTGTCCGCGAGCGCCTGGACCACGGCGACACCGCGGGCGCGCTGGCGGTGGTCGAGGGCCTGCTGGGTCCCGAGGCGCTGCTGCGTGACGGCTCCCTGCGGGACGCGTTGGAGGCGGCCGCGGCGCGGAGGATCACGTACGGGCTCTACCGGGCCGGTCTCATCGGCCCCGGCCACACAACTCCCGACCCGAATCGCCGCACCACCCGGCACCACCGCAGCCGCCCACGCCACGCGACCTTGCCGCGCTGAATTCCCTGAATTCCCTGATTTCCCTGCTCTTTCCACCGACTTCACACCCTCAGGTGATCACCTATGTCTCCATACGCTCCCTCCGCCATGCCCGATGCCACCTCTGAAGCCACTCAACTCGACGTGGCCGCCGACCTGTTGGCCCTCCTGCGGGACGCGAGCACCGAACCCCGCACGGACACCCAGCTGGAGGCGCTGACCCTGGCCGTGGCCGCCGACCTCCCTGTGCTGCTGTGGGGGGAGCCGGGCATCGGCAAGACGGCGGCCCTGACCCAGCTGGCCACGGCCCTCGACCTGCCGCTGACCACGGTGATCGCGAGCGTCCACGAGCCGTCCGACTTCTCGGGCCTGCCCGTCGTAGGGGACGATCCCGCGGAACAGGGTGTGCCTATGGCCCCGCCGGACTGGGCGGTGCGGCTGGTCCGGGCCGGGCGCGGGCTGCTGTTCCTGGACGAGCTGTCCACCGCTCCCCCGGCCGTGCAGGCGGCCCTGCTCCGGCTGGTGCTGGAGCGGCGGATCGGCGCGCTGCAGCTGCCGCCCGGCGTGCGGATCGTGGCCGCGGCCAATCCGCGGTCCTCCGCGGCGGACGGCTGGGAACTGAGCCCGCCTCTCGCCAACCGGTTCGTGCATCTGCAGTGGACGCACGACCACGACGTCGTCGTACGGGGCCTGGGCGGAACCTGGCCACGGGCCGCGCTGCCCCGGCTCGATGCGCGGATGCTTCCGCAGGCCGTGGACTTCGCGCGGCGCGCGGTGTGCGGATTCCTCACCGCGCGCCCGGGGCTCGTGCACCGGTTGCCCAGCGGTGAGACCCGCCGGGGCGGCGCCTGGCCGTCGCCCCGCAGCTGGGAGATGACCCTGCATCTGATCGCGTTCGCGACCGCCGCCGGTTCCTCCCGCGAGGTGCTGTCTCTGCTGGTCCGGGGGACGGTGGGAGACGGACCCGGCCTCGAACTGCTGGCGAGCCTGGACCGGATGGACCTGCCGGATCCGGAGGCGGTGCTCGCCGACCCCGCCGCTGCCGTGCTGCCCGAGCGCGGGGATCTGCGGCAGGCCGTGCTGGACGGCGTGGTGGACGCGGTCCGCAAGCGGCCGGAGCGAGCCCGCTGGGACGCGGCGTGGACGCTGCTGGTCCGCGCGATGGAGAGCGGGGCCCCGGACGTGGTGGTCGTTCCGGCCACCACTCTGGCCTCCCTGCGCCGGGAGGACTGGGACGTACCGGCGGCGATCGAGCGGCTCGCCGGTGTGGTGTCCCTGTCCCGGCGTGCCGACGAAGCCGCGCGGCGGGCCGCGGCCGCCACCGGGCCCCGCCGATGACGGCCGGTGCACCGGGGGCGCTGGACCTCGGCAAGCTCTTCGCCGCCCGGCTGCACGCGGCCCGGGCGCGGCCCTACTTGGCGACGGCTCTGTTCGCGCTGCACACGGTGGAGTCGCGGCAGGTGCCGACGATGGCCGTCGACCGGCACTGGCGGTGCTACGTCTCACCGGCCTTCGTGGACCGGACACCCGTGGAGGATCTGGCCGGGGTGTGGGTGCACGAGGTGGCGCACCTGCTGCGCGACCACCACGGACGCAGCGACCGGGTCGCCCGGGAGCGCGGGCTGACCGGCCTCGGGGAACGGCTGCGGATGAACATCGCGGCGGACCTCGAGATCAACGACGACGTGTACGGCGACGGGCTGGTGCGGCCCGAAGGAGCCGTGACACCCGAGGAACTGGGGCTGTCCGAGGACGAGTTGATGGAGGACTACCTGCGGCAGTTCCGGCTCGGGCCGGGGCTGCAGGCGCTGGCCTGGCTGGACTGCGGCAGCGGCGCCGACGGGCTGGACCGGGAGTGGGACCTGGGGCCCGACGGCGCCCACGGGCTCAGCGAGCAGGAGCGGGACGCGGTGCGCTTCCGGGTGGCGCAGGGCATCAACGGCCGGCCGGGAAGCGCCCCCAAGGGCTGGCAGAGGTGGGCGGAGGAGGTGTTCCATCCGTCGCAGCCCTGGCGGGAGTTGCTGGGAGCGGCGGTCCGCTCGGCGGCCTCGGGGGCGGGTACGGGCGACGACTACAGCTATGGCCGGCCGGCGCGGCGCTCGGCCGGGGTGCCGGGCGCGATCCTGCCGAGTCTGCGGCGCAGGCCCCCTCGGGTCTCGGTGGTCGTCGACACCTCCGGGTCGGTCAGCGACGCCGAACTGGGCAGTGCGCTCCTGGAGGTCGCCGCGATCTCCCGTGCCGTGGGCGGCCGCCGCGATCTGGTCACCGTGGTGTTGTGCGACGCGGCGGCCCAGACCGTGCAGCCGGTGTGCCGGGCCGAAGGGATCGAGCTGGTGGGCGGCGGCGGAACGGACCTGCGCACGGGATTCGCCCGAGCGCTGCGGACGCGGCCGGGACCCGACGTGGTCGTGGTCCTGACGGACGGACAGACACCCTGGCCGAGCACGCGGCCACCGTGCCGGACGGTGGTGGGCCTGTTCCCCCGTCAAGGGCCGGGGCGGCGCGTGAACGAGAACAATCCGGACTACCGGCCGGACTCGCCGCCCGAGTGGGCTCGGGTGGTGACGATCGGGCCGACCTGGTAGCAGAGGATCGAGCCGGGTCCAGGCCGTCGGTGTATCCGGGGCCCATCTCCCCGGGCCACTGCCCGCATGCCACGGCGAACGACCGGTCCGCGCTCGCGCCGTAACGGACGGCAATGCTGTCGTCCCGCCTCGGGGGCGGGGTGCGGCTCCGCCTGGTCGAGGACCGCGGATGGGACTGCCTGCACGGCGGTAACGTACCGGCGCTTGTCCCGGGCGGCGGCCTCGTGCCGTCGGTCGTCGTCCTGGCGGACATCCCTGTGGTGTACGGCGGGGATGGGCCGTTGCTGGTGGACCTGGCGGTGATACCCGGGCGCGGCGTCCGGGTCCCGTCGGCCCGGCTCGGCGAGATCCTGGCCGCTCTGCTGGGCGGCCCGCTCGCGTTCGACGACCTGGTGCGCGGCATGGACAGGTGCGGCAAGTACCAGGGGGACGGTGGCCGGCCGGCCTTCCCCACGCCGACGGTGTCGCCACGCCGGTCCTTCCCGGCACTGCCCTCCACCGCCGCGGCCCTGCTGGTCCGAACCTCCTTCGACGACGAGAGGGGCTGGCGCGCCCTGCTCGACGAGCTGGGCGGGGCCGATGAGGACGGCTGGGTCGGGGCGGACCTGGACCCGGATGAGATCGACGTGGAGCACTACCCGTTGGGGGCGCTGGTCGTCGACGACCGGGCCTTCGAGGGCATCACACCGGGCCAGGTCCCTGCACTGGTCCCGCCCGAGGAGCACACCACGCTGGTCGCGCTCGCCGACGCCAGGACATGGGCCGAGCCCGGCCGACCGCTGACCGTCGTCGACCTGTACGACACCCCGGGGCAGTCCACCGTCCTTCCGTGCCGCGAGGTCGGATCGATGGTGTGCAACCTGGAGATCGGCAACATGGACTTCCACGAGTTCGTCGCCCTGGAGGGCAGGGAACCCTGGTGGGAGGGATGATCAGCGGATCTCCGGCCGGACTGGGTTCGGCCGTGGTCGCCAGGGGCCGGTCGACTCAGCGGTGCGGCGCGAGTACCCTGCGCGCCCTCTCTGACGCTTGAGGGCGCTCAGACGCCGACCGTCTCCTCGACCTCTTCCTCTGCCTCTTCCTCTGCCTCTGCCTCTTCCTCTGCCTCTTCCTCTGCCTCTGCCTCTTCGTCGGCCCTCCGCTCCGTGCTCGGCGCGGGCTCAACAAGGGTGGTGGCCTGCCTGGCCTCGCGTGAGCGCTCGTACGCCGCCGCGACCGCGGTCATTGCGAGGCCGACGACCAGCCAGACGACGAGCGTCCACACGTTGCGCCCGAGGCCGTCGTCGCCGAAGTACAGCAGGCTGCGGACGCCCTCGACGAAACCGGCGCCGTTCCAGAAGGCGTGCAAGGCGCCGAAGAAGCCGTTCTGCAGCTCGGGCCGGAACAGGCCGCCCGAGCTGGTGAAGTTGAGCATGACGAACAGCACCATCATGGTCAGCGTGGTCCACCGCTTGAGGAAGGTGTGCAGGCCGACGCCGATGAAGAGGATGCCCGCGGAGTAGAGCCACGCCATGCCCCACAGGCTCGCGAGCCCGTGGTGCGCGAGGTGGAACACCGGCCCGGCGAGCAGGGCGCCGATGCCGCCGACCACGACGGAGACACCGAGCGCCAGCAGCGCCCGTACGCGCATCGGGAGCGTGGCGCCCGCGGCGCCGAGGGCGGCGACCGAGGCGTAGGAGCCGATGCTGAGCGCGATCAGCAGGAAGAACAGGCCCTGCCCGGTGGGGTCGTCGGCGACCGGCGCGGCCACGTCGGTGACCTTCAGCGGGACACCCTCCTTGGCGGCGACCGGTGTGAAGACCTTCTCGACGGCCGTCGCGCCCATGTCGGAGGCGGCGGTGGCCACCAGCAGTTCGGGCGCCTTGGCGCTCGGCACATAGGCGCCGGTGACCTCGCGGGACGTCAGCAGGCCGACGGCGTCGGCGCGTGTGCCGACGGTGCGGACGTCGAGCTTGTCCCCCGCGGTGTCCTTGACGGTCTGGGCGAACACCTTCGCCTCGGGTCCGGCGCCGACGACGGCCACAGGCAGGTGGTTCGGCTCCGGGGTCACGAAGGCCCCCATGTACGCGAGCCCCATGCCTATGCACATCAGCAGCGGGGTGATCAGGTGCGTGAGCACATGGCGCAGTGCCGGTGACCTCATCGCGGGCGACCTCCAATGGTTGGCTTATACAACTCCCTCTTCAAGTTGTACTATACAACTAGAAGGGCGGAGGAGGTATTCCGGTGACAGCAGCGGAAACGGCCATTGAGACCATCCAGCGCGAGATGACGATCTTCGCCCGCCGGGCCCGGGCCTCGGCGGGACGCATGCACCCCGAGCTGTCGCTCGTGTCGTACACCCTCCTCGGTCACCTGGAGGAGAGCGGCGGCTGCCGCGCCACCGACCTGGCCGCGCACTACGCCCTGGACAAGTCCACCGTCAGCCGCCAGGTGGCCGCTCTGGAGCGGGCCGGGCTGATCGAGCGGCGCCTGGATCCGGAGGACCACCGGGTCCACGTGCTGCACCTGACCGAGGCCGGGCAGGAGATCCTCGCCCAGGTCACCAGCAGCCGCCGGACCGCCTTCCGGGAACGGCTCGCCGGCTGGTCCGAGAAGGACCTGGTGCAGTTCGCCGGGTATCTGGAGCGGTACAACGCGGGGCCGGCGACCGCCGCCGACCCCGACTGAACCGTCGCCCTCCCTACGGCACCGGTACGGCGGCCCGGTCGTCCGGCAGGTGCTCGGGGGCCCTGGCCGCGAGGAACGCCGTACGGCGGCGGAGCCGGAAGCCGAGGGACTCGTACAACCGGATGGCGTTGGTGTTCTGGGCGCTGGTGTGCAGGAAGGGGGTCTCGCCCCGCTCCCGGATGCCGTGCGCGACCGCGCGGATGAGCCGCGTGGCCAGGCCTTCGCCGCGGAAGGCCGGGTCGGTGCAGACCGCGCTGATCTCGGTGTAGCCCGGCGGGTGCAGCCGCTCCCCCGCCATGGCGATCAGGGTGCCCTCGCGGCGGATGCCGAGGTAGGTGCCGAGTTCGATGGTGCGCGGCAGGAACGGCCCGGGCTGGGTGCGCGCGACGAGGTCGAGCATCTCGGGTACGTCCGCCGGGCCCAGCGGTACCGCCTCCGCGTCCGGTGCGGCGGCCAGGCCGTCGTCCACGAACTGCACGCCCTCGGTCCGGAAGGTCTCCTCCCAGCCGTCCGGGATCCGCCCGCGGAAGCCGAGCAGCGGCACCTCGGCGCCGGGGCCGGCCAGCGCGACGAGATCCGCCCAGTCGTCCGCGTCCGGCTCGGCCGGCAGGGCCAGCCACGGCGAGACGTCGACCGGGTAGCGCAGCACCCGGCCGCGCCGCTCGGCGAAGTGGGCGTGCGGGCCGGTCAGGGAGGCGAGGGCGGGGTTGTCGAGAACGTGCGGGGCCGCGGACGGCTCGTGGCCGGCCGCGGTGGAGCGGGCGGCGGGCAGGTCGCTCATGCGGACACCTCGATCACGATCTTGCCCCGGGCGTGCCCGTCCTCGACGGTGCGCAGGGCCTCCGCGGCCCGGTCGAGCGGGAAGGTGCGGGTGACGTGCGGGTCCAGGGCCCCGCGCAGGACGAGGTCCGCCACTGCCTCCAGGACGGCGGCGGTACGGGCGCGGGCGACCGGGAAGCCGCCCAGCTCGGCGACCACCGCGGGCGGGGCCCCGGCGGTGATCAGCTTGGTCCGGTCGGCGAGCAGGGCTGCCGCCTCGGCGAGCGTGTGACCGCCCACCAGGTCGAACACCGCATCGATGCCCTCCGGGACGGCGGCGCGCACGCGCTCGGCAAGGTCCGGACCGCCGGGCACGTGCACGGCGCCCAGCGACTCCACGAAGTCCTTCTTCTCCTCGCTCGCCACGCCCACGACCCGCACGCCGGAGGCACGGGCGATCTGCACGGCTGCGGCGCCGACTCCGCCGCCCGCGCCGGTGACCAGGAGGGTCGCTCCCTCGGGCAGATCCAGCTGGCGGACGCCGTCGTAGGCGGTGGCGGCGGCGACCGGCAGGGTGGCGGCGTCGGTGAAGGACAGCCCGGCGGGCTTGTGCGCGCTCACGTCGGCGCGCAGCAGGGCGTACTCGGCATACCCGCCGTCCACCGTGCCGCCGAACACCTCGTCGCCGGCCCCGAACCCGGTCACACCCGCGCCGACCGCTACGACGACCCCCGCGGCCTCGCTGCCGAAGACCGCGGGAAAGACCCGCTCGTCGCTCTCCCCGGGGCGGCGGAAACCGCCCCGCAGTTTCCAGTCGACCGGGTTCACCCCCGCCGCCCGCACCGCGACCAGGAGCTGGCCGGGACCGGGGCTCGGCCGTTCCACGTCGGTCAGCGCCTCGGTCTCCGGGCCGCCGTACCGCGTGAAGACGTACGCCTTGGGCATCCTCTTTCCTCGCTTCCGTGGTGCCGTCGCCGGCACACGGCCGGCACTCAGCGCCAAGGAGGAGCGCCGGGCGGCTATTCCCGTCCCGCGCAGAGTTCACATGGCTGCAGCAAAGTTCATACGGCCGCAAGGGGCGGGGCGCTGACCTGGGATGGAGCACCCTCGCGGAGCGCGTACGGTTGAAGCATGAACGTCACCCGAGGCTTCACGGGTCGCCCGCGCGTCGCCAATCCAGGGCTGCCACCAGGGCAGTACGACGCGGGGGACGACTGGCCCGTCCTGTCCGCCGAGGTCACCCCCGGCCTCACATCCGCCGACTGGTCCTTCCGCATCGACGGACTGGTGGAGCAGCCGCACACCTGGGACTGGGAGGGGGCGCACGCGCTGCCCACCTCGTCGTACGAGGGTGACATCCACTGTGTGACCGGCTGGTCGAAGTTCGGGGTGCGGTTCGGCGGGGTCTCGTTGGACGCGTTCTTCCATGTGGTGGGGCCACATGTGTCCGCCACCCATGCGATCGCCTATTCCCACACGGGTTACACCACGAACCTGCCGCTCGCGGACCTCACCGGCGGGCGCGCCTGGATCGTCTGGGAGTACGACGGCCGGCCGCTCGCCCCCGAGCACGGCGGCCCGGCGCGGCTGCTGGTGCCGCATCTGTACTTCTGGAAGAGCGCCAAGTGGATCGCCGGCATCACGCTCCTCGACCACGACGAGCCGGGATTCTGGGAGCGCAACGGCTACCACGAGCGGGGCAACCCGTGGGAGGAGCAGCGGTACTCCGGTGACTGAGACGGTGAACACGGCCTCCCCCACCGCGGCCGTACCTGAGACTCCCCCGGCCGTCCCGCAGACGCCCTCGGCCGTCCCCGCGACTTCCCCCGGTGTACCCCGGACCCGTTTCGCCGTGCCCGGACGCATCGCCGTGACCGACCAGGCTGCCGCGGTGTGGCAGACGGCCACCCTGACCGGGATCCGGCGCGAGACGCCGCACGCGACCACGTTCCGGCTTGCCGTGCCGGACTGGGCGGGGCACCTGCCCGGGCAGCACCTCCTGCTGCGGCTGACCGCGGCGGACGGCTATGTGGCCCAGCGCCACTATTCGATCGCGTCGGCACCGGACGACTCCGGCCACATCGAGCTGACCCTGGACCATGTGCCGGACGGCGAGGTCTCGGGCTGGTTCCACACGGTGGCCAGGCCCGGTGACACGGTCGAGGTGCGCGGCCCGCTGAGCGGCTTCTTCGCCTGGCCGGGCGACCGGCCCGCCCTGCTGCTCGGGGCCGGTTCCGGGGTCGTACCGCTGATGTCGATGGTGCGGCACCATCGGGCGCGGGGCCTCGCCGTGCCACTGCGGATGCTGGTGTCCGCGCGCAGCCCCGAGGAACTGATCTACGCGGGCGAACTGGGTGCGGAGACGACGACCGTCTTCACACGCAGTGCCCCCACAGGAGTTCCGGTGGGTCGTATGGCGGCCGCACATGTGGCGTCACTCCTGGCCGAGCGGCCCGAGAGTGGGTGGGAGGCCTATGTGTGCGGCTCCAACGGGTTCGCCGAGCATGCCTCCCGTCTGCTGGTCGAGGCGGGCCAGCCGGTCGAGCGCATCCGCATCGAGCGCTTCGGCTAGGGCCTGTCCGTCCCCCGGACGGGCCACGCGCGCGGGTCGTGTACGCGGCTGCTCGCGCAGTCCTGGGGCGCGTGCCGCAGGCCGTGCTCCATGAGGGCTTGAAGTCGCGGTAGGCGGCGTGAGCGAGGCGCGTTGTACGGGGTACGAGACGGGTGTGGACGCTCGTGTGCTGCGGCGGGGGCGGACGACCGGTACCCCGGCTCGCCCGACCCTCCGCCCTCGGCGGCGAGGAGGTGGACATGCGTACCCGGGTGCATGGCTGGCGCTGGCGGCGCAATCCGCTGCGGCGCCGGTCGGACGTCGTGGAGGCGTGGACGGTGCTGATCGTGGCCGTCCTGCTGTTCGTGGTCGCGCCCCTGGCCGGGATCGCGGCGGGCCTGCACGCCTACGACGGGGCACGCTCGCTGGCGATGGCGCAGCGGGCCCAACGGCACGAGGTGCGGGCCGAGGTGATCGCCAACAAGCCCGAGCGGCTGCCCACGGTGCAGGGCGACCGCGAGCACCCCTACCGTGCCCATGTGCGCTGGACCGAGCCGGGCAAGGGGACCCGTACCGCGCTGGCCCGCGTCCCGGCCGGAACCCGGGCCGGTGACGTGGTGACCGTGTGGTTCGACGCCCAGGGCCGCAGTGTCGCCCCGCCGCCGGACGATGTCGCGGTCTGGCAGCACACGGTCACCGTCGGCGTGTGCGCGGCGGGCGGCGCGGCGGGCGTGATCCTGCTGGGGCACGCCGTGCAGCGCCGGATCGCGCTGCGCCACCGGCTGGCCGAGTGGGAGCGGGAGTGGGCACGCACGGGACCGAAGTGGACGCAACCGAGGACCTGACCTGCCGGTGACCCGATCACAGGTGCCGCGCAAGGGCCTGGCGAGTCATCCGATCACCCCCGTACGGTGAGGTCACGCAGTCTTCCGTCACGTTCCCTCCGTAAAGGCGGTTGTCGATGGCCCTGTTCGACCTCCCGATCGACGAACTCCGCGCGTACCGCAGTGAGTCCGGCGCACCCGAGGATTTCGACTCCTTCTGGGGCCAGACGCTCAAGGAGGCACGCGAGCACGACCTGGGCGCCCGCTTCGAGCCGGTGGACAGCGGGCTGTCCACGGTGCAGGTGTACGACGTGACGTTCGCCGGGTTCGGCGGTCACCCGGTCAAGGGCTGGCTGCGGCTGCCGGCCGATGCCAGCGAACCACTGCCGCTGGTGGTGGAGTTCATCGGCTACGGCGGCGGGCGCGGACTGCCGCACGAGAAGCTGCTGTGGGCGTCGACAGGACGGGCCCACTTCGTGATGGACACGCGCGGGCAGGGCAGCGCATGGGGCGGCGGGGGCGGCACGGCGGACCCGGTGGGCGCGGCGCCCGCCTATCCCGGGTTCATGACGCGGGGCATCGACGCGCCCGAGAACTACTACTACCGCCGTGTGTTCACGGACGCGGTGCGCGCGGTGGAGGCTGCCCGCTCGCATCCGCTCACCGATGCGGCGCGGACCGTCGTGATCGGCGAGAGCCAGGGCGGCGGCGTCGCCCTGGCCGTCGGCGGGCTGGTCCCCGATCTGGTCGCGGTCGCCCCGGACGTGCCGTTCCTCTGCGACTTCCCGCGCGCGACGACACTGACGGACCGTCACCCGTACCGGGAGATCGGCTTGTTCCTCAAGACGCACCGCGGCCGGGCATCCGATGCGCTGCGTACCCTCTCCTACTTCGACGGCGTGCACTTCGCGGCCCGCGGCCGGACCCCGGCCCTCTTCTCGGCGGCCCTGGAGGACCAGACCTGCCCGCCGTCGACCGTGTTCGCGGCGTTCAACGCCTGGGCGCACGCGGACAAGGCGATCGAGGTGTACGACTTCAACGACCATGAGGGCGGCGGGCCGTTCCAGGAGGAGCGCAAGCTGCGCTGGCTGGGGTCGTACGCCTGAGGGGACCGGGAGGAGGGGCGCGGGCATGGACACACGCGAGGCCGCCGAGCGGTTCGTCCGGGTCTGGGAGCGAGCCTGGGCCGCACACGATGTGGACGCGCTGATCGAGTTGTACGCCGAGGGCTGTGTGCACCGGTCGATGCCGTTCCGCGAGCCGCACCGGGGCCGGGACGAGCTGGCCGCGTATCTGCGCTGGTCGTTCGCCGGGGAGCGGGTGGGCGAGGTGCGGTTCTCCGCGCCGCTGGTGGGGCCGGGCGGGGTCGCGGTGGCCGAGTTCCGGGTGCTGAGCGAGGAGGGCGGTGCCCCGTCCACCCTGGCGGGCTGTGTGTTCGTACGCTTCGACACGGAGGGGCGGGCCGTGGAGAGCCGGGACTACTGGCACACCGCCGAGGGTCATCAGGAGCCGGCGGGCCGGCTGTTCTTCCTCTGATGCCCCGCCTCCCCTCACCTCCGGACGCATACCTTCGCCCCTGCCCGTGCCGCCCAGCTCCTTCCCTCCAGTCCGACCAGTCGGTACGTTCGGATGCCCGGGTCGCAGCGTCGCGGCCCGGGCTGCCGGCGACGACGGAGGTCCGATGTCCGCACACGAGGCACAGGTTCACGGCCACTGCGACGCACGCTTCGAGGCGGTGCGGGAGGCATTCGAGGAGAACTTCTGGGAGCGGGGTGAACTGGGCGCCGCGGTGGCGGTGACCGTCGACGGCGTGACGGTGGTGGACCTGTGGGGCGGCTGGGCGGACGCGGCACGCACCCGGCCGTGGGAGCGGGACACGCTGGTCAACGTGTGGTCGACCACCAAGGGTCCGGTGGCGTTGTGCGCGCACGTCCTCGCGGATCGGGGCCTGCTCGACGTCGACCGGCCGGTGGCCGCGTACTGGCCGGAATTCGCGGCGGCAGGCAAGGAGCATGTCCTGGTTCGGCATCTGTTGTCGCACCGTGCCGGGCTGCCCGGCCTCAGGGAGCCGCACTCCGTGGAGCAGCTCTGCGACTGGGAGCTGACGACCTCGCGGCTGGCCGCGACCGAGCCGTGGTGGGAGCCGGGCAGCCGGTCCGGGTATCACGCGCTGACGTACGGCCACCTCGTCGGCGAGGTCGTGCGGCGCGTCTCGGGACTGCGGCCGGGAGCGTTCCTCGAGCGGGAGGTGACGGGGCCGCTCGGGGTCGCCGACTTCACCATCGGCCTGCCGGAGAAGGAGTCCGGCCGCACGGCCGAGCTGGTGCATCCGCGGGCCGCGGACACCAGCGAACAGGCCGCCGTTTTCCGCCAGCTCGCCCCCGCCGCGCTCGCCGCGCTGGCGAATCCGCTGGTGGGCGCGGCACAGGCGAACACGCCCGAGTGGCGGGCGGCGGAGATCCCGGCGGCAGGCGGGCACGGCACCGCCCGGGCGGTCGCCGCGTTGTACGGCGTCTTCGCCGGGCGCGGCTCCTACGGCGGCCGGCGGATCCTGTCGCCGGAGGCCGTCGAGCGGGTGCGCGAGGGGCAGGGCAGCTGCCGGGATCTGGTCCTGGGGGCGGGCTTCGAGGAGGAGACGGAGCTCGGGCTCGGTCTGTGGCTCAGCGGTGCCAACGGTTCGTACGGACCCAATCCGCGGGCTTTCGGACACGACGGGTTCGGCGGTTCCTGCGGGCTCGCCGACCCCGAGGCCGGCGTCTCGCTCGGCTATGCGATGAACCGGATGGGCCCGCGCATCGCGGATGATCCCCGCAAGATGGCACTGGTGAACGCCCTTTACAGCGCCCTGTGACGCCTGGGTCGCGCGGGTGGGTTTCGGCCGAACCGCCGGACCACTCTTCCCTCGTGGTTTAGACCAATGCTTACATGTGGTCGCGCAATGAGCCCGCACGGCTACGTCTTGTCACCAACAGGAGGCGCGGCATGGCCCGCACCACCCCGCACGATCCCCCGCAGACCGACGCTCGACCCCTGTACTGGCAGGTCGCGTCGCTGCTGCTCGACGAACTGCACGACGGCACCATTCCACCCGGCGAGCGACTGCCCGGCGAGCGCCATCTGGCCCGGCACTTCGGGGTCAGCCGGGAGACCGTCCGGCAGGCGCTGGAAGCGCTGCGCCGCAGCGGCCGGATCACCACCGACCGGCGCGGCAGCCATGCCACGCTGTCCGGCCGTCCGGTCGAGGACCCGGTCTCGCTCACCTTCCCGGTCGGCGCCCGCCCGGCGCACCTGAGTGCGGTGGACCGGGCGACGGTGACCTGGGAGGCGCCGTCGCCGGAGCACGCGCAGGCACTGGGCCTGGCCCCGCACCGGCCGACGCTGGTGCACCGCTACCGGTCGGCCCTTCCCGACGGCAGGTCGCTGAGTATGGCGGTGACGTCGTTCTCGGCCGTGGCGCTGGCCGAGGTCGCGGAGCTGGGCCGCTACCGCGACCGGGCCGACGGGGCCACTCCGGCACAGCTGCGGCGGGCCTACGACTGGATGCGCAAGGCCGGTCTGACCCTGCACCACCGGGACTCCATCACCCAGCTCGGCGACACCTCCGCGGTCCGGGTGACCCGGCGGGTGCACGACCAGTACGCACGCCCGCTGGAGATCACCGACCTGGTGGTGAACGCCGAACGGGACGCGCTGGTCTACGAGTTCACCCTGCCGGCGGCGGTGTAGCGCTCTCGCTCCTGCACGCCGAGACCAGCCGGACGCGGGGAGCGCCGTCGCCGCGGTGTCCGAACTCGGGCAGGGCCTGCAGGTCGACCGTGAAGCCCGCGCGGGTCAACTCCCGCAGGACATCGCCGAGTCGGAAGGCCCGGTAGTACATGACGAACGGCGGGCGCCACAGGGCGTTGCGCACCCGCATCACCGCGTCGAAGCCGAGCAGCATCCAGAACGCGGGGCCGGCGGGGCGGGGTGGGGCGAGGACCGGGAAGGCGAAGCGGCCGCCCGGCCGCAGCACCGAGTGGACCTGGGCGAACAGTCCGGGCAGCTCCCGGGGCAGGAAGTGGCCGAACGCCCCGAAGCTGACCACGAGGTCGAAGGCGGCCGTGAACGGCAGGGCACGGGCGTCCGCACGCACCCACGCGACGCCCGGCCCCTCGGCCCCCGCCGGACGGCCCCCGCCCGCACACGCGGCCCGGCGCCGGGCGACGTCGAGCATGCCGGCGCTGAAGTCCACGCCGGTGACGCTGCGCCGGCACAGCCCGGCCAGGACGTCCGTACCGGCGCCGGTGCCGCAGCACAGGTCGAGGCCGTCCTCGAACGGACCGAGCGGGCCGAGCGCCTTCTCCACCGCGTCCAGCACCGCGTCGGGTGTCCGGAAAGGGGTGTGGTCGAACTTCGGGGCCAGCAGGTCGTACCCGTGCTCGACGGACGACAGGGCCTGCACGGCGAGTTCGCGGAGCGTGGGGCCTTCGGGGCTGAACATCCTTTCACCCTAGGGGCTTCCGCAGCTATGGACACGTATACCGCAGCTGACTAATCTCATCCGCGTCTATTCACTTAATTGATTATGCGAGGTGATCCGATGCGCGCGTTCCGCGAGGCGGTGGAGGCGGGCGACCTGGCGGCCGTCGAGGCGCTGCTGGCCGACGATGTCGTCTTCACCAGTCCGGTCGTCTTCAAGCCGTACCCGGGCAAGGCGATCACCACGGCGATCCTGCGCGCGGTCACCCAGGTGTTCGAGGACTTCCGGTACGTCCGCGAGATCGGCGCTCCCGACGCCGCCGACCACGCGCTGGTCTTCACGGCCCGGGTGGGCGACCGGGAGCTGACCGGCTGCGACTTCCTGCATGTGAACGAGGACGGGCTGATCGACGAGTTCATGGTCATGGTCCGACCGCTGTCGGGCGCCCAGGCCCTCGCCGAGGCCATGGGCGCGCGGTTCGACCAGATCGTGAAGGAGGCGGAGGCGGCCACGAGCACTGCGGACCGGGGCTGAGCGTCAGCCCTTGAGCTGGTCCAGCGTGGCCCTGGTGTCCGTCTTCAGCCAGTCGGAGACATCGGTGAGCGCGGGCGGGTTCTTGTCCTGGTCGTAGGAGCTGAGGTAGGCGCTGTAGCTCATCGTGTACGTCATCCAGCCGTCGCGTACGGCGAGGGTGGCGTAGCGAGAGCCGCTGGAGGAGCCGCTGCTGGTGTCCTGGCTGACGAGGTAGGCCTCGTCGCCGATGCCCTTGACCGCGCTGACGTCGTAACCCGTGTGGCTGTCGCCGTAGTTCTTCCAGGTGGCCGTGAACTCCGGTCCGGGATCTGACTTCTTGTGCAGGTCCACCTGGATGGACAGGTAGGCGTCCGCGTACGAGGACCCGGTCTTCTTCAGGCCGAGGCTGCAGTAACTCTCGTCCAGCGCCGCGTCCTTGAGGGAGTTGTGCGTCGCGGAGGAGTCGTTGTCGGGGTATTCGTCCTTGAAGGAGGAGTAGTCCGCGCCGGAGCACAGGTTGGAGGGCGCCGAGTAGCCGCGCAGGTCCGCGCTGTCGCCCTTGCCGCCGATCAGGAACACACCGGCCGCCCAGGCGGCGGACGCGACGACCGCGCCGAGCGCGGCCCAGAGCACGGCCCGCCCGGCACCGCCGCCACCGGACGGCGGCACGGGTACCGCACCGTACTGGGGCGGCTGTGCGTAGGGGTTCCCCGGCACGCCGGCCTGGGGCTGGGGCACCGGCTGCCCGACCAGCGTGGGCTGCGCGTAGAAGCTCCCCGGCGGGGGAGACTGCGGGTTCGGGTAGGGGTAGGCGGTCGGCTGCGGCGGTACGGCCGGTTGCGATGCGGGCTGTCCGGGCAGCTGTGCCTGCTGTCCGGACTGCGGCGGGGGCTGGTCGGCCGGCTGCGGGGGCTGCGGTGGCGTGGACATGTCGTGACGATAAGGCACAGTTGGCGGTCAAGTCCCCTGACGTCCGGGATCGTTATGGTGTGGGGACATCTGGTGCGGGTCGGTGACACACGGGTCCGTAGCCCAGGTGATCTGGGCAGCGGTGGGGAAGCACACGACGGCGGTCCCCGCCGTTCTCGCCGAGTCCGAGCAGGACGAGTCCACCCTGCAGGAGCGGGCGGCCAGGCTCACGAAGGAGTACGACCGACTGGACTTCGCCCTTCCCTTCGGCCTGATTCACGGGGACGCCAACATGGGGAACGCCCTCCGTCACCGGGACGGTCATGCGGTCCTCATCGACCTCGATGGGCTCGCCCTCCCCCCGCGTGAGTGGACCTGATAGGACGAGAACGAGCCCGGTCGTGGCGCCGACGCCTCGACCGCGTCGGCTCTCTTCCCACCAGGGGAATAGCTCGCGTCATCGACATGTTGAACGAATTGCGGCGGCTCCGTCCCGGCGGGTGGTATCGTGCCGTCAGCACTTGTGTACGCCCCCTCGTGGGCGCCGGTGCCAGTTTCTCCTCTCCGCGCTGATCCGTCTGCCATTTCCGGCTCGGTCGCTTCAGCTGCTCAGCACCACCTCGGTCCGAGGTGTCGTTTCCGCCGCCCGGAGGCACGTATGCCCTCCCGTTTCGCGGCTCTCTCCCCCCTTCCTCATGTCTTCCGTCCGTGAAAGGACCGTCCATGACCACCACACTCGAACCCCCTCACGTACAGCAGCAGGCCCCGGCCGCCCGGCCCGTCACCGGTGTGCTCGACATCGACGCGCACGGGAAGGGGTACCTGCGCGCCGTGAACTGCCTGCCCTCGCCCGCCGACCCGCAGGTCCCGCCCGCGCTGATCCGCCGTCACGGCCTGCGCAAGGGCGACCTGGTCGAGGGCGTCCGCGGGGCGCAGCGCGCCCTGACCGAGGTCGCGCACGTCAACGGCCGTACCCCGGGCGAGCTGCGGGGCCGCCCGCACTTCCGGGACCTCACCCCGCTCCACCCGCACCGGCGGATCCGTCTCGAACACCCGGCATCCGGTCTCGCGGGACGGGTCACCGACCTGTTCGCGCCGGTCGGCAAGGGCCAGCGCGGGCTGATCGTGGCCCCGCCGAAGAGCGGCAAGACGGTACTGCTCCAGCAGTTCGCCGCCGCCGTGGCCGGCAACCACTCCGAATGCCGGCTGATGGTCGTGCTGCTGGACGAGCGGCCCGAGGAGGTCACCGAGATGCGCCGCTCGGTGCACGGCGAGGTGTACGCCTCCACCTTCGACCGGACGCCCAAGGAACACATCGCCCTCGCGGAACTGGTCGTCGAGCGGGCCAAGCGGCACGTCGAGGCCGGCGAGGACGTCGTCATCCTGCTGGACTCCCTGACCCGGCTGTGCCGGGCCCACAACAACGCCTCCGCCGCCGGCGGACGCACCCTGAGCGGCGGTGTCGACGCGGGTGCGCTGCTCGGCCCCAAGCGGTTCTTCGGCGCCGCCCGCCAGGCCGAGGAGGGCGGCTCGCTCACCATCCTCGCCACCGTCCTGGTGGACACCGGCTCCCGCGCCGACGGCTACTTCTTCGAGGAGCTGAAGAGCACGGGCAACATGGAGCTGCGCCTGGACCGGGAACTCGCCGCCCGCCGGGTCTTCCCGGCCGTGGACATCGACCCCACGGGCACCCGCCGCGAGGAACTCCTGCTCGCCCCGGCCGAGTTGACGGCCACCCGGGGTCTGCGCCGGGCCCTGCGCTCCCGGGAGGGCGGGCCGGCCTCGCTGGAGACCCTGCTGGAGCGGATGCGGGACACGCCCGACAACGCCACCTTCCTGCGTCGCATCCAGCCGACCCTGCCCGCCGTCTGAGCACCCCCGCTCCGCTAGGAGTGCGGCATCCGGGTTGCTCCTGTAGGCCGACCGGCCCCTGCACCGCGCCGGATGACCGTCACCTTTCTACGTTGATCATATGATCACCGGACTCTCCTGTCGGGCAGTGTCATCGGCCTGTGCCCTGTGCGTCGCGGGGGTGCTGGCCCTCGCGCCGGCCGCCACCGCGCACCGCGCGGGGGATCCCGCCCCACCCGGGCCGCGGGCCGCCATGCCGCAGCCGTCCCTGCTCTACCGCTCCGGGACGCAGGTCAGACCACACCACGACGCGCCCGAGCTGCCGGCTGTCTCCGCACTGTCCTGGCTGGTGGCCGACGCCGGCAGCGGCGAGGTGCTGGCCGCGGGCGACGCGCACCGCAGGCTGCCGCCCGCGAGCACCCTGAAGACCCTGTTCGCCCTCACCCTGCTGCCGAACCTCTCGGCAGGCGTGCAGCACACGGTCACGTACGAGGAGCTCGCGGACGTGGCCGAGGGCAGCAGCCTCGTCGGCGTCGAGGAGGGGCACACCTACCAGGTGTCCGACCTGTGGCACGGCGTCTTCCTCAGCTCGGGCAACGACGCCGTGCACGTGCTCGCGTCCCTGGGCGGCGGCTGGCACGCGACGGCGACCCGGATGCAGGCCGAGGCCCGCTCCCTGGGAGCCCTGGACACGAACGTCGTCTCCCCCGACGGCTACGACGCCCCCGGCCAGGTGTCCTCGGCGTACGACCTGGCCGTCTTCGGGCGGGCCGGGCTGCGCAACCCCGACTTCGCCCGGTACTGCTCCACCGCCGAGGCCCAGTTCCCCGGCGACGGATGGCCGTACGCGATCGAGAACACCAACCGTCTGCTGACCGGCGAGGACGGCGTGGCGCGGTACCCGGGCCTGATCGGCATCAAGAACGGCTACACCAGCAACGCGGGCAACACCCTCGTCGCCGCCGCCCGCCGGGGCGGGCGCACCCTCGTGGTGACGGTGATGAACCCTCAGGAGGGCGGCGGGTTCGCCGTGTACGAGGAGGCCCGCGCGCTGCTCGACTGGGGCTTCGCGGCAGCCGGTCAGGTGGATCCGGTGGGCTCGCTGGACGGGCTGCGTGCCGGGTCCCGGTCCTCGACGTCCGTCCCCGTCGCGGCGGCCACGTCCCCCGAGCGGGACGACGACTCGGACTGGTCGCCCGCGGCCGTCACGGGTCTCGCCGGGCTCGGCGCCGGGGCCGTGTGGCTGGCCATGCGGGCCAAGGGCGGCCGGGCCGAGCGCGACTGACCGACCGGCAGCGCCAGCAGCAGGCCCAGCGTGACCCACGTGTAGATGTTGCTGCCGAGGAAGCCGTCGATACCGGAGGCGTCCTCGAACCAGAGCCACACCACGCTGGTGCACAGCACCGCGTACAGGGCGCCTGCGAGACGCGGGTGCCCGGCCCGCGCCAGCACCGCGAAGGACGGCAGCAGCCACACCAGGTGGTGCACCCAGGTGATCGGGCTGACCAGACAGGCCGCGGCGCCGGTGAGCGCGAAGGCCGCCGTCCAGTCCCCGGACGCCACCGCCCTGCTCGCGCGCCACGCCCACACGCACAGCGCCAGCAGGACCACGGCGCCCCACAGCGCGCGGTCCGGGTCGCCGAGCCGGGCCAGGACGCCCTGGAGCGACTGGTTCGAGACGTAGTCGAGGCGGCCGACCCGGCTGGTGTCCCACAGCGCGTGGGTCCAGTAGAAGCGGGAGGCACGCGGATCCGCCCAGGCGGCCAGTCCGGTCGCCGCGAGCGCCACGGCGGTCGCCACTCCGGCCGCCCGCCACCGCCGGGCGAGCAGCAGCAGCCCGATGAACAATGCGGGCGTGAGCTTCACCGCGGCGGCGAGTCCGATCCCGGCGCCGGCCCAGCGGCCCCGCCCGGTCGACAGCAACCAGCAGTCGCCCAGGACCAGGGCCAGCAGCACCACGTTCACCTGGCCGAAGCTGAAGGTGTCCCTGAGCGGCTCGAACAGCGCGAGCACACACAGCGCCAGCGACCAGCGGAACCAGCCGTGGCGCCGCCAGCCGGACCCGGCCAGGATCCGCAGGACCACCGCCAGCGCGGCCAGGTTCACCAGCAGGGAGGCCACGATCGCGGCGTGCCGGCCGAGCGGCGCCAGCGGCAGCATGGCGAGCGCGGCGAACGGCGGATACGTGAAGCCGTACGACGTCCCCGGCACCTTGTAGTCGTAGATCCGGCCGCCGTGGTGCACCCACATGTGCACCGTGCCGTAGTAGACGCGCAGGTCGAAGAAGTCCCGCAGCAGTGGCACGGTCGCCGTGAACGCGGTGACCGCGGCGACGAGGGCCAGTACGAGCAGGGCGCGCCCCCGGTCGGTGCGCGGCAGCGAAAGCCCCGTCATGCCGTGCGTCCCGTCGCCGGTGCCTGGGCGGTCAGGTGGGCCTGCCACAGCACGACCACGCCGAGCACTCCGCCGGAGACGGCGAGGACCAGCTGGCCGGCATCGGCCGGGCCGCCGCTGGGCAGCACCGCTAGGGCCAGGACGCCCGCCAGGGCCGCCACCCGGTGCCGTACCGAGGTGTCCGGCGCGGCGGCCGCGATGAGGAACAGGCCCCACAGCACGTACCAGGGGCGGATCGCCGGGCCGAACACGGCCACCGCGAGCAGGCTCAGGCCGAGGGCGTACACCGGTCGCAGGCGCAGCCGGAGCCATATCAGCGCTATGGCGATCGCGGTGGCCGCGAGCCCGAACAGATGCCAGGCAGGCACGGCGAGCGGGGCCAGGTCGCTGCCGAGGCGGTCGAGCAGGGCGCCGGTGGCACGGCCGAGCAGACTGGTGATCGCCCAGTTGTGCGGGGAGACCGGCGTGTCCAGGGCGTGGATCCAGCCGTAGCCCGTTCCGGCCACGGCGGTCGCGAAGACCGTGGTCGCCGCGGAGGCGGCCGCCGTGGTGAGGACGGCCCACAGCGGGGTGCGGCGAGTGCGGATCTGCAGGGCCACCACCGCGAGCAGGCCGAGCGCGGCGGGCGCCTTGACCAGCGCGGCCAGTGTGACCAGCACGGCCCCGAGGACGGGCCAGCGGCCGCGTGCGGCGACCAGGCCGAGCCCCAGCAGGCCGAGCATGATCGCGTCGTTGTGGGCGCCCGCCACCAGGTGCAGCAGGACCAGCGGGTTGAGGGCGCCGAGCCACAGCGCGGCGGCCGGGTCGGCGCCGCTGTGCCGGGCCAGGCGGGGCAGTGCCGCCGCCATCAGGGCCACACCGAGCAGGGCCATCAGGCGCATGCCGAGCAGGCCCGCGGGCAGTTCGCCCCGGGTCAGGCCGGAGAGCGCGGAGGCCAGCCCCAGGAAGGCGGGACCGTACGGGGCGGCCGTGTGCTGCCACACCGGCGCCACCTCGTCCGCGAGCGGGCCGCCGAGCTGCGCGGGCCCCTGGGAGTACACGTCCATGTGGGCGTCGACCATGGCTCCCTGGGCGAGGTAGCTGTAGACGTCCCGGCTGAACAGCGGAGGCGCGAGCAGCAGCGGGGTCGCCCAGACGGCCAGGACCGTCAGCAGGGCCCGCTGGGTGGGCGGTTGCGGACCGCGCACCAGCCGGCCGAGGAGCACCCAGGCCGCTATCAGCAGTACGACGCCGAAGTAGACGCCGACCAGCCCCAGCGCGGCCTGCGCGGAGGCGGGTGCCAGGAGGTCCTGCACGGGCAGTGCGCCCGCTGTCTCACCGCCCAGTGCCAGGAAGGCGGTACCGGCCAGGCCCAGCACCTGGCAGCGGCGGAGATCGAAGGGGAAAGCCATGGCCAACACTGGCTCAGCGTGTCAACACGGAATGGCCGGAAGGAGACGCTCCGATCACCAACGGGCGGCCTGCATGTGACTGGTGCGTGAGAAGTGCTGCTCAGTCGGGTGCGGCGTGGTCGGCCGACTGCTCAGAACACGGACAGTCCGGTGAGGGTCGTGAACCGGTCCAGGGCCGCCACGCCCGCCACCGAGTTGCCCCGCTCGTCCAGCCCCGGGCTCCACACGCACAGCGTGCAGCGGCCCGGGACGACCGCGATGATCCCGCCGCCGACGCCGCTCTTGCCGGGCAGGCCGACGCGGTAGGCGAAGTCGCCGGCCGCGTCGTACGTCCCGCAGGTCAGCATCACCGCGTTGACCTGTTTGGCCTGGCTGCGGGTGAGCAGCCGGGTGCCGTCGGCGCGGATGCCGTGCCGGGCCAGGAATCCGGTGGCCAGGGCGAGGTCGGCGCAGGAGGCGGCGACGGAGCACTGCCGGAAGTACTGGTCGAGCAGGACCGGCACCGGGTTGTCGATGTTGCGGTAGGACGTCATGAAGTGGGCGAGGGCGGCGTTGCGGTCGCCGTGCGCGGTCTCCGAGGCGGCGACGTCCAGGTCGAAGTCCAGGGAGGGGTTGCCGCTCTCGGTCCGCAGGAAGGCCAGCAGTTCCCCGGCCGCGTCGCCGGTACGCGTTTGCAGGCGGTCGGTGACCACGAGCGCGCCCGCGTTGATGAAGGGATTCCGCGGGATGCCGTTCTCGTACTCCAGCTGCACCAGGGAGTTGAACGGGTTGCCCGAGGGCTCGCGGCCCACGTGCTCCCAGAGTTCGTCGCCCTCGCGGGCCAGGTCCAGGGCGAGCGTGAAGACCTTGGTGATGGACTGCGCGGAGAACGGCTCCCGCCACTCCCCCACCCCGTACACCGTGCCGTCCAGCTCGGCGACGGCCATGCCGAAGCTGCGCGGATCGCGGGCCGCGAGGGCGGGGATGTAGTCGGCGGGACGCCCGCGGCCGGGCGTGCGCTCCATCTCCTCGGCGATGCGCTCCAGGACCGGCAGGAAGGTGAGGGACGACGTCGTTGTCATGATCACCATTCTGCCTCCGGGCCGGTCCCGGTGCGCAATCGCGTCCGTGTCCGTGCAGGTCAGGCCGCGGGTGCTCCGCTGCCCGCGACGATCTCGGGGCGCAGCAGGTCGGCCAGCCTCTCGGCGGGCAGCAGGCCCTTCTCCAGGACGAGTTCGGCCACGCCCCGGCCGGAGGCGAGGGCCTCCTTGGCGATGTCGGTCGCGGCCGTGTACCCGATGTGCGGGTTGAGCGCGGTGACCAGGCCGATGGAGTTCTCGACGGTCGCGCGCAGCACCTCGGTGTTGGCGGTGATGCCGTCCACGCAGCGCGCGGCCAGGGTGAGGCAGGCGCTCTGCAGATGGGTGATGCTCTCCGACAGGGAGTGCAGGATGATCGGCTCGAAGGCGTTGAGCTGGAGCTGTCCGGCCTCGGCCGCCATGGTGATGGCGACGTCGTTGCCGATCACCTCGAAGGCGACCTGGTTGACGACCTCGGGGATCACCGGGTTGACCTTGCCCGGCATGATCGACGAACCGGCCTGCACCGGCGGCAGGTTGATCTCGCCCAGGCCCGCACGCGGCCCGGAGGAGAGCAACCGCAGGTCGTTGCAGCTCTTGGAGAGCTTGACCGCGATCCGCTTGAGCACGCCGGACATCTGCACGAAGGCGCCGCAGTCCTGGGTGGCCTCGACCAGGTTGGCCGCGGTGACCAGGGGCAGCCCGGTGATGTCGGCCAGATGCCGGCGGGCGGCCTCGGCGTATCCGGCCGGGGCGTTGAGGCCGGTGCCGATGGCCGTGGCGCCCAGGTTGATCTCATGGATCAGCTCGACGGCCTCGGCGAGCCGGCTGCGGTCCTCCTCGATCATGACGGCGAATGCCGAGAACTCCTGACCGAGCGTCATCGGCACCGCGTCCTGCAACTGTGTACGGCCCATCTTGAGCACGTCACGGAACTCGACGGCCTTACGGGCGAAGGCGTCCTGCAGTACGGACATCGCCTTGAGCAGTCCACGTACTGCGAACACCGTCGCTATCTTGACGGCGGTCGGGTAGACGTCATTGGTCGACTGGCCCAGGTTGACGTGCTCGTTCGGGTGCAGAGAGGTGTACTGGCCCTTCGCGTGCCCCAGCAGCTCCAGCGCGCGGTTCGCCACGACCTCGTTGGCGTTCATGTTGGTGGACGTGCCCGCGCCGCCCTGGATGACGTCCACGACGAACTGGTCGTGCAGCTTGCCGGCGCGGATCTCGCGGCAGGCGGCGACGATCGCCGCGGCCTTCTCCGGCGCCAGCAGGCCGAGCTCCTCGTTCGCGAGGGCGGCGGCCTCCTTGACGGCGGCCAGGGCGTCGATCAGGTGCGGGTAGGCGGAGATCGGGGTGCCGGTGATGGGGAAGTTCTCCGTCGCGCGCAGGGTGTGAACACCCCAGTACGCGTCGGCGGGGATGTCGCGGTCGCCGAGCAGGTCGTGTTCGCTTCGGGTGAGCGCGGTCATGAGGTACGGGTCCTCTTTCTGAGGGGGTGAGGGTGAGCGCGCCCCAAAGGGGCGCGGGGAACTGCGCGACCAGCCACAACGGATCCGCAGATCGGATACGGCCGAACGAGCGGAGCTACACGCAAGCGGTCAGCGGAACCGGGTCCAGTGCGCGCACCGGACGCACACATCCCACCGGCTCCCCACCACCGAGCAGCGGCTCACCCGCGAACTCGGTCAGCAGCTCGGGGTCGACGCCCGCGCGAGCGAGCGCCGCCGCGGCAACCGGAACACGCGCCCGATTCGCCCCGTCGGCGATCTTGACGGCGATCGCGCGGCCGTCGGGCAGCGCGGCCACCTGAACGCCCTCGAAGCCGTCCTTGGCGAGCAGCCCGGGCACGGCCCGCATCAGCGCGGCGACATCACGGCCGGAGCCGGAGGCAATCTCCGCGTGCTCGCGCATCGCGTCGGCGACCCGGGCCTCGGGCGTGCCCGGCGCCGCGGTGGTGATGCGGGCGGCGGCACGGGCGAGGCCGTGCAGGGAGATGGAGAAGAGCGGCGCGCCGCAGCCGTCCACGGTCACCTGGGCCACGCGCTGGCCGGTCAGGTCCTCGACGATCTCGGCGATGGCCTGCTGGAGGGGGTGCGCCGGGTCCAGATAGTCCGTCAGGGACCAGTTGTTGAGCCTGGCGGTCCACAGCATCGCCGCGTGCTTGCCGGAGCAGTTCTGGGCGAGGCGGGAGGGCAGTCGGCCCTCGCGGATCCAGGCGTCCCGCACGACCGGGTCGTACGGCAGGTCGGGGACGTTGCGCAGGTCGTCCTCGGCGAGGCCGGCGAGTTCGAGGATCCGCCGGGTGCCGGCGAGGTGGCGCTCCTCGCCGGAGTGGCTGGCGGCGGCCAGGGAGAGCAGGTCGCCGTCGAGCGGCAGCCCGGCCCGCAGCATGGCCACGGCCTGGACGGGCTTGAGGGCCGAGCGCGGGTAGAACGCGGCCTCGATGTCGCCGAGCTGGAACTGGACCTGGCCGTCGGCGCCGAGGACGACGACCGAACCGTAGTGGATGCCCTCGACGACCCCGCCGCGGATGAGGTGGGCGACGGGGGCGTGGAGGGGCTCACGGACTATGGGTGCGTCCGCAGGGGAACTGCTGTACATCACTGCCTGCTGGTCGGGGAGCGCCGCGTGGGTCACGCATCGGCTCCGGTGGTGGACTTGCGCGCTATGCGGCCACGGATGGCGTACCAGCCCGCGACCAGCGCTGCGACGATCAGCGGCAGGCACAGCACGGTGGTGCGTCCGGCGCCGCCGTCGGCGTACATGAGGACCAGGACGGAGGCGAGGAAGGCCAGCGTCACGAGTTCGGTCCAGGGGGAACCCGGCAGCCGGTAGGACGGCCGCGCGAGTTCGCCCTTCTGGGTCTTCCGCCAGAAGAGCAGGTGACAGAGCATGATCATGCCCCAGGTGGCGAGGATGCCGATCGCCGCGAAGTTCAGGACGATCTCGAAGGCGTCCGCCGGGACCACGAAGTTCAGGCCGACACCGAGGACACAGATACCGCTGGTGAGCAGGATCCCGCCGTACGGGACCTGGCTGCGGCTCATCTTCGCGGTGAACTTCGGGGCCGAGCCGTTCACCGCCATGGAGCGCAGGATGCGGCCGGTGGAGTACAGGCCGGAGTTGAGCGAGGACATGGCCGCGGTGAGCACGACCAGGTTCATCACGCCGCCCGCCGCCGGGACACCGATGTGGGACAGGACGGTCACGAAGGGGCTCTCGCCGGCGCTGTACTTGTTCCAGGGCAGGAGCATCGAGAGCAGGACGACCGAGCCGACGTAGAACAGGCCCACGCGCCACATGATCGAGTTGATCGCCTTCGGCATGATCTTCTCGGGGTTCTC
The DNA here is from genome assembly GCF_055570785.1 of Streptomyces sp. NPDC031100. Lineage (NCBI taxonomy): Bacteria > Bacillati > Actinomycetota > Actinomycetes > Kitasatosporales > Streptomycetaceae > Streptomyces > Streptomyces sp. NPDC031100. Next base: position 133,241 of record NZ_JBVIGN010000019.1, read on the forward strand.
GGTCTCGCCGGCGGCGACACCGACCAGCTCGACGGAGGCGTAGGCGAAGACGACGCCCTGGATGATCAGCAGCATGGGCAGCAGGCCGTTCGGGAAGACGCCGCCGTTGTCGGTGATCAGGGAGGGGCCGGGGGTCGCGCCGTCCACGGGGTGCTGGGTGACCAGCAGGAAGATGCCGATGCACATGAAGACGACCAGCGCACTGACCTTCACGATGGCGAACCAGAACTCCAGTTCGCCGAAGATCTTCACGGAGATGAGGTTCACCGTGAGGACGACGCCCAGGGCGATCAGCGCGATCACCCACTGCGGGATGTCGGAGAACATGCCCCAGTAGTGGGTGTAGGTGGCCACCGCCGTGATGTCGGCGATGCCGGTGGTCGCCCAGTTGAGGAAGTACATCCAGCCCGCGGTGTAGGCGCCCTTCTCGCCCAGGAACTCCCGGGCGTACGACACGAAGGCGCCGGAGGACGGGCGGTAGAGCACGAGTTCGCCGAGCGCGCGGACGACGAGGAAGGCGAAGACGCCGCAGACGGCGTACGCGACGAACAGGGAGGGACCGGCGTCGGCGAGCCGGCCGCCCGCGCCGAGGAAGAGGCCGGTGCCGATGGCACCGCCGATGGCGATCATGTTGACGTGCCGGGACTTCAGGGACTTGCTGTAGCCCGTGTCTCCGGCGTCGACATGGGGGGACGAGGGGCGCGTCTCGTCTTTGAGGTGCTGCTCGCTCACGCCTCGGGTCCGCCTTCCGTGGGGAGGTCCGTGCGCCCGGGGCGCACGATGTCGGTGAGGGTCGTCTCGACGCGGTCGAGGTGATGGCTCATCGCCTCGACGGCGTCGTGCTCGGAACCGTCGATCAGCGCCTCGACGATCGCCCGGTGCTCGCGGTTGGACTGCTCTCGGCGCCCGCCCAGCTCGTTGAGGAAGGCCGACTGACGCGCCAGTGCGTCGCGGATCTCCTCGATGACCCGTCGGAAGACCGGGTTCTGGGCGGCCTCGGCCACGGCGAGGTGGAAGAGGGTGTCCATCGCGACCCACGCGGTGGTGTCCGTCTCCCGCTCCATGCGGTCGAGGAGGTGGGCCAGGTGGTCCAGGTTCTCCGGGCTGCGGCGCAGGGCCGCGTATCCGGCGACCGGGATCTCGATGTGGCGGCGCACCTCGAGCAGGTCGTTGGCGGTGTAGTCGCCGAAGGTGGGGTCCTCGACGGCGTTCGCGACGACGAAGGTGCCCTTGCCGGTCCGGGAGACCGTCAGGCCCATCGTCTGCAGGGCGCGCAGCGCCTCGCGGAGCACGGGCCGGGACACCTCGAGGGTGCGGCACAGCTCGGCCTCGGAGGGGAGCTTGTCGCCTATGGCGTACTCGCCGCGTTCGATGGCGCCGCGGAGGTGGCCGAGGACCGCTTCCATGGCGCTGACGCGCCGCGGGGTCCGACCACCTGTCTGGCTGTCTGACAGGTTCACGGGAGCGATCCTGCGGGTTGCGTCAGGGAACTGTCAAGACGTCGCGTAAGGAAACATTCACGGGGTGCGGCGCCTGAATGCAGGCATCCGCACCCCGTGGGTGATCAGAGGCTTCGCTCAGCTGTTGAGGGTGCCGGTGGCGAGCAGGCCGAGGAGCGCGATACCGACGACGATCCGGTAGATCACGAAGGCGTTGAAGGAGTGCTTGGCGACGAACTTCAGCAGCCAGGCGATGGAGGCGTAGGCGACCACGAAGGACACGATCGTGCCGGCGGCCAGCGGGGCGGCGCCGACGCCCGCGCCGAGTGCGTCCTTCAGTTCGTAGATGCCGGCGCCGGTCAGGGCCGGGATGCCGAGGAAGAAGGAGAGGCGGGTGGCGGCGACGCGGTCCAGGTCGAGGATGAGCGCGGTGGACATGGTGGCGCCGGAGCGGGAGAAGCCGGGGAAGAGCAGGGCGAGGATCTGCGAGCAGCCGACCAGCATCGCGTCCTTGAAGGAGGTGTCGTCCTCACCGCGCTTGTGCCGGCCCATCTGGTCCGCCGCCCACATCACGACGGAGCCGCCGATCAGGGAGCCGGCGACCACCCAGAGCGAGGCGAGCGGGCCTTCGATCAGCGGCTTGGCGGCCAGGCCCACCAGGACGATCGGGATGGTCGCGGCGATCACCCACCAGGCGAACTTGTAGTCGTGGTGGTAGCGCTCCTCGCGGTTGGTCAGACCGCGGAACCAGGCGGAGACGATCCGCTTGATGTCCTTGAAGAAGTACACGAGCACGGCGGCGATGGCGCCGACCTGGATGACGGCGGAGAACCCGACGACGGACTTGTCGTCGACCGGGATGTTCATGAGCCCCTCGGTGATCTTGAGGTGGCCGGTGGAGGACACGGGGAGGAACTCGGTCACCCCCTCGACTACTCCGAGGACGACGGCCTGACCGACGGAGATGGCGCTCATGCGGATCCAGTTCTGAGGAAAGTTGGTCGACAGTGCTGTAGACAGTACTCACTATGCCCGGCCGGACGCCAAGCGCCTAGCCCCAGAGGGCCCCGGCGAGGGACACACCCGCGAAGGCCGCCGCGAGTCCCGCCACGACGCTCGCGACGGCATTGGCGGCAGCGTAGAGCCCCGCACCGGCCTCGGTCAGCCGCAGGGTCTCGTAGGAGAAGGTCGAGTACGTCGTCAGCGCCCCGCACAGCCCGGTGCCGATCAGCAGCTGCACGTGCTGGCCTGCGGCTCCGGCGGAGACCGCGCCGGTGAGCAGGCCGAGGATCAGGCAGCCCGTGACGTTCACCACGAAGGTGCCCCAGGGGAAGAGCGAGTCGTGTCTGGCCTGGACGGCGCGGTCGGTGAGATAGCGCAGGGGTGCGCCGACCATGGCCCCCAGTACGACCAGCAGCCAGTTCACAACGACCTCTTACCCTTCGGATCCGGCCTGCCCGGTCCTGAGCCGCGCCCCACGTACCGGATGACCTCGCACTCCTCCAAGGTCACGAGCCCTTCGCCGACCAGCTCGTCCAGCTGCGGCAGGAACGCCCGGACCCGCTCCTCGGTGTCCACCACGACGATCGCCACGGGCAGGTCCTCGCTCAGGGACAGCAGCCGGGAGGTGTGGACGCGGGAGGAGGCACCGAACCCCTCGATGCCCCGGAAGACGCTGGCTCCGGCGAGTCCGGCCGCGTGGGCGCGGTGCACGATCTCGGAGTAGAGGGGCCGGTGGTGCCAGGTGTCGTCCTCGCCGATGTAGACGGTCAGCCTGAGGGCCCGGCCGGTGGGTGCGGTCATCGCTGCCTCCGCGTGAACACCAGGCGGGCGGCGACCGAGGCCAGCCACACCGCCGCTAGGGCCGCGAGCAGGGTCGCGGCGAGATAGGCCAGCCCGGTGCGGGGGTGGCCGGCGTCGACCAGGTTGCGGATGTCGACGGCGTAGGTGGAGAAGGTGGTGAAGCCGCCGAGCACGCCGGTGCCGAAGAAGGGGCGCAGCAGGCGGTGGGCCGCCCACACGTCGGTGATCAGCACCATGAACACGCCGATCACGGCGCAGCCGATGACATTGGTCCAGAAGGTCGCCCAGGGGAAGCCGCCGGGTGGCGTCGGCCAGGCCAGGGCGAGCGCGTAGCGGGCCGTCGCGCCGAGGGCGCCGCCGACGGCGACGACCGCGACGACGGGGGCCTGGCTGCGCCACTCGGGCCGCCGCGGACGCGCGGGGCGGGTACGGAGGCTCTCGGCCTCCGGGGCTGTCATGCTCGTACGTCTCCTGTTCGCCCCTGCCCCGACGGGTGATCACGTTCGAGCACCAGGGTACCGCCGTGTCACCCGGCACAGGTCAGCGCGCGGACCGCGGGGCCGGGCTCTCGGCACGAGCCGTTTGCGACGCGGGCGGCGGTTTTCACCAGCCCTTCTCGAACATCCTGGCCACCTCGGCGATGCGGATCTCGTCGCGCCGGTAGTGGGTACGGCAGCGGATCCGGTGGGTGCGCAGCAGGCCGAGGCGGCAGAGGAAGTCGAGGTGGACGGCGGCGGCCCTGCGGGAGACGCCGAGCTTGGCGGCCACCGCCCGCGCGGTGACGCCGGTCTCGGCCGGATCGCCGTGGCGCCGCCCCGCCGGGAAGTGGGCCTCCGGGTCCTTGAGCCAGTCCAGGATGTCCTGCCGCGTGCTGCCCGCGGGGTTCCTCATCATCCGTCTCGCCTCCGTTCCCGGCCTCTCGTGCGCCGTCTTCCCACTCTCGCGCAGCCGAAGCCGTCCCGTACCGGACTCCGCCGCCCTTGTCCGGTACAGAACGGCCGTTCCCGCCGGACCCGTTCACGGGAACGGCAAGGGGCCCGGCCGTCCCCTATTACGGCCGGGCCCCGTCAGGGGTGGTTCAGCGGTGGCTGAACCACGTCATGGAGGAGAGCGCCTTGTCGTCGTAGCCGAACAGGGCCTGGTTCTCCCATCCGTTGCCGGAGGTGGCGTCGGTCGGGTCCCAGCCGTTGCCGGTGACGGCGGTCCAGGTGGCCTCCCAGTAGAAGGCGCCGAGGCCGCGGCCGTTCGGGACGGCCTCCACGATGCTCGCCACGTCGTTCATCCACTTGGTCTGGCCGGCCACGGTCGCCGGGTAGCCGGAGACCAGCTCGCCGGTGGTGTCGATCTGGTTGACCAGGGAGTCGTCGCTGTCCAGGCGGAAGGGGTAGGCCGTCTCGGCGACGAACACCGGCTTGCCGTAACGGGAGGCCGCGTCGTCGAGCGTGGTCTGGAAGTCGGAGAGCGGGCCGTGCCAGTAGCCGTAGTACGACAGGCCGATCGCGTCGAACTTCACGCCGCCCGCGACCGCGTTGTCGAACCACCACTCGGTGCCGGCCTTGTCCCCGCCCTTGGCCAGGTGCAGCGCGACGACCGTGGACGAGTTGACCGCCTTGACGGCGTCGTAGCCCGAGTTGATCAACCCGGCGAGCCGGCTCCAGTTGTCCGTCGATCCCTCGGACCACAGCATGCCCCCGTTGATCTCATTGCCCACCTGGACCATGTCGGCGGTGGTGCCTTGAGCCTTCAACGCGTTCAACACGTCGTACGTGTGGTTGTACACGTCCGTCCTGAGCCGGCTGTACGAGTGCCCCGCCCACGCGGCCGGCTTGGTCTGGGCGCCCGGGTCGGCCCAGGTGTCCGAGTAGTGGAAGTCGACCAGCAGCTTCATGCCCTGCGCCTTGATGCGCTTGGCCATGGCCAGCACGCGCGTCTTGTTGTTGTAGCCGTCGGCCGGGTTCACCCAGACCTTCAGGCGCGCGTAGTTCATGCCGTACGACTTCAGGACGGCGAGGGCGTCGCCGGTGGTCCCCGAACCCGTCTTGTAGACACCGCCCTTGGCCTCGCCCTTGGCGAGGGAGGAGATGTCGGCGCCATGGATGGATGTACCCGTGGTGCCGGACGTGAAGGTCAGGTCGTCAACGTTGATCCAGTTGCCGGCGTTCGCGTCACTGTTGATGCTGATGGTGCACTGGTTGTTGGTCACGTTGATCGGGGTGACGATACGGATCCACCCGCTGGACGAGATCGGCAGATCCGTGCGCTGTTCGGAACTCCCGCAGTTCTTGAGCGCTATGTAGGCGGCGTTCTGCCCGCCGCTGGAGCGGACCCAGGCGGTGAGGGTGTAGTTCCCGTTGGTCAGCCCCGACAGGTACTGGTACATCTCCACCTTGTAGGCGGCGGACGAGTAGTGCGTCAGACGGTAACTCCCCGCGTGGCCGCCGGACTCGGTGTACGAGGCGCCGGTGTCGCCGTACTCCGACCAGCCGGCGGGCACGGCCACACCCGAACCGTCCGACTCGAAGCCCCCGTTGGTCAGGGTGCTCGCGGCCCGGGCGCTCTGGGCGGGCAGGGCGGTGAGGGCGAGTCCGGCCGCGAGCGGCAGCAGCAGGGCCCCGATGGTGCGTCTGGGATGGAACATCATCGTCCGTCGTCCCTTCGACATGACTGGGTTGGGGGTGCCCTCCGGTGGGGGCCGGAGGGAAGACCCCTCCGCCCGCGGCTCGCGCGGCTCACACGGGCGGAGGGGAGCCGGCTCAGCCGTCGAGTCGGACGACCCGCACGGCCCCCGCCGGGACCGCCAGGCGGCCCGCGGCGCGTTCGCCCGTCAGCAGTTCGGTGCCGGGCGCGTCCAGCGGCACCTTGGCCTCACTGGCGGTGTGGTTGATCGCGAAGAGGAAACTGCCGGAGTCGCCGCTGCGGCGCACCACCTCGACATCGCGGGGCAGGTCGGCGCGCGGGGCGATCCGGGCGTCGTCGGCGGCCCAGCCGATCAGCGCGTCCAGGCCTCGGGCGTCGAGGCGGGTGGAGACGTACCAGGCGGTGCCCTCGCCGAGCCGGTGCCGGGTGACGGCCGGTCGGCCGGCGGTGAGCCCGTCGGCGTACGTCCACACGGTGTCGGCGCCGCGCGGCACCACGAACTCCGTCCACACGTCCCCGGTCGGCTCCGAGCCGTCGGGACCGGTCAGCCGCACCCGCTCGTCCTGAAGCAGCGGCGAGAACTCCTCCACGGTCAGGCCGAGGACCTCGCGCAGCGCGCCCGGGTAGGCGCCCTCGTGCACGGCGTCGTGCTCGTCCACGATGCCGGAGAAGTACGACACCACGAGCGTGCCGCCGTTCTCGACGTACTCCCTCAGGTTGTTCCCGGCCGCCTCCGTCATCAGGTACAGGGCCGGTACGACGACAAGGGGATATCTCGACAAGTCGGCTTCCGGGTGGGCGAAGTCGACGGTGAGATGGCGGTCGTAGAGGGCCTCGTAGAAGGAGTCGGCGCGCTCGCGCGGGTCGTGGTCCTCGCTGGGCCGCCAGGCGAGGTTCTGCGCCCACCAGGACTGCCAGTCCCACAACAGGGCCACGTCGGCCTCGGTACGGGTGCCGCGGATGGCGGTCAACGAGTCCGCGGACGCGCCGAGTTCGACCACCTCCCGCCACACGCGCGTGTCGGTGCCGCCGTGCGGAAGCATCGAGGAGTGGAACTTCTCGGCGCCGCGCCGGGACTGGCGCCACTGGAAGAACATCGCGCCGTCGGAGCCGCGGGCCACATGGGCCAGGGAGTTGCGGGCCATCTGGCCGGGGGCCTTGGCGGGGTTGCGGGGCTGCCAGTTGACGCCCGAGGTGGAGTGTTCGAGCAGCAGCCAGGGGGCACCGCCGGCCACGGAGCGGGTGATGTCCGCCGCCATGGCGAGGTTGACGTGGGTGCGGCGGCCGTCGGTGATCAGGTAGTGGTCGTTGGTGACGAGGTCGACCTCGCGGCCCCAGGCCCAGTAGTCCATGGAGTCGCACTGGCTGAGCGCGGTCATGAAGTTGGTCGTCACCGGGATGCCGGGCGAGAGGCGGTGCAGGATGTCCCGCTCGGCGCGGAAGTTCTCGCGGATGGTGGCGTCGGCGAACCGTTTGTAGTCCAGGGCCTGACCCGGGTTGCCGACGGTCGGGGTGGCCCGCGGCGGGTTGATCTGGTCGAGGCCCGTGTAGTGCTGGCCCCAGAAGGCCGTGCCCCAGGCCTCGTTGACCGCCTCCACGCTGCCGTAGGTGCCGGCGAGCCAGCGGCGGAAGTGGGCCGCGCAGGAGTCGCAGTAGCAGGCCGAGACGGGGACGCCGTACTCGTTGTGCACGTGCCACATCGCGAGCGCCGGGTGGTCGCCGTAGCGCTCGGCGAGCTTCGTGGTGATGCTCGCGGCGGCGGTGCGGTAGTCGGCGTTGCTGTGGCAGATCGCGCCACGCGAGCCGAACTCGTAGCGCACGCCCGCCGCGGTCACCGGCAGCGCCTCGGGGTGGGCCCGGTAGAACCAGGCGGGCGGTGCCACGGTGGGCGTTCCGAGATCGACGCGGATGCTGTTCTCGTGGAGCAGGGCGAGGACCCGGTCCAGCCAGCCGAAGTCGTACTCACCGGGTGCGGGCTCCAGCAGGGCCCAGGAGAAGATCCCGACGCTGACCATCGTGACACCGGCCTCGCGCATCAGCCGGACGTCCTCCTGCCAGACGCTTTCCGGCCACTGCTCGGGGTTGTAGTCCCCACCGAAGGCGAGCCTGGTGAGGCCCCTGGGGGTGGTCTCCGGCATGGATCTCTCCCGTGAAATCGATCATTTGGGAACGTTCACACACAGCGGCGGCGGTGCGAGCCCAACATAACCGCACAGCAACAACCATTGACAAGTGCCTGGGATGTTTCTCTACTGTGAACGCTCACAGAAGCATGGCAGGGCCTTCCGCCACAGAAGGATCCGGGTCATGTGAACGGTCACATCTGCATGGCAGGTCCTCGCAGCAGGCGGGGACCCAGGTCAGGGGAGAGATCCATGCCGCACACGAAGCGCCGTCGCCTCGTGACAACCGCCGTTGCCGTCTCGCTCGGCGCCACCGCCCTCGCCGCCTGCGGCTCGTACGACGACGGCAGCAAGACCGAGTCGGGTCCGGTCTCGCTGACGTACTGGACCTGGACGCCCGGCATGGACAAGCTCGTGGACCTGTGGAACAAGGGGCCTGGCAAGAAGGACCAGATCACCGTCACGGTGAAGAAGCAGGCGTCCGGCGACACGCTGGTCACCAAGATCCTCACCGCGCACAAGGCGAAGAAGGCGCCCGACCTGGTGCAGGCCGAGTACCAGGCGCTGCCGACGCTGGTCAGCAACGGCGCGCTGGCCGACATATCCAAGGACGTCGGCGACGCCAAGAGCAAGTTCGCCGACGGCGTCTGGCAGCAGACCACGCTGGGCACGGACGCGGTCTACGCGGTGCCGCAGGACATCGGCCCGATGATGTTCTATTACCGCGCGGACCTGTTCAAGAAGTACGGTCTGAAGGTCCCGGCCACCTGGGAGCAGTTCGCCGAGACCGCCCGCGCGCTGAAGAAGAAGGCGCCGGACACCGACCTGACCACGTTCTCCGCCGCCGACTCCGGCCAGTTCGCGGGTCTCGCCCAGCAGGCCGGCGCCAAGTGGTGGACCACCTCCGGTGACAAGTGGAAGGTCGCGATCGACGACGCGGCCACCCGGAAGGTCGCCAAGTTCTGGGGCGGCCTGGTCAAGGAGGGCGTCATCGACAACCAGCCGATGTACACCCCGGCCTGGAACAAGGCGCTCAACACCGGCAAGCAGATCGCCTGGGTCAGCGCCGTGTGGGCGCCGGGCACGCTCACCACGGCAGCGCCGGACACCAAGGGCAAGTGGGCCATGGCCCCGCTCCCCCAGTGGTCCGTGGACCAGGACGTCACCGGCAGCTGGGGCGGCTCCTCCACCGCCGTCACCACCGACTCCCAGCACCAGGCGGCCGCCGCGAAGTTCGCCGCGTGGCTGAACACCGACGGCGACGCCCTCAACGGGCTGGCGAAGGAGGGCGGTATCTACCCGGCCTCTACATCGGCCCAGCTCAGCGGCGCCTTCTCCAACCCGCCGGCGTACTTCTCGAACCAGCCGGACTTCTACACCAAGGCCGCCGACATCGCGAAGACCACCGCGCCGTCCGCGTGGGGCCCGAACGTGAACGTCGCCTACACCTCCTTCAAGGACGCGTTCGGCGCCGCCGCCAAGAACAAGTCGGACTTCGCCGCCGCCCTGAAGACGATGCAGGACGACACGGTCGCCGACATGAAGAAGCAGGGCTTCGGGGTTTCTCAGTGACCAGCACCGCACGCCGGAAGTCGTACGGGGTCAAGGGGGCCCCGTACGCCTTCCTCCTCCCCGCATCGATCCTCTTCGCCCTGTTCTTCGCGCTGCCCATCGGCTACGCGGTCTGGCTCAGCTTCCGCAAGGTGCACGTCTCGGGACTCGGCCTGGGCTCGGATGCCCGGAAAGAGGTCTGGGCCGGGCTGGAGAACTACACGGACGCCGTCACCGACAACGAGTTCTACGACGGTGCACTGCGCGTCCTCGGCTACGGCTGCATCGTCGTCCCGGTGATGCTGGGCCTCGCCCTGCTGTTCGCCCTGATGCTCGACACCGACCGGGTCCGGCTCGCCCCGTTCACGCGGCTCGCGATCTTCCTGCCCTACGCCATTCCCGGCGTGGTGGCCGCGCTGCTGTGGGGCTTCCTGTACCTGCCGGACGTCAGCCCCTTCTACTACCTGCTCGACAAGCTGCATCTGCCGCAGCCGAACCTGCTGGACGGCGGGCCGCTCTATCTGGCCCTGTCGAACATCGCGGTCTGGGGCGGCACCGGCTTCAACATGATCGTCATCTACACCTCGCTCAGGTCCATCCCGGCCGAGGTGTACGAGGCGGCGAAGCTGGACGGTGCCACCCCCCTGCAGATCGCGCTGAAGATCAAGATCCCGATGGTGGCGCCCTCGCTGGTGCTGACCTTCTTCTTCTCGATCATCGCGACGCTCCAGGTCTTCAACGAGCCGACCACCCTCAAGCCCCTCACCAACTCGGTCAACACGACCTGGAGTCCGCTGATGAAGGTGTACGTGGACGCCTTCGGCAAGGGGGACATCTACTCGGCGGCGGCCGAGGCGACGCTGATCGCCATCGCCACGCTGGTCTTGTCCTTCGGGTTCCTGCGGGCCGCGAACCGCCGCAACAGGCAGGAGGCAGCGAGTTGAGTTCTCTTGCCGTCCGCAAGGCCGCCCCGGCCGCCGGTACGACGCCCGGCACCGCCCAGGGCCCGCCGCTGCGCCGCCGTATCGCCCTCGTCCCGACGATCACCCTGCTGCTCGGCGCGGTCTACACCCTGCTGCCGGTGGCCTGGGTGGTGATCGCGTCCACCAAGTCCGGCAGCGAGCTGTTCTCCACCTTCACCTTCCTGCCCGGCACCGGCTTCGCCGACAACCTCAAGGACCTCAACGCCTACCGCAGCGGCATCTACTGGCAGTGGATGGGCAATTCCGCCCTGTACGCCGGTCTCGGCGCGCTGTTGTCGACCGCCGTCTCGGCGTTCAGCGGCTACGCGCTCGCGGCCTACCGCTTCCGGGGCCGCGAGACCCTGTTCAACGTGCTGCTCGCGGGTGTCCTGATGCCGCCGGTGATCCTCGCCGTTCCGCAGTATCTGCTGCTGGCGAAGGCCGACCTGACCGATTCCTTCCTGTCCGTGCTGCTGCCGCAGGTCCTTTCGCCGTACGGCGTCTACCTGTCCCGGATCTACGCGGCCGCCGCCGTCCCCGCCGACGTGGTGGAGGCCGGCCGGATGGACGGGGCCGGCGAGTGGCGGATCTTCACCCGGATCGCACTGCCGATGATGGTCCCCGGCATGGTCACGGTGTTCCTGTTCCAGTTCGTGGCCGTGTGGAACAACTTCCTGCTGCCGTACATCATGCTCAGCGACGACGAGAAGTTCCCGCTCACGCTGGGCCTGTACACGCTGCTGGAGCAGGGCGCCAACACCCCGGCGCTGTACACGCTGGTGATCACGGGCGCGTTCCTCGCGGTCCTTCCGCTGATCGCGCTGTTCCTGGTCATCCAGCGGTTCTGGAGCCTGGATCTGCTGTCCGGGGCCGTAAAGTCATGACCATGAGCAGCAATCCGGGGGGCCGGCGCAAACCGCCGACGATCCACGACGTGGCGCGCGAGGCAGGAGTCTCACGAGGCACCGTCTCGCGCGTGCTCAACGGCGGGCACTACGTCAGCCCCGCCGCGCAGGAGGCGGTCAACGCCGCCATCCGCCGGACCGGGTACGTCGTGAACCGGCACGCCCGCTCGCTGATCACCGGACGCTCCGACTCGGTCGGCTTCCTGCTGACCGAGCCGCAGGAGCGCTTCTTCGAGGATCCCAACTTCAATGTGCTGCTGAGCGGTTGCACCCAGGCGCTGGCTGCGCACGACATCCCGCTGCTGCTGATGCTGGCGGGCACGAAGGATGAACGGCGGCGCATAACGCGCTACATCACCGCCGGTCACGTCGACGGGGTGCTGCTGGTTTCCAGCCACTCCGGCGACCCGGTCGCGGAGGAGCTGCGCGAGGCGGGCGTACCGCTGGTCGCCTGCGGCAAGCCGATCGGGCTCGGCTCCAAGGTCAGTTATGTGGCGGCCGACGACCGGGACGGCGCCCGGGACATGGTCCGTCACCTGCTGTCCGTGGGGCGGCGCCGGATCGGTGTGGTCACCGGTCCGCTGGACACCCCGGGCGGTGTGGAGCGGCTCGCCGGTTACCAGGAGGTGCTCGCCGAGGCGGGCGTCGAGGTGGACGAGCGGCTGATCGTCTCCGGCGACTACAGCCGGGCCAGCGGCGAGACGGGCGCGGAGCGGCTGCTGGCGCAGGCCCCGGACATGGACGCCGTGTTCGTCGCCTCCGACCTGATGGCGCAGGGCGTGCTGACCGCCCTGCACCGGGCGGGCAAGCGGGTGCCGGACGACATCGCCGTCGGCGGTTTCGACGACTCCCCCGCGGCGACCGCCGCCTCCCCGGCGCTCACCACCATCCGTCAGCCGTGGGACCGGATCAGTGCCGAGATGGTGCGGGTGCTGCTCGCCCAGATCGGCGGCGAGGACCCGGCCGCGGTGATCCTGCCGACGGAGCTGGTGCGCCGCGAGTCGGCCTGAGGACGCCGGGCTGGTCAGCGCTCCCCCGGCCTGACCAGCCCCGTCTCATAGGCGAGGACGACGGCCTGCGCCCGGTGGCGCAGCCTCAGCTTGGCGAAGTTGCGGGCCGCATGGGGCTCGACCGTGGCCTCGCTGAGGGTCAGCTCGGAGGCCGGTTCGGCCAGGTTCTCCGGGGTGACGTCCTTCAGCCGGTCACGGGCGGCGGCGACCGTCCCGGCGCCGTCGGCGGCCTCGCCCACCACCTCGATGCCCCGGGCGGTGAGGATCAGCCGGAAGCCGGTCTGGATGAGCGTCTGGTCATCGGCGACAGGACGCGGGGCGCTCGCTCGGGCGCGTCGGCCGTCACGGGCCGTCCAGGGGGATCCGGGCCCGGACGCGGTAGCCGCCGCGCGCCCGCCTCACCGTCGCCGAGGTGCTGCGCAGCGAGTGAACGCCGGGGTCGGGGAGCCCGCCGTCGCAACCGGTCAGGATCGGAGAAGCAGCAGCGGGCTCCTCCTCCCTAGCGTGGAAGCACCGACGGAGAACCGTCGGGCCACGCATCTCGAAGGAGTGAGTTCCATGACCGCCGGCCTGCAGACGATCATCTACCCCGTCAAGGACAAGGACCGGTCCAAGGCCCTGTTCACCGTGCTGCTGGGTGTCGAGCCGTACGTGGACGAGCCTTACTACGTCGGTTTCAAGGCCGAGGGACAGGACATCGGCCTCGACCCGAACGGGCACGCCCAGGGCCTGACCGGGCCGGTGCCGTTCTGGCACGTGACCGACCTCCGGGAGCGCCTCGCGACCCTGGTCGAGGCGGGTGCGGAGGTGCTCCAGGACGTGCGGGACGTCGGCAACGGCAGGCTGATCGCCTCTCTGAAGGACGCCGACGGCAACCTGATCGGCCTCCTCCAGGACCCGGCCGCCTGAGGCTCGGACGGACTGTTGCACCCGCACTAGTTGCACACTCAACGGTTGGCTGGATCGGTGCTACGGTGCGGGTATGGCAGTCAAGACGGCCGAGGCCCGGCTCGAGGAGCGGTGGCGGGACATCCTCACGCTGCACGCGCACACGATGTGCGAGATCGACCGCGCCCTGCACCCGCACGGGCTGGGTGCGAGCGACTTCGAGGTGCTGGACATCCTCGCCACCGCCGCGCCCGAGGAGGGCGACCAGTGCCGGGTGCAGAACCTGGTCGGACGGGTCCATCTCAGCCAGAGCGCGCTGTCCCGGCTGATCGGCCGCCTGGAGAAGGAAGGCCTGGTCGAGCGCTCGGTGTGCGCGGAGGACCGGCGCGGGGTGTATGTCGCGCTCACCGGCAGGGGCCGCGACCTTTACACCGAGGTACTGCCGCTGCAGCGAGCCGTGCTGGAACGCATGCTGGCCGCACCGGCCGGCTAGAGGATCAGCTCCGCCCCGTCCACCAGGACCTCCACCCCCTGCTCGGCCACGTGCGCGCGTGCCGATGAGGCGGGGTCCAGCAGCGGGTTGGTGTTGTTGAGGTGGGTGTAGATCCGGCGCGGGCCGGGGTGGCGGGCGAGGGCCTCCAGTGAGCCGTGGGGGCCTGTGACCGGCAGGTGACCCATGGCCGCCTGCCCGGCACCGGTCCGCACCGCGCTGCCCATCTCGTCGGCCGCGAAGAAGGTGCCGTCCAGCAGCACGCAGTCGGCCGACCCGCACAGCTCGTCGAGCACGGGACTCCAGGCGCCGACGCAGGGCGCGTACACCAGCACTCCCCCGCTGGCCAGGTCCTCGACGCGGTACGCCGTCACCCACGGCCCGCCCGGCTCCGGTATCTGCGCCGGCACATACTTCGGGATCTTGGTGCCCACGGGATGGGCCGTGACGACCAGTCCGCCGGCCAGCACGAAGCCGCCGTCGGCCACGCTGTCGGCCCACTCCCAGGAGGCGTAGCGATCCAGGGCGGCGCGTGCGGGAGCGAGGACGGCCCTGACCGGCGGGGCCGCGTAGACCTTCAGCCCCGCCGCCCCGCGCAGCTCGGTCAGACCGGTCACATGGTCGGCCTCCGCGTCCGTGAGCAGCACGCCGCGCAGCGGCGTGTCGCGGGGCCCGGGGCCCGGCCACAGGGCGGGGGTGGCGGTGAGCTGGGTGCGCAGGTCGGGCGATGCGTTCAGCAGCCACCAGTCGCGGCCGTTGCCGGTGACGGCGGCGCACTCCTGGGTGCGGGAGGGCAGTTTGCCGTCCCGGGCGGCCGCGCACAGCGCGCAGGCGCAGTTCCACTGCGGGAAGCCGCCACCGGCGGCGGTGCCCAGCAGGACGACCCTCACGACCATCGGCTCCTTCGGTGCTCCGGACCTTCCGGTGGGATCTTCCCGCCGTGGGGCGGGGTGACTACTCGGAGACGGGGGGCAGTTCCGGCCGACCTGCGCCGGGCCGCCGGTCCACCGGACGCTGCGGCGGGATGGGACCGCCCGGGAAGTCGCGGGGCCCGGTCCACAGGGCGGGCACCGCGTCACAGCGTCGGCACAGTTCGTACGCGATCGTCTCATAGTTGACCCGCCAGCCCTGGAAGTGCGGCCAGGCCTCCTTCGGACTGCGTTCCGCCCGGAAGCCGGCCGCCGCCAGCATGGCCACCGCTTCGTCGAACTCGGCGAAGGTCAGCAGGATCGGGCTGCCGGGCGACGGGTCGGGGTCGAAGGGGATGCGCAGCGCGCGGGCGATGTCGCGCAGGGCGGTGAATCCGGCGCGCAGCACCAGGCGGGCCTCCGGCGGGGCGAGGCGCGGGTCGAGCGCGAGCTGCAGCGCGGCCGCGTCCATGACGGCGATGAGCCCGACCAGCCAGCTGCGGTGCGGGCGCGGGGAGCGGAAGGTCAGCAGAATCGGGTACGTGGAGTGGCTCTCGCCCATGTCCGAGGCGAGGCGCTCCCAGGCGCGGTACAGCTCGGGCAGCGCGGTCTCGGTCTCGACCAGCCACTGCCGGGCGAGGATCTCCGGGCCCCAGGCGGGCTCCCCGGCCCGGGCCTGGAGCAGGGTGACCTCCAGTTCGCGGCGGTTGTAGGCGCTGTAGAGGGTGGGCAGGTAGGCGATCTGGAGGGCGATGAGGACGGGTCCGGTGGCCGCGGCGAGGAAGTCGAGCACGGACAGTTTCAGCCGGGTGCCGCTCGCGAAGCCGAGGGTGAACAGGCTGGAACCGGCTTCGCGGAAGGCGGTCACCCAGGACAGCGGGGACGCCGCGTACAGCAGCAGGCCGAAGCCGAGCAGGGCCCCACCGAGCCAGCTGGCGAGCATGCCGATCAGCATCAGCGGGGCGAGCCACGTCTGGGCGCGGTCGATGGCGTGGTAGCCGCCGCGCAGGGCGATGAGCCCGAGGATCCTGCGCAGCAGCCACCACAGGCGGAACACCAGCGAGGAGTAGAGCCCTCGGGGCACCACGAGGGTGCGGAGAATGCTGCTCAGGACCAGCACCAGTACCAGCCCGCCTGCTACGCCGGAGATCCAATCCATGGGGGCATTTTGTCGCCTGAGGGGGTGGGCTACTGGTGTTGCCCGCGCTGCACTGTGCCGCCGGGTGCTCCGGGCCCTGTCCTGTTCACCTGGTCAGGAGTGTGCGTACTCCGTGTGACGTGAGTGTCAGGCCATGGGTCGAGTTGGCGTCTATCGCCAGGGAGAGGTCGTCCTCGGGCCACTGTGCGGCCAGGGCGCCGAGCGGGATCAGGCGGTAGTGAGAGACGAAGGGCAGCAGCTCGGTCATCGTCGCCTCCGAGGTGAACACGGGGACGACCGGGTCGCCACCGGCCTGTTCGAGGACGGGCAGCGCGACCGTCGCGGGGCCGGCGCCGTCCCCGTCCAGCGCGTCGTCCGGCACCGGCACGAGCACGTCGCTGTGGGCGAGGGTGTCCAGTGCGGCCTCGTTCTCGGCGTCCACGGCCAGGGTGTCCAGCGCCTGCCGGGCCGGCGTCGGAAGGTCGTCGTATGCGGGTGTGTCCATGGCAGATCCCCAGGTAGCGGCGGTCGTACAGCCACGCGCACGGGTCGGCGCCCGGGCGTGTTCCCGCCTCGCGTACCCGGTACGGCTCAGGGCATGCGTGAGGATTCCGGGGTCATGGGGTGTATTCCGTGTCGGACCGGGGGAAGGTGAGGGCCAGCTGGAAGTGGTCGGGGTCGAGCAGGCCGACGACGTGCTCGGCGAAGGAGCCGTCGGGCGTCCGGCTGGTGCGTCGTGTGTGCAGGAACCAGTCGCCGGGCTTCCGGCGCAGCAGCTCCGCCTCGTGGACGTCGATCCGTCGGCCGGACATCCGCTGCTCGCCGTGGTCGGGCCGCAGCCCGGCCCGTTGCAGCACCTCGGGGAGCGAGTCCTGGCCGAGCCCCCGGGCGGGCAGCTCCCGGATCACGGACACGGGCGGCAGGAGGCTGCGTTCGTACGCCACCACGGTGCCGTCCGCGACCAGCTCGCGGGTCCGCTCCACGCACACGAACGCGTCCTTCTCCAGGCCGAGTTCGACGGCGAGCCCGCTGTCGTGCGTCTCGCGTACGGCGAGGGTGTGTACCCGGGTCGAGACATCCTGGAGGGGCAGGGCGGCGGCCCAGCCGGGCCCATGGTCCGGCGGGCGGGCGTCGTGGAGGACGTAGGAGCCCTTGCCGGTTCGGGTGGTGATCAGCCCCTCCTCGGACAGCTCGGCGAGGGCCGCCCGGACCGTCGTACGGCTGACGCCGAACCGCTGGGCGAGGGCGTGTTCGCCGGGCAGCCGTTCTCCGGCCGGGCGGCTGCCGCTGCGGATCTCCCGGGCGAGGATCCGGCCGATCCGCTCGTGCTTGAGCGGGACGCCGGTCACGGCCGGGGCTCCGCCAGCAGGTCGTCGATGGTGGTGACCCGGATCAGCGGCCGGTAGAGGTCCAGCACCTGAAGGGTCTTGACGTGGGAGTCGTCGTCCACGCCCGCGCAGGCGTCGGCCACCACCAGGACCTCGGCGCCGGCGTCGGCGGCGGCCAGGGCGGTGGACAGCACGCAGCAGTCGGTGCTGACGCCCGCCAGGACCAGGCGGCCGTCCGGGCCGACGCGGTCGGCGAGTTCCGGGGTCCACTTGCCGAACGTGGTGGCGTCCACGACGTGGGCGGCGCGGTCGGCGAACTCGTCCGCCAGCTCCCACAGTTCGGCGTCGGGTGGCTGAAGGGCGAAGGGCCACTGGTCGTAGTAGGCGCGCCAGGCTCCGTTGGGGACCTCGGGTGCCAGGAAGCGGGTGAAGACGACGCGGTCGCCGAAGGCGGGCAGCAGGCGTCGTACGCCCGCGGCCGCGTCGGCGAAGCGGGGGGTGGCCCAGGGGCTGGCGGGGTCGGCGAACACGCGCTGCATGTCGATGACGGCCAGCAGACCGGAGGCCGAGGTCATGCCGGGTACACCCCCTCGTTCGGCGACGGGCTCGGCGCCTGGGCCTCCTGCGCGCGCACCCGGCCCCGGCCCAGCAGCAGGGTGGCGAGGAAGGCGAGCGCGAGGGCGGCCAGGACGCCGAGGTTGGCGTACGCCCAGGCGCCGGTCCTTCCGCCGAGGCCGAGCGGCTCGAGGAGGTAGCCCTGCCAACTGAGCCAGCCGGCGGCGGTGTTGGTGACCAGGCCCCAGCCGACGGCGGTGGCGCCGAGGGTGAGCAGCAGCGGCAGCAGGGGTACGTCGCCGTAGCGGCCGTGCGGGCGGTACAGGTCGCCCTCGTCGTAGTCGCGCCGGCGCAGCGCGAGGTCGGCGAGCATGATGCCGCACCAGGCGGCGATGGGCACGCCGAGCGTGGTGAGGAAGCCCATGAACGGGGCGAGGAAGCTGTCGGCGAAGAAGACGATGTAGACGGAGCCCGCGATCATCAGGATGCCGTCGAAGAGTGCGGCCAGATATCGCGGCACGCGCACGCCCGCGGAGAGCAGGGCCAGGCCGGAGGAGTAGATGTCCAGGACGGCGCCGCCCACCAGGCCGAGGACGGCGACCACCGCGAACGGCACCAGGAACCAGGTCGGCAGGATCGTGGTCAGCGCGCCGATCGGGTCGGCGGCGATCGCCGTGCTCAGCCGGTCGGAGGAGCCGGCCAGGAGGAGGCCGAAGACCAGCAGGAGCAGCGGGGCTGCGGAGGCGCCGAGGGTGGTCCAGCCGATCACGCCCCGCCTGGACGAACTGCGGGGTAGGTAGCGGGAGTAGTCGGCGGCCGCGTTGACCCATCCCAGCCCGAAGCCGGTCATCATGAACACCAGCGCGCCGATGAAGTCCTGGGCGGAGCCCGCCGGGAGCGCGCTGACCGTGGGCCAGTGGATGTGGTCGGCGACCAGGCCGACGTAGGCGAGGGTGAGTACGCCCGTGATCACGGTGATCCAGGTCTGCAGGCGCATGATCAGGTCGAACCCCATGACCCCGCCGACCACGGTCAGCGCGGCCACCACCATGAGGGCGACGACCTTAGTCTCCGTGCCGCCGCCCCAGCCGAGCCGGCTGAAGACGGTCGCGGTGGCCAGGGTGGCGAGCGCGGTGAGGACGGTCTCCCAGCCGACGGTGAGCATCCAGGAGATCACCGACGGCAGCCGGTTGCCGCTCACCCCGTACGCGGCCCGGCTGAGCACCATCGTGGGGGCCGAGCCGCGCTTGCCGGCGACCGCGATGAAGCCGCAGAGCAGGAAGGAGACGACGATGCCGAGCACGCCGGCCGCGAGGGCCTGCCAGAAGGAGATGCCGAAGCCGAGGGCGAAGGCGCCGTAGCTGAGGCCGAGAACGGAGACGTTCGCCCCGAACCAGGGCCAGAACAGCGTGCTCGGGGTGCCCTTGCGCTCCGCGTCCCCGATCACGTCGAGGCCGTGCGTCTCCAGCTGGATCTGACGGCCGGTGGATCTGCTGTCGAGGGCGTCCTGCGGATGCGTCATCGCGACCTACCTGTCCAGACGTGTCCAGTCGAGGCTAGGTCCGGGCACGGGGAGCGTCAAGATCGAAACGCACGGAGGGGTTGCTCGACGTGGTTGCCGCGCAGCCGCGTCCGCCACGACCGCGCAGCTCCGGGTGCAGATTCACGCCGGGTACGGGGCTGCCTCGCGTGCCGTCCGGAGCGCGCCCGCCCACCCGGCCAGTTGGTCGGGCAGGGTCCTGGCGTATCCGGAGGCGTCGGGGTCGAGCGGACGGCGGTCCTGCCATGCGGTGACGCAGTCCGGGAAGGCGAGACCGTCCCGGATCGTCACCGCGTGCACCTCGGTCAGGACGTTCTCCAGGTGCGGGACCGCGTGCCGGCCGCCTGCCGCTCCCCCGTAGCTGACGAAGGCGACGGGCTTGGCCGTCCACTGGGTGACGTGCCAGTCGATGGCCGCATTGAGCGAGGCGGGGTAGCCCCGCCGTAAACAACTGAAGGCGAGGCAGCGGGTGTTCTCGATCTTCCGTAATTCCTCTGGGTGTTGGGCACCTTGGGGATTCGGTTCCGAGAAGCATCGCACCCCCAACTGCCGTGTCTCATTCACCTCTTGACCCCTTTGGTACAGACCTCTTAGGTTCCAGCTTGTCCTGCCGTCGATCAGGAAAGGCTGTGATCTCCTCCGTGACCGGACCGTCCTCCCTCCGCCCCGTCGCATTACGAGGCGGCCTCGCCCTCGCCGCACTCGCCCTGACCGCCGCCTCGTTCACCGCCCTTCCCGCCCAGGCCGCTGTCAGCCGCGCCGCATCCGGCCAGTGCTGGGCCACCCACTACGGCCCCCAGCCGCCCGGCGCGCTCACAGCCAGCGGCGAACTCTTCGACAACAACGCCGACACGGCGGCGACATCGCTCAGCCGGAACCCGCAACTGCCCTTCGGGACCCGGGTGCAGGTCACCAACGTCGCCAACGGCAGGTCGCTGGTGGTCCGCATCAACGACCGGGGCACGTTCGTGCAGACTCCGCAGGAGCCCAAGTGCCTCGACCTGACCGACGGCGCCTTCGGCCGGCTCGGCGGCAGCCTCAACCCCGACGCGGGCCACATCGTCGTCACCCAAGCCGTCCTCAACTGACCTCCGGCCGCCGGCGTTCGCCAACTCTTTTTTCTCACTACTTACTTCAGGCATTGATGAAAGTGGGGGTTCCACCATGCCAACGCTCAGCCTCAGACGGCCGCGCACCGCACTCGGGGCGGCAGGCCGGTTCACGATCGGCTTCGTCCTCACCGCCCTTCTCGCCGCGCTGTTCGCCGCCGCTCCCGCCCGGGCCGCCGACGGCACCATCACCGGACTCGCCGGAAAGTGTGTCGACGTGGCGGGGGCCAACAGCGCCAATGGCACCGCCGTACAGCTCTACGACTGCAACGGAACCGGCGCCCAGATCTGGTCCAACCCCGGCGACGGAACGCTGCGGGCGCTCGGCAAGTGTCTGGACGTGGTGGACCGCGGCACCGCGGACGGCGCGGCGGTGCAGCTGTGGGACTGTTCGGGCGGCGCCAACCAGCAGTGGGTGGTGACGGCGGCGCACGACATCGTCAACCCGGCCGCGAACAAGTGCCTGGACGTGCGGGACAACAACAGCGCCAACGGCAGCCGGCTGCAGATCTGGAGCTGCTCCGGCGGGGCGAACCAGAAGTGGAACGCGCCCGTGAGCGGCGGTGGCGGGGGCAACCCGTCCGGATTCGTGGTCAGCGAGGCGCAGTTCCACCAGATGTTCCCGAACCGGAACTCGTTCTACACCTACAGCGGGCTGACCGCGGCCCTCGGCGCCTACCCCGGCTTCGCGAACACCGGCAGCGACACCGTGAAGAAGCAGGAGGCCGCCGCCTTCCTCGCCAACGTCAGTCACGAGACCGGCGGTCTGGTGTACGTCGTCGAGCAGAACACCGCCAACTACCCCACCTACTGCGACTGGAGCCGGCCCTACGGCTGCCCCGCGGGACAGGCGGCGTACTACGGGCGCGGCCCGATCCAGCTCAGCTGGAACTTCAACTACCAGGCGGCCGGTGCCGCCCTCGGCATCGACCTCCTCAACAACCCGTGGCTGGTGCAGAACGACGCCTCCGTGGCCTGGAAGACCGGCCTGTGGTACTGGAACACCCAGACGGGACCGGGCAGCATGACCCCGCACAACGCGATGGTCGACGGCGCGGGCTTCGGCCAGAGCATCCGCAGCATCAACGGCTCCCTGGAGTGCGACGGCAGGAACCCCGCGCAGGTCCAGAGCCGCGTCGACGCCTACCAGCGCTTCACCCAGATCCTCGGGGTCTCCCCGGGCAGCAACTTGTACTGCTGACGCGAGCTGCCCGACAAGGAGCCGTCATGCGCACATTGACGTCTGTGACCAAGGTCCTCCTCGGTGCCCTCGGCGCGATGACGCTCGTCGTCGCGGCCCCGGCGAGCGCCCACGCGAACGTCCTGCAGCTGCTGCCGCAGAACGCCGACGGCCTGGAGCAGACCTTCTCCCCCGCCTACGACTACGACGGTGACGGCTGCTACGCCACCGCGGCCATCGGAGCCGACGGCACCATCAACCCCGGCCTGAAGCTCGGCGGCGATGTCAACGGACACTGCCACGACTACGCCCAGCTGGCCAACGCCAACACCTACTCACGAGAGAAGTGCAACAACGGCTGGTGCGCGGTGATGTACGCCAGCTACTTCGAGAAGGACCAGGCGACCCTCGGCCCGGCGGCCATCGGGCACACCCACGACTGGGAGCACGTCGTGGTGTGGATCAACAACAACGAGGTCCAGTACGTGTCGGTGTCCCAGCACACCAGCTACCAGGTGGCCGCCCGCTCCGCGGTCCGCTTCGACGGCACGCACCCGAAGATCGTCTACCACAAGGACGGACCGTCCACCCACGACTTCCGCTTCGCCAACACCAACGACGAGCCTCCGGAGAACGCGACCGGCGGCTGGTTCTTCCCCCGCCTGGTGGGCTGGAACGGCTACCCGGCCGGGTACCGCGACAAGCTCATGAGCGCCGGCTTCGGGGCGGCCAGCATCAAGATCAAGGACGGCGACTTCGCGTACGCACTGGCGCACTCCATGCCGTCGGGCATCCCCTTCGACCCCAACGGCTGATCTCCGGCGCGCCGCATCGCGAGGTGCGGCGCGCCGCGGTCGACGCCCGGGCGGTGCGGCACCTAGTCGTTGCGCAGCAGCCGTGCCGTCAGGTGGTGTTGCAGCGGCCGGCCGACCGCACTCAGGTCGTGCTCGAACGACAGCGAACCGTCGTCGTTCAGGAGGTAGCGGCGGCGAGTGGCGTCGACCTTCTTGGCGGTGGGGGCGAGGGCCACTGCGTGCGTGGTGAGGTCGACCTCGTGCCCGGTGACCCGTCCGACCAGGATCTCCGCGATGCCGGTGGGCTGGGTGATGAGCGCTTCGACCCGGCCGTCCGGCTGCATACGCCACCATCCGCTCTCCCGGGCGGCGGGGCGCAGCGGGGCGTCGTCCTCGTCGAGCAGCCAGGCCCGGGCCTCGTAGCGCAGGAAGGGACGGCCGTCGTGGCTGAAGGTCACCTCCTGCTCGTACGTGAAGTCCCCGGAGAGCGTGGGGTATCCGCCCCGGCCCCGGCCGTGCCAGCGGCCCAGCAGGCCGAGCACGGGCTGGAGCAGTGCATGCGGGGCGGGCTCCTCCTCCGGGCGGAGACGGTCCGGATAGGGGGACTCCGATGCGGGGTCGATCACGATGCGCGCTCCTGGGTCTGCGTCGGTGACGGTGCCGGTGCCGGTGCCAGGTGAAGCCTATGCCGCCGAGCCGGTGGCGCCTGGTGCGCCGCCCATCATGCGCAGCATCGCCGATCCGCCGGTGCGGAAGAACCGTACGAGCAGGACGGCGGCCAGCAGGAGGAAGGCGATGTTGAGCCAGGTGGTGTAGTTCCAGGAGACGCCCTCCATGGGGATCTTCGCCCGGCTGCGGTCGGGGACGAGGCCGAGGCCTCCGAAGACGAACTCCACGACGTATCCGGCGACGACCGTCGCGCCGTAGAAAGTGGCCAGGAGGAAGCCCGCCATCCCGATGCCGTAGTACTTCCGGTAGATGTTGAGGATCGGCAGGATCACCAGATCGGCGAAGACGAACGCCACGACGCCGCCGAAGCTGATGCCGCCCGTCCACAGCACCACCGCCAGCGGCACGTTGCCGATGGAACACACGAACGAGGCGATCGCCACCAGCGGGCCGATGAGGGGTCCCCACAGTTTGGCGGCGAGCGGGTGGCCCTCGAAGAAGAAGGCACCCCAGAACGAGTCGGGCACCCAGGCGGCGATGGCACCGGCGATGAGCAGCCCCAGCACCAGGTCGCGCAGGATCGCCGCCCACTCCATGACGAAGACGTGCGAGGTGGCGGTGAAGCCCGCACCGGACAGCAGCCGGCGGGTGAAGGAGCCTTCGCGGCGGACGGACATGTCCATCGCCGCGTGACCCTCCATCGACCCGGCCAGCCCCCGCTCGGCCTGCGCGCTCGCCTGACGCAGCAGCCTGTCGCTCAGGAAGCGGCGGAAGAGGACGGCCAGCACAACGATCATGACGGGCCCGCCGACGAATTCGGCGAGGGTGAACTGCCAGCCCATCAGCAGCGCCAGGATCACGCCGAGTTCGACGACGAGATTGGTGGAGGCGATCTCGAAAGCCATGGCGGCGGTGAAGTTCGCGCCCCTGCGGAACAGCGATCGCGCCAGTGCGACCGCGGCGTAGGAGCAGGAGGAGGAGGCGGCACCCAGGCCGGCGGCGATGGCGAGCGTACGCGGCCGGTCGTCGCCGAGGAGCGAGACGACCGCGGACTTGCGGACCACGGCCTGAACAACCGCGGACAGGGTGAAGCCGAGGATCAGGGCCCAGGTGATCTCCCAGGCCATGGATCCGGTGATGGACAGTGCGTGCAGTACGGCGTGCATCTGGGAAGCCTCTCGTCCCCGGTGCGGCGTTCGGTCCATGGACACGCGGTCACGACGGGTGGCCAGCTCGTACGGCCGGGCGCGGGGCGCCGCCCGGGCGCACCCCGCGCTCGTCGGCCCCACCGGCCGCCCCTGCCCCCGCGTACCCTGTTTCACGTGCCCGTTTCCCGCCTCCGCCGCGTCGCCGTTCTCGTGCTCGAAGGTGCGAAGCCGCTCGATGTCGGCATTCCCGCGCAGGTCTTCACGACCCGCGCGAGCATGCCGTACGAGGTGCGGGTCTGCGGGGCGGCCCCCGGACTCGTGACCGGCGGCGACGGGCTGTCGTACCACGCCGCCCACGGTCTGGAAGCGCTCGCCTGGGCCGACATCGTCTTCATCCCCGGCTACCGGTTCCCGGACCGCGAGGACCCGCCGCAGGCCGTCGTGGACGAGCTGATCGCGGCCCACGAACGCGGCGCGCGGCTCGCCGCCATCTCGACGGGCGCCTTCGCGCTCGCCGCCACGGGCCTGCTCGACGGCAGGCGCGCCACCACGCACTGGCACTACGCACGGGCGCTCGCGACGAAGCATCCGCTCGTCCGGGTCGACGAGAACGTCCTGTTCGTGGACGAGGGCAGCGTGCTGACGTCGGCCGGCGCCGCCTCGGGCATCGACCTGTGCCTGCACATCCTGCGCGGCGACCTGGGCGTCGCCGCCTCGAACCACGCGGCCCGGCGCCTCGTTGCGGCCCCCTACCGCAGCGGCGGCCAGGCGCAGTACGTGCCGCGCAGCGTGCCCGAGCCGCTCGGCGAGCGGTTCGCCGCGACGCGCGAGTGGGCGCTGCACCGGCTCGCCGAGCCGCTCACCCTGGAGACGCTCGCCCGGCACGCGGCGGTCTCGCCGCGCACCTTCTCGCGGCGCTTCGCCGAGGACACCGGGTACACGCCCATGCAGTGGGTCATGCGCGCCCGCATCGACATGGCCCGTGAGCTGCTGGAGCGGTCGGAGCGGGGCGTGGAGCAGATCGCCGCCGACGTCGGGCTCGGCACGGGTGCGAATCTGCGGCTGCACTTCCAGCGCATCCTCGGCACCACGCCGAGCGAGTACCGGCGCACCTTCACCAAGGGCGAGTAGTCCAAGGGCGAGCACTCCGGCGCGGTGTGGCGCGATCCTTGCGAACCATGGCGATCGCGCCGCTGTCCGGTGCGGGCGCGGTCCGCGAACCTGGTGGCGACGCGAAGGGACACCACTCACTCATGACTCGTATCGCCATCAATGGATTCGGCCGCATCGGACGCAATGTGCTGCGCGCGCTGCTGGAGCGCGACAGCGATCTCGAGGTGGTCGCCGTCAACGACCTCACGGAGCCGGCCACCCTGGCCCGGCTTCTCGCCTTCGACACGACGGCCGGCCGGCTCGGCCGCCCGGTGAGCGTCGACGGGGACACTCTCGTGGTCGACGGCCGCCGTATCAAGGTGCTCGCCGAGCGCGAGCCGGGGCAGCTGCCGTGGGCCGAACTCGGCGTCGACATCGCCCTCGAGTCGACCGGCCGCTTCACCTCGGCCAAGGCCGCCGGCGCCCACCTGGACGCGGGCGCGCGGAAGGTGCTCGTCAGTGCGCCGTCGGACGGTGCCGATGTCACGCTCGCGTTCGGCGTCAACACCGATGCGTACGACCCGGCCCGGCACACGATCGTCTCGAACGCCTCGTGCACGACCAACGCCCTTGCCCCGCTGGCCTCGGTGCTCGACGACCTCGCCGGCATCGAGCACGGCTTCATGACGACGGTGCACGCCTACACGCAGGAGCAGAACCTGCAGGACGGTCCGCACCGCGACGCCCGCCGCGCCCGTGCCGCCGCCGTCAACATCGTGCCGACCACGACGGGCGCCGCGAAGGCGATCGGTCTCGTGCTGCCGAACCTGGACGGCAGGCTGTCGGGCGACTCGATCCGCGTGCCGGTGCCGGTGGGCTCGATCGTCGAACTCAACACGACCGTCGCCCGTGACGTGACCCGCGACGACGTGCTGGCCGCCTACCGCACCGCGGCCGAGGGCCCGCTCGCCGGCATCCTCGAATACTCGGAGGACCCCCTGGTGTCGGCCGACATCACGGGCAACCCGGCCTCTTCGATCTTCGACTCGGCCCTCACCCGCGTCGACGGCCGCCATGTCAAGGTCGTCGCCTGGTACGACAACGAGTGGGGCTTCTCGAACCGCGTGATCGACACCCTCGAACACCTCGCCACTCACTGACCGACCGCCCGGGGCGGCCCCGTCTCTGGGGCCGCCCTCTTCCTGTTTCGGTGGGGCCGCCCCGGGCGGGCGTGCGCACAGCGGGGGCCAGTTGGCCCGGCCGGAAGTGGGAACGGGTACGGCCACCGAGAGGGCGGCCACTGTCGCGTCGCCGGCGAATGTCTGTCGTGCCTCAGTCGTCGTCCGGAAACTCGCCCGAGAAGGCGGCCGCCAGGCGCAGCCAGGGCCTCGCCTCGTCCTGCCGACCCTGACGCTGCAGGGTGCGGCCCAGCATCAGATGGGCGTAGTGCTCCACCGGATCGCGCTCGACGATGATGCGCAACTGCTCCTCGGCACGCCGCAGTTGCGCCGAGTGGTAGTAGGCGCGCGCCAGCAGCAGCCGGGGGCCGGTCTGCTCCGGGACCTCCTCCACGACGGCGGTGAGCAGCCTGGCGGCACCGAGGTAGTCCTTCGCCCCGAAGAGCAGCCGGGCCCGCTCCCAGCGCTCGGTGGTGGTCTCCTCGTGCGGGACCCCGGCACCGTTGTCGAACAGGTGCAGGGCGCTGGCCCAGCGGTCGGGCGCGACTCCGTCGGTCGCCCGGTGGTCGTTGAAGTTGTCGCTCATCAGGGTCCTCCTCTCCCAGCTCGCCGCCAGGTTCTGTCGTGGCGTCTCAGACCGCCGGCTGGGCCGACTGCGTACGCTCGGCAAGCAGGGACGCGTGGGTCGGGGCGTCGGGCACGGCGGCCGGCCGGTTCTTGGCGAACTCCCGCCGCAGGACGGGTACGACCTCCTCGCCGAGCATGTCGATCTGCTCCAGCACGGCCTTCTGCGGGACTCCCCCGCCGTCCACGACGAACAACTGGCGCTGGTAGTCGCCGAAGTGCTCGCGGAAGGTGAGGGTCTTCTCGATGACCTGCTCGGGGCTGCCGACGGTCAGCGGGGTCTGCTCCATGTACTCCTCCATGGAGATTCCGCCTCCCATCAGCGGCGAGTGGTCGAAGTATGGCCGGAACTCGCGGATGGCGTCCTGCGAGTTGGGGCGCATGAACACCTGGCCGCCCAGGCCCACGATCGCCTGCTCCGGTGTGCCGTGCCCGTAGTGGGCGTACCGGGTCCGGTACAGCTCGACCATCCGCTTGGTGTGGTCGGCGGGCCAGAAGATGTTGTTGTGGAAGAAGCCGTCGCCGTAGTACGCGGCCTGCTCGGCGATCTCGGGCGAGCGGATCGAGCCGTGCCAGACGAACG
>NZ_JBVIGN010000020.1:0-12727 GCF_055570785.1 Streptomyces sp. NPDC031100
CATGATCGAGATCCAGGAGCAGCACGGCGGCAGCGTGATCGCGCTCATGGAGGTCGCGCCCGAGCAGATCCACCTCTACGGCTGCGCGGCCGTCCGGGCCACCACCGACGGCGACGTCGTGAAGGTGACCGGTCTGGTGGAGAAGCCGGAGGCGGCGGACGCCCCGTCGCACTACGCGGTCATCGGCCGCTACGTGCTGGACCCGCACATCTTCGACGTCCTGCGCAAGACCGAGCCGGGCCGCGGCGGCGAGATCCAGCTCACCGACGCCCTCCAGCAGCTCGCCGAGGACGAGTCGGTGGGCGGCCCGGTGCACGGCGTGGTCTTCAAGGGCCGCCGCTACGACACCGGCGACCGTGGCGACTACCTGCGTGCCATTGTCAGACTGGCGTGCGAACGTGAAGACCTGGGCCCGGACTTCCGGACCTGGCTTCGCAGTTACGTAGCCGAGGAGATGCAGCAACGTTGAGCACCGCCGCGACCAGCCCCGCCGGCTCGGACCACCTCTGGTCGGTGGACGAGCACCTGGAGGACATCCTCACCACCGTCCGTCCCCTCGAACCCATCGAGCTGCAGTTGCTCGACGCCCAGGGCTGTGTCCTGGTCGACGACGTCACGGTGCCGGTCTCCCTGCCACCGTTCGACAACAGCTCCATGGACGGGTACGCGGTGCGGGTCGCGGACGTCGCGGGCGCCAGCGAGGAGTTCCCGGCCGTCCTCGAGGTCATCGGGGACGTCGCCGCGGGTTCGGCGGACCTGGTCCGGGTCGGCCCCGGCCAGGCGGTGCGCATCATGACCGGCGCGCCGCTGCCGCCCGGTGCCGAAGCCGTCGTCCCCGTCGAGTGGACCGACGGCGGGCTCGGCGAGGGACCGGTGAGCGGGATGCAGGCCCGGAGCCTGGCCCCCGAGGGTGCCGAGGGGCACGTACGCGTGCACCGCCCCGCCGCAGCACGCGCGCACGTGCGCGCCACGGGCAGCGATGTGAAGGCAGGGGACCTCGCCCTGGAGGCCGGGACGGTCCTCGGCCCGCCGCAGATCGCGCTGCTCGCCGCGATCGGCAGGGGCACGGTGCGCGTGCGCCCGCGCCCGCGCGTGGTCGTCCTGTCCACGGGCAGCGAACTCGTCCAGCCCGGCGAGGCACTCGGCCCCGGCCAGATCTACGACTCCAACAGCTTCGCCCTGACCGCGGCCGCGCGGGACGCGGGTGCCATCGCCTATCGCGTGGGCGCCGTCGCCGACGACGCCGACACCCTCCGGTCCACCATCGAGGACCAGCTCATCCGCGCCGATCTGCTCGTGACCACGGGCGGGGTGAGCGTCGGGGCCTACGACGTCGTCAAGGAGGCGCTGTCGTACGCCGGCGACGAGGACGAGGCGGGCAGCGGTGTCGAGTTCCGCAAGATCGCCATGCAGCCCGGCAAGCCCCAGGGCTTCGGATCCATCGGCCGCGACCACACGCCCCTGCTGGCCCTGCCCGGCAACCCCGTGTCGTCGTACGTCTCCTTCGAGCTGTTCGTCCGCCCCGCGATCCGCACCCTGATGGGCGTCGAGGACGTCCATCGGCCGCGCACCCGGGCCACCCTGACGTCGGACAAGGCGCTCGGCTCGCCCAAGGGGCGCCGGCAGTTCCTGCGCGGGAAGTACGCCGACGGCGAGGTGACCCCCGTAGGCGGGTCCGGTTCCCACCTGATCGCGGCCCTGGCACACGCCGACGCGCTGATCGTCGTCCCCGAGGACGTGGAGTCCGTCGAGCCCGGCACCGAGGTGGAGGTCGTGCTGCTCGGCTGACCGGGCCGGCGCGCACAGCCGGCCGCTCGCGCACCCCCTACGCGCGCGTGCCGACCGGCCGGCGGGGATCCGCAGGGGCCTGACCCGGTGCTTGTGCCGACTTGGCGGTACCGTGTCGCGCACAACAGGCCCGTGCACCGCACCGCAACGGGCCCGGACCGGGAGCGCCACACAGCATGAGTACGCAGGACCGACTGACGCACATCGATGACGCGGGCGCGGCACGCATGGTCGACGTATCCGGGAAGGACGTGACCGCGCGCACGGCCCGTGCCAGCGGCCGGGTCCTCGTGTCACCCAGTGTGGTCGAGCTGCTGCGCGGTGAAGGGGTTCCCAAGGGGGACGCCCTGGCCACCGCGCGCATCGCGGGCATCATGGGCGCCAAGCGCACCCCGGACCTGATTCCGCTGTGTCACCCGTTGTCGGTGTCCGGTGTGAAACTGGATCTGTCGGTCGCGGACGACGCCGTGGAGATCCAGGCCACCGTGAAGACGACGGACCGCACGGGTGTCGAGATGGAGGCCCTCACCGCGGTGACGGTCGCCGCGCTCACCGTGATCGACATGGTCAAGGCGGTCGACAAGGGAGCGGTCATCACGGACGTACGGGTGGAGGAGAAGACGGGCGGCAAGTCGGGCGACTGGAGTCGGGCATGACCTACCGTGCTCTGGTGGTCACCGCCTCCAACAGGGCCGCCGCGGGTGTCTACGAGGACAAGGGCGGCCCGCTGGTCGCCGACGGCCTGAAGAGCTTCGGATTCGCCGTCGACGGGCCTCGGGTCGTTCCTGACGGCGACCCCGTGGAGGCGGCGCTGCGCGCGGGGGTCGAGGCCGGGTACGACGCCATTGTCACCACCGGCGGCACCGGCATCTCACCCACCGACCGCACGCCCGAGGCGACGCGCGCGGTGATCGACCACGAGGTGCCGGGCATCGCGGAGGCCATCCGGGCGTTCGGACGGGAGAAGGTGCCGACCGCGGCGCTGTCCCGGGGGCTGGCCGGCGTGGCGGGGCGCACCCTGATCGTCAATCTGCCGGGCTCCACGGGCGGGGTGAAGGACGGCCTCGCGGTGCTGGAGGCCCTGCTGACGCACGCCGTCGACCAGATCCGCGGCGGCGACCACCCCAGACCCAGCAGCGGGGGTGCGAGCTGAACAGCCCTTCCTGGCCCGTCGTGCTGGCGGACGGAGATGTCGTCCTCCGGCCGATAAAGCTGCGCGACCAACGGGTCTGGCGTGAGGTGAACCGGCGCAACAGGGACTGGCTGCGCCCCTGGGAGGCGACCATCCCGCCGCCGACACCGAGCGGGCCGATCACGCACCGGCCGACCTACCGCCAGATGGTCCGGCATCTGCGGTCGGAGGCCAACGCGGGCCGGATGCTGCCGTTCGTCATCGAGTACCAGGGGCGGCTCGTCGGGCAGTTGACGGTCGCCGGGATCACCTGGGGGTCGATGTGCTCGGGGCACGTCGGCTACTGGGTGGACGAGGCCGTGGCCGGGCGCGGGGTGATGCCGACGGCCGTCGCGCTCGTGGTGGACCATTGTTTCCGCACCGTCGGGCTGCACCGCATCGAGGTCTGCATTCGCCCCGAGAACCGGCCCAGCCGCCGGGTCGTGGAGAAACTCGGATTCCGCGAGGAGGGGCTGCGCCCGCGTTATCTGCACATCGACGGAGCCTGGCGCGACCACCTCGTCTTCGCGCTCACGGCGGAAGAAGTGCCCGAGGGGCTGCTCACGCGCTGGCGGCGGGCACGCTCCGGGCGGACGGCGCACGACCGGCGCCCGTCCGACGCGGGGGGCGACTTCCGGGCGCCGGGCACGTCGAGCGCGCCGGACGTGCCGCGGAGGCCGGAGAACACGCCACGGAATCCCGCCTAGCCCCGAAAATTGAATATGTGTTCGAAATTGATCGATCGGCGACCGCCTCAGGGCATTCAATTCGCGACTTCGGCGGCCCGCTGATCGCATCGGTCGCAAAAAAAGCTGGAAATATCAGCCAGATCGTGCGACACACCGGCTCAATTGGCGGATGGCCTCACGCAAATCCCTCTACCGTGTGAGACGTGAGCAGCAGCGGCCTCATCTACGCAGTCATCGTCGGGGCCTGGGCCGCCTACTTGGTGCCGATGTGGCTCCGTAGGCAGGACGAGCTGAACGAGGCCCGTCCGACGGAACGCTTCAGCACCGCCATCCGGCTGCTGTCCGGACGGGCGGGTATGGAGCGTCGGTACGCCAGGGACCTGCGGGCGCGCTCCGCCCAGGAGGGGGAGCCGGAACCCGGTGATCCGGACGCCGTCACCGACTCGGTGGACGTCCGGGCCTTCGCCATGCCTCCGACCCGCCGTCAGGTGCGCGCGGAGGCAGAGCCGGAGGCGCCCGCGCGGGCGGAGCCGGCGCGCGACCAGCCCGTCGCCCCGGCGCCCAAGTCCCCTTCCGCGCAGCACCCCGCCGGCGCCGGCGCTCGCCCCTCCGGCCCCGCGCCCGCGCAGAAGCGAGTGCCGGCGCCCCGGCGCACGCCCTCGGCGCAGGCGGCCGCAGCGCGCGCCCAGCGCTCGAAGGCGCTCGCGCGTCGTCGGCGCACCACCGTGATGCTCTTCCTCGCCTTCTCGCTCGGCGCGATCGTCGCCGCCGTCGGAGGTCTCGCCTTCCTGTGGGCGCCCGGTGTGCCCGCCGTCATGCTCAGCGCGTACATCGCCTACCTGCGCTCCCAGGAACGCCGTCGCTTCGCGTACCAGATGGACCGCCGGCAGGCCGAGGTCGCGGCCCAGCGCCTGCGCGAGCGCCAGCCGCGCAGGCGTGCGCCTCTCGACGCGGGCCCCGGCGCCGACGAACCGGACGAGGGATCAGAAGCCGACACCGACACCGGCCTCTCCGCGCTCGCCGCGGACCGCCGCGCCCTCGTGGAGCAGACCGACCACGCCGAGTGGGTGGACCAGCAGCGTGAGCGCCAGCGGCGGCCCGGGCACGGGGACAGCTGGGACCCGGTGCCGGTGCCGCTGCCGACGTACGTGACCGCGCCGGTCGCGCCGCGAGCCACCTCCGACGTGGACCTGGGGGCGCCCGACACATGGAGTTCGGCGCGTTCCAGCGCGGTCGTGCCGGAGCAGGAGGCAAGCCGCGCGGCGGAGGTCGAGGCGGGCGAGACCGCGCGCGGGTCCGAGGGCGAGCCGGCGGACGGGCGCAGCGACGCGCTCCCCCACGCTCGAACGCGCTCGCGAGGCGGAAGCTCCCCCGCGGCCTCTGCCCGCCGGGCGCGCGAGCGTGGACGCACGCCCCTCTTCGATCAGTACGAGGACGGCGACCGTCCGCGCGCGGCCAACGAGTGACCGCCGTCACGCTCCTGGAAGCCCGCCTCTGACCAGTCAGGGAACGGATTTCCAAGCACCCCGACGGGGATGCTAGAGTTTCACTCGTTGCAAGGGCCTGTGGCGCAGTCCGGTAGCGCACCTCGTTCGCATCGAGGGGGCCAGGGGTTCAAATCCCCTCAGGTCCACGCATCATGAAGCCCCAGTCGGCAGAAGCCGACTGGGGCTTCATCGCGTCTACAGCTGCTTCGCGTAGCAGCGGCTGTCCTCGTAGTGGCGGTAGTAGCCGAACTTGGCGCAGGGCTCGTAACCGCTCGAGGCGTACAGGGCGATGGCCTCCGGCTGCTTGGTGCCGGTCTCCAGGACCATGCGGACGCGGCCGGCCGCGCGGGCGTCCTCCTCCAGGGCCGCGAGGATGCGGCGGGCGAGACCCCGGCCGCGCATCTGCGTGACGACGAACATGCGCTTGAGTTCGGCGTCGCCGTCCTCGTTGCCCTCCTCGTTGAGGTCCTGGCTGCGCCAGCCGCCGGTGGCCACCGGGCGGTCGTCCTCGTCGTAGGCGATCAGGTACACGCCACGGGGCGGGTCGAAGTCGGCGGCGTCGAGGGCCGTGGCGTCGCCGCCGTCGCCGTAGCGGACGTGGTACTCGGCCTGGACCTCGTCGTTGAGCTTGACGGCGTCGGGGTGATCGAAGCGAACGCGACGTATATTCATGCTGGATATCGTACTTCTATGCAGAGGATGGGGGGACGGACCTCGACCAGTGTGCCGGTATCGTGCCCTGGTGCTGACAGTGACCTCGGTGAACGTGAACGGGCTGCGGGCCGCGGCCAAGAAGGGCTTCGTGGAGTGGCTCGCCCAGACTGAAGCGGACGTCGTCTGCCTGCAGGAAGTGCGTGCCGAGCCGCACCAGCTGCCCGAGGAGGTCCGCCAGCCCGACGGCTGGCACGTCGTGCACGCCCCGGCCGCCGCCAAGGGGCGCGCGGGCGTCTCCCTGTACATGCGGCGCGAGCCCGACCGCGTCCGGGTCGGCTTCGGCTCGGCCGAGTTCGACGGCAGCGGGCGCTATGTCGAGGCCGACCTGCCCGGGGTCACCGTCGCCTCCCTCTATCTGCCCGCCGGCGAGGTCGGCACCGAGCGCCAGGACGAGAAGCTCCGCTTCATGGACGAGTTCATCGTCCACCTCAAGGAGCTGCGCGCGCGGGCCGCCGCCGAAGGGCGCCACGTGCTCGTCTGCGGCGACTGGAACATCGCCCACCAGCAGGCCGACCTCAAGAACTGGCGCGGCAACACCAAGAACTCGGGCTTCCTGCCGGAGGAGCGGGAGTGGCTGGGGCGGGTCTTCGATCCGGCGGACGCGGGGTACGTCGATGTCGTGCGCGCCCTGCATCCGGACGTGGAGGGGCCGTACACGTGGTGGTCCTATCGGGGGCGGGCCTTCGAGAAGGGTTCAGGTTGGAGGATTGATCTCGCCGTCGCGACGCCTGGGCTGGCCGCCCGTGCCGTCAAGGCTGTTGTGGAGCGGGCGGCCAGCCATGAGGAGCGGTGGTCGGATCACGCTCCTGTGACGGTGGTCTTCGACATGTGAGGCGCGTCGACTCGTTCGCCGACTGTGAAGGTCAAGCGAGAGGTATCCGGTCCGGCCAGCCGCTCCGGTCCGCCGCCCGACCGCCCCTTGGCTACTGTGACGCGAACTCCGTCCTTGAGGAGTTGCTCCCGTGTCACCTCGCCGTCCACGGCGAACGCCTCGCGGTAGCGGCTGACCGTGTACTCGTCGAGCCAGTCGGCGCGGATCGCGGCGGGGGCGGGACAGGTCGTTCCGCGGGCAGCAGCGCAGCAGCCGTAGTCGCCGTAGGTATAGGCCTTCCGAGCGGCAAAGTACATGCGGCCACCACACCCGGCGCAGTGCGCGACACCGATGAGCAACGACGTCTCCCGGCGCTTGGGGTGGAAGCCGTTCGAGCGGGCGTTGAGGATGTCCTGGAGGGTCTGAAACTCCTCTTCGGTGAGCAGTGGGGGACCGATCAGCACGGGTGAGCCCTCAGCGTCACGGACGGTCTTCCCCTTGTGTACCCGGTGGCCCATCAGTGCCGGGGTGCGGAGGATCTTGCAGAGGCTGCCCGGTGTCCAGCTGAATCGCTCGAAGTCGCGTCCGTGGCGCCGCCCACCTGTGGGACGTCCCTGAAGTTGGGCGTGGCGGTCTCGCGGTACCAGAACGCCCGCGCTTTCGAGTTTGCGGGCGATGGCGACCAGGGACAGTCCCGAGTGCACATCGCCCACAATCGCGCGGACAACGGTGACGGTCTCCGGGTCGGGAGCCAGACACCAGCCGATGCCGGAGGGATGAGGTGCCTTCTTGTACCCGAACGGTACAAGGCCACCGCCGTATCGGCCCGTCGAGCGCAGCGCTTCGTGGGCGCCGGTGAGGCGAGCAGATAGGGCGCGAGCCTCCTGTTCGGCGGCGTAGGCCAGATTCATGCAGCGGCGAATGGCGTCGCCATCTGCCTGCGGCGTGACCACGAGCGGCTGACGTTCTTCAGGCATCCCGAAGACGAGTGTCGTTGCATGCTGCTGACCCCACTCGACCAACTCGGACATATGGGCGACGGAACGCACGGCGCGGTCTACATGTGACCAAACGATGGCGTCGTAGTCGTCCGGGCGCCGCAGCCAAGGCGACAGTGAAGGCCTCTCGAAGGGGGACATCTTGCGTGCGGATACCCCCAGATCTGCGGCTTCGGCGATCAGGGTGAAGCCCAGATACTCGGTGCACTCCTGAATGCAGGCGCGCTGTCTGTCGGGTGAGGTGGTCACTGCGGTCACGTTGCTGAGACGCACAGCTCCAAGAGCTCGCGGGTGTTCGGTCGGAGTCGACGCCGGTTGTGATGGCTGAGGACTACGCTTGGGCAAGTCGACGCTCCTCGAAAGTGTCGGCCACACCCCGGGGCTGGTAGCACAGCCGCCGGGGCCTTTTCGATCTCACTCTCGGAGCACGAACGCGGTTTCGTTCGCGACTTTCTGGAAAGCGCCCTGATCGAGTGAAAGATCATGAACTGCCGGACGTGGGGTGTTCCAGAAAGCTAGTCACGCTTCCGCAACCGCCGGTCCAACGCCAGCGAAAGCTCCGCCTCCACCACGCTCCGGGCGAGCGGGCGCAGGCGGTGGAGGTCCTCCTCGGTGGTGTGGCGCAGGATCAGCTCGCGGAAGAGTTCGGCGAGGGCGTCGGCGTGTTCGCGGACGCGCTTTCCGGCCGCCAGGACCTCCGCGAGGGGGATGCCCTCGCGGACCAGGGCGGAGGAGACGTCCAGCAGGCGGCGGCTGATGTGGACGATCTCGTCGCCGTCGGTGCCGAGGTAGCCCAGCTCCATGGCGGCGGCGAGGTTCTCGGGGGTGACCTCGCCCTCGAAGCGGGCGGCGAGTGCCTCGGGGGTGAGGTGGACCGGCTCCTCCTCGGTGGGGGCGCCGATGCCGAGCAGGTCGGCGACGTCGCGGCCCTGGTCGAGCGCCTCCGCGAGCTCCGCGATGCCGCTCAGGGTGTGGCCGCGCTCCAGCAGGGCCGAGATCGTGCGCAGGCGGGCCAGGTGGTGGTCGTCGTACCAGGCGATGCGGCCCTCGCGGCGGGGTGGCCGGATCAGCTTGCGCTCGCGGTAGAAGCGCAGCGTGCGTACGGTGATGCCGGCCAGGCGGGCCAGCTCCTCCATGCGGTATTCGCGCACTCCGCCGACCTGCCTGCCGCCGTGCCCGCCGTTGAGTTCGCCGTCGTCTGCCACGTCCGCAGCCTATGTTGTACCGCCGGTAACTTTCCCGGCTCCGCCCCTACCGCTCGGTACGGAGCTGCTCTACAGTCCCATTGCGCCAGTGTTCACTGGCAGAGTCCAAGGCGATGCGTGGAGGCTTCGGGATGGCCGAGCACGAGCATGTACGAGTGGCGGTGATCGGGTCCGGATTCGGCGGGCTGGGGGCCGCCGTGCGGCTGCGCCGGGAGGGGATCACCGACTTCGTCGTCCTGGAGCGGGCCGACAGCGTCGGCGGCACCTGGCGGGACAACAGTTACCCCGGGTGCGCCTGTGACGTCCCCTCCCACCTGTACTCCTTCTCCTTCGCACCCAACCCCGACTGGCCGCGCACCTTCTCCGGGCAGCAGCACATCCGCGCCTACCTGGAGCACGTCACCGACGTCTTCGGGCTCCGCCCGCACATCCGCTTCGACTCCGAAGTGAAGCTGATGACCTGGGACGGCGAGCAGCTGCGCTGGGAGATCGAGACGGCCCGCGGGAAGCTGACCGCCGACGTCGTCGTCTCCGCCACCGGGCCGCTGTCCGACCCGAAGATCCCTGAGATACCGGGGCTGGAGTCGTTCCCGGGCACGGTGTTCCACTCGGCCCGCTGGGACCACGACTACGACCTGCGCGGCAAGCGGGTCGCCATGGTCGGCACCGGCGCCTCCGCCATCCAGATCGTGCCCGCCATCCAGCGCCAGGTCGGCCGGCTCACCCTCTTCCAGCGCACCCCGGCCTGGGTGATGCCCCGGGTGGACCGCGCCATCAGCGGTGCCGAGCGCCGGCTGCACCGGGCGCTGCCCTTCACCACCCAGCTGCGGCGCGGAGTGCTGTGGGGTATCAGGGAACTCCAGGTGCAGGCGTTCACCAAGCGTCCCGACGAACTCGGCCTGGTAGAACGGCTCGCCAAGCGCAACATGGCCCGTGCCGTCAAGGACCCGGCCCTGCGCGCCAAGCTCACGCCCGACTACCGCATCGGCTGCAAGCGGATCCTGCTGTCCAGCGAGTACTACCCGGCGCTGGCCCGGCCGAATGTGGACGTGGTCGCGAGCGGGCTCACCGAGATCCGCGGGTCGACCGTGGTCGCCGCCGACGGCACCGAGGCCGAGGTCGACGCGATCATCTTCGGTACGGGCTTCCACGTCACGGACATGCCCATAGCCGAGCGCGTGATCGGCGCGGAGGGCATCACGCTCGCCGAGTCCTGGAAGGGTGGTATGCAGGCCCTGCGCGGTGCCTCGGCCGCCGGGTTCCCGAACTGGATGACGATCATCGGGCCCAACACCGGCCTCGGGAACTCCTCGATGATCCTCATGATCGAGTCCGCGCTGAACTACATGGCCGACTACCTGCGCCAGCTGGAGGTCCTCGGCGGCCGCACCGCTCTCGACGCCAGGCCCGGCGCCGTCGACAGCTGGAACCACCAGGTCCAGGAGCGCATGAAGCGGACCGTGTGGAACACCGGCGGCTGCACCAGCTGGTACCTCGACGCGAGCGGTCGCAACACCACCATCTGGCCCGGTACGACCACGGAGTTCCGGCGCGCGACCCGGCGGGTGGACCTCGCGGAGTACGAGGTGATCCGGAAGGCCGGCGCCAGGTCTGCCGACGCGGACACGGCTGTCGCGAAGAAGAGCGAGGCCGCCGCATGAGCCGTCTCGCCTCCGTGGTCTCCGGCCCCTACGCCCCGCCCACCCCCTCCCGTACGCTCACCGTCGTCTCCGCCGACGGCGCGCGGCTGTACGTCGAGGTGCACGGGCCCGAGAGCGCGCCCCCTGTCGTGCTCTCCCACGGCTGGACCTGCTCGACCGCCTTCTGGGCCGCGCAGATAAGGGAGTTGGCGACCGACCACCGGGTGATCGCGTACGACCAGAGGGGGCACGGGCGCAGTCCCGCAAGCCCCGTGTACAGCACCGACGCGCTGGCGGACGACCTGGAAGCGGTGCTCGCCGAGACGCTCGCGCCCGGTGAGAAGGCCGTGATCGTGGGGCACTCCATGGGCGGGATGACCGTGATGGCCGCGTCGGCGCGCCCCCGCTTCCGGGAGCACGCCGCCGCCGTTCTGCTGTGCAGCACAGGCAGTTCGCGGCTGGTTGCCCAGGCACGGGTCGTACCGTGGCGCGCCGGGCGCGTGCGTACCTGGC
This sequence comes from Streptomyces sp. NPDC031100, assembly GCF_055570785.1. Classification (NCBI taxonomy): domain Bacteria; kingdom Bacillati; phylum Actinomycetota; class Actinomycetes; order Kitasatosporales; family Streptomycetaceae; genus Streptomyces; species Streptomyces sp. NPDC031100. The sequence goes on from NZ_JBVIGN010000020.1 coordinate 11,017, forward strand.
TCACGGCGCGCATCCTGGGCTCGCGCGCCCCGCTCGGTCCGGTCACGCCGGTCGCCAAGGCGATCCTCAAGTACGCCACGATGGGCGCCGGTTCCGCGCCGCACATGGTGGAGGCGTGCGCGCGGATCGTGCACGCCTGCCCGCGCTCCGTGCGCCACGCCTGGGCGGAGGTGCTGAAGCGGCTCGACCTCGACCACGGCGTACGGGCGTTGTCCCTGCCCACGGCGGTGGTCGTCGGCGCCGCCGACCGGCTCACACCGCCGGTGCACGCCCGCTCGCTGGCCGCCGCGCTGCCCCACTGCCTCGGCCTCACCGAACTGCCCGGGCTCGGCCACATGACTCCGGTGGAGGCTCCCGAGCTGGTGACCGGCAAGATCCGGGCACTCGTCAGCACCTACACGCACACCAAGGAGGGCGCATGAGCAGGGTCAGCCTCGAAGGGCAGGTCGCGGTCGTGACCGGAGCGGCGCGCGGCGTCGGCGAGTTGCTCGCGCGCAAGCTCTCCGCGCGCGGCGCCAAGGTGGCGCTGGTCGGACTGGAGGAGGAGGCGCTCAAGGAGGTCTCCGAGCGGCTGCACAGCGACAGCGCGCACTGGTACGCCGACGTCACCGACCACGAGACGATGAGCCGGGTGGCGCAGGAGGTCAAGGAGCGGTTCGGCAAGGTCGACATCGTCGTCGCCAACGCCGGTGTGGCGAGCGGCGGTCCGTTCGCCGACTCCGACCCGCAGGCCTGGCGGCGGGTGATCGAGGTGAACCTGATCGGATCGGCGGTGACGGCCCGGGCCTTCCTGCCGGTGCTCACCGAGAGCCGCGGCTATCTGCTGCAGATCGCCTCGCTCGCGGCGATGACCCCGGCGCCGATGATGACGGCGTACTGCGCCTCCAAGTCGGGCGTGGAGGCGTACGCGCACAGTCTGCGCGCCGAGGTCGGTTACCAGGGCGTGCGCGTCGGCGTCGGGTACCTGTCCTGGACCGACACCGACATGGTGCGCGGCGCGGACCAGGACGAGGTCATGCGGGAGCTGCGGCAGCGGCTGCCGTGGCCGTCGAACAAGACGTACCCGCTCGGCCCGGCGGTGGACCGGATCGTCGCCGGGATCGAGCGGCGCTCGGCGCACGTGTACGGGCAGTGGTGGCTGCGCGGCATGCAGGGTGTGCGCGGATATCTGCCGGCGCTCATCGGCACGGTCGGCCAGCGCGAGATGCGGCGGTTCGCGCCCCGTCTGCAGGGGATGCGTTCCGGGCTCGTCGGCGCAGGTGGGGCGGCCGACGAAGCCGCGCGGGCTACGCACCGTGAGTGATCGAAATGCGCAGTGTGTTCCCCCGTGTGAATCTGGTCGAGGCCCCACCGAGGGGCCAACCCCCCACCCACCACGGGAGTGAACCCACATGGGTATGAAGGACAAGTCCAGCCAGCAGCGCGGCCAGAAGCAGGGCGGCCAGCAGCAGCGGGGTCAGCAGCAGCGGGGTCAGCAGAAGCAGGGCCAGCAGCCCGAGCGCGGTCGCCAGAACCGTGACATCGAGGACCCGGACCGCGAGATGCAGGACCGCATCGACGTGGACTACGACGCCTAGTCCTCGCCCGCGACTTCACCTCTGAGGCGGGGGGGGGGGGGGGGGGGGGGGGGAGCCCGCTGGCGCGAGGGGTTTTTTGGGGGGGGGGCTCGGTGTACGGGGGGGTGGGGGGGTTCGCGTTTCTTGGGGGGGAG
>NZ_JBVIGN010000020.1:12737-132562 GCF_055570785.1 Streptomyces sp. NPDC031100
AGTGGGTCGGCGCTCCCCCCCCCTTCTCCCTCCCCCCCCCCCCCCCTGCCCCCCGCCCCCCCCCCCCCCCCCCCCCCCCCCCCGCTTCGCTAGCGCGTCTTGCGTGGCGGCAGCTTCGGCCGCGAGCGGTTCGGTACGTCGCTGTAGTCCGGGGGGACCGCGGCGGGGTTGGTGTCGAGCAGTTCCACGGCCAGCTGTACGGCGTCGTCGAGTTGGGCGTGCCGGCCCTCGGCCCAGTCCAGGGGGGTGCGCAGGATCTCCAGGTCGGGGGCGACGCCGTGGTTCTCCACGGACCAGCCGTAGGCGTCGAACCAGGCGGCGTTCATCGGGACCGTGATCACCGTGCCGTCGCCCAGGCGGTGCCGGCCGGTCATGCCGACAACTCCGCCCCAGGTGCGCTGCCCGACGACCGGCCCGAGCTTCATCAGCTTGAAGGCGGCGGTGATCATGTCGCCGTCGGAGGAGGTCGCCTCATCGGCCAGGGCCACCACCGGGCCCCGGGGGGCGTTCGAGGTGTACGACACCGGCTGGGCGTTCCGGGTCAGGTCCCAGCCCAGGATGGTCCGGGTGAGCTGCTCGATGACGAGTTCGCTGATGTGCCCGCCCGCGTTGCCGCGCACGTCCACGATCAGCGCCGGCCGGGACACCTCCATGCGCAGGTCCCGGTTGAACTGGGCCCAGCCCGAGCCGCCCATGTCGGGGATGTGCAGGTAGCCGCACTTGCCGCCGCTCAACTCCCGGACGACGGCACGGCGTTTGGCGACCCAGTCCTGGTAGCGCAGCGGGCGTTCGTCGACGAGCGGGACGACGGCGATCCGCCGGGCCGGCCCCGCCTCGCCCTCGCCCGGGGTGAAGGTCAGCTCCACGGTCGTCCCGCCCGAGCCCGCGAGCAGCGGATACGGTCCCGCCACCGGGTCGACCGGACGGCCGTCCACGTGGGTCAGCACGGCACCCGGGCGGATGCCCGTCCCGGCCAGCGGGGAGCGTGCCTTGGAGTCGGACGAGTCGCCGGGCAGGATGCGTTTGACCGTCCAGCCGCCGTTCCGGCGTACGAAGTTGGCGCCGAGCAGGCCCTGCCAGCGCTGGTAGTGGGGCGGGCCCTCGTTGCGGCGGGCGGGGGTGACGTAGGCGTGCGAGGTGCCCAGCTCGCCCAGGACCTCGCGCAGCAGGTCGGCGAACTCGTCGGGGGAGGCGACCCGTTCGACCAGGGGCCGGTACTGGTCGAGCACCGCGGCCCAGTCGATGCCGCACATGCCCGGATCCCAGTAGTAGGCGCGGATGAGCCGGCCGGCCTCCTCGTACGACTGGCGCCACTCGGCACCCGGGTCGACCTCGTGCAGGATGCGGCGCAGGTCGATCCACACGGTCGTGTCGGCGTCGCCGGACTCGGTCGACGGCACCGCCCGCAGTTCGCCCTCGTCGACCACCACCAGCCGGGTCCCGTCCCCGCTCACCGCGAACCAGTCCAGATGGCCGACCAGTTCGGACTTCTTCGCCTTGGTGATGTTGAAGTACTCCAGCGTCGGGCGTCCGCTGATGTCGGCCGGGTTGACGAAGGTCTCGCCGAGCGCGCCGGAGATGGGCCAGCGCAGCCAGACCAGGCCGCCGCCCGCCACCGGGCACAGCGCGGAGTACTTCGAGGCGATGACCGGGAACGGCGTCACCCGGTTCTCCAGGCCCTCCACCTCCACGGTCACCGCTCCGCCCTCGCCGGTCTCCTCGTCCTCGAGGGGGTCCAGCCCGCCCGCCGCCGGCCGGCCCTCGGGGTTCAGGGCGAACGGGGACGGGGTCGCGGAGGACAGCGGGACCAGGTACGGGCGGCAGCCCAGCGGGAAGGACAGGTCGCCGGTGTGGACGTCGTACACCGGGTCGAAGCCGCGCCAGGACAGGAAGGCGAGGTAGCGGCCGTCCCGGGTGAAGACCGGGTTCTCGTCCTCGAAGCGGCCGTTGGTGACCTCCACGATGAGCCGGTCCTTGATACGGGCCAGCTTGATCTTCCGCAGCGAGCGGCCGATGCCCGGGTGGGACCAGGCGAGCCAGGAGCCGTCCGGGGAGAAAGAGAGATCGCGGACGGGCCCGTTGAGCGACCGGATGAGCTCGGTGACCTGCCCGTTCGCGGCTACGGCGCCTTCACCACCGGAGCCGGCGGAGTCGCCGGAGCCCTCCGAGCCTCCGGAGTCGCCAGAGCCTTCTGAGCTCTCTGGGCCTCCAGAGTCACCTGAGTCGCCAGAGCCCTCCGAGCCCCTGGCAGCCTCCTCGGCACCCTCCCCGGCGATCTCCCCACCACCCTCCTCCGCCACATCGATCAACAGCAGCCGCCCGTCGTGCGACGCGATCGCCAACCGCTCGCCCAGCGGGTCGGACACCATCTCCAGGACCCGGCCCAGCTTCCCCGAGGCCAGCCGGCGCGGGGTGCGGTCGCCGGTGGCACGGGGCAGTTGGGCGATCTCGATGGCGTCCTCGCCCTCGGCGTCCGTCACGTACGCCACCTGCCCGGTCGAGCCGAGCATCTCCGGCAGCCGGACCCGTACGCCGGGGGTGTCGGTGATGCTGCGCGCCGGGCCGTCCCGGTGGGTGAGCCAGTGCAGGCTCCCGCGGACGACGACGGCGCTGGCCCGCCCGGTCTCGTCCACGGAGATGCCGTCGACGTGCTGGGCGGCCGGCACCCGGTAGCTGCGGCGCCCCGCGCGCGGGCCGCTCAGCCGGATGTCGAGCTTGCGCGGTACGGCGCCCGGGGCGAGGTCGTCGACCAGCCACAGGTCGCCCGCGCACTGGTAGACCACCCGGGTGCCGTCGCTGGAGGCGTTGCGGGCGTAGAAGGCGTCGTGGTCGGTGTGACGGCGCAGGTCGGAGCCGTCGTAGGCGCACGAGTAGAGGTTGCCGACGCCCTCGTGGTCGGAGAGGAAGGCGATCCGGCCGCCGACGAACATGGGGGAGGCCAGATGGCCGCCGATGCCCTCCAGCAACCGCTGCCCGTGCAGCCACAGCCGGCCCATGGCGCCGCCCCGGTACCGCTTCCAGGAGGCCGGTTCGTGCGGCGGGGTGCCGGTGAGCAGCAGGGTCATGTGCACGCCGTCGATGTCGGCGACCTGGATGTCGGAGACCGGGCCCCAGGGCAGCTTGCGCCCTGGGTCGCCGTCGGTGGACACCTTGTAGGCCCAGGTGAAGTAGGAGAAGGGCTCGCCGTGGGAGGCGACGGCGAGGATGTCGCTGCCGCCGTCCCCGTTCGGGGGCGTCCAGCCGCAGACCTGCGTGTCGGCGCTGCCCCAGTACGTCAGCTGCCGCGCGGGTCCGCCGTCGACGCCGACGAGATGGATCTCGGGTACGAGGCTGCGCCAGGTGGTGTAGGCGATGTGCCGGCCGTCGGGCGAGAAGCGCGGGTGGCCCGCCTTGGTGCGGTCCACGGTGAGCCGCCAGGCGCGGCCCGGGGTGTCGAGGGGGGCCAGCCACAGGTCGTCCTCGGCCACGAAGCACAACAGGTCGCCGTTGAGGTGGGGAAGGCGCAGATAGCTCACCTCCCCATGCTTTTCCGGGGAAGGTGGCCCAGCAACTTATGGAAAACCGACAGGCGTGACCCAGCGCACGTACGAAACAGTTTCGTTTCGCTTGCTGCTGCGGTACATTCGTCACGTACGAAACCGTGTCGTTCGGAGCGGGCAACCGCATCGGGAAGGTGAGAGACATGGCTGAGGCCGCCACCGCGCGTCGCAGTCGGATCACGCCCGAGCGCGAGGCCGAGTTGTACGAGGCCGTGCTCGACCTGCTCCGGGAAGTCGGCTACGACGCCCTCACCATGGACGCCGTGGCCGCCCGCACCCGGTCCAGCAAGGCCACGCTCTACCGCCAGTGGGGCGGCAAGGCCGAGCTGGTGGCGAAGGCCGTGCGGCACAACAAACCGGGCCCCTCGCTCGAGGACATCGACACCGGGTCGCTCAGGGGCGACCTGCATGCCCTCACGATGCGTTCGGACGACTGCGAGATGGAACAGAACTCCGCGCTGATGCGGGGCCTGGCCATGGCGATGCACGGCAACCCGGATCTCCTGCGGGCGTTCCGGGACCATCTGATCGATCCGGAGATGGCGGCCTTCCGTCGTGTGCTGCAACGGGCGGTCGACCGGGGTGAGGTCCGCGCGGACAACCCGGCGCTCGACTACGTGATGCACATGATGATCGGCGGATTCGCCGCCCGCTCGCTGATCGACGAGCAGCCGCCGACGCAGGCCTTCCTCCTTTCGTACATCGACGCCGTGGTCCTCCCCGCCCTCGGCGTCACCACCGGCTGAACCTCTCCCCAGCAAGCCCACCACCTGACGTCACCGCTCACGTCGTCGGGCTGATCGCCCCTGCCCAGATGAACCCCACGACCTGACCGGGAGACGCCCTCGTGGCCACGTTCCTGTACAAACTCGGCCGGCTCGCCTTCAGGCGACGGCACTTCGTCGCCCTCATATGGGTCGCGCTGCTCACCCTCGCCGGGGTGGGCGCCGCCTCCGCGCCGGCCGCCGGCAACTCGTCCTTCTCCATCCCCGGCACCGAGGCGCAGAAGGCCTTCGACCTGCTGGAACAGCGCTTCCCCGGGATGAGCGCCGACGGCGCGACCGCGCGGGTCGTCTTCAAGGCGCCGAGCGGCGAGAAGATGACGGACAAGGACAACAAGGCGACCGTCCGCAAGACGGTGAAGGAGCTGCAGTCCGGCTCCGAGGTCACCTCCGTCGCCGACCCGTACACCGGGCACGCCGTCAGCAAGGACGGCACGATCGCGTACGCCTCGGTGAAGTACAAGGTCTCCGGCATGGAGCTGGAGGACTCCTCCCGCGACGCGCTGAAGGAGGCCGCGCAGCACGCGCGGGACGCCGGGCTCACGGTCGAGATCGGCGGTGACGCCCTGCAGGCGACGCCCGAAACCGGCTCCAGCGAGGTCATCGGCCTCGCGGTCGCCGCCGTCGTCCTCGTCATCACCTTCGGATCGCTGCTCGCGGCCGGATTCCCGCTGCTGACCGCGATCATCGGCGTCGGTATCGGCGTCTCCACGATCACCGCGCTGGCGAACGCCCTTGACCTGGGCACGACCACCTCCACCCTGGCGTCGATGATCGGCCTCGCCGTCGGCATCGACTACGCCCTCTTCATCGTCTCCCGCTACCGCGCCGAACTGGCCGAGGGCCGCGAGCGCGAGGACGCGGCCGGACGGGCCGTCGGCACGGCGGGCTCGGCGGTGGTCTTCGCGGGTCTCACCGTCGTCATCGCCCTGGTCGGCCTGTCCGTGGTCAACATCCCGATGCTGACCAAGATGGGCATCGCGGCCGCCGGCACGGTCGCCATCGCGGTCCTGATCGCGCTCACGCTCATCCCCGCGCTGCTCGGCTACGCGGGCCGCAAGATCAAGCCGGCCGGTGAGAAGAGCAAGCTGCTCGGCGGCGGCCGCAAGCCCAGGAAGGCGGACCGCCCCAACATGGGCACCCGCTGGGCGAGTTTCGTGGTCCGGCGCCCCGTCGCCGTCCTCCTCCTCGGTGTGATCGGCCTCGGCGCGGCGGCGGTCCCGGCCGCCTCCCTCGAACTGGGCCTGCCGGACGACGGCTCCCAGCCCGTCTCCACCACCCAGCGCCGCGCCTACGACCTCCTCTCCGAAGGCTTCGGACCGGGCTTCAACGGCCCGCTGATGGTCGTGGTCGACGCCAAGGACAGCCACAACCCGAAGGCGGCCTTCACCAAGGTCGGCGACGAGATCAAGGGCCTGAAGGACGTCGTCACGGTCACCCCGGCCGCGCCCAACAAGGCGGGCGACACCGCGACGATCACCGTCATCCCCGACTCCAAGCCGTCCTCGACCACCACCGAGGACCTGGTGCACGCGATCCGCGGCAAGGGCGCGGACATCACCTCCGCGACCGATGCGAAGCTGCTGGTCACCGGCTCGACGGCGATGAACATCGACGTCTCGCAGAAGCTGAACGACGCCCTGCTGCCGTATCTGGCGCTGGTGGTGGGCCTCGCGTTCCTGCTGCTGATCGTGGTCTTCCGCTCGATCCTCGTCCCGCTGAAGGCGGCCCTCGGCTTCCTGCTCAGCGTGATGGCGGCCCTCGGCGCCGTGGTCGCGGTCTTCCAGTGGGGCTGGCTGTCGGGCCTGATGAACGTCGAGGAGACCGGCCCGGTCATGTCGATGATGCCGATCTTCATGGTGGGTGTCGTCTTCGGCCTCGCGATGGACTACGAAGTCTTCCTGGTGACCCGCATGCGGGAGGCCTACGTCCACGGGGAGAAGCCCAGCCAGGCCGTCGTGACCGGCTTCAAGTACGGCGCCCGGGTCGTCACGGCCGCCGCGATCATCATGATCGCCGTCTTCTCCGGCTTCATCGGCTCCAGCGAGTCGATGGTCAAGATGATCGGCTTCGGCCTCGCCGTCGCCGTCTTCTTCGACGCGTTCATCGTCCGCATGGCCATCGTCCCGGCGGTGCTCGCGCTGCTCGGCAAGAAGGCCTGGTGGCTGCCGAGGTGGCTGGACCGCGCCCTGCCCAACGTGGACGTCGAGGGCGAGGGGCTGCGCACACAGTCCTCCGCGGACCGCAAGGACGCCGACCCCGACGAGGAACGGGAGCTGGTGCGCGTCTGACGTACCGCCGCTGAAAGACCGCCGGTGAGGGATCCGTGGGGACGGGGCGCCCTCACCGGCTTCTTTCGTGCCTGAGTACCCGAGGGGTACGCGCTGAGTATCCGCGCCCATGCCGCACCGGCGGCCCTCCACGCAGGATCGTCCCCGTGAACCCTGAGACGTATGCGACTCTGTACGGCCCCGCGCGGCCGGCACCGCGGAACAGCCGTGGCGAGACGGTGGTGGGCCTGCTGGCCGGCCTGCTCTGGATGCTCACCCTCGCCTCGCTCGGCTGGCTGACGTTCCTCGTGGGCATGACGGCCCTGTGGGGTCTGGCGGACGGTGTGTCCTGGGCGGAGACCCGGGCCTTCGTGCTGCCGTACGCCATGACCGTCGCCGGTGCCGCGATCGCCCTGGTCGCGCTGGCCTTCGCCCCCGGCGTCCGCCGCCTCACCCCGCTCACCCGCCTGCTCCTGCTGGGCGCCCTCGCCTGCCCGGTGCCGACCGGCCTCGCGCTGTGGTCGTGGGTTCAGGTCGGTTGAACCTCGGCCCACACCGTCTTGCGCGGGCGTGGGCCGTGCGCGACGCCCCAACGGTCGGCCAGCGCCGCCACGAGGAGAAGGCCGCGACCCGACTCGCCCTCGGGGGAGGGGCGTTCGAGGTGGGGGAGACGGTCACCGCGGGTGTCGGTGACCTCGATACGGAGGGTGTCGGCGACGACGTAGAGCGTCAGGCGGAAGTCGCGCCCGGGCACTCGGCCGTGGCTGACCGCGTTCGCGGCGAGCTCGGCGACGATCTGGGGCGCCCGGTCCAACGGGAGCCCCCAGATGCGGAGTTGCTCGGTGGCGAGCAGGCGGGCGCGGCGGGCGCCTTGGGGGGTGGGGGAGAGGCGGATGGTGAAGTGGGGGATGACGGGGGTTTCTTGATTCACGTTACTCAGCGTGGCCGGTTCTGCTTACGTAAGTGAGTGATGGTTTAGGTGCGTAGCGTGACTGTCCCCGGCTTTGTCTCGGCTGTCTTGGCTGTCTCGGGCGTTGTACGGGTACGAGTGCGCGTCGGAGGAGGAGTCATGAACGACGGTGTGGACGAGGCGGGTTGGGACGTCGAGCCGGGGGACGAGATCGAGCCGGTGGTACAGGCGGTGGGGCGCCTGCTCAAGGTGTGCCGGGAGGCAGCCGGGATGAGCGTGTCCGAGCTGGCCGAGGTTCTGGGCTACGGCGAGGACATGATCCGCAAGATCGAGCGCGGGGCGCGTATTCCTCGGCCGGAGTTCCTGGACAGGGCGGACCAGCTGCTGAAGGCGCAGGGGCATTTGCGGGCGTTCATGGAGGACATGAGGAAGGCTCGGTATCCGAAGAAGGTTCGGGAGCTGGCAGAGCTGGAGGGGCGGGCGGTGGAGATGCTGCTGTACGGCAGTCACAACATCCATGGCCTGCTGCAGACACCGGAGTACGCGCGAACGCTGTTCGAGATGACGCAGCCCGCGCTCAGTGAAGACGTCATGGAGCGGGAAACCGCGGCGCGCATGGCGCGTAAGGCCGTCTTCGAGCGCGAGCCTGCCCCGACGCTCAGTTTCGTCCAAGAACAGGTGACGCTCGAACGCCCATACGGTGGGAAGATGGTGCTGCGCCGACAGCTCGAACACCTCTTGGAGGTAGCGCAGTTGCGGAACGTCATGCTTCAGGTCATGCCGACCGATCGGGAGGAGCACGCAGGATCGCAGGGCCTGATCCAGGTGCTGAAGTTTGCCGATGGCACGGCGATCGGACGTTCCAGCGGTGCGTTCAACGGCCGCCCGGTCTCACACCCCAAGGATCTCCGGATCCTTGAGTTGCGCTATGGCATGATCCGGGCGCAGGCTCTCACGCCGAGGGAGTCGCAGACCTTCATCGAGCAAGTGCTGGGGAGACTATGAGCACCGCTGAACTCCACTGGTTCAAGAGCAGCTACAGCGACAGCGGCGAACCCGGCGACTGCGTCGAAGTGGCCCTGGACTGGTTCAAGAGCAGCTACAGCGACAGCAGCAACGGCAACGACTGCGTCGAAGTGGCCACCACCCCCGCCACCATCCACATCCGCGACTCCAAGACCCCCGACACCGCGCAGCTGAAGCTGACCCCCTCCGCCTGGGCCGTTTTCCTCACCCACGCTGCGAAGTGACCGTAGGGGCCGCCCGCTTCTCGGCATTGTCGTGCTTCCACGGCCCGCCTCAAGGGCGCTTCGCGTCGCCTTCGGCGATGGCCCTCCGGGCCACCCTTGACCCGGGCCGCTCCAGCACGGGTAAGAAGCGAGCGAGCGGCCCGGAAAGGCGGGGTCCCGGCCGGGGTTCGCGAGCAACGGTCGGCTGTGACGGCACCCTCTGCCGGCGGGCGCGGTCGCGCCTCGCCAGCACGCCGGGTCCGCTTGGCGGCTGACGGCCGGTGGGGGAGGCGTCACAGGTGACACACACGCGCACCTCACCCACCTCACCCCACCCTCTCAGGCAGCAACTGGTGGATTTGTGCCAGGAGGTCGAAGGAAAGTCGCAGGTCAGGCGCATGATCCCGTCCGGCGGAGTGGGACAGATGCACCAGTCATGGCTCAGCACAGCCTCGCGGAAGCACGACACTGGCCAAGAAGCGGGCGGCCCCACGGTCACCAGGAAGCGCCGCTCGCGGAAGCGCCGTTCGCTCGGGGAACTCACGCTCGGGTAACTCGGTCGCCTGCGCCGTACACCCACCGCTACCGTGCCCTCCATGACGACGACAGCCGCCACTGACGCCGACGAATCCGGAGCCCACCCCCGTTTCGCCGAAGCCCTCCGCGCGCTCGGGCTGGAGGACGTCCTCGCCCGTACCCGGCGGTTCCCGGAGGCCACCCGGACCGCGGCAGAGGCCGCCGCAGCGATCGGGTGCGAGCTGAGCCAGATCTGCAAGTCGCTGATCTTCGCCGCCGACGGGGTGCCCGTGCTGGTGCTGATGGACGGGGCCTCGCGCGTGGACGTGGAGCGGGTGCGGGAGGAGCTGGGGGCCGGGAAGGTGAGCCGGGCCGACGCCGGTGTTGTACGGGAGACCACGGGGTACGCCATCGGCGGCGTACCGCCCTTCGGGCACCGTACCCGCACCCGGGTCCTCGCCGACCGCTCGCTGCTCGTGCACGACGTGGTGTGGGCGGCGGCCGGTACGCCGCACACCGTCTTCCCCATCGAGCCGAAGGCGCTCGTGGCCCATGCCGGTGCCGACCTGGTGGACGTCCGCGAGCAGACCGCGTGACGCCGCTGGTCGCCGCGGCGGTGCTGTTCGCCGCGGTCACGCACGCCAGCTGGAACGCCATCGCGCACCGGATCACCGACAAGCTGGTCGGGTTCACGCTGATCTGCGGCGGCGGCGTGCTCGTCGGGCTCGCGGTGGCGCCGTTCGTGGCGTTTCCGGCGGGGCCGGCCTGGCCGTACCTGTTCGTCTCCGCGGGTGTGCACGTCGTTTACATGACGCTGCTCATGACCTCGTTCCGGCTGGGCGACTTCGGGCAGGCGTACCCGATCGCGCGGGGGAGCGCGCCGCTGGTGGTGACCGTGCTGGCGGCGGTGTTCGCGCACGAGGTGCCCGGGGCGTGGTCGGCGGCCGGCATCGCCGTGTCGTGCCTCGGGCTCACCGGTGTCAGCCTGTGGGGGCTGCGCGGGCACCGGCCCAACTGGGCCGCGATCGGTGCCGCCCTGGCGACCGGGCTGACGATCGCCGCGTACACGGTGATCGACGGTCTGGGCGTGCGCGCCTCCCACTCGCCGCTCGGCTACATCGCCTGGCTGCTGGCCGTCCAGGGAGTCGTCATCCCGGCGTACATGTACGCGCGCGTGCGCGGCGACACGGTCCGGTTGCTCCGGCCGTACGCCACCCTCGGTCTCCTCGGTTCCGCCCTGTCCTCCGCCGCGTACGCCCTCGTCCTGTGGGCCCAGACCCGCGCCGCACTCGCCCCCATCGCCGCCCTGCGCGAGTCCTCGATCATCGTCGGCGCGGCCATCGGCGCGCTGTTCTTCAAGGAGCGCTTCGGCGTGCCCCGGCTCGCGGCGGCGGGTCTGCTGGTCGTGGGGATCGGGTTGATGCTCTACGCGGGGTAGCGCACGCCCCGGCGCACGGTCGCGGCCTGTTCCGTCTCCGGTTTCCGTCTCCGGTCCGGGTGTCGTTTCTGGCCTGGGAATGTCGATTTCAGGCCGGAACAAAATCTAACTCTTTACATAAGCCGTCGGCATCGATCGACAATGTCCCGGAATTCGGAAGGCCCGGTTCATTACCTGGTACGGCTGAGCACTCCGCTGACGTTCAGGACCTCGTGGCACCCCTGTGCCTGACGGCCGGTGGCCGGTGTACCCGGCTTCGCGCACGTCACGTTGATGGTCACGCTGTCGTTCGCGGGGATCTTGATGGGGGTCACCCAGTGGTAGTCCTGGTTCCGGAAGGTCTCCAGCGCGATCGTGGTGATTTTGCGCTCGCCGAACGTGATCGTCAGCACCCCTTCGTCGCCCTGGAAGTTGGCGACGACGATGTCCGTGACCCCGAAGACACTGTCCTCGGGCACCTTGTAGGTACCGGTCTTGGTCTCGCCGCCGGGCGTCTTCAGGTCGATGGTCGCCGAGCTCTGCTGACCGCCGCCCACCGAGGTGCCGTCGCCCGAGGTGCCGTCGCCCGAGGTGCCGTCGCCCGAGGTGCCGCCACCGCCGGGTCCGGATGGTGCCCCCGACGCCTGGCCACCGGGCTTGTTGCCCGAACCGGTGCCCGGAGAGCTCCCGTCGCCCATGCCCCCGGGGGGTGTGGGGCGCGGCTGGACCGCTTCGGTGGCCGCTGCCTTGGCGGCGCTGCGCACCGCCGGACGGACCAGTGCGAACCAGGCGAGCAACAGCGCGAGCAGCGCGGCGAGCAGCGCGAGCAGCCACTTCGGGAAGATGGGGATCTGGACGAACTCCGCGTCCAGCGGTGCCCGTACGACGGGCTCGTCCCGCCGCTCGGCCGTCTCCTCCTGGTCCCCGGTTTCGGCGGTGTCCACGGTGAAGGGCCACACCACGGGATTGCCGAACCACACCGGCTTGGCCGTGCGGACCCGCAGCACGACCTCCGTCGATTCCCCGGGCTCCAGCTTCGGCTCCACAGGGGTGAAGGCGAACCCCAGCTCCTCGCCGGCCTGGCCTGGAGTGAAACGTATCTGCACCGGGGTGTTGCCCTGGTTGCGCACCGCCAGCCGATAGCGGCCGCGCAGCCAGCCGCGCCGACGGCGCGGGGCCAGCTCGGTCCGCAGCTCGTGGAACTCCGTGACATGCACGACGGTTTCGAGGACCCGCACCGACTCCGGGTGCTCGGTCGGCAGCACCCGTATGCCGAGCGGCTTGTCGCCGGCCCGGATCTCCGGAGAGCGCGGCGGTGCCAGACGGATCGTCACCGTCTCGGAGGTGCCGGGATACAGCGAAACACGCGCGGGTTCCACCGTGGTCCAGGGGGTGCAGTCGCCGACGACCTCCAGGCGGTACGCCTCGACGATGTCGCTGTCGTTGCGCACGGTCAGGGTGGTGGTGGCGGTGTCACCCGGCGTCACCGTCACGGCCGGGATGTCGAGGCCGGGTGCACCGGGTCCGGAAGAGGCTGCGGAAGGCGTCACGCCAGCACGCTAGGAGAGCACCCCTGAACGCGGCGAGGAACGCGAGGGCAACACCTGGGCAGTCACGGTGCCCCGGAAGTCAAATCGAACGCCTTTGTGACGTCTGGTTGTCGGTGTGGCGCGCCTCGTCCAGCACGCCCCCCTGCCGTGGTCGCCTCAAGTGGCACCCCTTACCCCCACAGACTCATGAAACAGGTACCTGATGTTGAGAGTTGAGGAGTATGGCCCCGTTATGTCCGACGTCACGTCACATACGTCCGCTCAGATCGGCTCGACCCACCGGACCTCCCGCTCCGCTCGCCCGAACCGGGTGACCGTAACCGTCTACGCTGCCGATCCGGTGCTGCGCGTCGGCATCGTCCAGCAGCTGCGCCAGCGCCCCGAGATCGACCTGGTCGATGAGACCGACGCGGAACGGGCCCAGGTGTCGCTGGTGGTCGTGGACAGCGTCGACGACGACGTGGCCGCCCTGCTCAACCGGCTGCGCCACAACAACGCCACCCGAACGGGCCTCGTGGTCGGCAGACTCGGGACCGGCGGGCTGCAACGCGTCATCGAGTGCGGCGTGGCGGCGGTGCTGCGCCGCGCCGAGGCCGATCAGGACCAACTCCTGCGCCTGGTCATGGCGATAGCCAACGGCGAGGGTGTACTGCCCGGCGACCTGCTCGGCAAGCTGCTCACCCACGTCGGCAGCATGCAGCGCTCGGCGCTCGACCCGGGGAGCCTGTCGCTGTCCACCCTGACGACGCGCGAGGCGGACATGCTGCGCCTGGTGGCGGAGGGCCTGGACACCGCGGAGATCGCCCGCAAGACCGCGTACTCCGAACGAACCGTCAAGAACGTCCTGCACGAGATCATCACCCGGCTGCAGCTGCGCAACCGGGCCCACGCGGTCGGCTACGCGCTGCGCAACGGGCTGATCTGACGGACGGGGCCGTCGGGCCGGCCGCGGGCCGGCCGGACAGCCGGCCCGACGGCGGCCGGGAACCCGGCACTGCCCGAAAGCGCACCGCACGCTTCCCCCGGGTACGGCCCCGCAGCCCTGCCGCGCCGCGCGCGGTCGGCGCAGGGTGGCGGGGGCACATCCAGATGCCGCACCAGACTGCGAAGGGGACCGTGATGGAAACCGCTGGCCCCGGCGGGCGGTACCGCCTGGGGAGACTCGGGTCGTCGTTGCTGCTGCTCATCCCGCTGCTCGGGGTGGCCGCGGCCGCCGGGCCGGGCAGCGCCGAGCCCCAGGCGAAGCCGGCCGACGCCGCGGCCACCCGCGTCGCGTACGCCGGTACCCGGCACCGCAGTCTCGGCCGGGTCGCCACCACCACCTCCAGCACACCGCTGTTCGGCGCCGGCCCGGCCCACTACGACGTCCAGCCGTCCGCTCTCGGCGACCAGATGGTCTTCGCCGGCCGCCGCGACGAGAGGAAACCGCAGATCTACCTGCGGGCCGCCGACGGTTCGGTACGCCGTCTCACCAGCGGTCTGGACGCGGCACACCCCCGGCTGACACCGGACGGCCGGACCGTGGTGTTCGACTCGGCCGCACCCGGCGGCCCGGACGGCGGGACCCAGCGCGACCTGTGGCTGGTGCGCACCGACGGTACCGGCCTGACCCGGCTGACCGACACGCCCGCCGATGAGGAGTGCCCGACCGTGTCCCCGGACGGGCAGCGCCTGGCGTACTCCAGCGACAGCGACCCGGCGGCCGGCCGGCAGATCTATGTCCGGCCCCTGAACGGCGGCACCGCCACCCGGGTCACCGACCCGGCGAACGGCACGGCCACCGAGCCTGCGTGGAACCCGGTCGACGACGCCGAGAACCGGAACTGGATCGCGTACACCGCCACGACCACCGCCGATGGCAAGTCCGTGCCCCGCCTGCGGGTGACGAACGCGGATGGCACCGGCGACGAGCCGCTCCTCGGGGGCGCGCGGGCACAGTGGCGTGCCCACGGGGCAGCGTGGCTGCCCGACGGGGACGGTGTGCTGTTCCTGAGCCCTGAAATCACCTGTGAGTGCGAGGGCGACTGGGACCACGTGTTCCGGTCGACCGCCCACTCCGACCAAGTCCCCTCGCTGGTGCTCAATGAGAACCGGGAGGTTCACTCGCCCACCTGGCTCGGGCCGCTCGACGGCGGCGGTGTGGTCGTGGAGCGCACGTCGGCGGCCACCCCGCACGTGGTGACGCTGCAGGACGTCCGGATGGACGGGGCCGACCCCCGCGACCTGGGGCTGACCATCCTCGACGAGGACCCGGCGGCCGACACCAACACCGATCCCGCCAAGGACCCGCTGTTCCAGCCCGCGGCCGGTTACGACCCGTGGACCGAGCGGCAGAACTACACGCCCGACGGCCGCCGGATCGTCGTCACCCGCTTCGAGAACAACGCCGACGGCAAGCGGATCGAGCGGATCTGGGCGACGGACGCCGACGGCTCCCACGCGGCGCCCATGCCGCTCGCGGGACGCGGCCCGACGGACTGGGACACCGATCCGACGTTCTCCCCGGACGGCAAGTACCTCGCCTTCACCCGGACTTCGCCAGGCGGTGTCGGGGAGGGCGCGGGGCCCAGCCGTATCCTCATCGCGGATGTCGCCACGGGCGCGATCACCGGCGAGATCACCCCGCCGGCCGGGCAGCTCCAGGGCAAGGACGCCCAGCCCACCTGGTCCTCCGACGGCACCACCCTGGCCTTCACCCGCACCATGGAGATCAACGGGGGCGGCGGCAACAAGCACATCTGGACCGTGCCGGTGAACAACCTGTCCCAGCAGCGCGACCTGAGTGCCACGAACTGCCCGGGCAGCTGCCAGGTCATCGACGACAGCCCGGCGTTCTCCCCGGACGGTCTCAGGATCGCCTTCAACCGCAAGAACGGCGCCGGCCGCATCGACGAGCAGAACGGCATCCTCCTGACGTCGCTGTCGGGCGACGACTGCCAGGTGCTGCTGCCCACCGCCGCCCGCGACCTGCCCGGCGCCTGCGGCCGGGAACTGCCGGAGAACACCGGCCCGTTCCAGCCACGGGACGCCGCCTGGACCGCCGACGGCACGGGTCTGGTGCTCAGCGCCCGTCCCCAACGCGAGGTCGACTCGCCCGAGAAGCTGCAGCTCTTGGACATCGCGTCCGGCGAGCTCACCCACATCACCAACGATCTCCCGGGCCGCCAGAAGGAACCCAGTGTCCAGCAGTCCGTGGACCTCGCCGTCCGGGCGCCCGGCACCGCCCCGGAGGTCACCGTCGGCGACTCCACCACGGTCCGTGTCGACCTCGTGAACCACGGCCCCGCGGCCTCCCCCGGCACCCGGCTGACCGCCGCCCCGCCGACCGGCGTGCGGATCACCCGGATGACCTGGCCCGGCGGAACCTGCGACGCCGCCTCCCTCCAGTGCACCGTCGGCGTGGTACCGCCCGGCACGACCGTCCCGGTGGACGTCACCCTCACCGGGGTCACGCCCGGTGACGCGCCGGTCGACTGGTCGGTCACCGGCGCGGTCCTGGATCCGCAGCCCAGCGACAACGCGGGCCGGACCGTGGTGCCGGTGCGCGAGGCCACGCCGCCCACGCCGACCCCGTCCCCGACCCCGACCCGGACCCCGCCGCCCACCGTGCCCCCGGAGCCGGAGGAGCCCAAGGCCGGACCCGGGGTGCGCGTCACGGCCCAGCCGAACCCCGGCTACGTCGGCGGGCGCGTGGTCGTCACGTACACGGTGCGCAACGGCCGCAACGCGCTCGCGACCGGGCTGCGGCTGCGCATCGGCCTGCCCGACGGCATCCCGAACAGCGGGCCGCCGGAGGGCTGCGACCGCTCCTGGGTGTGCGCGCTGCCGGACCTGGAGCCGGGCGCGAGCACCGTCGTACGCGCCGTGCTCAGCCCCGACAAGGCGCTGACCGGCCGTGTCACCGGCGTCCTCACCACCACCGGGACGGACGCCGACAAAAGCGACAACACCGCACGGCAGCGGCTGCGCATCCTGCAGCCGCGCATCATCGCGGTGCCGGAGATCGGCAAGCCCGGGTTCGTCACCTCGGTGCGCGGCAAGGACTTCCCGCCGGGCGTGCCGGTGCGGTTCACCTGGAAGCCGGGGATCACCGCGGCGGCGGCGCCCACCGTTCCGAAGCCGGACGGCACGTTCATCGGCCAGCTGCTCATCCTCGCCAAGGACCAGACCGGACCGCGCATCATCACCGCCAAGGGACCCGGATTCTCCCCGGTGACCACCGACTTCCTGGTGGTCAACGGCAGCGTGCAGCCGCCCGACGAGGTGACCCGCCGGTGATCCACGAGGTCGACGAGGGGCTGCGCCGTCTGCTCGGCGAGTCGGGCCTGGAGGCATCGGGCGTCGACGTCGTCTTCGACGCCCCCACCCGGGACTGGGCGGCGCGCCGCAGCGCCCCGACGGTCTGCGTCTTCCTGTACCACATCCGCGAGGACGCCACCCGGCGCGGCAGCGGCGCCGGGGAGGTGTACGACGCGGACGGGCATCTGGTGGCGCGGCGCAGCCCGCCGCGCTGGTTCGAGCTGACGTACATGGTCACGGCGTGGGCGAACCGCCCGCTGGACGAACACCGGCTGCTCTCGCAGGTGCTCACCTGTCTGGTGGCCCACGACACGCTTCCGGCGGGGCTGCTCACCGGCACGCTCGCCAGGCTCGGCCTGTCCGTGGGACTGGACACCGCCGGGGCCGGGCTCGACGCACCGGCCGCCTCCGATGTGTGGTCCGCGCTCGGCGGGGAGATGAAGGCCTCGCTCGGGGTGCAGGTGCGGGCACCGCTCGCCGGCATGTCCACGGCCGCCGCACCACCGGTCACCGAAGGCCTCGTCATCCGCTCCGCGGCCGGGCGCGAGGGCGAAGAAGCGACGCCCGGGCGCAGGCTGCGCTACACGGAGGTCAGCGATCCGGGGCCGGAGGGCTTCACCGGCCCGCGCGAGCGCCCGCCCGCCCCCGCCCGACGCCGCCGCAGGGGGGACCGCCAGCCGTGACAGACACCGCCGAACATGTCGCGGACGCCCCAGCCGAAAGCGAAGCCGACGTGGCCGGCCGCTCCGGTACCGAAGCCGGCGTGGCCGCCCGAAGCGCTGCCCGAACCGACGTCCGACGTGCTGCCGAAGCCGCTCCCGCCGACGTGGACCACCTGTGGGCACGGCTCGCCGTGGTCGAGGGGCGGGTGCGGCACGCGGTGGCGGCCCGCCGGGCCGGCGACCCCGACCCCGACGACCCGTACCGGGGCCAGTACCTCACTCCCGAGGCGGCGGCCCGCATCCTCGACGAGCCGGGCGGCCTCGACGTGTCCGCCCACGAGCCCTGGCACCCGCCGGCCGGTTCCGTCCTCGACGGCCTGGCCCGGCGGTTCGGCCTGTCCTCACTGGACATGGACCTGCTGCTGGTCGCGGTGGCACCGGACCTGGACGCGCGGTTCGAACGGCTCTACGGCTACCTCAACGACGACCTGACGCGCCGTCGGCCCACGGTGGGGCTCGCCCTGGAGCTGTGCGGGCTGGGAGGCGCGTCATCCGCCCGGTTCCGGCTCGCCCCCGGCGCGCCGCTCACCGAGGCCGGCCTGGTGGAGATCACCGAGCCGGAACGGCCGCCGCTCTCCCGCGTCCTGGCGGTCCCCGACCGGGTCACCGCGCACCTCCTGGGCAGCGCGCGGCCCGACGCCCGGCTCGCCGGGGTGCTCGGCGAGGCTCGGGAGGACCCGACCGCCCAGGCGGCGGACGTGCACCGGACGGCGGCCGCGGCCGGAACCGGGTGCGGCCTCGTCCACCTGCTCAGCCGGGGCGGCGACGCCGAGGGGCTGGCGGCCTCCGCCCTGCGCGAGGCCGGGCTGCGGGCCCTCGCCCTGGACGCGGCGGCACTCGCCCGGCGCTCGTGCGACGTGCCGGAACTCGCCCGGACCGCCGCCCGTGAAGCCCGGCTGACCGGCGCCGGGGTCGTCCTCGGACCGCTGCAGGCGCTGCCCGAGGAACCCGCCGAACGGGCCCGTACACTCACGGCGTTGTGCGCGGCGCTGCGCGGGATCCCCCTGATCACGCACGGCACCATCGGCTGGGATCCGGTGTGGGCCGCCGACGCCCCCGTTGTCCTGACCGTGCCCGCGCCGTCTCCGGAGCGGCAGGCCGCGCGCTGGCGGCACGCCCTGGAGCGGGCCGCCGGTGACAGCTCCATGACCGGCGACGCCGCGGCGCTCGCCCTGGCGGTCGCCGCGCATCGCCTGGACTCCGGGCAGGTGCGCCGCGCCGCCGACGCGGCGGTGCGCACGGCCGCCCTCGCAGGCCGCCAGGTCGGCCCCGACGACCTGCGCACCGCCGTGCGGGCCCAGAACGGTGCGGGGCTCGCCCGGCTCGCCCGCCGGGTTGAGCCGGGCGTCGGCTGGGACGACCTGGTGCTCCCGGCGCCCACGCACCGCAGGCTGCGCGAACTCGCGCTGCGTGCCCGCCACCGCGAGCAGGTGCTCGGGCAGTGGGGGATGCGGCCCGGCGGCGGCCGGGGACGCGGAGTGATCGCGCTGTTCGCCGGTGAGTCGGGCACCGGCAAGACCATGTCCGCCGAGGTCGTCGCGGCGGACCTGGGCATGGACCTGTACGTGGTGGACCTGTCCACGGTCGTCGACAAGTACGTCGGGGAGACCGAGAAGAACCTGGAGCGGATCTTCACCGAGGCGTCGGCGGTCAACGCCGTGCTGCTCTTCGACGAGGCCGACGCGATCTTCGGCAAGCGCTCGGAGGTGAAGGACGCGCACGACCGGCACGCCAACATCGAGTCGGCGTACCTGCTGCAGCGCATGGAGTCCTTCGACGGGATCGCGGTGCTGACCACCAACCTGCGGGCCAACCTGGACGAGGCGTTCACCCGCCGGCTGGACGTCGTGGCGGACTTCCCGGTGCCCGACGCCGGCCAGCGCCGCGCCCTGTGGGAGCGGTGCCTGGGCTACCGACTGCCCCGCGCCGAGGACCTGGACCTCGGCTTCTGCGCGGACCGCTTCGAACTGGCCGGCGGTTCGATCCGGGCCTGCGCGGTGACGGCGGCCTACCTGGCGGCGGAGTCCGGCAGCCCGCTCACCATGCGGCAGGTGGTGACGGCGGTCGCCCAGGAGTACCGGAAGCTCGGACGACTGGTCCTGGAGGGCGAGTTCGGGCCGTACCTCGCGGAGGCCCTCGACGCCTGAGGGGCGGGCCGCCGACGTCGTGTCAGGAGGCGTGCCACCCCCGGGCCTTGCCGACATCGATGCCGCCCGGCCGCATCGACTGCTGCCGCATCCAGGTCACTTGGCCGCCTCCAGGCCGGGGTCCTGTGCGGCCTCCTCCTGCGCCTGTCGCAGGGACTGGGTCAGGTACTCCTGCAACTCCTGGCGCTGGCCGCCGGGCTCGCTGATGACCGTCGGGCCGGGACCGCCCAGGCCCTCGACGAAGAAGTCGTGGGAGACCTCCGGGCCGGGACCGCCCAGGCCCTCGATGAAGAAGTCGAGGTCTGGGGCCTGCTGTCCGAAATGCTGGGAGGGCGTGAAATCGGGCGACCCCATCGACTTGAAGCTCGGGATCTTGATCGTGCCGGTGGTCTGCCTGGGCGCAGGTTTGTTCCTCCGGTACCAGTCGGACTCGTACTGGGGGGCGGTCGCTCCGATCTGATCGGACAGCAGATCCATGGCCTGGCCGGACTCCAGGGCGTCGGCGATTTGTTCCAGGGACCGCCCGCCCTGGAACAGCTCCTCCATGTCCTTGAAGATCACCGGCTTGAACCCCGCCGCCAGGAGCAGCCGGGGCAGCAGCACATGGACGTTGAGCCGCCGGTTGGTGTCGTCGTACGGGTGGATGATGTGGATGGTCCGCACCACCCAGCCGATGGCCTTCAACCGCTCGCGGGGGGTGTCAGCCGCGTCGAGTTTCCCGTAGAAGCGGTCGAGGACTTCGGTGACGATCCCCTCGACCTCGGAGTCCTTGTAGAGGGTCTGGTTGAGCATCACGTCCACCCCGCGCTCGAAGTGGCCGGTCCAGGTGAGCGCGTCGGGCCGGATGCCGAAGGGCAGCAGCGGGTCCGCCTTGACCATGAGTTTCCTGCCGCCGATCTCCTCGTTGAGCACCGAGGGCGTCGGGGAGTCGGCACGGAGCGGATAGTTGGTGGCATATCCAGCCGCACCGGACTTGTCCGTCTTCTCCTTCAGTTGGGAGCCCACGGCGTCGTGCATGGCCTCGTACGTGCGGAAGTCGACGCGGTCGCCGATGGTCTCCGGGTCGTTCAGGTAGCGGTCGTAGGCGGCGGTCATGCTGCCCTGGAATCCCGGCGACTGCTGGTGGTCGTACAACTCCCCGGGGTTGTCCGGGTGCTTCTGGCGTGCCTCCTCGTGGTGCAGGGGGTCGAGGTAGGCGCGGTACCACTCCTCGCGGGGCAGCACATCCTCCAGCCGTTTGGCCCCCGACTGGCCAGGGGTGCTGACGCGTTGTACCGGCGTGCCCCCGGTACGGTGAATCCCCCGGGGGCCCTCATGGCTCGCCTGTTGCACGGGAGCGGGGCCCGCCATGATCCGGTGCGCGTTCGCCTCCGCCTCCCGCTCGAACCGGTCCGAAGGATCGGACACGCCCAGACCGTCTCCGTGGTCCGTGCCCGCCACCGGCCCGTTCCGCTGCTGCACCACATGGGTGAGTTCGTGCGCCAGGGTGTGTTTGTCGCCGCCGCCGTCGCCGAGTACGACATGGCTGCCGGAGGTGTAGGCGCGCGCCCCGATGGCGCGGGCCGAGCGGGAGGCCTCGGCCCCGGTGTGCAGCCGCACGCCGGAGAAGTCGGTTCCGAAACGGGACTCCATCTCCTGGCGCACCGGCGTGGCGAGCGGCTTGCCGGCCGAGCGCAGGACCTCGTGCACCCCGGTGTCGGGCTGCTCCGCGGCGGCCGTGGTGCGCGCACGGCGGGCGATCATGCCCGTCACGGCGGCGTTGCCCGCACCGCTCTGGGCCGCCCGGAGCGCGTCGGCGGTGAGCGGGGGCGGCACGGCGGCACCGCCCCCGGGCGTCTCCTGCCGGGCGGCTGTCCGGCCACGCGTCGACTGCCGGATCTCGGTCCGCTCGGTGCGCGGCTTGCCTGTCTGCACCTGCTGCCTCCTCGTCGGCGCGACTCTGGGCGGCCCCAGTGGACCGCGCGGGCAGACGCCTCGTCCAGGTCCGTGCGGGCAGCGTGAGGGCAATGCGGGGCGACGCCCGGGCGGTCCGCGCGGGCGTCCGGAAAGGCAGCGGCCTTGCCCCTGTCCGGGTCCGTGGGTCCCTGTCGTCCCGTGCAGCTGCCACGCAGACTCGCCCTGGACACAGGTGACTGACCCGTAAGGACGCGAAGGAGCGAGCATGCCGACGTACCTCACCCCGGGCGTGTACGTGGAGGAGGTGCAGTCCGGTGCCCGGCCGATCGAAGGGGTCGGTACCGCCGTCGCCGCGTTCGTGGGCTTCGCCGAGAACGGCCCGTTCCACGCGCCGACGCTGGTCACCAGCTGGGACCAGTACACCCAGCTGTTCGGTGGCTTCACCGAGGGCGCCTACCTGCCCCACGCGGTCTACGGCTACTTCGCCAACGGCGGCGGCGCCGCGTACATCGTGCGGATCGGCGGATCCGCCGAGGGCGCCTCCGCGCCGGCGGCCCAGGACGCCAAGCGGCAGGAGCCCAAGGCCGTGGAGCCGGCGGAGCTCGGCGGATTCCTGGTCACGGCCAAGCCCGGCGCCTCCGGGGTGTCGGTGGAGGTCGCCGACGCGGACGGCGAGAACCCGCCGGAGGACCGCTTCAAGATCCTGGTCCGACAGGGCGACCAGGTGGCGGAGACGTACGAGGCCTCCGCCCGCAAGAACGTCAAGGGCTACCTGGTCACCCAGGCCCGCGCCTCCAAACTGATCGAGGTCACCGAACAGCGCGGTGCCACCCAGAGCAGGCCCGCCAACCAGACCGTGGCGCTGGCCGACGCCCCGGCCGCGCCGGTCGCTTCCGGCTCCGGCGCGGTGTCCCGCCTCGACCCGGCCGAGTACGTCGGTGACGCCGGGGCCCGCACCGGGTTCGGCGGCCTGGAGACCATCGACGAGATCACCATGGTCGCGGTGCCGGACCTGATGAGCGCCTACCAGCGCGGTGACATCGACGCCGAGGGCGTGCGCACCGTGCAGCTCGCCGTGATCTCGCACTGCGAGCAGATGGGCGACCGGGTCGCGGTCCTGGACGCCCCGCCCGGGCTCTCCGCCCAGCAGGTGCGCACCTGGCGCAACGACGAGGCGGGCTACGACTCCCGGTACGCCACCCTCTACTACCCGTGGGTGCGGGTCTTCGACCCGGCCGCCGGACGCAACACCGTCGTCCCGCCGAGCGGTCACGTCGCCGGTGTGTGGGCGCGCAGCGACGCCGAGCGCGGCGTGCACAAGGCGCCCGCCAACGAGGTGATCCGCGGCGCGGTCGACCTGGAACTCCGGCTCAGCAAGGGCGAGCAGGACCTGCTGAACCCGATCGGGGTGAACTGCATCCGGGCCTTCCCCGGCCGGGGCATCCGGATCTGGGGCGCCCGCACCCTCTCCTCCGACCCGGCCTGGCGCTACCTGAACGTGCGCCGTCTCTTCAACTACCTGGAGGAGTCGATCCTCCTGGGCACCCAGTGGGTCGTCTTCGAGCCGAACGACGACCGGCTGTGGTCGAGCATCCGGCGCAACGTCACGGCGTTCCTCAGCGAGGAGTGGCGCCGGGGCGCCCTGTTCGGCCGCACCGCCGAAGAGGCCTTCTACGTGAAGTGCGACCGCGACAACAACCCGCAGGAGTCCATCGACCAGGGCCGGGTCGTCTGCGAGATCGGCGTCTCGCCGGTCAAGCCCGCCGAGTTCGTGGTCTTCCGGCTGGCCCAGTTCTCCGACAGCACCAGCCTCATCGACGAGTGACCCGCGGGTCTGCAAGGAAAGGTTGACGGACAGTCATGGCAACGGGCGATGCTCTTTCCACCCATGTCTTCGGCGTGCAGCTCGGCGGCTACCTGGTCGAGTCGATCCAGGAGATCAGCGGGTTCACCGTCGAGGAGGATGTCGTCGAGGTCAAGCAGGTGACCTCGGAGGGCAAGCAGATCATCCGCAAGCAGCCGGGCGCCCGGCAAGCCGGCGAGATCACGATCACCCGGGGACTCGACCAGAGCAGCGAGTTCACCAAGTGGATCAAGGAGACCCTGAACAACGGGGCCGTGAACTCCGCGCGGCAGAACCTCACCATCGAGATCAAGGACACCGAGGGCAACACGGTCCGCCGTATCCAGCTGATGCAGGGCTGGGCCTCCAAGTGGGAAGGCCCGTCCCTGAAGGCGGGCGACTCGTCCCCGGCCACCGAGACCGTCACGATCGTGTTCGAGGAGATCGTCGTCGAATGAGGCGTCGCACGGTGACGGCGGGCAACCTGGAGGAGATACTCCAGGTCACGGCACCCGCCGCGGCGCCGGAGCAGGCGGCGGCCGCCCCGGCCGCCCCCGCCCCGGCGCCCCACGGGGATCACGGTCTGCGCACCGAGTTCGAGTTCGAGCTGCCGCGCGGATACGTCGACGAGGCGGGCACGGTGCATCGCCATGGCGCGATGCGCCTGGCCACGGCCCGGGACGAGCTGCGGCCCCAGATCGATCTGCGGGTCAAGGAGAACCCGGCGTACCTGAGCGTCGTGCTGCTGAGCCAGGTGATCACCCGGCTCGGCACCATCACCGACGTACACGCCGGGATCGTGGAACGGATGTACGCCACCGACGTCGCCTTCCTCCAGGACTTCTACCGCCGCGTCAACAGTGAGGGCCACACCCGTGCGGCCGTGACCTGCCCGCACTGCGACGGCGGCTTCGAGGTCGACCTCTCGGGTGGGCGCCTGGGGGAATCGTGACGTACGCCCTTCCCCGGCTCCGGGAGGAGATCGCGTACATCGCCTATCACTTCCACTGGCAACGCGAGGAGATCCTCGACCTGACCCATGGCGAGCGCCGCCAGTGGGTGGCCGAGATCGCCCGCATCAACACCCGCATGAACGAAGGCGGTTGAGTACATGGCATGGCGGGACAGGCTGCTGCGCCGCCGGGCCGCCGGACGACCGGACACGGCGGAGCGTCCGCGGCGCACGGGGCGCACCGGCGCCCCGGCGGCAGGTCCGTCCGGCGAGGGCCCGGACGGGAGCACGCCCGGCGGCTCGGGTTCCGCCGCGCCGGTTCCCTCCGTGCCGCACGACTGGGACGGCGGCTGGCGCCGTACCGCCGCGCCCGAACTGACCCTCTCCCGCGCTCCGCTCGGCGTCAGCGACGGCCTCACCTTCCGCGCGGGCCTCGCCGCCTGGCAGAACCCGTCGTTCGACAACGGCCTGGGGCACGCCCTGCAGCCCACGGCCCCGACCGGCCTCGTAGGGGGCGTCACGCGCCCGGCCACCCCGCAGCCCACCCACACCGGCGGGGGGCCGCTGCTGCTTCGCGCACTGCGCCCGGAGGGGGCGGAGGGGCGGCAGGCCGACGGAACCCCGGATGCAAGGACCTCGGACGGCACGGCGCGGACGCCGGACGGCCGGACACCGCAGGTCCGGCGTCGGGCGAGTCCGGGGGCACGGCCGTCAGGTCCTGCGCCAGCCGGTTCGGGGTCGGCCGGATCGGCCGGATCGGAGTCGGCCGGTCCGTCCGGCCTGTTGGCCTCCACACCTGCTGTACGGGCCACCTCTGGCGGGTCCGGCGGTACGGGAGCGGCGGAAGCGGGCTCAAGGCCCGAGCCCGTGGGGGCGCGTCCCGGCGGTGACAGCGACAACAGCACTGCGGGGAAGGGGCATTCGAGCGGTGCTCCGCGGACCCGTGGCCTCACGTCCGGGGATTCCCCGGCCGTGCTCTCCTCGTCGCCTTCCCCTGTCCAACGGGCCGCGGCGCCTGGCACGGTCCCGCTCGTGACCCCCGCCGACACCGGCCGCCCGCCGGTTGCTCGGGAGATTCCGCTGGTACGACGTGTGTCGGTGCTCCCGGGCGCGGCCGCCGACGGGGGCGTGGCACGGTCCGCCTCCGACGGGTCCGCCTCGGAGACCCGCGCCGACGGGACCAAGCCGGACTCCGGGAGCGCGTCCCGTTCGTCAGCAGGTTCAGCAGTCCCTACGCCTTCCGGCCCCGCCGTCCGAGGCGGTGCGACGGGGGCGACAGGGGCACAGTCCGCCCGGGGAGGCGGACAGCCGTCAGCGCCCCGCGCCTCGGGCGCCGAGGCGTTCGACCTTGCCGTCCGGCTTCGGCCGGTGGGGCCTCGGCTGACCGTCGCCC
Organism: Streptomyces sp. NPDC031100; assembly: GCF_055570785.1. Classification (NCBI taxonomy): domain Bacteria; kingdom Bacillati; phylum Actinomycetota; class Actinomycetes; order Kitasatosporales; family Streptomycetaceae; genus Streptomyces; species Streptomyces sp. NPDC031100. The sequence goes on from NZ_JBVIGN010000020.1 coordinate 38,203, forward strand.
GGCGCCCGGCCGGACCCGTGCGCCGCATCCCCGCCCTGCGGCCCGCCGCCCCGTCGGCGACCGCGGGCAGCGCCGTCCCCGGCACACCCGGTCCCGCCTCCGCCGAAACGGCACAGGCCGGTGCGGGGGTGCCCTCGACCGCACCCGTACAGCGCGCCGCCACCCGCACGGCGAGCCGCGCACCCCTCGGTGCCCCGCTGAGCGAGCTTCCCGCCACAGCAGCACCGCCGCCGCAGGCCGCCCCCGCCCCGCAGCCCCCGCCCGGCGCCGGATCCGTGTCCGGTCGGGCGCTTCCCGTCGTCCAGCGCCGTCCCGACGGCACAGCGGAAGGCGCAGCCGGCGCCTCGCGCCCGGTCGGCAGCGGCGCGAGCGGGACGAATCACGGCGCCCCGCGCCCGGTCGGCAGCGGAGGGAAAGGGACGGGCCACGGCGCCCCGGACGGCCCCGCCGAGCCGCGCCGGACTCCGGGTCTGGGCCGGAGCGGCGCACGTGCGCGCGGTGGTCTGGGCGCGCCGCTGCCCGCGTTGCCGCCGAGTGCCGACCTGGCCGGTTCAGCGGCGTCCGGCGTCCGCGCCGCTCGCACCGCGCCCGGCGCGGACGTCCAGCGCGTCACGGCCCGGCAGGACCGGGATGCCGGATCCGCTCCGGCACCGTCCCCTGCGGATCCCGACCGGGCGCCCGCCGACGCCGCGCCCCGCGAGCGGGGGGAGCGCGGAACGGACGCGCCGCTGCTGGGGGCCGTCGAAGTCCAGCGCAGCCTCGCGGACCGGCCCACCACCGGGGGCACCACGGCGCCCGGTCCCACGGGCCAGGGAAGCGGGCCGGCCACACCGCTGGTGACGGCCTCCCCGGCCGCGGTGCCGAAAGGCACAGCCGGTACGCAAGGCTCGGCGGGTACACAAGGCTCGGCAGGCCAGGCAGGCAATGCGCCACGCCCGGGCGTGACCTCCGGCGCGCCGGGCGCGGGCGGGCAACGGCCCCAGGACCCCGGCATCCCGGGCCCGGTCGTCGTGGCCCGTTCCCTGGCCGACGGCACCGAAGGCAGCCGGACCCCTGCCGCCGGCCCGGCGCCCGTAACGGCGGCACCCCGTCCCCTCGGCACCGAAGGCGGTCAGAGCCCCCTCGGCACCGCAAGTGCCCGGGCCCCCGGCGCGGCCGACCCGCGCGTGCTCACCGCGACCCGCTCCGGAGCGGACTCCGCACCGGCGGCACCCCGCACCCTCCAGTTGCTCCACGCGCGCCCGCTGACCCTCAACACCCGGGCCCCGGAAGGCGTGGCACAGCCCGCCGCCGCGCCCTCCGCCACCCGTCCCGTGGTGCCGATGCGCCGGCCGGGTGAACCGGCCGGCTCCCAGGGCCAGGGCGACACCGGGAGGTCCGCACGCCCGGCGGCCGCACCGGCGACGTCCCACGTGCAGCGGGCCGCGACCCCGAATCCCGGACCGGCGGCCCCGGCGACACCGCAGGTCCAACGGGCCGTGAACGCGCATCCCGGACCCGACAACTCGGGCGTACGGACGGCTGGTTCCTCCGTCGCCGTCCAGCGCGTCCCGGTCGTCCGGCCTGCGTCGCCTCACCCCGAGACCCCCGGGACGCGCGGCCCGGCCGCCGCCGCACCGGCACGGTCCCTCCCGGTGACCGCCCCACAGACCCCGCCGCTCGCGGACCGCCCGTCGGCCCCGTCGGCGTCGGCACCCGCGGCCGACGTACCCGTGGTCCGGCTCCGCACCGCGGCGCCGGGTGGCCGGACCGGCGGCGCGGCGGCCCCGGTCCAGCGCATGCCCTACAGCGCGGACGATTCCGTACTCCCGGGGGACCTGGCCAAGGAGCGGCCGTCGAGCGGTCGGCGGCAGCCGGCCTCCGCCGCCGGTGACCTCGCCGAACCGGCCACGTCGGATCCGGTGCGCGGCCGGTCGCGGTCAGCCTCCGCGACCTCCGCCACCGGCAAGCGCACCGCCCACCGGGCCGCCGAGAACCCGCAACACCCCGGCATCGACCTGGACGACCTGGCGCGCCGCCTGCTGGACCCGATGGCCAGGCTGCTGCGCACCGAGCTGAGGCGCGGCCGGGAACGCACAGGCCGCCCCTACGACGGACGCCGCTGAGGGCACGGAACGGATCGGACGGATGACGGACGAATGACGGACAACATCTTCGCGACGAGCGTGTTCTTCCGGCTCGCGATCGGCGGCAACGACCTGGGCGCCTTCCACACCTGCTCCGGCATGGGCGCCGAGGTGGAGATCGAGACCTATGCCGAGGGCGGCAACAACGGCTTCACCCATAACCTGCCCGGCCGCGTGACCTGGTCGAACATCACGCTCACCCGGCCGGTGACCGCTGACACGGCGAAGATCGCCCGCTGGCTCGACGAGACGCTGAAGCGGGTGGAGCCCAAGGACGGCGAGATCGTGGCGCTGAAGCCGGACCTGACCCGGATCATCAGCTGGCAGGTGTTCGGGATCGTCCCGGTGCGCTGGCAGGGCCCGTCATTCGACCCCAGCAGCTCGCAGGCGGCGGTGGAGACGCTGGAGATCGCCCACGAGGGGCTGAGCCCTTCCTGACCCACCCTCATGAACCGTCCGCCGCCCATGTGATCGTCCCGGAAAGGAAGTCCCGGCATGTTCAAAGCGTCCCGCACCAGTCGGGCCAGGGCCCAGCTGACCCTGAAGGAGCCCCCTGCCTCCGTCGGCGCGAAGCCCGGCGGGACGCTCGCGCGGATCAACCTCCAGTTCAATCCCTCCTCTTTGGAGCTGCGCAAGACCACCGAGTGGCGGCGCTCCCCGTCGCGGATGGCCGAGGAGTCGGCGCTGCCCGAGTTCGTCGGCAGCGGGCCGCGCGAGCTGAGCCTCGAGGTGTTCCTGGACGCCACCGCCAAACACGACAACTCCGTGGAGCAGGCGGTCGAGAAGTTGATGAAGGCCTGCGTGCCGACCAAGGCCAGCCTGGGCCGCAAGAAGCCGGCCAGCCCGTGGGTGCGGTTCGAGTGGGGCACCGCGCGGACGACCTCGTTCGACGGGGTGCTCTCCAGCCTGTCCGTGACGTACACGCTGTTCGACGTGGACGGCAAGCCGCTACGGGCCACCTGCCGGCTGTCGATCGAGGAGGCGAGCGTCGGCCCGGCGGGACAGAACCCCACGTCCGGCGCGCGCACCGCCCGCAGCACGCACACCGTCGTGGCGGGCGACAGCCTGGCCCTGCTGGCCTGGCGGGAGTACGGCGACGCGACGGCCTGGCGGGTCATCGCGGAGGCCAACGGCATAGACGACCCGATGGCGCTCGTACCCGGCACCGAACTGGTGGTGCCGGCCACGAGCGACGCGGGCGCTGAGGAGGAGCAGTGACAGGCGGGGCACGGGACGGCCGGTCGTTCGCGGCGGACCCCATCGTGGAGGCGCCCGGCGAACTTCCGCCGGCCTGGGTCGCCCAGCTGGTGAGCTGCGTGGTCGATGAGAACGTCGGCCTGCCGGACGCGGCGGTGCTCACCTTCCGCGACCCCGACCACGAATTCCTGAAGAAGACCGGCATCACCATCGGCACCCCGCTGAAGGTCTCGGTGATGACCGCGACCGGGCAGGCCCGCGAGCGGCTGTTCAACGGCGAGGTGACCGCCCTGGAGGTGGACCGGGACCGCACGGGCTCGTTCACGGTGGTCCGCGCCTACTCCAAGGCGCACCGCCTGCAGCGGGGCCGGAAGGTGGTGGCGTACCGGAACATGACGGCGTCGGCGATCGTCCGTAAGGTGGCCGCCGGGGCCGGACTTGCCTGCGGCACCGTGCAGGCCGCGCCGGTCACCTACAAGCAGCTCTCCCAGGCGAACGTGTCCGACTGGGACTTCCTGCAGTTCCTGGCCGCCGAGAGCGGCGCGCAGGTGCGCGTCGACGACAAGGGGATGCTGCAGTTCACCAAGCCGCAGAAGGCGTCCGGCGCGCCCGCGCCGTCGACCTCGGCCACGAAGAACCCGATGGTGCTGGAGTACGGCCGCAACCTGCTGGCGCTGCGGGCCTCCCTGTCCGCCGCCGACGGTGCGCAGCAGGTGGAGGTGCGCGGCTGGGACGTCACCACGAAGCGGCCGCTGGTGGCCAGGATGCCGTCGGTGAACAGTGACACGGTGGTGCCGGGCCTGAGCCCGGCGCTCGCCGCCCGGTTCGGCAGAACGTCGAAGCTGACCGTCACCGACACCCCGTACCGCACCCAGGCCGAGACGAAGGCGGTCGCGGACGCGGTGGCCGATCAGGTCAGCGCGGGCTTCGGGGAGCTGGAGGTGGAGGCCGAGGGCAACCCGCTGCTGCGGGCCGGCAAGCCCGTGACGCTCGGCAACGTCGGACAGGCGTTCTCCGGCAAGTACACGGCGACGGCGGTGCAGCACGTCCTCGAACCGCACGGCGGATACCGGACCACGGTGTGGGTCAGCGCCAGCCCCGACCGCTCCCTGACCGGTCTGGTGACCGGCGCCAACGCGCCCTCCCGCGGCCCGCGCATGCCGGGCCTGGCGATCGGCGTGGTGACGGACGTACGCGAGCCCGGCGGTGCCCAGAACGGTGCGGTGAAGCTGAAGTTCCCCTGGCTGGACGACACGTACACCACCGACTGGGTGCGCACCGTGCAGTGGGGCGGCAAGGGCGGCGGAGGCGTGGTGAGCCCCGAGGTCAACGACGAGGTCCTGGTCGGCTTCGAACAGGGCCTGCTGGACAGCCCGTACGTCATCGGCGGTCTCTACAACGGCGTCGACAAGCCGTCGCCGCACAAGGTCCCGCTGATCGACAAGACCACCGGGAAGGTCAACCGCCGCTCCATCGTGTCGCGTTCGGGGCACCGGCTGGAGCTCCTGGACGCGAGGACACCGGGTCTGTCCGGGCTCAGGCTCGCATCCGCCGACGAGCGCCTCGAAATAAAGGTCGACCAACGGAAGGGCAAGATCGAGCTGACGGTGTACGCCAGGAAGGGCAGCAGCCCGCTCAGCTCCGTCGTGCTCGACAAGAAGGGCATCACCCTGGACGCGGGGCGGGGGAACGTGAGCGTCTCGGGCCGGAACGTGGACATCAACGGCAGGGTCGGGGTGAAGATCGGCGGCCGCAACGTCAACATCGACGGCGGCCAGAACGTGAACATCAAGGGCCGCTCGGGCGTCACCGTCGACGGCGGTCTGCTCGGCGTCCTCAAGGCCAGACTCATCAAGATCAACTGATCCCTGTCCCCTACCTGCCACAAGGAGCGCCGCATGCCGGCCGCAGCCCGTACCGGTGACCAGACCAGCCACGGCGGCACGGTCGGCACCCCGCCGCCCGTCGCCGCCAGGGCCGTGGCGACCGTGTTGATCGGCGGCAAGCCCGCCGCCGTCGTGGGCAGCCTGGTCGTCTGTCCGATCCCGCCGCACGCGGCCCTGGGACCCGCCAACGTGATCAAGCCCGACCCGAGCTCGCTCACCAAGAGCCAGGTCCTCATCGGCGGGGTGCCGGCCGCACGGCAGCGGGACGAGTCCACGTGCGGTGCGAAGATCGTGGTGGGCGCCATGAACGTCCTGATCGGGGGCGTGTGATGAGCGAGCGGTTCATCGGCCGCGGCTGGGGGTTCCCGCTGCGGGTCGGGCCGACCGGCGGGATCGCCATGGTCGAACGGGAGCGGGAGATCGAGGAGGCGATCCGCCTGGTGCTCGGCACCGCGCCCGGCGAGCGCCCCATGCGCCCCGAGTTCGGCTGCGGCATCCACGACTACGTCTTCGCCCCCGGCGACGGCGCCACCGCCGGACGTATCGGACAGCAGGTGCGTGAGGCTCTCGAGCGGTGGGAGCCGCGGATCGCGGTGGACGACGTGGTCGTCGCCTTCGACGCCATCGAGGACGGCACCCTCTACATCGACGTGCACTACACCCTGCGTTCCACCAACGACCGGCGCAACCTGGTCTTTCCCTTCTACACGATCCCCTCCGAGGAGGGGGCCGAGGAATTGGTCGCGGACTGATGGCCCTGCCCTCCCCCAACCTGGACGACCGACGGTTCCAGCAGCTCGTCGACGAGGCGAAGCGGTATGTGCAGCAACGCACGCCGGAGTGGACCGACCACAACGTCTCCGACCCGGGCGTCACCCTGATCGAGACGTTCGCCTACATGGTGGACCAGCTGCTGTACCGGCTGAACCGGGTCCCGGACAAGAACTACACCGCGTTCCTGGACCTGTTGGGCATCGGCCTGTTCCCGCCCGCCGCCGCCGGGGCCGACGTCGACTTCTGGCTGTCGGCACCGCAGCCCGACACCGTCGCACTGCCCGCGAGCACCGAGGTGACCACCGCGAGCGGCGAGAGCGACGACGCCGTGGTGTTCGCGACCACGGACGAACTGCGCATCATTCCCAGCGAGTTGATCCGCCTGGTGACCGCGCCCCGCACCGGCGAGCAGGCCGACCGCACCGGCATGCTCGCCGAAGGCCACGACATCCCCTGCTTCCAGGCGGCACCGGAGCCGGGCGACGCGCTGCTGTTCGGCCTGCCGACGGCGGTGCCGCGGTGCATCGTCGCGGTGCGCCTGGACAGCCGCGTCGAGGGCGTCGGCGTGGACCCGCGCCAGCCCCCGCTCGTGTGGGAGGCGTGGGACGGCGGCGGCTGGCAGCTGTGCGAGACCAGCACGGACACCACCGGCGGTCTGAACCGGCCGGGCGAGGTCATCGTCCACGTACCGGCCGTGCACGCCGCGTCGGTGATCGGCGGGACCCGGGCCGGCTGGCTGCGCTGCCGGGTCACGGAGGCGGAACCGGGCCAGCCGTTCTACTCGGAGTCCCCGACGGTGCGCGAGGCGGAGGTGTTCACCGTCGGCGGCACCATGTCCGTCGAGCACGCCGAGACCGTCACCGACGTGCCGCTCGGCACCTCGGAGGGCGTCGCGGGACAGACGTTCCGGCTCGGCCGCCCGCCGGTCCTCCTCGACGGCGAGCCCCCGGTGGTGGAGGTCTCCTCGGCCGATGGCTGGCAACGCTGGGACATCGTGGACCACTTCGGCCGGTCCGGCCCCGCCGACCGGCACGTCCGCGTGGACGCCACCACCGGCGAGTTCAGCTTCCCCCCGGTGCTGCGCGAGCCGGACGGCACGCTGCGGCAGTGCGGCGCCGTACCGCCCAAGGGCGCCGAGATACGGGTGGCCCGCTACCGCACCGGCGGCGGCCCAGCGGGCAATGTCGCCCGCGGCGCGATCTCCGTGCTGCTCAGCTCCGTTCCGTACATCGCGCAGGTCACCAACCGGGAGGCCGCACGGGGCGGCGTCGCGGGCGAGACGGTGGAGAACGCCAAGCTGCGGGCGCCGGAAGTGCTGCGGATGCAGGAGCGCGCGGTGACCGCCGAGGACTACGAGATCATCAGCCGCCAGGCGGCGCCCTCGGTACGCCGGGTCCGCTGTCTGCCCGCCGCGGACGGTCCGGGCGCGGTACGGGTCCTGGTGGTGCCGGACGCGGTGGCCGACGAGGGCGACGACCGTCTCCGCTTCGAGCAGCTGATCCCCTCCGACCAGGTGCTCGAGGCCATCACCGCGCGCCTCGACGAACGACGCCTGATCGGCACCCGCCTCGTGGTGGAGCCGCCGGTGTACCAGGGCGTCACCGTGGTGGCCCGGCTCGCGACGGCACCCGGCGACACCGACCGGGTCCGCGACGCCGCCCTCGACGCCCTGTTCCGCCACGTCAACCCTCTCAACGGCGGCCCGGACGGCACCGGATGGCCGTTCGGCCGGCCCGTCCAGTACGGCGAGATCTTCGGCATCCTCCAACGCGCCACCGGCAACGCGCTGGTGGAGGAGATCCGGCTGTTCCCCGCCGACCCGATCACCGGCCGGCGCGGAGCCCCGTCGGACCGCATCGACGTGGCCCCGGGCGCGCTGGTCTTCTCCTACCAGCACCAGGTGGTCGTCACGGCCGTCGATCCGGAGGCGCGGGGATGAGCCGCGCCGCCGTGCCCGGCCTGCCGAGCAGGTACCCGATCGGCGAGCAGCTGCCCGCCCTGTACGCCGACGACGAGTTCGCGCAGCGCTTCACCGCCGGTCTCGACACCGTCCTCGCCCCGGTGTTCGCGACCCTCGACAACCTGCCCGCCTACCTCGACCCCCGGCTGACGCCGACCGACTTCCTGGCCTGGCTGGCGTCGTGGGTGGGCGCCGCCGACGACCCCGAGTGGCCCGTGGAACTGCGCCGCGAGGCGGTCGTCCGCGCGGTCGAGCTGCATCGGTGGCGCGGCACCAGGCGCGGGCTGGTAGAGGCCCTGCACCTCGCGCTCGGGGTGCACGCCGAGGTGACCGGCGACGGCGGGGCGACGTGGTCGAGCACCGCCGGTGCCGAGCTGCCGCCCGAGCCGGCCGCCGAGATCCTGGTCCGGGTGCGGCCGGCCCGTGAGGCGCGAGTGGACGTGGACAGGGTCCGCGAGATCGCCCGGGCCATGTGTCCGGTGCACACGGCTTTCCGGGTGGAGGTCCTGCCCGCCCCGCCCGCCGACGAAGGGAGATGACGTCATGCGCGCGTGTCCCGCGTGCGGGGCGTCCAACGACCCCACGGACGACTTCTGCGGCAACTGCGGCGCGTACCTGGGCTGGTCCGACTCCACACCGGCCCCGAGCAGGCCCTCGCCCACAACGCCGGACCCGCCGGTCCCGAGCACACCCCGGGCGTCGGAGCCGTCGGCCTCGTCCCCGGAGCCCCCGCCCGCTCCCGCCCCCACCCCGGCGCCCGCCTCACGTCCGGCGGACGAGATGGCGTCTGCCCCGCGCGGCCGCACTTCGTCGTTGAGCGGCCGGCTGACCGGCCGTGGCCGCGGCGAGGGGAGGGGGCCGCGCGTCACGGACGCCGGGGGCCCACGCCCCGGCGCCGACCCCGGCCGGCCCGGGACGACCCCTCCGCCCCGGGCCGCAGCAGACGAACCGGCCGCAGCAGCCCCAGGACCCACCGCCGCCACGAGGATCGAACCGGCAGCCGCCGATGGCGAGGACGCACCACAGGGGCCACCCGCACCCGACGGCGCATTCCGCACAGGTGGTGCGGGTGGGAACAACCCGGCCGAAGGCGAAGCCGAGGCCGCCGTACCCCCCACCCCACCTGCTTCGACGACCATCCCGCCCCGCACGCCGCAGGCTCCGGCACCGGACCCCATCGTGCCCGTACGCCCCGCGAAGCCGGTGGCCCCCCGCCCCGTCGTACGACCCGTGGCGGTGCCGGACGTAGAGGCGGGGCGTCCGTGCCCCGCGTGCGGGACGCTCAACCAGCCGGGACGCCGGTTCTGCCGACGCTGCGCGGCTGAGCTGACGCCCGCCGAGCGGCCCGCACCGCTGCCGTGGTGGCGGACGGTGTGGCCGTTCCGCCGCCGGACGCGGGCGCGCTCGGGCCGGGCGTTCCGGTTCTTCGTGATCCTGGCCGTGCTGCTGGCTCTGTGCGCGGGCGGCTTCCTGCTGCTGCCGGCCGGCCGCGCCCTGTTCGAGGACACCCGGGACAAACTGGGCAAGGCCAAGCCCGTGACCCCGGCCGACGTCAAGGCGAGCGCAGAGGTGCGCGGGCATCCGGCGACCGACACCACGGACGGGCTGAGCAACCGCTACTGGGGCGCGCCCGGGCCGGGCGCCTCGGTGACCTACACCTTCCGCAAGCCGTTCCGGCTCGTCGACCTGATCATCACCAACGGCGCGTCCGCGTCTCCGCAGGAGTACGCCCGCCAGGCACGTGCGCTCCAGCTGGACGTGGAGGTGACGACCCAAGACGGCGAGAAGCACCACAAACAGGTCACCCTCAGCGACAAACCGGGCCCACAGACGATCCCCACCGGGATCAGCGACGCGAGGACGGTACGGCTGGTGCTCCGCTCGCCCGTCGGTCTGACCCCGGGCCGTCACCTGGCCTTGGCGGAGGTGGAGTTCTTCCAACGAAGCTGACGACGTCCGTACGAAGATGACCAAGGAGCAGGAGGACAGGAACCGTAGGACAGGGAGCCCCAATGACCGACAAGCCGACCGTCAGCGTCCTGGGCACCGGCATCATGGGTGCCGCCATGGCCCGCAGCCTCGCCCGCGCCGGGCTCGCGGTCCGGGCCTGGAACCGTACGAGGGAGAAGGCCGAGCCGCTGGCCGCGGACGGGATCCGGGTCACCGGCACGTCGGCCGAGGCCGTCGAGGGCGCCGATGTCGTGCTGACCATGCTGTACGACGGCAACACCGTGCTGGACGTCATGCGCGAGGCCGCCCCGGCGCTGCGTCCGGGCGCGGTGTGGGCCCAGTGCACCACCGCCGGCGTCGAACTGGTCGCCGAGCTGGCCGACTTCGCCCGCGAGCACGGGCTGGTGTTCTACGACGCCCCCGTCCTCGGCACCCGCCAGCCCGCGGAGGCAGGTCAGCTGACCGTGCTGGCCGCCGGTCCGGAGGAGGGCCGGGCGACGGTCACGCCCGTCTTCGACGCGGTCGGCGCCAAGACCGTGTGGACCGGTGAGGACGGGGCCGCGGGCAGCGCGAGCCGGCTGAAGCTGGTCGCCAACAGCTGGGTCCTCGCGGCCACAGCGGCCGCCGGTGAGGTGCTGGCCCTCTCCCAGGCCCTCGGCGTCGACCCGCAGGACTTCTTCGACCTGATCGAGGGCGGGCCGCTCGACATGGGGTACCTGCGGGCCAAGTCCGCTCTGGTGCTGAACGAGCAGCTGACCCCGGCGTCGTTCGCCGTGGCCACCGCGGCGAAGGACGCACGGCTCATCGTCCGGGCGGGCGAGCGGGGCGGCGTCCGGCTCGACGTCGCCGCCGCGACGGCCGAACGGCTCGAACGGGCCGCCGCGCAGGGGCACGCCGACGAGGACATGGTCGCCGCCTACTTCGCCAGCTTCGACGAGAAGCCGGCCGGCTGAGATCCGGCCTCCACGTGACGTTCCGCGCGCGCGGGAGCACCCTGGAACCAGTGGTACTCCGGAGGTGGTCGACATGATGCACACCGCTGTGGGATGGCACGTCGAGCTGGAATTCAAGGAAGACGACACGCACACGCGCGCGGTCGCTCTGGTGCGCTTGCCCGACGGCACCGAGGTCCGGGCGCACGGCTCCGCCAGCCGTCACCGCGTCGACGCGAATCAGCCCCGCGTCGGCGAGGAGATAGCGGGCGCCCGCGCGCTCAACGAACTGGCCATGCAGTTGCTGACCAAGGCTCACGGGGAGATCGACGCGGCGTCCGGCCGGACCTCGCATCCGATCAACGTGTGACGCCAACGGGGGCGTGTTGGCGCGGCGCGCCCTATGCGAGCGCCGTGCGCAGCGCGCGCACCAACGCCTGCGCCCGCGGATCCGCCGTCACGCTCTTCCTGAAGCCGTTGGTGACATAGCCGAAGGCGATGCCCGTCTCCGGGTCGGCGAACGCCAGGGCGCCGCCCCGGCCCGGGTGGCCGAAGGAACCGGGGGAGAGCAGCGGGGACGCGCTGCCGTGCAGCATGTAGCCGTGGCCGAACCGGGTGCCCACCACGAGCACCCGGTCCGGCCCGGCGGACTGCTCCGCGCGGGCCAGCTCCATGGTCTGCGGGGTGAACAGACGCGTGCCGCCGTCCACCTCACCGATGAGCGAGGCGTAGAAGCGCGCCAGGCCGTCGGCGGTGGCGATGCCGTTGGAGGCGGGCAGGGCGGCCGCGCGGTAGCTGGGCGCGTTCTCGTCCGGGAGCGGGGTGATCGCGGCGAAGGCGCGCCGGGTGAGGGAGCCGGGGTCGGCGTAGGCCTCGGTGACCGCCCGCTTGGGGCGAGTCCTGAGCGCGCCGGCTGTGTCGGGCGCCTCCACGGGGCCGACGCGCCCCACGCGCGCGTGCTCCGTTTCGGGCAGGCCGAGCCACAGGTCGGCGCCGACGGGCGCGGCTATCTCGTCGGCGATCCACGCGCCGACCGGCCGCCCGGTGATCCGCCGGATCAGCTCGCCGGTGAGCCAGCTGAAGGTCTGTGCGTGGTAGCCGTGGTCCGTGCCCGGCTCCCATACCGGCGCCTGCGCGGCGACGGCCGCCGCGCCGAGGTCGGGGTCGGCCGCCTCCTCGGGGGTCAGCGGGCGGTCCAGGACGGGCACGCCGGCGCGGTGCGCGAGCAGGTGCCGGACGAGCGTGTGCTCCTTGCCGGCCGCCTTGTACTCGGGCCAGTACGCGCCGACCGGGGCGTCCAGGTCCAGTTCGCCGCGCTGGTGCAGCAGCAGGAGTACGGCGGCGGCGACGCCCTTCGTCGCGGAGCGCACGATCTGCGCGGTACCGGGCTCCCAGGGGGCCGTACCGTCCACGTCCCTGGTGCCGCCCCACAGGTCGACGACCTTCCTGCCGTCCCGGTACACGGCGACGGCCGCGCCGTGCTCCCCGAGCAGCGCGAAGTTCGCTGCGAACGCCTCCCTGACCGGCTCGAAGCCGTCGGCCACCGTGCCGTTCACGTCCACATCCACGCCCGGTCCCTCCACTCGCCCTCGACCATGAGTGAAACACGGGTGTGTGGCCTTGGATTCCTCGGCAGATGGTGATGTCCGCTACGGTCTGGCGTCCTCGGGCCCGTCCTCGTACCCGGCCGGGACCGTGTCCTGCGGCTCGCGCGCCGACCGGACGAGCTCCTCGATCCCGGACGGGTTCCGTTCGTACCGGTAGACACGAGACCCGTCGAGAGTGCGCAGCTCCAGCTCCTCGCGCCAGACCCGGTACTCGAACTTGTCCCCCTCGTCCGCCCAGTATCCGTGCGTCTCGGTGGTCAGTTCGGCCCAGGTGTAGGCGCGGTAGGTCCAGAACTTCCGGAGCACGACGCCCCGGCGGAAGCGGTAGAGCGCCCCCCGGTACCAGCCGATACGGAAGCCGAGGACGACCGGCAGCAGTCCGGCCAGCGCGTACAGGCCGCCCGTGACGGTGCGTTCGTCCCAGTACCCCATGCACAGGCGTATGAGCACGACGAGCGGCATGACCAACCAGAACGGGCTGGTGACCTGCAGGAAAAGCAGCACCAGCTCCGGGGTGGTGCGTTCGCACTCGACGTACGTGCCCAGCTTCCGCTCCCGCGCGCGTGCGGTCACCCTGCGCGGCATCAACCAGTGCACGGCGGCCCCCCTGCCCCGCCCACACGGGCGACACCGGCGTTGTACCCGGGTCGGGGTGCGCTCACCCGGGCGCGGCTCAGCCCAGCAGAATCGTCACGTCGATGTTCCCGCGCGTCGCGTTCGAGTACGGGCACACCTCGTGGGCGGCGTCCACCAGCTTCGCCGCGATGTCCGGGTCCAGGACCGGCAGGGAGACGCTGAGGGCGACCGCGAGGCCGTAGCCGCGGTACTTGTTCGGGCCGAGGCCGACCTTCGCCGCCACCGTGGAACCGGTCAGGTCGTAGCCCGCGCGGTTGCCGACCAGGATGAGCGCGTTGTGGAAGCAGGAGCTGTAGCCGGCCGCGAACAGCTGCTCCGGGTTGGTGCCGTTGCCGGCGCCGCCCAGCTCCGGCGGCATCGCGACCTTCAGCTCGATCTGGCCGTCCTGACTGGTGACATAGCCGTCCCGGCCGCCGTGGGCGGTGGCCTCGGCGACGTACATGATCTTCGTCGGACGGGTGTCGAGAGCTGCGTCGACAGCGGAGTCGACTGCGGTGGTGTCGGTCATGGCCGGCCTCCCCCGGGACAAGTGGCGCACAAGTACATCGTGCACAAGGTACTGGCCGGTAGGTCAGCAGGAGTCGCCAGGGGGTGGCAACCGCAGGTAACCCGAGATCAGCGTCGGCCGGCCGCCGTGCCGGCGCGCTCGGTGAGCCTCCACAACTCCTCGCGCAACCGCGCGACCTCCTGCGCGCCGAGCCCCGTGGCCGTGAGCAGTGCGCCGGGCACGCGCGCCGCGCGCTCCTTGAGCTGCTCCCCGCGCCCGGTGCACGCGACGAGCACCGAGCGTTCGTCGTCCGCCGCGCGCTCCCTGCTCACCAGACCCGCCCCCTCCAGCCGCTTCAGCAGCGGCGAGACGGTGCCGTAGTCCAGGCGCAGGGCGCCCGCCAGCTCCTTCACGCTGGTCTCACCGCGCTCCCAGAGGACCAGCAGCACGAGGTACTGCGGGTAGGTGAGTCCCAGATCGTCGAGGAGCGGGCGGTACGCGGCGGTCACGGCGCGCTGCGCGGCGTACAGCGCGAAGCACAGCTGGTCGTCCAGCAGCAGTGAGCCCTCGACGGCGGGGTCCTCGTTCGTCACGCGCCCATTGTCACGGACTTCGGGTCGAAGCCGAACGGCAGCTCCAGACGGTGCGCCCGCATCAGGGCGTCGTCGGAGAGCAGCTCGCCGGTCGGGCCGTCCGCCGCGATCACGCCGTCGCTGAGGATCAGCGAGCGCCGGCACAGCTCCAGGGCGTACGGCAGGTCGTGCGTGACCATGAGGACCGTGACGTCCAGGGAGCGCAGGATGTCGGCGAGTTCGCGCCGGGAGGCCGGGTCCAGGTTGGAGGACGGCTCGTCCAGGACCAGGATCTCCGGCTCCATCGCGAGGACGGTCGCGACGGCGACCCGGCGGCGCTGACCGAAGGACAGGTGGTGCGGCGGCCGGTCGGCGAAGTCCTGCATGCCGACCCGCTCCAGCGCGGTGCGCACCCGCTCCTCCAGCGCGGCCCCCTTGATCCCGGCGGCGGCCGGTCCGAACGCCACGTCCTCCCGCACGGTCGGCATGAACAGCTGGTCGTCCGGGTCCTGGAAGACGATGCCGACCTTCTGCCGGACGGCGGCCATGTGCTGCCTGCCGACGGGCAGCCCGGCCACGGTCACCGTGCCGGTGCCACCGCCCAGGATGCCGTTCAGGTGCAGGACGAGGGTCGTCTTGCCGGCGCCGTTCGGGCCGAGCAGCGCGACCCGCTCGCCGCGCGCGATCGAGAAGTCCACGCCGAACAGGGCCTGGTGGCCGTCGGGGTAGGCGAAGGCGAGGCCGGAGACCTCCAGCGAAGCAGTACTCACAGGACCCATCCCAGCAGACAGACGACGAGGGCGGCGCAGGGGAGCGCGAGGGCGTGACGCCACTCGGCCCGGGACGCGGTCACCTCGTCGATGACCGGCATAGAACCGGCGTACCCCCGGCTCACCATGGCCAGGTGCACGCGCTCCCCGCGCTCGTAGGAGCGGATGAACAGCGCACCGGCGGACTTGGCGAGCACGCCCCAGTGCCGTACGCCCCGCGCCTCGAAGCCGCGCGACTCGCGGGCGATCCGCATCCGGCGCATCTCGTCGGTGATGACGTCGCCGTAGCGGATCATGAACGAGGCGATCTGCACGAGCAGCGGCGGCAGCTTCAACCGCTGCAGCCCGAGCAGCAGTTCGCGCAGCTCGGTGGTGGCGGCCAGGAGCACGGAGGCGGCGACGCCGAGCGTGCCCTTGGCGAGCACGTTCCAGGCGCCCCAGAGTCCGCCCACGCTCAGCGAGAGCCCGAGCACGTGCACCCGCTCGCCCTCCGCCACGAACGGCATGAGGACCGCGAACGCCACGAACGGCACCTCGATCAGCAGCCGTTTGAGCAGGAAACCGGCGGGCACGCGCGCGTGGTACGCGACGTACCCGAGCAGGACGGCGTACGCCGCGAACGCCCACGGCGCCTCGCGCGGGGTCGACACCACGACCACGACGAAGGCGAACGCGGCCGCGAGCTTGGTGTGCGGCGGCAGGGTGTGCACGGGAGAGTGTCCGTGCCGGTAGAGGCGGTGCGCGTGTCCGGCTCCCATCTCACAGACCCGTGTTCACGGGGGAGACGTCCGCGCTGCGCCGCCTGCGCACCGCCCAGAACACCGCGCTGCCGGCGACGGCCGTGACGCCCACACCGATCACGCCGGCGAGGCCGCCGGACAGCCGGGCGTCGGAGACGTCCTTGACACCGTAGTCGGCGAGCGGGGAGTCGGCCGCCGCGTGCTTCTCGGTCTTCTTGTCGATGCCCTGGTCGTGCGCGACCTTCTCCAGGCCGTCCGGGTCGGCGGAGGCGTAGAAGCTCACGAACCCGGCGAGCACCAGCGAGGTGACCAGTCCGGTGATCCACAGCGTGCGCCGGGAGGTGCGCGCCGCGACGGGCGCCGTGGGGGAGGGGGGAGCGTCCACCAGCACGCCGTCCACGCGCAGCTTCAGGCGCTGCCGGAGACCGCGCGCGCCGTGCACCAGGTCCGGGCGCACGGCGATGACCGCGCTCACCGTGAGCGCGGTGATCACGGCCTCGCCGATGCCGATCAGCACATGGACGCCGATCATCGCGGTCGCCACCTTGCCGAGGGCGACGTCCGTGGTGCCGCCGACCGCGTAGACGAGCGTGAAGACGACGGCGGCGGCCGGCACGGAGACCAGCGCGGCGACGAAGGAGGCGACGGTGACCGAACGCCGCTTGCGGGGCAGTACGGCGAGCAGCCCGCGGAAGACGGCGTACGACACGACCGTGGTGACGATCGCCATGTCCGTGATGTTCACGCCGAGCGCGGTCAGCCCGCCGTCCGCGAACAGCACGCCCTGCATGAGCAGCACGACCGACACGCACAACACGCCTGTGTACGGGCCGACGAGGATCGCGGCGAGCGCACCGCCCAGCAGATGGCCGCTCGTGCCGGCCGCGACGGGGAAGTTGAGCATCTGTACGGCGAAGATGAACGCCGCCGCCAGGCCGGCCAGCGGGGCCGCACGTTCGTCGAGCTCGCGGCGGGCGCCGCGCAGGCTCACCGCGAGGGCGCCGGCGGCGACCACTGCGGTGACCGCGGAGGTGGGGGCGTCGATGAATCCGTCAGGTACGTGCACCGGACGATTTTAGAGGCTTGTTGCAACCCTTTTGCAAGAGAGACCGGGTCTCGCTCTCGATAGGGCGCAAACCGGAAAATATGCGACATTGGATGGAAGCGGTTGCGCGGCTTCCGCATAGGTCACTGAGCGTGAGAGGGCGATCCGATGTCTGTAGTCGAGCAGTACGCGCGCGCCCACATCGTCACGGACGAGGAGGACCCGGGGGCCGTACCGGTGGTTCTGCGGTACGACCCCGACACCGATCCGCGCTCGGTCCGGGTCGGCCTGCCGCTGCCCGGACCGCACGAGTGGACCTTCGCACGCTCCCTGCTCGAACGGGGACTGCGCGCGCCGGCCGAGAGCGGTGACGTACGGGTGTGGCCGTGCGGACGCGTCCAGGCCGTGGTCGAGTTCCACTCCGCGCACGGCGTGGAAGTGGTGCAGTTCGAGTCGAAGACGCTGCTCAGGTTCCTGCGCCGGACGCATGCGGCCGAGCCCGTGCACAGCTGACGCATCCCGGACCCCTCGGCTTCCCGAGGGGACCGCTCAGCTCCCCAGCTTCAGCAGTGTCGCGACGATCGGCCCGGCCGTGTCACCGCCGTGGCCGCCCGCCTGCACCACGCCCGCCGCGGCGAGATCGCCCTTGTACGCCGTGAACCAGCCGTTCGGCTTCTTCTGCCCGTCGACCTCCGCCGAGCCCGTCTTCGCGCCGTAGTCCGAGCCCAGGCCCGCCATCGCCTTGGCTGCCGTGCCGTAGGTCGCCGTGTACTGCATGACGTCCTTCAGCTCGGCCTGCGTCTTCGACGACATGGTGCGCGAGGCCTTCGCGAGCGTGCGGTGGTCCACCGTGGGGGACACCAGGTACGGCTGGTGGAAGACGCCGGTCCGCACCGTCGCCGCCACCGATGCCATGTTCAGCGGGTTCATGCGTACCCCGCCCTGCCCGATCAGCGAGGCGCCCATCTGTGCGCCGCTCTGCACCGGGACGGCGCCGTCGAACGTGGGGACGCCGATGGACCAGTTGTTCAGGCCGAGGCCGTAGACCTGCTGGGCCTCCTGCGTCAGGTCGCTGTTGGACAGCTTCGGCGCGAAGTTGATGAAGGCGTTGTTGCAGGAGGCCCCGAAGCTCTGCTTGAACGTGCCCTTCTTGATCTCGGAGTCGGCGTCGTTGTGGAACGTCCAGCCGGCGAGCTTGTACGTCTTGGGGCAGGGGTGCGACGCGTCCGGGGTGACGAGCCCCTTCTCGAACAGCATCGTCGACGTCACGATCTTCATCGTGGAGCCGGGCGCCAGGGAGCCCTGGAAGGCGACGTTGAAGCCGTGGGAGGTGTTCGCGACGGCCAGGATCTCGCCGGTCGACGGGCGCATCACGACCACCGACGCGCGCGCCTGCTTGGCCACCTGCTGCTCGGCGGCCGCCTGCAGCGTGGGGCTCAGCGTCGTCTTCACCGTGCCCGGAGTGCCCTTGCTCAGCTCCACGAGCGTCTTGTCGGACAGCTTCGCCGTCTTCGACGCCTTGCCGCGCACCACGCGCAGCTCCACGCCCGCCTTGCCGCCCGCCTCCTTGCCGTACTTCTCCCGCAGCCCGTCCAGAACCGTGCCCAGTGACGGGTACTTGGCGGCCGTCAGCTCCGCGCCGTCCCGGTCCAGCGCCTTGATCGGCGGCGTGCCGGACTCGCCGGTGACGAGCGTGTCGCCGTCCTTCAGGTCCGGCTGGACCACGGAGGCGTGCCAGTCGACCAGCGGCTTGCCGTCGCTCGCCCGCCGCACGACGGTGAGCGAACTGCCGTACGCGAGCGGCTTGCTGAGGCCCTGGTACGACACCGTCGCCTTCACGGAGAACGGCACCTTGGCGCCGGTGCCCCTGCCCGCGGTGACCGTGACGTCCTTCACATGGGCGTCCTTGGAGTAGCCGGTGAGCAGGGTGGTGGCGCCGGCCGAGTCGTCGGTGGCGGCCGCCGCCTCGCCGACCCGGCCCTGCTGCCAGGCGGTGAGGAAGCGCGTCGAGGCGGTGCGGACCTCGGCTGCGGTGAGCGGGCCTGTCTTGACGGCCCGGTGCCCGGACGTGGCCGTCCGGTCCTCGGCCGCCGCACCGCCGTCGTACAGCGCGTAGACGCCGAACCCGGCGCCGACGACGACCACGGCGATCATCCCGCCGAGCACGGCGGGTCTGGTCTTCCGTCGCTCGGCGACGCGCCTTCTCTTGCCCACAGCCTCAGTTCCTCCGCACCTTCCCCAGGGTCCCCGCGGCCCTCACACTCCCCAACGACGCCAACCACATTAAGGTCCCCGCCTTTGAGGGTGATGTCAGCGGGCAGTCCGTAGCACGGTTGCGACAATCGGTCCGGCCGCGTCGACGCCGTGTCCGCCGTCCTGCACCATCGCGGCGGCGGCGACGTCGTCGCGGTACCCGGCGAACCAGCTGTCGGACTTCGCCAGCCCGTCGGCCTCGGCCGAGCCGGTCTTCGCGCCGATGTTCCCACCGAGCCCGGACATGACGGTGGCCGCCGTGCCGCTGCGAGCCGTGCGGTTCATCATGGCGCGCAGCTGCAGGACGGTGCTCTGCGACAGCCCACGCGCGCGTGCCGGTGCGCGGTGGTCCAGGTCCAGCGGCACGATCACCGGCTGCCGGAAGGCGCCGGTCATCGCGGTCGCCGTCACGGAGGCCAGGTTCAGGGGGCTCATCTGGACCTGGCCCTGGCCGATCAGGGCGGCCGCCGTGTCGGGGCCACCGGAGGCGGGGACCCGGCCGTCGAAGGACGGGACGCCGATCTGCCAGTCGTTCTGCCCGAGCCCGAACCGCTCCTGGGCCTCCTTGGTCAGGGTGTCCACCTTCACCTCGTCCGCGAACTTCACGAACGCCGTGTTGCAGGAGCGGGCGAAGCTGTCGGAGAGGGTGGCGTGGTCGTCCGGGGCGAGGTTCTTGAGGTTGTGGAAGGTCTGGCTCTGCCAGACGGCGGAAGGCGGGCAGGGCGCCGGGCCGTTCGCGGTGGTCAGGCCGTTGTCGATGAGGGTCGCCGCGCTGATGATCTTCATGGTGGAGCCGGGGGCGCGTTCGCCGAGGAGGGCCGCGTCGAAGCCGTCGTCGCGGTGGTTGGCCACGGCCAGGATCTCGCCCGTGCCGGCCTTCACGGCCACCACGGAGGCATCGGTGTACTTCCGTACGGCCGTCTCGGCCGCCGCCTGCGCGCTCGCGCTGAGCGTCGTGTGCAGCCTGCCGGGCCTGCCCTTGGCGAGGGTGAGGAGGGTGGTGTCGGCCGCGCTCTCCTCACCCGTCGTGGCGCCGTGGCGTATCACCAGCTCCACGCCGGGCCGGCCGCCGGTCTTGTCGCCGTACCGTTTGCGCAGCTCGTCCAGGACCGGGCCGAGGGACGGGTACTTCTCCGGCGTCAGTACCGTCCCGTCGCGGTCCACGGCCTCGATCTGCGGGGTCGCGGACCCGCCCGTCATCAGCGTGTCCCCCTTGCGCAGCCGCGGGTGGACGACGGAGGGCTGCCAGTCGACCAGCGCCCGGTGGGAGGTCTTGCCGCGCACGACCGACAAGCGGCTCTCGTAGGTGAGCGGTCGGGTCTTTCCGCCGTATGACACCGTTGCCTTGACCGTGAACGGCATGGTCGTGCCGGTGGCCGCGCCGGGCGTGATGTGCACATGGGTGATGTGCGCGTCCCGGCCGTAGGCCGTCAGCAACTGCTCGGCCGCCTCCGGGTAGTTGGTGTAGGCCGCCGCGGTCGAGGCGTCCCCCTTCTCCCAGGCGGCGAAGAACTTTCCGGTCGTCGCCCCGACCTCGTCGGTGCCCGGCGGGCCGCTCTTCACGACCGCGGGACCGCCCCCGCCCGATCCCCCGTCACCGCTCAACGCGGACACGATGTTGTAGGCCCCGTACCCGGCCCCGCCCAGCACCACCACGCACACGCCGCCTATGACGGCCCCCTTGACTGCGCTGCGCATCGAGCGCTCCTCCCCGTTTGATGAACATGTTCAAAAAATGCTCACGGGGAACAGTATGCAGGGGTGATTTCTGTGAACAGAGTGTTTGTACTCAGGCGTCCAGCCGTGGACAGAGCGCTTATACCCAGGTATCCAGCCACATCCGCGACCGCCAGGAGTCGATCGGGATCGCCGTTCCGGTGTACAGCGGCCAGAAGTAGATGAAGTTCCAGGCGATCAGCAGGACCAGCACACCCGCCGCCGAGGCGCCGACCACCCGGCGGGTGTCGCCGGAGCCCGGCGGGCCGACGATCGCGCCGATCATCATCGTCACCGCGAGACACAGGAACGGCAGGAAGACGACCGCGTAGAACAGGAAGATCGTCCGCTCCTGGTACATGAACCAGGGCAGGTAACCGGCCGCGATCCCGCAGGCGATGGCACCGGCCCGCCAGTCTCGGCGCAGCAGCCACCGCCACAGCACGTACAGGATCGCGAAGCAGGCCGCCCACCACAGCAGCGGCGTGCCGATGGCGAGCACCTCCCGCGCGCACTTCTGGCCGGCGTCGGCCGGGCAGCCGTCGGCGCCGGGGGAGGGGGACTCGTAGAAGTACGACACCGGGCGGCCCAGCACGATCCAGCTCCACGGGTTGGACTGGTAGGTGTGCGGGGACGACAGCCCGATGTGGAACTTGTAGACCTCGTGCTCGTAGTGCCACAGGCTGCGCAGCCAGTCCGGCAGGAAGGTCCAGCTGCCGCCCTTGCCGTCGGTGGCCGCCCAGTTGCGGTAGTAGCCGCCGGTGCCGTCGGCGGGGGAAAGGATCCAGCCGGTCCAGGAGGCGAGGTAGACGGCGATCGCCACCGGGACGGTCGCGAGGAACGTGATGCCCGTGTCGTACTTGAGCACCGCGATGTACGGGTGCCGGGCGCCGGCCACCTTGCGGGCGCCGACGTCCCACAGCACCGCCATCACGCAGAACGCGGCCAGGATGTACAGGCCGTTCCACTTCGTGCCGAGGGCCAGGCCCAGCATCAGACCGGCCGCCCAGCGCCAGGGGCGCCAGCCGAAGCGGAACGTGTCGCCGACGTGCAGGTCCGGGCGGACCAGGCCGTCGGGGCTCACCGGCAGCGCGGCGGCCAGTTTCTCCCGGGACCTGTCCCGGTCGATGATCAGGCAGCCGAACGCGGCCACCACGAAGAACATCAGCACGCCGTCCAGCAGCGAGGTCCGGCTCATCACGAAGTGCAGGCCGTCCACCGCCATCAGCGCGCCCGCCAGGCACCCCAGGAACGTGGAGCGGAACAGACGGCGGCCGATCCGGCAGAGCAGCAGGACCGAGAGGGTCCCCAGCAGTGCCGTCATGAAGCGCCAGCCGAACGGGTTGAACCCGAACATCAGCTCGCCGAGGCCGATGACGTACTTGCCCACCGGCGGGTGCACGACATACGCCGCGTCCGTGGGGATCGCCAGATGGCCGTGGGTCTGCAGCACCAGGTCGTTGGCGTTCTTGTCCCAGTTGACCTCGTAGCCGCGGTGGACGAGCGCCCAGGCGTCCTTGGCGTAGTACGTCTCGTCGAATATCACCGCGCGCGGGCTGCCCAGGTTCCAGAACCGCATCAGGCCCGCCATCAGCGTGACCAGCAGCGGACCGCCCCAGCCGGACCAGCGCGCGATCCGCTCCGCCAGGACCGGCGGGACGCCCAGCACCTGCCACAGGCGCGGGCTCGGCTCGGCGTACGGCGGCACCAGCCGGTCACGTGCGTCGCCCGCCGGCGCATCCTTGGCGGGCGTGTAGCCGAATCGGCGCAGCCGCTGCTGCCACGACGGCCGCTGGTCGTGCGGTGCCTGGCCCTGCCGGAGGTCCGTGGAGGACGCGGTACTGGTCACCGCGCCATCGTAGGGAACCGTTCTGTGTGAGTCCCGTGCATGGGCGGTACCGGCCGGGGGATGCGGTCGTTTTCCCGGGTTGCTCGGCGCCCTGGGAGGATGGGGGCGTGACTGGAACCCTTGTCCTGGCAGGTACCCCCATCGGCGACATCGCGGACGCGCCGCCCCGGCTGGCCGAGGAGCTGGCCGGCGCCGACGTCGTCGCCGCCGAGGACACCCGGCGGCTGCGCCGGCTCACCCAGGCGCTGGGCGTGACCCCCAAGGGCCGCGTGGTGTCGTACTTCGAGGGCAACGAGTCCGCCCGCACCCCCGAGCTGGTCGAGGAGCTGCTCGGCGGCGCGCGCGTGCTGCTGGTGACGGACGCGGGCATGCCGTCCGTCTCCGACCCGGGGTACCGGCTGGTCGCGGCCGCCGTGGAGAAGGACATCCGGGTCACCGCCGTACCTGGGCCGTCCGCCGTGCTCACCGCCCTCGCCCTGTCCGGGCTGCCCGTCGACCGGTTCTGCTTCGAGGGCTTCCTGCCGCGCAAGGCGGGGGAGCGGCTGTCGCGGCTGCGGGAGGTCACCGACGAGCGGCGGACGCTGGTCTACTTCGAGGCCCCGCACCGGCTCGACGACACCCTCGCCGCCATGGCCGAGGTCTTCGGCGCGGACCGGCGCGCCGCCGTCTGCCGCGAGCTGACCAAGACGTACGAGGAGGTGCGGCGCGGTCCCCTCGCGGAGCTCGCGCAGTGGGCCGCCGAGGGCGTCCGCGGAGAGATCACCGTCGTCGTGGAGGGTGCTCCCGAGTCCGGGCCCGAGGAACTCGACGCCGGGGAACTGGTCCGCCGGGTGCGTATCCGGGAGGAGGCGGGCGAGCGGCGCAAGGAGGCGATCGCGGCGGTGGCGGCGGAGGCCGGGCTGCCGAAGAGGGTCGTGTTCGACGCGGTGGTGGCGGCGAAGCGCTCCTCTGAGTAGGCGGGTTCCGGCTAGCACCGTCGGGGTTGTTCTTGCCGGCGGGGTGCGGGTCGGGTGTGGCTGGTCGCGCCCACGCGGCGGAGCCGCATATCGATACAGCCCGCGCCCCTTCGGGCGCGTCCCCCGGCCTGCGGAAACAGGCCCTCTGAGCAGGGGCGTTCTCGACTGAGCGGGCGCCCCATGGGAGGGCAAAAGGCGGACGCCGAAGGCAAAGCGCAGCCCCGTGGCCAAGGCCGCTGGGGCAAGGAACGTCCAAAACGCCTCCAACACTCGACAGGCCTGCTGCATTCGCTGCGGCGCAGGCGTCCACTGGTCAAAGGGACGCACCCGTCCCGCGCCCCAGGGGATTCCGGGGGGAACCCCCGCGGCGGGGCGCTTGTCCAGCGGACAACAGGAGCTGGCATGAGTGAGATCGCAGGGCAGTCCGGCCTCCGCGGCACGGCCACAGCCGTCGTTCACGAGTCGTACGCGTTCGCGTGCATGCGATGCGGGCACGGCTGGGAGCAGTCGTACGAGATAGAGCACCACACGGACGCCGACGGCCACGAGTTCGTGATGTACGTGGCCGACGGGCGGATCGTGCCGTCCCCGCTGAGCCGCCCCGCATGCCACAACTGCGACGGTCACGTCGTGCGGATCATGCGCGCGGGCCAGGTCTCGGCGGTGCGCAGCGCGGCCGGCCACCACCACCGCAGTGTCCCGGCGGCCGGGCCGGTGGAGGTCCCCACGGTGCCCGACGGGACGGCCGTGAGCCCCGAGGCCTCCGCGGCCAGGGACCACCACTGGCACCTGTCCGATCTCCTGCACCCCTTCCAGCGCCGGGCGAGCTGAGCGGATCACCGGCGTTCGAACGCATGCCCCTTTCGTAGGATCGGAGCCATGCCTTCGAACGCCGGCCGCGCCGCCCAGGATGACAAGAACGACAAGAGCGCCGCACCGCCGCTCCCGGAGCCCCTCCGGGTGCCCGTCGCCGACTCCCACACCCATCTCGACATGCAGTCCGGCACCGTCGAGGAGGGCCTCGCCAAGGCCGCGTCGGTGGGCGTGACGACGGTCGTGCAGGTCGGCTGCGACATCAAGGGGTCGCAGTGGGCCGCCGAGACGGCCGCCGCGTACGAGAACGTGCACGCGACCGTCGCCCTGCACCCGAACGAGGCCCCGCGCATCGTCCACGGCGACCCCGACGGCTGGTCCCGGCAGGGCGCCCGGCAGCCGGGCGGCAATGCCGCGCTGGACGACGCCCTCGCCGAGATCGACCGGCTGGCCGGGCTGCCCCACGTCAAGGGCGTCGGCGAGACGGGGCTGGACTACTTCCGCACCGGCCCCGAGGGCAAGGCGGCCCAGGAGCGGTCCTTCCGCGCCCACATCGAGATCGCCAAGCGGCACGGCAAGGCCCTCGTCATCCACGACCGCGACGCCCACGCCGACGTCCTGCGCGTCCTGAAGGAGGAGGGCGCCCCCGAGCGCACCGTCTTCCACTGCTACTCCGGCGACGCCGAGATGGCCGAGATCTGCGCCCGCGAGGGCTACTTCATGTCCTTCGCCGGCAACGTCACCTTCAAGAACGCCCAGAACCTCAGGGACGCCCTCGCCGTCGCCCCGCTGGACCTGGTCCTCGTGGAGACCGACGCGCCCTTCCTCACCCCGGCGCCGTACCGCGGACGGCCCAACGCCCCGTATCTCGTTCCGGTCACGGTGCGCGCGATGGCCGCCGTGCGGGGCATCGACGAGGACGCGCTGGCGACGGCGCTGGGCGCGAACACGGCTCGCGCCTTCGGTTACTGACAGTATGTCGTTCATAACTGGCCGATAACGCCCACAGGGGCTCTACTGAGGCCGGTCGCGACCGTGTGTAGTCGTGGCGCTTTGGAGAGTGACTGGCGCTCCGCTAGGTTCTGGGGGCCCGATCCGGACCCCTCTGGCCCTCTGGAGCGTGTCGGCGTGAGCAACTCGCAATTCGAGATGTACGACCCGTACGGCCACGACTCCTTCGTACACACCACGGAGACGCTGCCGTACGGAATGTACGGGGACACCTACCGGCCCGCTTACGAGGCCGAGGCGTACTTCGTCACCGAACCGGAGCTGCCGCTGCCGAGGCAGCCGGCGAGCATGCCCGAGGGGGTGCTGCCGGAGGCCGAGGCGCCCGCGTGGGTGGAGGAGCCGGGTGAGCACGCGGGGGTGGGCGAGCCGGATGTGCACGTGGGGGCGGATGACCTGGATGTGCACGCCGGGGTGAGCGGGCGTGCTGCGCGCCGGCGCAAGGCGCGCTGCGCCGAGCGCCCGGAGTCCGCTGTGCGCCGCCTGCTGCCGCAGGCGCTGGTCGTCGCGTTCCTGGCCGGCGGCACCACCGCCTTCGTCGCCAAGGACAAGGCGGTCGAGCTGGACGTCGACGGCAGGCGGCAGTCCCTGCACACCTTCGCCGACGACGTGTCCGAGCTGCTCACCGAGGAGGGCGTACGCGTGGGCGAGCACGACGTGGTCGCGCCCGCCCGTGGCGTGCCGCTCGCGAGCGGCGACGAGGTCGCGGTGCACTACGGGCGCCCCGTACGGCTCACGCTGGACGGTCAGCAGCACGAGGTGTGGACGACGGCGCACACGGTGGACGGCGCGCTCAGGGAGCTGGGGGTGCGCGCGGAGGGCGCGTATCTGTCCACCTCGCGCTCCCAGGGCATCGGACGCACCGGGCTCGCGCTCGACGTGCGCACCGAGCGTGCCGTCACGGTCATGGCGGACGGCCGCACCCGCACCATCCGCACCAACGCGGCCAGCGTCCGCGAAGCAGTCGAGGAGGCCGGCGTCACCCTGCACGGCCAGGACACCACCTCCGTCCCGCCCGACAGCTTCCCGCGCGACGGGCAGACGGTGACCGTGCTGCGGGTGACCGGCGTCAGGGAGGTGCGCGAGGAGGAGATCCCCTTCGAGGTGGAACGGATCGAGGACCCCTCCCTCTTCAAGGGCACCGAGGTCGTCGAACGGCCCGGACAGCCCGGGCTGCGGCGCGTCACCTACTTCCTGCGCACCGTCAACGGCGTCCGGGAGAAACCGCGCCGGGAGACGGCCGAGGTGGTGCGCGAGCCGCGCAAGCAGGTGGTGAAGGTGGGCACCAAGCCCCGGCCGCACTCCGTGAAGGGCGCCGACCACCTCGACTGGCACGGACTCGCCGCCTGCGAGTCCGGCGGCCGCCCGCACGCCGTGGACCCCTCGGGGACGTACGGCGGGCTCTACCAGTTCGACGCGCGCACCTGGCACAGCCTCGGCGGCAGCGGACGCCCGCAGGACGCGTCCGCGGAGGAGCAGACGTTCCGCGCGAAGAAGCTGTACGTGCGCCAGGGCGCGAGCCCCTGGCCGCACTGCGGGACACGGCTGCGCGGGTGAGCACCGGGAGCCGGACGAAGGGCCCCCGGCAGCCCCGTACCCTTGTCCCGTGAGCAGCCCCACCCCCGACGCCCTCCTCGGCCCCGCCGACATCCGCGAGCTGGCGGCAGCGCTCGGTGTCCGTCCCACCAAGCAGCGCGGCCAGAACTTCGTGATCGACGCCAACACGGTCCGCCGGATCGTCCGCACCGCCGGGGTCCGCCCCGACGACGTGGTCGTCGAGGTCGGCCCGGGGCTCGGTTCCCTCACGCTCGCGCTGCTGGAGGTCGCCGACCGGGTCACCGCCGTCGAGATCGACGACGTGCTGGCCGCCGCACTGCCCGCGACCATCGCGGCGCGCGCGCCGGAGCGCGCCGACCGGTTCGCGCTGGTGCACTCCGACGCGATGCACGTCGCCGAACTGCCCGGCCCCGCACCGACGGCCCTGGTGGCGAACCTGCCCTACAACGTGGCCGTACCGGTGCTGCTGCACATGCTCGACACCTTCCCGAGCATCGAACGCACGCTCGTAATGGTCCAGGCCGAGGTCGCGGACCGGCTGGCCGCCACGCCCGGCAACAAGGTGTACGGCGTCCCGTCCGTGAAGGCCAACTGGTACGCCGACGTGAAGCGCGCCGGTGCCATCGGGCGCAACGTCTTCTGGCCCGCGCCGAACGTCGACAGCGGGCTGGTCTCCCTCGTGCGGCGGGCCGAGCCGATCAAGACGACGGCCTCCAAGCGGGAGGTCTTCGCGGTGATCGACGCGGCGTTCGCCCAGCGCCGCAAGACCCTGCGGGCCGCCCTCGCCGGCTGGGCCGGGTCCGCCGCTGCCGCCGAGGCGGCCCTGGTCGCCGCCGGGGTCTCGCCGCAGGCGCGCGGGGAGTCGCTGACGGTGGAGGAGTTCGTGCGGATCGCGGAACACAAGGAGAGCGGCGAGTGAGCGTCACGGTACGGGTCCCGGCCAAGGTCAACGTCCAGCTCGCGGTGGGCGCCGCCCGCCCCGACGGGTTCCACGACCTCGCCAACGTCTTCCTCGCCGTCGGCCTCTACGACGAGGTGACGGTGACCCCCGCGGAGGAACTCCGGATCACCTGCGAGGGCCCGGACGCCGACCAGGTCCCCCTGGACGACACCAACCTCGCCGCGCGCGCGGCCATCGCCCTCGCCGGGCGCCGGGGCATCGAGCCCAACGTCCACATCCACATCGCCAAGGACATCCCGGTCGCCGGCGGTATGGCGGGCGGCAGCGCGGACGGCGCGGGCGCGCTGCTCGCCTGCAATGCGCTGTGGGGTACGGGTGCTTCCCGGGCCGAGTTGCTCGCCATCTGCGCCGAGTTGGGCAGCGATGTGCCGTTCAGCCTGGTCGGCGGGGCGGCTCTGGGGGTCGGGCGCGGGGAGCAGCTGACGGTCCTGGAGACCGGCGGCACCTTCCACTGGGTGTTCGCGATGGCCGAGCGGGGGCTGTCGACCCCGGCGGTCTTCCGGGAGTTCGACCGGCTGGCGGAGGGACGGGAGATTCCGGAGCCGGTGGCCTCGGCGGAGCTGCTGGAGGCCCTGGCGAAGGGGGACGCGGAGGCGCTGGCGGCGGCCGTGTCCAATGACCTTCAGCCCGCCGCGCTGTCCCTGTTCCCGGAGCTGGCCGACACGCTGGAGGCGGGGCGAGGGGCGGGTGCGCTGGCCGCGCTGGTCTCCGGATCGGGGCCTACGACGGCGTTCCTCGCGCGTGATGCGGAGTCGGCGGAGAAGGTGGCCGAGGCCCTGCGGGCGTCGGGGACGTACAGGGCGGTGCGGATGGCGGTGGGGCCGGTGGCGGGGGCGACGGTTCTCTGAGGGCAGGCCTCAGAGGTTGTCGATGGCGGTCAGGTCGATGTCGATGTCGTAGGGGACGTTGACCTTGAGGTGGTCGTGGTAGATGCCGGTCAGTGTGTAGGTGCCTGTGGCCTCGCCGCGCTCGTAGACCTGGACGGCAGGGTGGTCGTCCTGGCCTGCCATATCGACGAGCCAGAAATGGGGGATCCCCGCCGCCGCGTACTTGTGAGGCTTCGCGTCTCGGTCGCGAGCCTCGGAGTCCGGCGATACGACCTCGATGGCGAGCACGACATCTGCCGCCTTGAAGTGGGTCTGGCGCCGGTCGGTGACAGCTTCTGCAAGGACCACGGAGATGTCCGGTTCGGGGCCGTTGCGCTTGTCGAGCACGACGGTCATCTCCCGTTTGACCCGGATCTCCGGCGGTGCTGTGCGCCTCAGGCCGCTGATCAGCATGTCAATCGCATCGGCATGAAAGATGCGCTGCGGACTCACGAAAACCAGGCTCCCGTCGATCAGCTCGGTATGCGGCGGGAGATCCGGCAGTGTGAACAGGTCGTCCACGGTGTAGCCGTCCTGCGGTGGCACCGGCCAGTGGACGTGGTGGTCTACGGACTCGGCGGTCATGGTTCCTCCCATGGACGGGATCCTGCTGCCTGACCTCAACGGTAGCGGCCTGTTCCCGATCACGTCATCACAAAGAGTGACAACCCCCTCGCGCCCCGCCCCTCACCAACCAGGGCCTACGCTAGAAGGCTGACCGACCCCCGCGCACAGGAGTGAAATGGCCGTCAACCTGGTCAATGTCGAGAACGTCAGCAAGGTGTACGGCACCCGTGCCCTGCTCGACGGCGTTTCGCTCGGCGTGTCGGAAGGGGACCGGATCGGGGTCGTCGGGCGCAACGGCGACGGCAAGACCACCCTCATCCGGATGCTCGCCAAGCTGGAGGAGGCGGACACCGGGCGCGTCACCCACTCCGGCGGGCTGCGCATCGGCGTGCTCACCCAGCACGACTCCCTGGACCCCGCCGCCACCGTCCGCCACGAGGTCATCGGCGACATGGCCGACCACGAGTGGGCCGGCAACGCCAAGGTCCGCGATGTGCTGACCGGGCTGTTCGGCGGGCTCGACCTGCCCGGCTTCCCCAAGGGGCTCGACACCGTCATCGGGCCGCTGTCCGGCGGCGAGCGGCGCCGCATCGCGCTCGCCAAGCTGCTCATCGAGGAACAGGACCTGATCGTCCTCGACGAGCCCACCAACCACCTCGACGTCGAGGGCATCGCCTGGCTCGCCCGGCACCTGCAGAACCGGCGCTCGGCACTGGTGTGCGTGACGCACGACCGGTGGTTCCTGGACCAGGTCTGCACCCGCATGTGGGACGTTCAGCGTGGCGACGTGTACGAGTACGAGGGCGGCTACTCCGACTACGTCTTCGCGCGCGCGGAGCGCGAGCGGATCGCCGCCACCGAAGAGGCCAAGCGGCAGAACCTGATCCGCAAGGAGCTGGCCTGGCTGCGGCGCGGGGCGCCCGCGCGCACCTCCAAGCCGCGCTTCCGGGTCGAGGCCGCCAACGAGCTGATCGCGGACGTGCCGCCGCCCCGGGACAGCAGCGAGCTGATGAAGTTCGCCTCCTCCCGCCTCGGCAAGACGGTCTTCGACCTGGAGAACGTCACCGTGCAGGCCGGGCCCAAGGTGCTGCTCCAGCACGTCACCTGGCAGCTCGGCCCCGGCGACCGCATCGGCCTGGTCGGCGTCAACGGCGCCGGCAAGACCTCGCTGCTGCGGGCCATGGCCCAGGCGGCGCGGACCGAGGGCGAGGTGCAGCCCGTCGGCGGGCGGGTCGTCGTCGGGAAGACCGTCAAGCTCGCCTACCTCTCCCAGGAGGTAGCCGAACTCGACCCCGCCGTGCGGGTCCTGGAGGCCGTGCAGCAGGTCCGTGAGCGCGTCGACCTCGGCAAGGGGCGCGAGATGACCGCAGGGCAGCTGTGCGAGACGTTCGGCTTCTCCAAGGAGAAGCAGTGGACGCCGGTCGGTGACCTGTCGGGTGGTGAGCGCCGGCGCCTGCAGCTCCTGCGCCTCCTCATGGACGAGCCCAACGTCCTCTTCCTCGACGAGCCCACCAACGACCTCGACATCGAGACCCTCACCCAGCTCGAGGACGTCCTCGACGGCTGGCCGGGCTCGATGATCGTCATCTCCCACGACAGGTTCTTCGTGGAGCGCACCACGGACCGGGTGTTCGCCCTCCTCGGCGACGGCGCCCTGCGGATGCTGCCGCGCGGCATCGACGAGTACCTGGAGCGGCGGCAGCGGATGGAGGAGGCGGTCGCCGAGAAGGCCGCCGCCACGGCGCCCAAGCCGGCCGCGGCGGAGAAGAGCGCCGCCGACCAGCGCGCCGCCAAGAAGGAACTCCAGCGGATCGAGCGCCAGTTGGACAAGATCTCCGAGAGGGAGTCCAAGCTGCACGCCCAGATCGCCGAGAACGCCACGGACTTCGCCAAGGTCGCCGAACTGGACGCGGAGTTGCGCGATCTGGCCGGGGAGCGCGAGGAACTGGAAATGCGCTGGCTGGAAATGGCCGAGGACGCGTGAAGGGTGCGTGAAGGCGCATAACGAGGGCATCACGGGCCGGTCCTCCCTTGGGAACAGGGGTTGAACCGGCCCCGTGCCTTGTCAGTTGTGAGTGATAGAAAGAGCCGTCTGAGAACTTTCTGAGTACGGCTCTGGGTCATCACGAACCTCAGGGCGTGGCTAAAAATCAGTGATCGAACGGGGGAACGCGCTGATGACTCAGCCGCCCAACCAGCCGCCGCAGGGCGGCTTCGGACCGCCGCAGGACCAGCCGCCGACGGGCGGCGCCTTCGGCGCAGCGCAGAACCCGCCGCCTCCGCAGGGGCCTCCGCAGACCCCGCCGCAGCCGGGGTACGGCTACCCCCAGCAGCCCGGCCCGTACGGCCAGCCCGCCCAGCCGGGCCCCTACGGCCAGCAGCCGGGACCATACGGCCAGCCGAACGCGTACGCCCCGCAGCCCCAGCCCGGCTACGGCTACCCGCAGCAGCCGCCCCAGTTCCCGGGCGCGCCCGGCACCCCGCCCGGCGGGCAGCCCGCGTCCAAGGGGAGGACTGCGCTGATCATCGGTGCCGCGGTGGCCGCGCTGGCCGTCATCGGTGGCACCGTCTACGCGGTCACGAGTGGCGATGACGGCAGCGGCAAGAAGCCGGTCGCCCAGAAGAGTGACGACGGCAAGCAGTCCTCCGGCGCGCCGGTCAACCCCGGTGACGGCAGCGGCAACGGCGGTGCGGACCCGGAGAACCTCAACGAGGGCCGCAAGTCCGGCGAGGCGAAGGTGCTCTGGTACAAGACCGCGCCCGACGCCCCCGGTTCCGGCGCCGATGCGCCCGGCATGTGGATCACCGGCAAGACGGCGGTGAAGGCGGCGTACAAGCAGGTCTTCGCCTACAACGTCGGCGACGGCAACCCCGCCTGGGACCCGATCACGTTCCCGCAGAAGATCTGCGCGGTCACTCCGCAGAAGTCGGCCGACGACAAGGTCGTCGTGGCGTACATGAGCGGCGTCACCGACCGCGCCAAGTGCAACCAGCTCCAGCAGATCGACCTGAACACCGGCAAGAAGGGCTGGACCGCCCAGGTCGCCGACGGCGCGTTGTTCGACAGCGCGCTCAGCATCGAGCTGACCACCAGCGGGAAGACGCTGATGGTGGGCCGTTCGCAGTCGGGCACGGCATACGACCTCGCCACCGGCCGCAAGCTGTACGACAAGAAGAAGTACGGCTCGGCCTGCTTCCCGAGCGCGTTCGCGGGCGGCTCGGGCCGGCTGGTCCAGGTGGCCTCCTGCGGGGCCGGCGGCAGCAACGAGCACGACGAGATCCAGGAACTCGACCCGGCCACCGGCAAGGTCAAGTGGACCCAGCCGGTCAAGAAGGGCTGGAAGGTCGCGCGGACGTACTCCCTCGACCCGCTCGTGGTCTACCTGACCAACGAGGGCAAGAAGGCCTGGAACATCTCCACCTTCACCAAGGACGGCAAGTTCCGCTCGGAGGTCAAGGTCGACGAGAAGTTCGCCCCGCACTGCGGCTGGGCGATCCTCGAACGCGACCTCCAGGGCTGCCAGGGCGTCGCCGTCGACGCGGACACGCTCTACCTGCCCACCGACACCACGACCAGCGCCAACGAGATCGTCGCCATCAGCCTGGCGAACGGCAAGGAGAAGTGGCGCGTCAAGTCTCCGGCGGACGAGCCGATGTCCCCGATGAAGACCGAGGGCGGCAAGCTCATCGCGTATGTGCAGCCGTCGTACGACGCGGGCGGCCAGATCGTGTCGGTCCCGACCACCGGCGGCTCGCACACGACGACCAAGCTGCTGCAGAACCCGGCGGGCGCCGCCCGGATCGAGAACGGCTTCTTCGACGGTGACATCGAGTGGGCCGACGGACGCTTCTTCATCTCCTCCTCCCGGCTGACCGGCAACGACGACGCGAAGGAGAAGCTGATGATGGCCTTCGGCAAGTGAGCCCCGGTCCGTCTCCCGTCCTCCGCCCGCCGTCCGGCCCCGAGAGCTTCACCGAGGTACCTCTGTCATGACCCAGCCGCCCCCGCCGCCGAGCCAGCCGCCGAACCAGCCCCCGCAGCAGGGCGGTTTCGGCCCGCCCCAGGACCAGCCGCCCACGGCCCCGCCGGCGCCCGCGACCCCGCCGGGCTTCCAGACGAGCCCTCAGCCCGGCTACGGCTACCCGCAGCAGCCCCCGGCACCTCAGCCGCCCCAGCCCCAGCCCGGCTACGGCTATCCCCAGGCACCCCAGGGCCCGCAGCCGCCCCAGTCCGGCTACGGCTATCCCCAGGCGCCCCAGGGCCCGCAGCCGCCCCAGCCTGGCTACGGCTACCCGGGTGCCCAGCAGACCCCGTACACCCAGCCGGTCCCGCCCGCGGGCCCCTACACCCAGCAGCAGGGCTACGGCTACCCGGGCGCCCCCGTCGCGCCGATGCCGCCGCAGCCCGGGAAGCCCGGTGGCGGGAAGAACCCCGTCGCCCTCATCATCGTCGCGGCGCTCGTCGTGATCGGCCTGATCGTCGGCGGTGGTGTCTGGTACGCCAAGTCCTCCGGGGACGACGGCAAGAAGGACACCGCACAGGCGAGCGGGGGCACGGGCGGCAAGGACGGCTCCGGGGGCACGTCGTCCCACGGCGACGAGAAGGTGCCGGCGAACCCCGCCGCCAAGGTCCTCTTCCAGGTGCCGCTGCCCAAGACGGACGACACCGTCGTCACCGCGGGCTCCTGGCTCACCGGCAAGGTGTACGCCAAGAGCGGGATCGCGGAGATCGTCGGCTACGACCCCGCGAGCGGCAGCAAGCTGTGGACGCTCAAGCTGCCCGGCCCGGTGTGCACGGCCAGCAAGCACGTCACTGCGGACGGCAGGACGGCGATCGTCTTCCAGCCGAAGATGCCGCCGAAGAACTCCACCGCGGGATGCAGCCAGGTCGCGGCCGTCGACCTCGCCAAGGGCACCACGTTGTGGACGAAGACGGTCAAGGCCGGTGACACCCCGATCAACCTCGACAACGTGACGGTCTCTCAGCACACCGTCGCGGTCGGCAGCACCAACGGCGGTGCCGCGTTCGACCTCGACTCCGGCAAGGTGCGGTGGCAGCCGAAGCCGGGGGACACCTGCTACGACGCCGGCTACGGCGGCGGCGCCAAGCTCGTCGCGGTGCGCAAGTGCGGCACCTACGGCAACCGCCAGCTGCACATCCAGACCATCGACCCGACGTCCGGGAAGGTGATCTCCGACTACCAGATGGCCTCGGGCATCGAGTACGCCAGCGTCGTCTCGACCGACCCGCTCGTGGTGGCCGCCGACGTCGGTGACAGCGCGGGCGACGGCAGCAACATCTCGGACTACTTCTCCGTCGACGACAAGACCGGCAAGCTGATCACCCGTATCTCCGCGCCCGGTGACACCTACGCGGGCCGCTGCGACGGCATCTCCCGCATCGAGGCCTGCAAGGGGATCGTCGTCGGCGGCGGCAAGCTGTACGTGCCGACCGAGGAGCACGACGGCAGCGGCCAGTTCAACAAGACCAACGAGGTCATCGCCTTCGACCTGGCCACCGGCAAGCAGACCGGCCAGCGCGCCGAGGCCGGCGACGGCTACACGATCACCCCGCTGCGCATGGACGGCGGCAACCTGCTCGTCTACAAGCATCCGCCGTTCGACAAGGGCGGCCAGATCGTCACCATCGACGGCGACTCCTTCAAGGCGACCAAGCTGCTGGAGAACCCGGCCACGCCGGACGTGCGGCAGGCGGAGGCCACGATGCTCCCCGACTTCGCGGAGATCCTGTACGGGCAGGGCCGGTTGTTCATGTCGGCCGTGTTCGCGCACAAGGCCACGTACGGCAAGGAGTATCTGGTGCTCGCGTTCGGCGCGAGCGGCTGATCGCACGCCCCCGGACGCTTCAGAGCGCCCGGGGACGAATGCCAGGTATTACCAGGGAGTGCCCCGGATTTCATCGATCCGGGGCACTTCTCCTGCATAGGGGCAGCGCGACGTCGAACAAGCGTGTAGCTTCCGGGGGCATGAAAAGGGCAGGGTGCCGGGGGGCCCTCTGTCGTTGTGGGCTGGTGGGCGTCCATAGTGGGGCATCCATGGGGGGGACTGGGGGGTTGCTCTATGGGAGTGCGGCTCATGGTCGTCGACGACCATCGCCTGCTGGCGGAGGCGTTGGCGTCGGCGTTGAAGCTGCGCGGGCACCGGGTGCTGGCGGCGGCGGCGCCGGCCGCGGGTGCGGCGGATCTGGTGATCGCGCGGGCACCGGAGGTGTGCCTGCTGGGCACGGCGGCGCCGGCCGAGCCGGGGGCCTTCGACCCGGTGGTGAAGATCAAGCGGGAGCGGCCGCAGGTGGCGGTGCTCGTGCTGGGACCGGTGCCGTCGCCGCGCGGTATCGCGGCGGCCTTCGCGGCCGGGGCGTCGGGGTACGTACGGCACGACGAGCGGATCGAGGGGGTCGAGCGGGCCATCATGAAGGCCCGGGCGGGGGAGGCGGCGGTGGCGCCGCAGCTGCTGCAGGGGGCCTTCGGCGAGCTGCTCAATCCGGCGGCGCAGCCCGATGACGAGGGGCAGCGGCTGTTGCAGATGCTGACCCCGCGCGAGGTCGAGGTCCTGGTCCGGGTCGCCGACGGCGAGGACACCCGGCTGATCGCGGCGGGCATGGGCATCGCGCCGAGCACTGCGCGTACGCATGTGCAGCGGGTGCTGATGAAGCTGGGCGTGGGGTCGCGCCTGGAGGCGGCGGCCTTGGCCGCAAGGACGGGTCTCCTGGACCGAGCGGGACCACTGAACCCCGGCCCCGAATAGGCACCGGTACTGAAGCCGACGGCACTGCAACTCCCTGAGGGGCGCGGGGCTGTGTTTGACATGCGGCTACCGCCGCGTGGGCGCGATCAGCCACGACGAACCCGCACCCGCGGGACGGCCCACACCCCTACGGCGGAACCGTCCCCTGGCCGACGGTTACTCCTCCGGCGAACCCTTCGGAGGAAGCGGCTGAGGCGCCGCAGGCCTGAGCTTCAGCCACGCCAGGAAGAAGACGCCCAGGAGCAGCATGCCGATGCCGGTCCACAGGTTGATGTTGACGCCCTCGGCCTTGTCGATGGCGGACCGGGAGTCGGTGATCCCGGTGATCGTGACGATGACGCCGTAGAGCACGAACAGACCACCGATGATGCGGCGCAGGTCGAAGATGCGGGCGGCGGTCGCGGACTTGTGCTCCAGCTCGGTGACTTCGCGCTGGAGTTCCTCTTCCGTGGACGCTGAGAAGTCGAACTGCTCGGAGTGCTCGGTCATGGTCTCTCCATTCTCCCGCGGTCAGAGCGAGAACGGGATGTAGCAGGCGGCGGCGATGATCACCGCACCCCAGCCCAGCAGGGCCGGCTTGCGGTACCAGGCCTCGTCGCCGGGGGCGGGCGGTTCGGCCATGCCGGGGGAGCGGGTGCCGTAGACCAGGCCCTGCAGCTCCTCGGCCGGCTTCGGCTTGGTGAACAGCGACACCGCGACCATGACGACCGCGCCGGCCACGAAGCCCGCGATCGCGGAGACGAAGTTGGCGCCCTGGTCGGAGGGGAGGGAGATGATGCCCTTCTTGTAGAACACGAAGTAGTTGATCATCGCCGCCGTGGTGCCGGCGAGCAGTCCCCAGAAGCCGGACTTGGCGGAGGCGCGCTTCCAGAACATGCCGACGATGAAGACGACGAACATCGGCACGTTGAAGAAGGAGAACAGCGTCTGCAGGTAGGCCATGATGTTCGAGAACGAGGACGCGAGGAAGGCCGTGCCGATCGAGGCGCACACGCCGATCGCGGTGATGAGGCGGCCGAACTTCACGTAGTACCCGTCCTCGCGGTGCCGCACGACGTACTTGGCCCAGATGTCGTTGGTGAACACCGTGTTGAACGACGACACGTTGGCGGCCATGCCGGCCATGAACGCGGCGAGCAGGCCGGTGACCGCGATGCCGAGCACGCCGTTGGGCAGCAGCTCCTGCATCAGGTAGGGGATGGCGTCGTTGTACTGGTAGCCGGAGGCGGGGGTGCCGAACTTCGGGATGAGCGCGGCGGCGACCAGGCCCGGGATCATCACCAGGAAGACGATGAAGATCTTCGGGTAGGCGGCGATCAGCGGGGTCCGCTGTCCGGCGGAGAGGTTCTTCGCGGACAGTGCGCGCTGCACCTCGGCGAAGTTCGTCGTCCAGTAGCCGAAGGAGAGCACGAAACCGAGGCCGAGCACGATGGTCAGCCAGTTCGCGCCGAGCGGGTTGACCTGCCCGATGCCGGTGCCGCCCCAGGCGGTGGTGAAGTCGTGGCCGTGGGTGGCGGTGAGCTTGTCGGTCAGCCCGCCCCAGCCGCCGACCTTCTTCAGACCGAGCACGGTGATCGGGATCAGCGCCGCGAGGATCACGAAGAACTGGAGCACCTCGTTGTAGATCGCGGAGGACAGGCCGCCCAGCGTGATGTACGCCAGCACGAACGCGCCGGCGACCACGATGGCCACCCACTGCGGCCAGCCCAGCAGCGCCTCGACGACGATCGCGAGGGCGTAGAGGTTGACGCCGGCGATCAGGATGGCGGCGAACGCGAACAGGATCGAACTGAGCAGGTGAGCGCCCCGGTCGAAGCGCAGCAGCAGGAACTCGGGGACCGAGCGGACCTTGCTGCCGTAGTAGAA
This sequence comes from Streptomyces sp. NPDC031100, assembly GCF_055570785.1. Classification (NCBI taxonomy): domain Bacteria; kingdom Bacillati; phylum Actinomycetota; class Actinomycetes; order Kitasatosporales; family Streptomycetaceae; genus Streptomyces; species Streptomyces sp. NPDC031100. The sequence continues at coordinate 76,062 of NZ_JBVIGN010000020.1, forward strand.
GGGCATCATCACCAGGCCCAGGAAGACCATGGCGGGGATGGCGCCGATCCAGTACCAGTGCACGGTGTAGGCGCCGTACTGGGCGCTGTTCGCGGCCATGCCCAGGATCTCCGTGGCCGCCAGGTTCGCCGAGATGAAGGCGAGGCCGGTGATCCAGGCGGGGAGCGAGCGTCCCGAGAGGAAGAAGTCGAGCGTGGTCTTCACCGAGCGGCGGGCCGCGAATCCGATGCCCAGGACGACGACGAAGTAGATCGCCAGGATCGTGTAGTCCAGCCAGTTGGTGGGGAGCCGTAGCTGCGCCGCCAGATAGGTGGGGACTTGTGTGGGGGTTTGCATGAGAACTCGCTTCGTTGCGCGAACTGATCCAGAGCGGAACCTACGCCTCCGCGTTCAGTTATTGAACACTTCTGTTGGTGTTCTTTGTTTGATCGTGATGGGCAAAGGTGTTGTCGGGTTGTGGTCTGTTATGTTTGATTGTGTTGAGTGATTGGGTGCGGGACGTAGAGGAGTCCGGCGTTGAAGAAGACCTCGACACGGCTGGCCGACGGTCGTGAGCTGATCTACTACGACCTTCGGGACGACACCGTGCGGGACGCCGCCGACCGCCGCCCGCTGGACCGTACGGTCACCACCTCCGAGATCCGCCGGGACGTGCTGCTCGGCGACTCGGTCGCGGTCGCCTCCCACCGGCAGGGCCGCACCTACCACCCGCCGGCCGACGAGTGTCCCTTGTGCCCATCCACGAGCGACCGCCTGAGCGAGATCCCGGACTCCTCGTACGACGTCGTCGTCTTCGAGAACCGCTTCCCCTCGCTGGCCGGCGACTCCGGGCGCTGCGAGGTGGTCTGCTTCACCTCCGACCACGACGCCTCCTTCGCCGAGCTCACCGTGGAGCAGGCGCGCCTGGTGCTGGACGCCTGGACCGACCGCACCTCGGAGCTGTCGCACCTGCCCTCTGTCGAGCAGGTGTTCTGTTTCGAGAACCGGGGCGAGGAGATCGGCGTGACCCTCGGCCACCCGCACGGTCAGATCTACGCCTACCCCTTCACCACGCCCCGCACCGCGCTGATGCTCCGCTCGCTCGCCGCCCACAAGGAGGCGACCGGCGGGGAGAACCTGTTCGACGCGGTCCTGAAGCGGGAACTCGCCGGGGAGCGGGTCGTCCTTGAGAGTGAACACTGGGCGGCCTTCGTGCCGTACGCGGCGCACTGGCCGTACGAGGTCCACCTGTACCCGAAGCGCCGCGTGCCCGATCTGCTCGCGCTCGACGAGGCGGCGCGCTCAGAGTTCCCCAAGGTTTATCTGGAACTCTTGAGGCGCTTCGACCGTATCTTCGGCGAGGGTGAACCTCCGACGCCGTACATCGCGGGCTGGCACCAGGCCCCGTTCGGCACGCTGGAGGAGTTCGACGGTGTGACGCGGGACGACGTCGCGCTCCACCTCGAGCTTTTCACCATCCGCCGCACTTCCGGCAAGCTGAAGTTTCTCGCGGGTTCCGAGTCCGGCATGAGTGTGTTCATCAACGACGTGCCGCCGGAGCGCGCGGCCGAGCGACTGCGAGAGGTAGCGAGTTCATGAAGTACCTGGTGACGGGTGGGGCGGGGTACGTCGGCAGCGTGGTCGCCCAGCACCTGCTGGAGGCCGGCCACGAGGTCACCGTCCTCGACAACCTCTCCACCGGCTTCCGCGAGGGCGTGCCCGCCGGTGCGGCGTTCGTCGAGGGCGACATCCGCGACGCCACCAAGTGGCTCGACTCCTCCTACGACGGCGTCCTGCACTTCGCCGCCTCCTCGCAGGTCGGCGAGTCGGTGGTGAAGCCGGAGAAGTACTGGGACAACAACGTGGCCGGCAGCATGGCCCTGCTCGGCGCCATGCGCCAGGCGGGCGTCCGCAAGCTGGTCTTCTCCTCCACGGCGGCCACCTACGGCGAGCCGGAGCAGGTCCCGATCGTGGAGAGCGCCCCGACCAGGCCCACCAACCCCTACGGCGCCTCCAAGCTCGCCGTCGACCACATGATCACCAGCGAGGCCAACGCCCACGGCCTGGCCGCGGTGTCCCTGCGCTACTTCAACGTGGCCGGCGCGTACGGCGCCCACGGCGAGCGCCACGACCCCGAGTCGCACCTGATCCCCCTGGTCCTCCAGGTCGCCCAGGGCCGCCGCGACGCGATCTCGATCTACGGCGACGACTACGCCACCCCCGACGGCACCTGCATCCGCGACTACATCCACGTCGCGGACCTGGCCGAGGCCCACCTGCTGGCCCTGACGGCCGCGCAGCCGGGCGAGCACCTGATCTGCAACCTCGGCAACGGCAGCGGCTTCTCCGTCCGCGAGGTCATCGAGACCGCCCGCAAGGTCACCGGGCACCCGATCCCCGAGGTCGTCGCCCCGCGCCGCGGCGGCGACCCGGCGGTCCTGGTCGCCTCGGCGGACACGGCCCGCGAGAAGCTGGGCTGGAACCCGTCCCGCGCGGACCTCGCCGGGATCGTCGCGGACGCGTGGGAGTTCACGCAGCACATCGCAAAGGAGCACTAGTGGGGGCACAGCAGGTCCGGGAGCGCTTCGCCGAGCTGTACGGGGCCGAGCCGGAGGGGGTGTGGGCGGCGCCGGGCCGGGTCAACCTGATCGGCGAGCACACCGACTACAACGACGGCTTCGTGATGCCGTTCGCGCTGCCGCACCGGGCGACCGCGGCCGTCTCCCGCCGCACCGACGGCGTCCTGCGCCTGCACTCGGCGGACATCGAGGGCCCGGTCGTGGAGCTGCAGCTGGACCCCCTGGCCCCGCAGAGCGACGAGAACTGGACGGCGTACCCGGCGGGCGTGGTCTGGGCCCTGCGCGAGGCCGGCCACCCGGTCACGGGTGCCGACGTCCACCTCGCCTCCACGGTCCCGACCGGCGCGGGCCTGTCCTCCTCCGCGGCCCTCGAGGTCGTGATCGCGCTCGCGCTGGGCGACCTGTACGACCTCGGCCTGCAGCGCTGGCAGCTGGCCCGCCTGTGCCAGCGCGCCGAGAACGTCTACGTGGGCGCGCCGACCGGCATCATGGACCAGACGGCGTCGGCCTGCTGCGAGTCCGGGCACGCGCTCTTCCTCGACACCCGCGACCTGTCCCAGCGGCAGATCCCCTTCGACCTGGCGGCCGAGGGCCTGCGCCTGCTGGTCGTGGACACCCAGGTCAAGCACGCCCACAGCGGCGGCGAGTACGGCAAGCGCCGGGCCGGCTGCGAGAAGGGCGCGGCCCTGCTCGGCGTGGACGCCCTGCGCGACATCGCCTACGCCGACCTGGACGCGGCCCTCGCCCGCCTCGGCGACGAGGAGGAGGTCGTCCGCCTGGTCCGGCACATCGTCACCGAGGACCAGCGGGTGGAGCGGGTCGTGTCCCTCCTCCGCGCCGGCGAGACCCGGGCCATCGGCCCGGTCCTCACCGAAGGCCACGCCTCCCTCCGCGACGACTTCCGCATCTCCTGCCCGGAGCTGGACCTGGTCGTCGACACCGCCCTGGCGAACGGCGCGCTCGGCGCCCGGATGACCGGCGGCGGCTTCGGCGGCTCGGCCATCGTCCTCGCAGAGGCCACCGACGTCGACACCCTCACCAAGGCGGTGGAGGAGTCCTTCGCCGCAGCGGGCTTCACACCTCCGCGGGTGTTCGAGGCGGTGCCTTCGGCGGGGGCGCGGCGGGTCGGCTGAGGGCCACTGCGGGGGATGCGTGCCGGATCCCCCGCAAGCGGCGGATCGCCGCCGTCATACTGAGAGGCGGGAGGACCCATGACTCAGCAGACCCTGTACCGGCGGTTGCGGGACCGCCGTGATCGCATCACTCCGCCGCCGGGTTTTGCCTGGCCCGAGATCAGTGACGGACAGCTTGTGATGATGATGAGCCCGCGGCCTCGCCACCAGTTCACGTCGAAGCTGGTGTCGCGGAATCTCGATGAACAGCTTCCGGACGGATACTTTGCGTTCGAGGCGACCGACACGGACGACGAGGGTCTCGGTAAACTGCGCATCCCGGACATCCTGGTCTGCTCCAGCGAGGCCATGCAGACCGACGATCCGCTCGACCCTCACGAGATCCTCCTCGCGATCGAGATCGTCTCGCCGTCGAACCCCGAGAACGACTACGAGGTCAAGACCCGCGACTACCCCGCCATGGGCATCCCCCACTACCTGATCCTCGACCCGCGCGACGGCACGTGGACCTACCAATGGGGCATCGGCAGGTCCGAGGGCAGGCCTGCCTACGAGAACCGGCTCCACCTCCCGTACGGCAAGCCGGTCACCGTCTCCACCGAACTCGGCACCTGGACGATCGACACCACCGATCTCCCCCGCTACAGCGCCAAGGACATGGGGCTCGCTCAGGAGTCGTAGGCGCGCGTGTTCACCCCAGCCGCTTCGTCAGTGTGAACTCCGTGATCCCCGGCGGGTAGTCGGGGATCACGCAGACCACCTCGTAGCCCTGCTTCCGGTAGAACTCCGGGGCCTGGAAGTCCCACGTCTCCAGGCGGGAGCCCGTGCAGCCGCGGTCGGTGTGGGCGACGCGTTCGGCTTCGGCGAGGAGGCGGCCGCCGACACCCGCGCCGCGGTGACGGCCGTCGACCCACAGGTAGGTGACGTGCAGCCAGGTCGTCCAGGTGTGGCCGACCAGGCCGCCGGCCAGTTCGCCGGAGCCGTCCATGGCCCAGACGTGGAGGGGCGCTTCGCGCTCGCCGGGCGTGCCGCGCAGGGCCGCCAGCACCGGGGACGCCGCCGTGTTGGTGTCCCGCAGCCGGGAGCGGAGCAGATCACGTCGGGCTTTGTCGACTTCCGCCTCAATACGAAACATGCGGCACACGATAAACGTGCCGGACGGCCAGTTCTGTAAATCGGCTTCCGCTCCTGGCTCCCATCCGTACTCTGATGAGCAGCACCGGTGGGGGCCGGTGCTGATCAGGGGGCGAGACAGGCGGGTACGGCGCCTGCGGTGGGGGTAGCAGTTTCCGCAACGGCGGCGGCCGTGCGGTCGGCGTTCCTTCCGTTGGTGTCGTGCCCGCGCGGGTCGTCGTTCTCCGGACCTTGGATGTCCCCTGCTCCGCGCGGAGCCTGGGGAAGGGGGTTTCGTGGTTCGTATCCGAGTCCTGGTCGTGGACGACCACCGCATCTTCGCCGAGTCGCTGGCCGCGGCACTGGCCGCCGAGCCCGACGTCGACGTCTTTGCCGCGGGCAGCGGCCCGGCGGCGCTGCGCTGCCTGGAGCGCGCGGCCGCCGAGGGCCGACGTTACGACGTGCTGCTCGTCGACGCCGACCTGGGCGGCAACCTGCCCGGCATACGCCCGGCGGTGCCCGTGCAGGAGGGCAACGAGGAGGGGCTGGTCGACGGGATCTCGCTGGTCGCGGGCGTCCGCTCGGCGCAGCCCGCGGTGCGGACGGTGGTCCTCGCCGAGAAGGACGACCCCCGCCGCGCGGCCCTCGCGCTGCAGGCCGGCGCCTCCGGCTGGGTCGCCAAGGACTGCTCGCTGTCCCGGCTGCTGACGGTGATACGGGGTGTGCTGCGCGACGAGACCCATCTGCCGCCGGCCCTGCTCACCGGCGTCCTCAAGGAGCTGACGGCCGCGCGCAAGCACCGCACCGAGAGCGAGCGGCTGGTGGAGTCGCTGACCCCGCGCGAGCGGGAGGTGCTGCGCTGCATGGTCGCGGGCCTGGGCCGCAAGGCCGTCGCCGAACGGCTGTTCCTCTCCCCGCACACGGTGCGCACCCACATGCAGAACGTCCTCGGCAAGCTGGGCGTCCACTCCACGCTGGCCGCGGTGGCACTGGCCCGCCGGGCCGGGGTGGGTCCGGTCGACCTGCCCCTAGCCGGGGATGTTGTCGAACGGGGCGGTCAACTGGCGTAGCAGACCGGCGAGTTCGGCGCGCTGGGCGCGGGACAGCTCGGCGAGGATCGCCCGCTCCTGGTCCAGCAGGCCCGCCAGCGCCTGGTCCGCGCGATCCCGGCCCGTGTCGGTGAGCCGCACCAGCACGCCCCGCCGGTCGCTCGGGTCGGGCAGCCGCTCCACCAGGCGCTTCTTCGCGAGCCGGTCGATCCGGTTGGTCATCGTGCCCGAGGTGACCAGGGTCTGTGTCAGCAGCTGCCCGGGGGAGAGCTGGTACGGCGTTCCCGCGCGCCTGAGCGCGGTCAGCACGTCGAACTCCCAGGGTTCGAGCTGGTGCTCGGAAAAGGCGAGCCGACGTGCGCGGTCCAGGTGCCGGGCCAGTCTGCTCACCCGGCTGAGCACTTCCAGCGGCTCCACGTCGAGGTCCGGACGCTCCCGGCGCCACGCTGCGACCAGCCGATCGACCTCGTCCTCCATGGAGATCAGTGTAGTGGTTGTGTCGACATGAAGTCTCTTGATCTCGAGTCTCTTGACATCAAGATAATCGAGGCGGGACAGTGGATACATGACGACGCCCACCTGGGACCCCGCCCAGTACCTCCGCCACGCCGGCCACCGCGCCCGCCCCTTCGCCGACCTGGTCGCCCGCATCCCCGCCCTCCCGGCGGAACCGCCCGCAGGGCGTCCGCGCATCGCCGACCTCGGCTGCGGCCCCGGCAACGTCACCGCCCTGCTCGCCGCACGCTGGCCGACCGCGCACATCACCGGCTACGACAACTCGCCCGAGATGCTCGACAAGGCGCACGTCGACCACGAGGGCACCACGCCCGGCGGCGGCCGCCTGGACTTCGCCCACGCCGATGCCCGCGTCTGGATGCCCGAGGAGCCGTACGACCTGATCGTCTCCAACGCCACCCTGCACTGGGTGCCGGGCCACGCCGACCGCTTCGCCGACTGGATCGCCGCCCTCAAGCCCGGCGGCACCTTCGCCTTCCAGGTCCCGGACAACATCGACGCCCCGCTGCACGCCCTGATGCGTGACCTGGCCGCCACGCCCCGCTGGAAGTCCCGCCTCGCCGAGGTCCTGCGGCACACGGACTCCGTGCACGCACCCGGGGTGTACCTGGACCGGCTGGCCCGCCTCGGCTGCGACAGCGACGTATGGCAGACGACGTACTTCCACGTCCTGGCCGGCGAGGACCCGGTCCTGGACTGGGTCAAGGGCACCGGCCTGCGCCCCGCCCTGACCGCCCTCGCCGACGACCCCGAGGCCCGCGACGCGTTCCTCACCGAATACCGCGACCTGCTCCGCGAGGCCTACCCGACCGCGCCGTACGGCACGGTCCTGCCGTTCCGCAGGCTGTTCGCGGTGGCCGTGAAGGGGGCATGAGCATGCTGGTCGCCGTCGACCACGTCCAGCTGGCGGCTCCGCCCGGGTCGGAGGGGGAGCTGCAGGTGGGTGACGAGGACTGCACCACACCGACCGGGGTATCCCGAAGGAGTCCCGAACGGCCGCAGTGCGCGGCCCCACGGAGCCGGATGATGTGCACGCTCACGGTTGCAGCCCCAACATGCGCTTGACTTCCGCGTGCGGGATGCCCGGTTCGAGCGTGCCCTCTGCCTTGCGCCGCTGGTACTCGGCCAGCGCCAGGGTGTCTTCGAAGTCCTCGATGACGCGTGGTGATACGAGGAGAGCTGCGACGTGCCCATGGTCGGTGAGGGCGATGGTCTCACCGTCGTACGCCACGCGGCGGACCAGTTCTTCGAGGCGGGGCCCGGCTGCGTTGATCTCGATCTCGGTCACGACGGCATGCTCCCGCAAGATCACGCGTACCGCTGGCCGGTTCAGCTCTTCCGGTGCCCTATCAACCGAGGCTTCTGCTCCAACCCGTCCAGACCGTGCCACGCCAGGTTCACCAGGTGCGCTGCGACCTCCGCCTTCTTCGGGCGGCGTACGTCCAGCCACCACTGACCCGTCAGCGCGACCATGCCGACCAGGGCCTGCGCGTACAGCGGGGCCAGCTTCGGGTCGAAGCCCCGGCTCTTGAACTCGCGGCCCAGGATGTCCTCCACCTGGGTGGCGATGTCCGAGATCAGCGAGGCGAAGGAGCCCGTGGACTGGGGGATGGGGGAGTCGCGGACCAGGATGCGGAAGCCGTCCGTGTACTCCTCGATGTAGTCGAGGAGGGCGAAGGCCGCCTGTTCGCACAGTTCGCGGGGGTGGCCGGCCGTGAGAGAGCTGGTCACCATGTCCAGCAGGCGGCGCATCTCGCGGTCGACCACCACCGCGTACAGGCCCTCCTTGCCGCCGAAGTGCTCGTACACCACCGGCTTGGACACCCCGGCCTTCGCCGCGATCTCCTCCACCGAGGTGCCCTCGAAGCCCTTCGCCGCGAAGAGGGTGCGACCGATCTCCAGCAGCTGCTGGCGGCGCTCCGCACCGGTCATACGGGTACGGCGGGTCCGCCGCTGCTTGTCATTGCCGGGATTGCTGCTGGGATCGGTCGCCACGGCGTCAATCATGCCGCGTTCGCCGCCTCCTTCCGGCGCCGAGAGTCGCCTTCCCCGGTGTTACGGCGCGAATCGATACGCGAGCGTGACGGCCAGCGCACGTCGTACGCCCAGCCGAACATCTCGAACCAGCGGATGATCCGCGCGGAGGAGTCGATCTGCCCGCGCTCCACCCCGTGCCGCGCCGAGGTCGGGTCGGCGTGGTGCAGGTTGTGCCAGGACTCCCCGCAGGACAGCACCGCCAGCCACCACACGTTGCCCGAGCGGTCCCGCGACTTGAACGGCCGCTTGCCCACCGCGTGGCAGATCGAGTTGATCGACCACGTCACATGGTGCAGCAGCGCCACGCGGACGAGTGAACCCCAGAAGAACGCGGTGAACGCGCCCGTCCAGGACATCGTCACGAGACCGCCGACCAGCGGCGGCAGCAGCAGTGACACGGCCGTCCACACGATGAACTGACGCGAGATCGCCCGGATCGCCGGATCCTTGATCAGATCCGGTGCGTACTTGTCCTGCGGCGTCTGCTCCTCGTCGAACATCCAGCCGATGTGCGCCCACCACAGGCCCTTGATCAGCGCCGGGACCGTCTCGCCGAACCGCCACGGCGAGTGCGGGTCGCCCTCCGCGTCGGAGAACTTGTGATGCTTGCGGTGATCGGCCACCCAGCGCACCAGCGGGCCCTCGACCGCCAGCGACCCCATGATCGCGAGCGCGATCCGCAGGGGCCGCCTGGCCTTGAACGAACCATGGGTGAAGTACCGGTGGAAACCGATCGTGATGCCGTGGCACCCCAGGTAGTAGAAGAACACCAGCAGGCTCAGGTCGAGCCAGCTCACCCCCCAGCCCCAGGCCAGCGGCACGGCCGCCACCAGTGCCAGGAACGGCACGATGATGAACAGGAGCAGCGTGATCTGCTCGATCGAACGCTTCTGCTCGCCGCCCAGCGTGGCGGAGGAGAGGGGAGTGTCGTCGGCCGTACGGGATTCTTCGATCACATCGGAACGTGAGGTCATGCGTGTCCCCTTGTGGGGTTCGAGGGTCGGGGCAGGTGCCGGGCCGCCGGGACCGGGCGGGACTCAGGCGGTGCTTCCCTACGGTTCCGTAACCTACGGCGACGTAAGTATGGCAGCGTGTCGTGCCGCGGCAAGAGCCCCAGACCCTGCGCGTCCCCACGGACACCTATCCTGGGACTCGGTCGGACAGCGCGGTCCGCTCTGAATCCTTCCCGGACGCTCCGGCCCGTATGCGGCACCCGCCGCGTGGTGGATCGATGCCCCGGGTTCCCTCCCAGACGAGCTTCAACACTGCAAGGAGCCGCACCTGTGAGCAGTGCCGACGACCAGACCACCACGACCAGCAGCGAGCTGCGCGCCGACATCCGGCGCCTGGGCGACCTCCTGGGCGAGACCCTCGTCCGGCAGGAAGGCCCCGAACTCCTCGAACTGGTCGAGAAGGTCCGCCGCCTCACCCGCGAGGACGGCGAGGCCGCCGCCGAGCTGCTGCGCGGCACCGAACTGCAGACCGCCGCCCAGCTGGTCCGCGCCTTCTCCACCTACTTCCACCTGGCCAACGTCACCGAACAGGTACACCGCGGACGCGAGCTGCGCGCCAGGCGCGCCGCCGAGGGCGGCCTGCTCGCCCGCACCGCCGACCGCCTCAAGGACGCCGACCCCGAGCACCTGAGGCAGACCGTCGAGCACCTCAACGTTCGCCCGGTGTTCACGGCACACCCCACCGAGGCCGCACGCCGGTCGGTCCTCAACAAGCTCCGGCGCATCGCCGCACTCCTGGACACCCCCGTCCTCGACTCCGACCGCCGCCGCCACGACGTCCGCCTCGCCGAGAACATCGACCTCGTCTGGCAGACCGACGAGCTCCGCGTCGTCCGCCCCGAACCCGCCGACGAGGCCCGCAACGCCATCTACTACCTGGACGAGCTGCACGCCGACGCCGTCGGCGACGTCCTCGAAGACCTCACCGCCGAACTCGAGCGCGTCGGCGTCAAGCTCCCCGACGACACCCGCCCCCTCACCTTCGGCACCTGGATCGGCGGCGACCGCGACGGCAACCCCAACGTCACCCCCCAGGTCACCTGGGACGTCCTCATCCTCCAGCACGAACACGGCATCAACGACGCCCTGGAGATGATCGACGAACTGCGCGGCCTGCTCTCCAACTCCATCCGCTACGCCGGAGCGACGCCAGAGCTGCTGGAGTCCCTGCGCGAAGACCTCGAACGCCTCCCCGAGATCAGCCCCCGCTACAAGCGCCTCAACGCCGAGGAGCCCTACCGGCTCAAGGCCACCTGCATCCGGCAGAAGCTGGAGAACACCAAGCAGCGCCTCGCCAAGGGCATCCCGCACGAGGACGGCCGCGACTACCTCGGCACCGGCGAGCTGCTCAAGGACCTGCGGATCATCCAGGCCTCCCTGCGCGAACACCGCGGTGCCCTCTTCGCCGACGGCCGCCTCAACCGCACCATCCGCACCCTGGCCGCCTTCGGCCTCCAGCTCGCCACCATGGACGTACGCGAACACGCGGACGCCCACCACCACGCCCTCGGCCAGCTCTTCGACCGCCTCGGCGAGGAGTCCTGGCGCTACGCCGACATGCCCCGCGACTACCGGGCCAAGCTCCTCGCGAAGGAGCTGCGCTCCCGCCGCCCGCTCGCGCCCACCCCGGCCCCCGTCGACGCGGCCGGCGCCAAGACCCTCGGCGTCTTCGAGACCGTCAAGCGCGCCCTCGAGGTCTTCGGACCCGAGGTCATCGAGTCCTACATCATCTCCATGTGCCAGGGCGCCGACGACGTCTTCGCCGCCGCCGTCCTCGCCCGCGAAGCCGGACTCGTCGACCTGCACGCCGGCTGGGCCAAGATCGGCATCGTCCCGCTCCTGGAGACCACCGACGAGCTGCGCGCCGCCGACACGATCCTCGAGGACATGCTCTCCGACCCGTCCTACCGGCGCCTGGTCGCGCTGCGCGGCGACGTCCAGGAGGTCATGCTCGGCTACTCCGACTCCTCCAAGTTCGGCGGCATCACCACGTCGCAGTGGGAGATCCACCGCGCGCAGCGCCGACTGCGCGACGTGGCGCACCGCTACGGAGTGCGGCTGCGGTTGTTCCACGGCCGCGGCGGCACCGTCGGCCGCGGCGGCGGCCCCTCCCACGACGCCATCCTCGCCCAGCCCTGGGGCACCCTGGAGGGCGAGATCAAGGTCACCGAGCAGGGCGAGGTCATCTCCGACAAGTACCTCATCCCGTCCCTGGCCCGGGAGAACCTCGAACTGACCGTCGCGGCCACCCTGCAGGCCTCCGCCCTGCACACCGCCCCCCGCCAGTCCGACGAGGCCCTCGCCCGCTGGGACGCCGCCATGGACGTCGTCTCCGACGCCGCCCACGCCGCGTACCGCAAGCTGGTCGAGGACCCCGACCTGCCCGCGTACTTCTTCGCCTCCACGCCCGTGGACCAGCTCGCCGACCTGCACCTGGGGTCGAGGCCGTCACGGCGTCCCGACTCGGGCGCCGGACTCGACGGACTGCGCGCCATCCCGTGGGTGTTCGGCTGGACCCAGTCCCGGCAGATCGTCCCCGGCTGGTTCGGCGTCGGCTCCGGCCTCAAGGCTCTCCGCGAGGCGGGCCTGCGGCATGAAGGGGACACCGTGCTCGACGAGATGCACGAGCAGTGGCACTTCTTCCGCAACTTCATGTCCAACGTCGAGATGACCCTCGCCAAGACGGACCTGCGGATCGCCCAGCACTACGTCGACACCCTCGTCCCCGACGACCTCAAGCACGTGTTCGACACCATCAAGGCCGAGCACGAACTCACCGTCCGCGAGGTCCTGCGCGTCACCGGCGAGAGCGAACTCCTCGACGCCCAGCCCGCACTCCGCCAGACCTTCACCATCCGCGACGCCTACCTGGACCCGATCTCCTACCTCCAGGTCACCCTGCTCAAGCGCCAGCGCGATGCCGCTGCCGCCGGCGCCGAGCCCGACCCGCTGCTCTCCCGCGCCCTGCTCCTTACCGTCAACGGTGTGGCAGCAGGCCTGCGCAACACCGGCTGACGGCCACGCCGCAACGAGGGTGCCCCCGAGGTCCGTACGACCCCGGGGGCACCCTCATGTGTACGGCTGCCTCAGCCCTGCCGGGCCCTGCGGCGCCGGGCCACCAGGTAGCCGCCCGCACCGACCAGCGCGGCAGCGGCGGCAGACAGCAGGCCCACCGGGGCACCGTTACCGGTCTCGGCGAGGTCACCGCCGGCGCCCTGCGCGGAGGGAGAGGAGGACGGAGCCGACGACGGCGTCCCCGACGGCGCCGAGGACGCCCCAGCCGTCGTACCGGACGACGACGGCGACGCCGAACCGGACGGGGCCGGCGCACCTCCCCCGCCGCCCTGCGAGCCGGCGCAGTCCGTCCAGAACACCTTGTGCTTGGCCGCGCCCTTCTCGCCCGCGAAGTTCCAGAACAGCTTGTAGTGACCGTCCGGCAGCGACAGGTCCTCGGTGCGGCCGTGACCGTCCACGTCCAGGGTGAGGGCACCGGACTTCACGGTCTCACCCTTGGTGGCGGCCGTAGGGGCCCAGGCCTCGATGTGCCAGGCGACCTGCTGGACGCCGTCGAAGCCGAAGGCGTCCAGGTAGAACGTGCAGACGTGCGGCTCGTTGCGGCGCAGCTCCTCGCCGGTGCGGGCATCGTGGATCTTGACGGTGCCGTTGTCACCGGGAGCAGTCGCGTGAGCGGTGGGGGCGCACAGCAGCGCCGCCGAAACACCGGCGATCAGCGCGCCGGCGCGGAAGGGGGTACGCATGAGGCTGGTCCATCTTCGAGTGGCGAACGGGGAAGATGTGGAGGGGGCGGTTCAGCTTCCGGCCCCGCCAGGCCGCCGGTCAATCACGAACAGACAACACACAGGCCCCCCACAGACGTGAAGAACGCCCACGCCCCTCACAAGGTCACGAAAGCCGTTGTCAGCAGCACGATCCCCGACCCCGCCAGCACCCACGCGGCACGGGTCAGCCGCAGACCACCCGCCACGACCACCGACGCCAGCAGCAACGCACCACCCAGCGGAATCCAGGCGTACAGGATTCCCGCCGGCCCCGACCGCACCACCTCATCGGTCCCCGGCTTCACCACCACCGCGTACGTCAGCCCCTTGCGCACCGCGACCGAGTTCGCGATCTCCACGCTCCGGCGTGCCCTCGCCCCCTCGGACACCGGCGTGAACGGGCCCCTGCACGTGTCCCCGTCGCACCGGGTCACCTCGATCGTGCCGCGCTCGCGGCCCTTCGTCAGCATCACGTGCTGCGCGGTCCCCCAGGAACCCCACACCCCGGCGAACAGGATCAGCGCGGCGATCGCACCCATGGCGGTGACCCGCCCGAAGCGCAGCGCGGTCACCGAGGCCTGACGAGAGGCGGTTGCTGTGGCAGGCATGGCCGGGATCATTGGCCATACGCCTGCGACCGGTCAACTCCCGCGGGCACCATGGCCGGACAAGTCAGGAGTTGTACGACGGCCTCGCACGCTCAGGAGTTGTACGCGCTCTGCGCCCGCTCCAGCCCCTCCGTCACCAGACACTCCACCGCGTCCGCCGCACGGTCCACGAAATAGTCCAGCTCCTTGCGCTCGGCGGACGAGAAGTCCTTCAGCACGAAGTCGGCCACCTGCATACGGCCCGGAGGACGCCCGATCCCGAACCGCACCCGGTGGTAGTCCGCGCCCATGGCCTTCGTCATCGACTTCAGACCGTTGTGCCCGTTGTCGCCACCGCCCAGCTTCAGCCGCAGCGTGCCGTAGTCGATGTCCAGCTCGTCATGGACCGCCACGATGTTCGCCACCGGCACCTTGTAGAAGTCCCGCAGCGCGTTCACCGGACCACCGGACAGGTTCATGAACGACATCGGCTTGGCCAGGATCACCCGCCGGTTCGCCGGCCCGACCGGACCGATCCGCCCCTCCAGCACCTGCGCCTGCGCCTTGCCCGCCCGCTTGAACTTCCCCCCGATCCGCTCCGCGAGCAGATCCACCACCATGAACCCGACGTTGTGCCGGTTCATGGCGTACTCCGGCCCGGGATTGCCGAGCCCGACGACGAGCCAGGGGGCGCTTGCGGGGGTGGTCACGTCCAACTCTCCTCACGTGCAACAGCCGCTGCTCCCCCTCGAGGGAAGCAGCGGCTGGAGCGAAACAGCTACCGCTGTGGATACGGCTGCCGTATCGAAGCTTAGGCCTCGGCGGTCTCTTCGGCGGCCTCGGTCTCCTCGCCCTCGACGGCCTCCTCGACCTGCGCCTGCAGGACCTGCAGGACGACCGCGTCCTCCTCGACGGCCAGGGTCACGCCGGACGGCAGGGTGATGTCCTTGGCGTGGACGGAGGCACCGGCCTCCAGACCCTCGACGGAGACCGTGACGGCCTCGGGGATGTGCGTGGCCTCGGCCTCGACCGGCAGCGCGTTCAGCACGTGCTCGAGCAGGTTGCCACCCGGGGCCAGCTCGCCCTCGGCGTGCACCGGAACCTCGACCGTGACCTTCTCGCCACGCTTGACCAGCAGCAGGTCGACGTGCTCCAGGAAGCCCTTCAGCGGGTCGCGCTGCACGGCCTTCGGGATCGCCAGCTCGTTGGTCTTGCCGTCGATGTCCAGGGAGATCAGGACGTTCGGCGTACGCAGCGCCATCAGCAGGTCGTGGCCCGGCAGGGTCAGGTGCAGCGGGTCGGAACCGTGACCGTACAGAACGACGGGCACCTTGTTGTCACGGCGGATGCGACGGGCGGCACCCTTGCCGAACTCGGTGCGCGTCTCGGCGGCGAGCTTCACCTCGGACATATGGATCACTCCTCGTAGGAATCGCGAACGGACGGGTCACCCGGCCACGAACGGCCTGCTACGAAGAGCGCGTCGATAACGGACCACCGATACCCGCGGAAACAGGTACGGCCTCCCTCGCCGAGCAACTGCAGCAGTCTACTCGGCAAGGGAGGCCGCACCCAAAAGGATCTTCAGCTAGCCCGCGGAGCAGGCCCGCAGAAACCTCACTGCTCGTCGAAGAGGCTGGTCACCGACCCGTCCTCGAACACCTCACGCACCGCACTCGCAATCGTCGGAGCGATCGACAACACCGTGATCTTGTCCAGATCCCGGCCCAGCTCCGACGGCGTCGGCAGCGTGTTCGTGAACACGAACTCACTCACCCGCGAGTTCTTCAGCCGGTCCGCGGCAGGACCGGAGAGCACACCGTGCGTCGCCGTCACGATGACATCCTCCGCACCGTGCGCGAACAGCGCGTCCGCAGCCGCACAGATCGTGCCACCCGTGTCGATCATGTCGTCGACCAGGACACACACCCGGCCCTTGACCTCACCCACGACCTCGTGGACGGTCACCTGGTTCGCCACGTCCTTGTCACGGCGCTTGTGCACGATCGCCAGCGGCGCCCCCAGCCGGTCACACCACCGGTCCGCCACCCGCACACGACCCGCGTCCGGCGACACCACCGTCAGCTTCTCCCGGTCCACCTTGTCGCCCACGTAGTCCGCCAGCAGCGGCAGCGCGAACAGGTGGTCGACGGGCCCGTCGAAGAAGCCCTGGATCTGATCCGTGTGCAGATCCACGGTCAGAATCCGGTCCGCACCCGCCGTCTTCATCAGATCGGCGATCAGACGCGCCGAAATCGGTTCACGACCCCGGTGCTTCTTGTCCTGCCGCGCGTAACCGTAGAACGGCACAATCACCGTGATGGAACGCGCCGACGCACGCTTCAGCGCGTCGATCATGATCAGCTGCTCCATGATCCACTGGTTGATCGGAGCCGTGTGGCTCTGGATCACAAAGCAGTCCGCACCACGAGCCGACTCCTGGTAACGGACGTAGATCTCACCGTTCGCGAAGTCGAAGGCCTTCGTCGGGACGACCCCGACACCCAACTGCT
This sequence comes from Streptomyces sp. NPDC031100, assembly GCF_055570785.1. NCBI lineage: Bacteria > Bacillati > Actinomycetota > Actinomycetes > Kitasatosporales > Streptomycetaceae > Streptomyces > Streptomyces sp. NPDC031100. The sequence goes on from NZ_JBVIGN010000020.1 coordinate 92,360, forward strand.
GGGCGACCTCCTCGGCAAGCTCGGGGTGGGCGCGGCCGGAGAAGAACATCAACTTCTTCTCGCCGGTCGTCTTGATCCCGGTCACAGCACTGTCTCCTCAGAGGTGTCTCAGCAGCAGGTATGCACTCGTGCGGATGTGCACTTATCACGGTACGCCGTGTTTGACGCACCCGTTTCCGGTCAGTCCTCGCCCTCGCCCCGCCGGGACGCCGCCTCGGCCGCCTTCGCAGCCGCACTCCCAGGACGCTTCCGAGCCACCCAGCCCTCGATATTCCGCTGCTGACCACGGGCCACGGCCAGCGAACCGGGCGGCACATCCTTCGTGATCACGGACCCGGCAGCGGTGTACGCACCGTCCCCGACCGTGACAGGAGCCACAAACATGTTGTCCGAACCCGTCTTGCAATGCGACCCCACGGTCGTGTGGTGCTTGCTCTCACCGTCGTAGTTCACGAACACACTCGCGGCACCGATGTTCGTGAAGTCGCCGATCGTCGCATCACCCACATACGACAGGTGCGGAACCTTCGTCCCCTCACCGATGGACGAGTTCTTCGTCTCCACGTACGTACCGATCTTGGACTTCAGCCCCAGACGGGTACCAGGACGCAGATACGCATACGGCCCCACGGACGCCAGGTCACCGATCCGCGCCCCGTCCGACACCGTGTTGTCCACCCGCGCCCCCGCACCCACCCGGGTGTCCTTCAGCCGGCTGTTCGGCCCGACCTCGGCACCCTCACCGATGTGCGTCGAACCGGTGAGCTGCGTGTTCGGGTGCACGATGGCGTCCTGCTCGAAGGAGACGGTCACATCCACCCAGGTCGTCGCCGGGTCGACGATGCTCACTCCGTCGAGCATCGCGCGCGTCAGCAGGCGGTCGTTGAGAATGCGACGGGCCTCGGCGAGCTGCACGCGGTTGTTGATACCGGCGATCTCCCGGTGGTCACCCGCGACCGACGCACCCACCCGATGCCCGGCCTCCCGCAGAATCCCGAGCACGTCCGTCAGGTACTCCTCGCCCTGACTGTTGTCCGTCCGCACCTTCTTCAGCGCGTCCGCCAGCAACTGCCCGTCAAAGGCGAACACCCCGCTGTTGATCTCCCGGATCGACCGCTGGGCGTCGGTGGCATCCTTGTGCTCGACGATCGCCGTCACGGCACCGGTCGCGTCGTCGCGGACGATACGGCCGTAACCGGTGGCGTCGGGCACCTCGGCCGTGAGGACAGTCACGGCGTTGCCGTCCGCCTGGTGAGTGGCGGCGAGCCGGGTGAGCGTCTCGCCGGTCAAGAGGGGCGTGTCCCCGCAGACGACGACCACGGTCCCGTCCACGGCCCCGCCCAGCTCCTCCAGCCCCATCCGCACGGCGTGACCGGTCCCGTTCTGCTGCGCCTGCACGGCAGTCCGCACGCCCGGGTCGACCTCGGTCAGGTGCGCGGTGACCTGCTCACGGGCGTGACCCACGACGACGACCAGGTTCGCGGGGTCCAACTCGCGGGCGGCGGCGAGCACATGACCCACCAGGGAACGACCGCAGATCTCGTGCAGGACCTTCGGTGTGGCCGACTTCATACGGGTGCCCTCACCCGCTGCAAGAACGACGACGGCTGCCGGGCGAATGGCGCTCACGGGGTTGCCCTTCGGCTCTGGATGGGTGGGTGGTGACAGCCGAAGGATACCGGGGTGGGGTTGGGGGGATATGAGAGTGGGCCCTGACGGTGGCAGTCAGGGCCCGAACCTGGGTCTTGTGTGCTGTGGCTCCCCCGCAAGGATTCGAACCTTGTCCTGCTAGATCCAAAATCTAGTGTGCTGCCAGTTACACCACGGGGGACAGCGCTTCAGACCTTACCCGAGACGTGCCTGCGCCTGAGCCACGATTCCGCTCCACCAGCCCTCGATGCGGTTGTACAAGTGGGCACTCCTGGCTACGCCGATGACCAGGCAGCCGTGGTAGTCGTCGCCGGTGTTCTTGCGGACCGTCTTGGGGTTGTGTTTCTTCAGGGTCGGCTTGGCGAAGACGGACACGTCCACGTCGGCGACGGCCGCCCAGAAGCGATGGGCCGCATCCACGTCCGCCGACTCGTGGATGAGTACTCGGTAGGTCAGGCGCTCCCGGTCCACATCGAGCAGGTCCAGCCACGCCAGGTAGGTCTGGATCACGCCGGGGTCGCTGTTGACGAAGATCGCTCGCTCGCGTCGGTCGTAGGGCTTGCTCTTCGAACCCTCCGCCCAATAGAGCGCGACCCCCGCCATGAAGAGCTCGCGATCCGTCAGTTCTCCGATGTCCTGGAGAGCTGCGATCTTGGACTCCTTACGCTTGTCGTGCTCTGCGGCGCGGCGCCTTGCGAGTCCCTCTTGCATGAGTGCCCGCTGTTCCTCTGGCGTGTACCTGGGTTCGGGCTTCGGCAGGTCCCTGACCCATAGCGACACCGAACTCCTGGAGCAGCCCAGCGCGACCTGGATCTGGTCGTACGTCCACCCCTGCAGCCGTAGCTCCCGCGCCCTCTCGCGCAGCTCGTCCTTGGCCCTCGGTCGCTTGGTCCACTCCGGCGGCGGTTCCCCCTTCACCAGCCGGTTCAGGATGTCGTTGTTGAAGATCTTCAGCTCGTCCCGGATCTGCCGGAGGCTGTAGCCCTCGCGCCGCAACGCGACCGCTCGCTCCCGCAACCCCTCGAAGTCCCCGTACCTGCCGCTCTTGCCGGATGCATGTGTCATATGGATACCGTCCGGGCGGAATGTTCGCTTCCGGGTGTGAACGGGTGACGTTCAGCAGTTCGAGGGATACCAGCTGGTTTCGAGGTCATTCGATTACGGAGTGTGGTCCGCGCCGGTAGGTGAAAGTCACCGGAAATGCCGTTGCCCGCGCCCGTAGGCTGGAGGCATGACCACGACGGGGGAAGAGCACGCCAGGGCCCTGACCGGCCCATGGTGGTGGGCCAGGTGGCGTAGTGCGGTGCTCGACGGGAGTCTCGCGGTGGTGTCCGCCGTGGAGTGCGGCGCGGAGGGTGTTCCGTTCGCCCGGGACGCCGGGATACCGGTGTCGGTGGGGATCGTGTTCGGTTTGATCGCCGGTTCGGTTCTGCTGGTGCGCAGGAAGTGGCCGATCGCCGTCGTGCTGGTCGCGATCGCGATCACGCCGGCCCAGATGGGGTTCCTGATGGGCATCGTCGGTCTGTACACGCTGGCGGCGTGCGAGCTGCCGCGCCGGATCATCGCGGCGCTGGCGGGGATGTCGTTGCTGGGCACGATGATCGTGACGTTCGTGCGGGTGCGGCAGGACATGGCGCGGGGGGATCTGACCCTCGGGGACTGGTTTGTGCCCTTCGCCTCGATTACGACGTCCCTGGGGCTGACGGCTCCGCCGGTGCTGCTGGGTCTGTATGTGGGGGCGCGGCGCCGGTTGATGGAGAGTCTGCGGGAGCGGGCGGACAGTCTGGAGCGGGAGCTTCAGTTGCTCGCGGAGCGGGCGGAGGAGCGGGCCGAGTGGGCGCGGGGTGAGGAGCGGACTCGGATCGCTCGTGAGATGCATGACGTGGTCGCGCATCGGGTGAGTCTGATGGTGGTGCATGCGGCGGCGTTGCAGGCGGTTGCCCGTAAGGATCCCGAGAAGGCCGTGAAGAATGCGGCTCTGGTGGGGGACATGGGGCGGCAGGCGTTGACCGAGTTGCGGGAGATGCTCGGGGTGCTGCGGTCGGGGGACGGTCTGGAGCGGCGTGCGGCGTCGGTGCCGTTGGTCGCGGTGGGGGTGGCGGCTGCGGAGGCGGCGTCGAAGGCGGCTGTCGAGGAGGCGGCTGTGGACGGGCCGTGTCTGGCGGAGCTGGAGGAGTTGGTCGGGCAGTCGGCGGCGGCCGGGATGGTGGTGGCGCTGTCGGTCGAGGGGGAGGTGCGGTCGTATGCGGCGGAGGTCGAGCAGACGGCGTACCGGGTGGTGCAGGAGGCGTTGACGAACGTCCACAAGCATGCGGCGGGTGCGAAGACGCATGTGCGGTTGGCGCATCGGGGGGTGGAGATCGCGATGCAGGTGGAGAACGAGCCGCCGCCGGAGCCGGCGTCCGCGTCGGCGGCGGGGTTGCCGTCGGGTGGCAATGGCTTGGTGGGGATGCGGGAGCGGGTCGTGGCGCTGGGCGGTGTGTTCGTTTCGGGGCCGACGGATGCGGGGGGTTTCCGGGTGTCGGCGGTGATTCCGGCGGCGTAGCCCGAGGTATCCGGAGGTATGGGGTGGGTCAGGCGACGGTGAGGCGTACCGGTTCTGTGCCGCCGATGAGGGTGGACAGGGCGTGGTCGATGTCGGGGCCGACGTACCAGTCGCCGGTGTGGTCGAGGGTGTAGACGCGGCCGTCGGTGTCGATGGCGAGGAGGGCTGCGGTTTCGGTTTCCGCGCCGAGGGGGCTGACCTCGGTGCCGAGGGCGCGGCCGAGGTCGCCGAGGGTGCGGGCGAGGTGGAGGCCGTGCAGGGGGTCGAGGTGGAGGGTGGCGGGGGCGACCTGGCGGCCGGGGCCGGTGGGGGTGATGCGGAGTCCGCCGAATTCGGCCCAGGCTTCGACGGCGGCGGGGAAGACGGTGTGCCGGTGTCCGGCGGGTGAGGTGTGGTCGCGCAGGGTGTCGGCCCAGATCTCTGCCTGCTTTATGTCCCAGCGTCCGGGTTGCCAGCCTGCTGTGCGCAGGGTGGCGTCGACGGGTACGGGGAAGCGCGTGGTGGACTGGCGGTCGGGGTGCATCGGCCCTTCGATCGTCGTGCTTGCCGTGGTTGTGGTGGTTGTGGTGGGTGCCGGGTGCGGCGGGGTGTCAGGTGTCGGCTGCGGTGGAGTCGACGATGCGGACGCCGAAGTGGGCGCTGAGGGCGGTGCAGGTGCGGCAGGGGGTGGCGAAGCTGCCGTGGAGGGGGTCGCCGTCCTCGCGTATGCGGCGGGCGGTGAGTTTGGCCTGTTTGAGGGTTTTGCGGGCTTCGCCGTTGGTCATGGGTTTGCGGGCGGCGCGCTTGCTGCGGGCGGCGTCGGCGGCGGCGATGTGCCGGGAGATGAGGATGGTTTCGGCGCAGCGGCCGGTGAAGCGGTCGCGTTGGGCGCTGGTGAGGGTGTCGAGGAAGTCCTGGACGAGGGGGTGGAGGGGCGGGGGCTGGTCGCCGCGGGCGGCGGTGCCGGTGAGGGTGGTGCCGCGGACGGAGAGGGCGGCGGCGACGGTGGGCAGGATGCCGTCGCGGCGGTGGAGGAGGGTGGGGGCGGGGGGTGTGTCGGTGCCGCTCCAGCCGATGCGAGGGTCGCCGGCCCGCACGTCGTTACCTCCGGTCTGCAAGGTATTCATGATCGTCTTCCCCTCCCCCGGGCGTCCCCCGAAGGACACAGAGTGCCAAATGCCGTGGCTGGTGCGGAAGCTGGGGCGGTGCGACACGCCCGGGTTTGGGCGGGCTGTCACGGCGGGGTGACGGCTGGTCACGAAAGCGGAGGCGGGAAGTGGAGGGGTGGGGTGGTGGGCCGGTGACCGTGGTTCGTGTACCGCATAGGCTGTCGCCATCCGCGATCGACACCGCCGTTCAGGCCAGAGAGAACGCCGCAGGGGGCAACCGCCATGACGACAGGTCGGCTCGGGCAGCAAGCCGCGCCGCCGAACGCGGCCTATGCCGGGCAGGTCGTGCACTTCCCGGATCCGGTTCGGGCGGCACGTCACCCGAGAGGGGTACGGATCGACGAGCGCGGTTACCCGGATTTCTCGGCGTACGCGCGCGCGGCGGCGGAGATCGCCGATCCGCCGGAGGGTTTCGGCGTCGACGAGCTGCGGCTGACGGACTATGTGTCGGCGAACGCGGCGCTCGCGGCGTCGGGGCACGAGTTGTGGGACACGGTGCCGGATGTGGCGACGCCGCACGGCTGGACGTGGCATCACGTGGTGGGTTCGCGGCGGCTGGAGCTGGTTCCGGTCGAGGTGAAGGCGTTGCTGCGGCATCACGGTGGGGTGGCGACGGCCCGGGTGGACCAGGGCAAGCGTGGTACGCGGCCGTTGCAGGAGACGCGTCCGGCGCACTTCGGGCTGCCGAAGTCGGGTGTGGCGGTGACGGAGTCGCAGGTGCAGGGCGTCGAGGAGGACCTGGGCTATCGGCTGCCGGGTGCCTACCGTTCGTTCCTGAAGGCCGCGGGTGGTTGTGCGCCGGTGGGTGCCGCGCTGGATGCCGAGTTGGGGTTGCTGTTGGACCAGCCGTTCTTCACGGTGCGGGACGAGGCGGCGGTCAATGACCTGGTGTACGTCAACAAGTGCCTGCGCGACCATCTGACGAAGGATTACCTGGGCGTCGGTTTTGTGCAGGGTGGTCTGCTCGCGGTGAAGGTGAAGGGCGCGCGGATCGGTTCGGTGTGGTTCTGCGCGTACGACGATGTGCGGGATGTGGATCCGTCGTGGTCGCCGGCCGAGCGGGTGGAGCGGTTGCTGCTGCCGTGCGGTGACGATTTCGACGCCTTCCTGTCGCGGCTCGCGGGCAATCCGCCGGAGTTGGAGACGGTGGCGAACCTGATGGTGGACGGCGGTTTCGCGCGTGCCGTCCCGGTGTCTTCCGTGCCGGTGGGGGAGTGAGCTGCGAGCGATGGTGACTTTCGCGCAGGCGCAGGAGCGCGCCGAGGAGTGGATCAACGGGGATGTCCCGGCGTACCAGCATCGTGAGGTGCGGGTGCGGGAGTTCGAGCTGGGTTTCGTGGTGTGGGGCGAGGACCGTGCGGAGGGCCCGCGTTCGGACGCTGGTGCGCAGCGGCTCGTGATCGCCCGGGACAGCGGTGAGGCGACGCTGTGGCCCGCGCTGCCGGTGGGTGAGGTGATCCGCCGGTACGAGGAGGAGTACGGCCGTGCCGGCGAGGTCGAGGACGCGGTGCCGGCGCCTGCTGCCGCTCGGGTGGATCTGAATCAGACGTCGTTCCTTTTGAGTCCGCCGGAGTGGCTGCAGGAGGCGGCGGACAAGCTGGGCATTCCGGATCGGCGGTCCGGGGCGGGGGCGACGTCAGGGGTGGCGTCCGCGTCTGCGTCGGGGCAGGGGGAGGTCGCGGGCGCGTCGGCTGCGGCTGACTCTGGTGCTGGTGCTGGTGCTGGTGCGGTCGGTGGGGGTTCCGCTGGGAGCGGGGTGCTTGCCGAGACGCAGGCAGGGGTGCCCGCGGGGACGGATGCTCCTGCTCCGGCTTGGGGTGCGCCGGCTGGAGCCGGCGGTACTGGTCCGGGTACGGGTGCGGCCGCTGGGTCCGGCAGTGGTGCGTCGTGGCCGGCTGCTGGGGCGCCCGGTGGGGCGCAGGGTGTGCCGAGTGCGCCGGAGGTGCCTGCCGGGGCTACGCCGTGGGCCGGTACGGACACGAACGCGGATGCCGGTGAAGACCGTTCGGTGCCGTTGCCCGCGACGGTGTTCGCGCCGCCGTTGAGCGACCCGGGCAACGGGGCTCCCCGCCCGCCGGCGGCCACGCCGGACGCGAAGACGGCGTTGATGTCGGGGGGCAGCCAGCTGCCGCCCACGGCGGTCGCACCGGCGCTCGATGCGTCGAACGCGCCGGGAGCGCAGAACTTCCCGCCGGGTGCGCAGGGTGGTGCGCAGGGTGGTGCGCCGGGGGCGCCTGGCGCCGTGTACGCGCCGGGCGTGCCGGGTGCACCCGGGGCGCCCGCTGCTCCTGGTGCGCCGGGCGTTCCGCAGGGCAGCACACCTCCTCCGCCGCCTTCGGGTGACCCTCAGTACGGCTACCCGCAGGCGCCGGTGGCACCGGGCACGCCCCCACCGGGAGCGCCCGGCTACAGTCCGGCGCCCGCCACGCCGCCCGCGCCCCCTGGTGCGCCGGGTGCCCCGCAGGGCAGCACGCCTCCTCCGCCGCCTCCGGGCGCCGCACAGTACGGCTACCCGCAGGGCCCGGGCGCGCCGGGCGCCCCCGGTTACGGCTATCCGCAGGCGCCGGGCGCTGCCCCGAACGCGCCGCAGCCTCCGGCCGGTCCGGCCGCGCCTGGGCGGCCGCTCCCGCCGAACGCCAGTGACATCGCGGACGCCGCGACGAGCAAGGCCGCACCGCCCCCGCGCAAGGCGCGCGGTGGGCTGGGCACGCCGCCCCCTCCGCCGGGCGTCCCTGGTGCGCCGGGCGCGCGCCCCGGGAGCATGCCTCCGCCGCCCCCGGGTACGCCGGGCACGCCTCCCGGTGGGTACGTGCCGACGCAGCTCGTGTCGGCGCTCGGCCCCGAGGGACCTGAGGGGCAGGGTGCTCCGGGTGCTCCGGGTGCTCCGGGTGCTCCGGGTGCTCCGGGTGGTGCTGGGGGCGCGGGGCTGGCGCCGGCGCCGGGCGCGCCCAATGGTCCGGGCGCCCCCAACCCGCCTGGCGCGCCGGGTGTTCCCGGTACGCCTCCGGGCAACGTGCACCACGCGGCCACGGTGCTGGCCGACCCGAGTCAGATGGGAGGGGGCGCGCCGCAGCCACCGGGCGCCCCGGGCGCCCCGGGTACGCCGGGTGTGCAGCCTGCTCCGGGCGCCCCGGGCATGCCCAATCCGCCTGGCGCTCCCGCGGCTCCCGGCGCCTCTGGCATGCCCCCCGCGCCCGGCGCGCCTCAGCCCCCGAGCGCCCTCGGCGCACCCCAGCCTCCCGGCGCTCCTGGCGCTCCCGGCGCCCCCGGTGGCGCGCGGGGCGCCGTGCACCACGCGGAGACCGTGCTGGCCGCGCCTCCCGTGGGCGGTCCCGGCGCGCCTCCTCCGCCGCCCGCCCCCGGCGCACTCGGTACGCCGGGCGCTCCCGGTATGCCGCCGGGTGTCCCGGGCGCCCCGCAGCCGATGCCGCCGGGTGTTCCGGGCGCCCCACAGCCGATGCCGCCGGGTGCGATGCCGCCGCCGGGCGGGCCGATGCCGGGTCAGCCGCCGGCGTACGGCTATCCGCAGCAGCCCACCGGGCAGCCGACGGTGGGCCCCGGCTACCAGGCCGTGCTGCGCTACCGCGCGCAGGACGGTTCGGAGCAGCAGCTGATCCGGCGTTCGGCGCCGGGTACGCCGCACCCGGAGTGGCAGATCTTCCACGAGCTGCGGGCGATGAACGTGCCGCCGGACCAGGTGCTGGAGCTGCACACGGAGCTGGAGTCGTGCGAGCTGCCGGGTGCGTACTGTGCGCGGATGATCCGGGAGCAGTGGCCGCAGGCGCGCATCACGAGCATCGCGCCGTACGGCACGGACCACGCGAGCCGGCAGCAGGGCATGCAGCAGCTGCTGGCGCACCAGGGCGAGTTGCACCAGGTGGCGGACGGGCCCGCGCGGCCCGCGCCGGTGCGGGCGCCGCTGCTGCCGGTGCAGGCCGTGCCGCCGATTCCGCCGGAGGGGATCGGGCAGGAGCTGGCGGCGGTGTTCGGGCCGGGGATCTTCCGGTTCGAGCAGCAGGCGGTGTCCCGGCAGGGCGTGCCGCCGGTCGTCGCGCACACGTTGGTGGTGGCCGGGCTGCCGGTGGACCTGGGCCCGTTCTTCTGGGCGCAGGCACAGCCGGGCCGTCCGGTGCCGACGCTGGCGGAGCTGGCCGCCGAGCGCGGGGTGCAGCCGGCCTCGGACGCGGGCTCGTACCTCGTGATGGGTACGGACTTCGGCAGGGCGATCTGTGTGCAGTACGGGACGGCGAACATCGTGGCCGTGCCCGTGGAGGCGGGGCCGGGCGGTGCGCCGGTGCCGCCGCAGTTCGTGAACACCGGGCTGCCGGAGTTCGCGCGGTGCCTGGCGCTGCTGGGCCGGATGTGGCGGCTGCGGTACGGGCTGAACCAGGAGCAGGCGGGCCGCTGGACCGTCGACTTCCAGGCTCAGCTGGCCGCCCTGGACCCGGCGGCGCTCGGTTCGCCGGAGAGCTGGTGGTCGGTGCTGCTGGAGCAGATGTGGGACGGGCTGCTGTAGCCCGCGCCCCTGGAGTCCGATCTCGCGTCATGCCCTTCACGCGCGCGTGAAGGGCATGACGGGCGGGTGGACTTCGAGCCGTTCCGGGGTGAGCTGGTGGCGTACTGCTATCGCATGCTCGGCTCGTTCCACGAGGCCGAGGACGTGACGCAGGAGACGATGCTGCGGGCCTGGAAGGCCCGGGACCGCTACGACCCCGCGCGCGCGTCCGTGCGGACCTGGCTGTACCGGATCGCGACCAACGCCTGCCTGACGGCACTTCAGGGCCGCGCCCGCCGCCCGCTGCCGCCGGGCTCGGGGCGCCGAGCGAGGATCCGGACGCGCCGCTCACGCCGGCGCTCGACATCCCCTGGCTGGAGCCGTTCCCCGAGGCGCGGTCCGATGTGGAGGCGCGCGGACCTCCGGCTCGCGCTGGTGGCGGCGCTGTAGCTGCTCCCGCCGCGGCAGCGGGCCGTCCTCGTGCTGCGCGAGGTGCTGGAGTTCTCCGCCGCCGAGGTCGCCGGCCGGCTGGGGACGTCCGTGGCCGCCGTCAACAGCGCGCTGCAGCGGGCACGCGCCGCTCTTGCGCGCGGGGCGGCGCGGGTGAGGTCGTCGAGCCGGACGACCCGGAGGTGCGGGCGGTGGTGCAGCGGTATGTGCGCGCCTTCGAGGCCACCGATGTCCCTGCGCTCGTAAGGCTGCTGACCGAGGACGCGGTCCTGGAGTGTCGTGGGCGGCCGGGTCGCGCGCAACGTGGTGTTCGCGGAGCCGCGCGTGCTGGCCGCGTTCGCGCCCCCTCCGCCCAGCTCCCTTGTGGCCCGGGCGGGACGATCCTCCTGCGCAAGCGGGGGGACCCCCAGCCAAGCGGATGAACGCCGTGCCGAAGCTGGTCGCCTCCCGCACCGCGCCCGACCTGTCGGCGTGGTCCGACTCGCGGCTGCTGACCTTCCCGGTCGTGTTGGGCCAGGGCGGCTGTTCCCCGCCGGAAGTCCGCCCGCCGAGCTGGAATGCCTGTCGGCCGAACGGGTCGGCGCGGCCGTCCCGACGCGGCACCGGCGGGCGGGGCGATGACCGTCCGCTTCCCCGCCCCCTGTCCGGGCGTACCTCCAGCAGCTCGCGCCCGTCCGCAGCATGATCGTCACCCTGGAGGAGGACGTGCTGTAGCGGGGCCTGCCCGCGGCCCCGGGGACACGCGCGGGTCGGGAAGTGCGGCAGCGGGGCGGGATTTCGGGCGTGACGTTTCTGTGGAGTGTCGCGTTATGCACGCTTGCGTCCGATCCATCAAGATGTGCGCGAAATCATCCTGTCGTGTATGTCCGGTGGAGAGGGGTTCCCAGGGTGAGCAGCGCATCGATTCCGCCGCACGGCTTCCCGACCGTCCGGGGGCGCGCCTACCGCCCCGACCAGGTCGACGCGTACATGGAGGCGCTGTCGCGGGACCGGGACGCCGCGTGGGAGCGCGCCGCGCGGCTGACCGTGCTCGCCAAGGACATGGGCGCGGAGGCCGCGCGGTTGCGTGAGGTGGTCGCGCAGCTCCCGCCGCAGACGTACGAGACCCTCGGGGAGCAGGCGGAGCGCATCTACCAGCTCGTGCTGCGGGAGGCGGCGGACATCCGCGAGAGCGCGCAGCGCGAAGCGCACGAGCGGGTCGCGCAGGCCGAGGCGTACGCCCTCGGTGTACGCCAGGCGGCGCGGGACGCAGCGGATGCGCTCTACGCGGAGGTTGAGGAACGCGCCCGCCAGTGCCTCCTCGCGGCGCGCGCCGAGGCCGACGACCTGCGCGTCGTCACCCGGCACGAAGTGAAAGAAGAGCGCGCGGGAGCGCTCGCCGCGTTGCGCGAGGTACGGCAGCGCACCACCGCCATGCTCGCCGAGCAGACCAGGGAGCACGCCGAGCAGTGGGCCGAGGCCGAGCGCGAGGAGGCCGAACGCTCGGCCGCGTTCGAGGCCGACCACGCCGAGCGGATCACCCGGGCCGAGGAGGCCCTGTCCGAGGCCGAACGCGCCCTGGGCGAGGCCGAGGAGTCCGCGCGCCGCTGCCAGGAGGAGGCAGACGCGCGTGCCGCCGAGCTCCTCGCCGAGGCCCGCGTGCGCGAGGAGTGCATCGCCCAGGACACGGAGCGGCTGCTGCGCGAGCACAGCGAGACCTGGGACGACGTCCAGGCGCACATGGACTACGTACGCAGCAGCCTCATCTCGCTGCAGGGCCGAGCGGCCCTGGAGTAGCCGAGCCGCCCTGGAGCGGCGGAGCCGTCCTGGAGTGGCGTGCGGCGCCGGAGCAGCGGCCGTCCTGCCCGACCGACGGCGTCCTCAACCACCCTTGCGCACCGCCCCCGCAAGGATCCGCCCCTCCACCGCCTCGTACTGCCGCCGTTGTTCCTCCGCTTCCCGGCGGCCCGAGGCGACCGTGCCCAGCCAGCCGAAGAAGAAGCCGGCCGGGATGGAGACGATCCCGGTGGTGGTGAACGGGAACCAGTTGAAGTCGGCGTCCGGGAAGGCCGCGACGGGCGAGCCGGAGACGAGGTTGGTGCCCGGCATGAGCAGCAGCACGGTCAGCGAGCCGCCGAGCAGCGTGCCCATGAGCCCGCTGCGGGTGTAGCGGCGCCAGAACAGGCCGTACACCAGGGCGGGCGCGAGGGCGGAGGCGCCCAGGCAGAAGGAGAGCGTCGCCAGGGGCTGCAGGCTGTGGTGCTGCACCAGGGCGGCCAGCAGGATCGTCGGGATGCCGATGGCGAGGGCCGACAGGCGGGCGAGGGCCATTTCCCGGCGGGCCGGCATCTCCCGGACGCGGGTCGCGAACACGTCGTGGGCCAGGGAGTTGGCGCAGGCGAGGATCATCCCGGCGACCGAGGCGAGCACGGTCAGGAAGATCGCCGTCGTCACCATGGTGAACAGGAAGGACTCCGCCGTCGACACCTCGCGGCCGAACGCGGCGCGCGAGCCCAGCAGATAGGCCGTGTTGCCCTGCGGGTCGGCCGCGGTGATCGCCCTGCGGCCGACCAGGGCCGTGGCGCCGAACCCGATCACCGTGATGACCAGCACGAACAGTGCCACGAGCGACACCGCCCAGGACAGCGAGCGGCGTACCTGGCGGGCGCTGGAGGCGGTGTACATGCGCATGGTGATGTGGGGCAGGCAGGCGCCACCGAGCACGATGGTCAGCTCCGAGGTGATCATGTCCAGGCGGGCGCCCGGGTGCCCGGCGAACTGGAGTCCGGAGTGCAGGAAGGCCGGCCCGGCCCCGCTCTGCCGCGCCGCCGCGTCGAACAGGGCGCCCGGGTCCCAGTCGAAGCGGCGCAGGATCAGTACGGCGACCGCGGCACCGGAACCGAGCAGCATGACGATCTTCAGGATCTGGACGAGCGCGGTGCCCTTCATGCCGCCGATCGCGGCGTAACTGATCATCAGCACGCCGAGTCCGACGACGCAGCCGGTCTTCAGCGACTCGTTGGAGAAGCCGAGGATGAACGCCATCAGCTGTCCGGTGCCGGCGAGTTGGACCAGCATCATCGGCAGCAGCGAGGCGATCGTCACCGCGCAGGCAGCGATCCGCACGCTGCGGCCCGGCATCCGGCGGGCCAGCGCGTCGCCCATGGTGAACCGGCCCGCGTTGCGCAGCGGTTCGGCCAGCAGGAACATCAGCAGCATCAGCGACAGCGCCGTACTGAGGGCGAGCACGACACCGTCGTAGCCGCACAGGGCGATCACCCCGCTGGTGGCGAGGACGGTCGCGGCGGAGATGTAGTCGCCGGCGATGGCCAGGCCGTTGCGCAGCGGGGACAGGGAGCCGTAGCCGGTGTAGAACTCGTCGAGGTCGTCGCGGTCCGGGCCGGTCATCACGCACAGCAGCAGGGTCAGCGCGACGACGGCGGAGAAGGCGACCAGCGACATGGTCTGCGCCGAGCCGGTGAGACCGGGGGCGCCAAGGGTGCTGTTCATCGGCCCGCTCCTCGCCGTGCGTCCAGTTCGGCCTCCTTGCGGATGCGGTCCGCGAGCGGGTCGACGTGGCGGCGCGCGGTGTGCTCGTACAGGGCGATCGCCAGCCAGGTGACCGGGAGTTGGAGGAGGGCGAGCAGCAGGCCGGCCGGGATGCCGTCGGCGACGGTCGCCGTCATGACGTCGGGGGCGAACGCGGACAGGACGAGGAACAGGGTGAAGTAGCCGAGCGCGGTGAGGGTGGCGGTGCGGCGCTGCCAGCGGTAGGCGCCGCGCAGCACGCGCAGGTCGCTGTGGTGTCCGAGGGGTTCGCGGGTCGGCGTGCGGCGCGGGCGGGGCGGTTCGGGGGGTGGGGGCTGCCAGGGGTAGGTCAGGTACGACGGCTCGTGCGGCGGGTCGTAGGACATCCCGGGGCTCCTTGCGTGGCTCGGGTCCGTGGCGGCGGACCGCAGGGAGGTGGGGGGTGGGCGGGTCCACGCACGCTACTCGCGGGTTCCCGGGCCGCGTGGCGTTTTCACCGAACTGGCCGGTCGGTATGCGCTTACTACGGAAAAACGGGTCTGACCTCGGGTGTTACCCGCGTTAACCGTGGACAGGTGCGGCACCGGTGACAAGGAAACGCCCTACCGGTACCGGGCCGCGCGGCTACTCCTGCCGCACCGGAAACCGCCGGGGCGCCACCACCAGCAGCACCAGGAAGGCCAGTGCGGCCGCGCAGGACGCGCCGACGTAGACCGCGTGGACGGCCGCGGCGATCGCCCGCCGTGTCGCCTCCGGGGCCGTACCGGCGTCCAACGCGCGCGTGACGGACTCCAGGTCGCCCGCCCCGCCCAGCCGCGCGGCCAGCACCCCGTTCGCCACCGCGCCGAACAGCGAGGCGCCCACGGTCTGCCCGGTCTGCCGGCAGAACAGCACCGACGCGGTCGTCGTGCCCCGCTCCGACCAGCCCACCGTCGACTGCACCCCGATGATCAGCGGCAGCTGGAACAGCCCCAGCGCCCCGCCCAGCAGCAGCATCAGCAGGGCCGGCTGCCACCAGGACCCGGGATACGGCAGGAACGGGAACGCGAGCAGGATCAGCGCGCCCAGCCCGATGCCGAGCAGCGCGGTGTCGCGGAAGCCGATGCGCCGGTACACGTGCTGGCTGACCGCCGCCGAACCCGACCAGGTCAGCGTCCACACGCACAGCACCAGGCCGGCGGCCGCGGGGCCGAGCCCGAGCACCGACTGGGCGTACGTCGGCAGGAACACCGACGGCGCCACCATCAGCAGGCCCAGCGCGCCGAGCGCCAGATTGACGGCCGCGATCGTGCGGCGCCGCCACACCCACCCCGGAATGATCGGCTCCGCCGCCCGCCGCTCCACCCACACCACGACCGCCACCAGGGCGAGCCCGGTGCCGAACAGGGCGAGCGAGGGCGCCGACAGCCAGGCCCAGGCCACCCCGCCCTGCACCAGCCCGGTCAGCAGCGCCCCGCCGCACGCGAACACCGCGAGCGCGCCCGCCCAGTCCACGCGCGCGCGTGCGGCCTTTTCCCGCTGGGGCTCGTGCAGATGACGGACGATCAGCCACAGCGCTGCCGCGCCGATCGGCAGGTTGATCAGGAAGATCCAGCGCCAGTCGGCATACGCGGCCAGCACCCCGCCGAGGCCCGGACCGGCCACCGCGGACACCGCCCACACCGTGGACAGCTTGGCCTGGATCTTCGGGCGCTCCGCCAGCGGGTACAGGTCGGCGGCCAGCGTCTGCACCGTCCCCTGCAACGCCCCGCCGCCCAGCCCCTGTACGACCCGGAACGCGATCAGCGTCCCCATGCTCCAGGCGCCCGCGCACAGCAGCGAGCCCAGCAGGAACACGGTGGCGCCCGCGACCAGGACCGGCTTGCGGCCGAAGGTGTCGGACAGCTTGCCGTAGACGGGGAGGGTGACGGTGACGGCGAGCAGATAGCCGGAGAACAGCCAGGAGAAGACGGAGAACCCGCCGAGGTCGCCGACGATCTGCGGTACGGCGGTGGAGACGACGGTGGTGTCGAGCGCGGGCAGCGCCATCGACAGCATCAGCGCCGCGACGACCGCGCCTCTCCTGCGGGTGCCCTGGTCCGTCGCGGCGCCGCCCCGTATCGCGGGTGTCGTGCTCCCCACCGGATCCCCTCTCCTCGGGTCCCCACCCGGACCCACCCCGTGTCCCTTGCACCTATTCCGCCAGGACAGCTTCCCACGGGACGTGGAACTTGACCCTGACGCGACGTGAGGGTGGAGCCTTGCTGGGCCGGAGGGTGGAGGAGACCCCGAGGCGGACTCCACCCGGCGGTGGATCTCCCCTAGGGGTCTCTCCGTACTACGGCCCGGGGAGGGTTCGTACCGGCGGAGGAGGAGACGGACCCGGTGCGCTCCTTAACCTGGCTTTACGCCGCTGGGGGGCGGCTGACCGAACCCGCGGGGGTGGGGTTTTCCCCCGTACAAGAGGGGGCTTCGCACCAGCGCGCGGCACGCCCGCCGCACGCGAGACTCAGCGACGTACCCGAACGACGCCACGGAACACCGCGGCGCATGCACCGACTTGCCGACCGACATAGGAGACAAACCGTGACATCGGCTGTGACCATTCCCAGGCACGGGGGCACTGGAGGGCGTACGGCCGTTGCCGCGCGGGCGCGGCAGGTCGTGAAGGCGTACGGGTCCGGCGAGACCCGCGTCGTCGCCCTGGACCACGTCGACGTGGACATCGCCCGCGGCCAGTTCACCGCGATCATGGGCCCCTCGGGCTCCGGCAAGTCCACCCTGATGCACTGCCTCGCCGGGCTCGACACCGTGACCAGCGGTCAGATCTACCTGGACGAGACCGAGATCACCGGCCTGAAGGACAAGAAGCTCACGCAGCTGCGCCGGGACCGGATCGGCTTCATCTTCCAGGCGTTCAACCTGCTGCCGACGCTGAACGCGCTCGAGAACATCACGCTGCCCATGGACATAGCCGGGCGCAAGCCGGACAAGGCGTGGCTGGACCGGGTCGTGGAGACCGTCGGCCTCGCCGGGCGGCTCAAGCACCGGCCCACCCAGCTCTCCGGCGGCCAGCAGCAGCGCGTCGCCGTGGCCCGTGCCCTCGCCGCCCGCCCGGAGATCATCTTCGGTGACGAGCCGACCGGAAACCTCGACTCGCGCGCGGGCTCCGAAGTCCTCGGCTTCCTGCGCCGCTCGGTGGACGAACTCGGCCAGACCATCGTGATGGTCACCCACGACCCGGTCGCCGCCTCCTACGCGGACCGCGTGCTCTACCTCGCCGACGGCCGGATCGTGGACGAGATGTACCAGCCGACGGCCGACCAGGTCCTGGACCGCATGAAGGACTTCGACGCCCGGGGGCGTACGTCATGACCGTCCTGAAGACCTCGATGCGCAACTTCTTCGCGCACAAGGGCCGCATGGCCCTGTCGGCGGTCGCGGTGCTGCTGTCGGTCGCCTTCGTCTGCGGCACGCTGGTGTTCACCGACACCATGAACACCACCTTCGACAAGCTCTTCCAGGCCACCGCCTCGGACGTGACGGTCACCGCGAAGGGCTCCTCCGACACCGGCCAGACGACCTCCCGCACCGGCAAGCCCCCGGTCCTGCCGGCCTCCGTCGTCGGCACGGTCCGCGGGGCCCAGGGCGTGCAGAAGGCCGAGGGCACGGTGTTCTCCACCTCGGTGACCGTCATCGACGCCAAGAAGGACAAGCTGTCGCCGTCCAGCGGCGCGCCCACCATCGTCGGCAGCTGGAACGGCAACGACGCCCGCACCATGAAGATCACCTCCGGTACGGCGCCCAGGGGCCCGGACCAGGTCATGGTCGACGAGGACACCGCCGACAAGCACCACCTGAAGATCGGCTCCGAGATCGGCATGATCTCGGTCGTGGGCACGCACCACGCGCGCGTGTCCGGCATCGCCGCCTTCAAGGTCACCAACCCGGGCGCGGCCATCTTCTACCTGGACACGAAGACCGCCCAGCAGACCCTGGTCGGCCGGACCGGCGTCTACACCAACGTCAACGTCACCGCCGCCAAGGGCGTGACCGACGACCAGCTGAAGAAGAACGTCACGGCCGCCCTCGGCCACGGCTACAAGGTGCAGACCGCCAAGGAGGTCGCCGACGCCAACCAGAAGAGCGTCGCGAGCTTCCTGAACGTCATGAAGTACGCGATGCTCGGCTTCGCCGGGATCGCCTTCCTCGTCGGCATCTTCCTGATCATCAACACCTTCTCCATGCTGGTCGCCCAGCGCACCCGCGAGATCGGCCTGATGCGTGCCATCGGCTCCTCCCGCAAGCAGGTGAACCGGTCCGTGCTGATCGAGGCGCTGCTGCTCGGCGTGATCGGTTCCGTGCTCGGCGTCGGCGCGGGCGTCGGCATCGCGGTCGGCCTGATGAAGCTCATGGGCACCATGGGCATGCACCTGTCCACGGACGACCTGACGGTCGCCTGGACGACCCCAGTGACCGGCCTGCTCCTCGGTGTCGTGGTCACCGTCCTGGCGGCCTACCTGCCCGCCCGGCGCGCCGGCAAGATCTCCCCGATGGCCGCCCTGCGCGACGCGGGTGCCCCGGCCGACGCCAAGGCAGGCGTCGTACGAGCCCTGATCGGCCTGGTCCTCACCGGCGCCGGCGTCGCGAGCCTGTACGTGGCCGCCACCGCCGACAAGGCCAAGGCCGGCTCGTCCTGGCTGGGCCTCGGCGTCGTCCTCACCCTGATCGGGTTCGTCGTCATCGGCCCGCTCCTCGCCGGCGGCCTGGTCCGCGTCCTCGGCGCCGTCATGCTGCGGGTCTTCGGCCCCGTCGGCCGGATGGCCGAGCGCAACGCACTGCGCAACCCGCGCCGCACCGGCGCCACCGGAGCGGCCCTGATGATCGGCCTGGCCCTGGTGGCCTGCCTGTCGGTGGTCGGCTCCTCCATGGTGGCCTCCGCCACCGACCAGCTCGACAAGACGGTCGGTACGGACTTCATCATCCAGCCGGACAACCCGCAGAACGGTCTCATCGCACCGCAGGCCGTCAAGACCATCAAGGACACGCCGGGCCTCAAGCGGGTCACCGAGTACCGGCCGACCCAGGCCGACTTCACCACCCCGGACGGCCAGACGCTCAAGAACACCGACATCACGGCGGCCGACCCGACGTACGCGACCGACCTGCACAAGAAGACCGTCGCCGGGAACCTCAAGGACGCCTACCTGCCCGACTCGATGTCCGTCCACGAGAAGTTCGCCAAGGCCCACGGCATCCACCTCGGCTCGAAGATCACCGTCGCCTTCAAGGAGGGCTCCACCGCCCACCTGACGGTCCGCGCGATCACCAGCAGCGACGAGGTGATCGACCAGGGCGCCAAGTACACCTCCCTCGCCACGCTCGCCAAGTACGCGCCCGCCGACAAGACGCTCGACGCGTTGGTCTTCGCCACCGCCGAGGACGGGCAGCAGGCGGCCGCCTACAAGGCGCTGAAGGCGGCCCTGCACGACAGCCACCCGGAGCTGACCGTGCGCGACCAGACCGACTACAAGAAGGCGCTGAAGGACCAGATCGGCCAGCTGCTGAACATGATCTACGGCCTGCTGGCCCTCGCGATCATCGTCGCGATCCTGGGGGTCGTGAACACCCTGGCGCTGTCCGTGGTCGAGCGCACCCGGGAGATCGGCCTGATGCGGGCGATCGGTCTCTCCCGCCGCCAGCTGCGCCGCATGATCCGCCTGGAGTCCGTGGTGATCGCCGTCTTCGGCGCCCTGCTGGGCCTCGGCCTGGGCATGGGCTGGGGCGCGACCGCCCAGAAGCTCCTCGCCCTGGAGGGACTGAAGATCCTGGACATTCCCTGGCCGACGATCATCACCGTCTTCATCGGCTCGGCCTTCGTGGGCCTGTTCGCCGCCCTGATCCCGGCGTTCCGGGCGGGCCGGATGAACGTCCTGAACGCCATCGCGACGGACTGACGGACCAGAGGCCGAGCACAGGACCACCGCATACGGGGGTTGCGGGGGAAGACCCGGTGCCGGGAAGTCCTGGGAGGCTTCCCGGCACCGGGCTTTGTGCCGCTCCGGCGTTCGGGCGTAAGCCCCCTGGTTGTCCACAGGCTCCGACGGCGACGCCGACAGCGTCGTACGCTGGACACCCCCGGTCGCCACCCGCGTCGGGCTATTCGCGTTGCCCACACCCGGACGGAAAGCCTCTCCATGAGCCTGCACGGTCTGCTCGACGCCGTAGTCAAGGACCCCGCCCTCGCGGAAGCGATCACGGCGGCCGCGGACGGCAACCGCATGCACGTCGACCTGGTCGGCCCGCCCGCCGCCCGTCCCTTCGCGGTCGCCGCCCTCGCCCGCGAGGCCGCCCGCCCGGTGCTCGCGGTGACGGCGACGGGCCGCGAGGCCGAGGATCTGGCGGCAGCCCTGCGCTCGCTGCTGCCCCCGGAGGGCGTCGTGGAGTACCCCTCCTGGGAGACCCTGCCGCACGAGCGCCTCAGCCCGCGCAGCGACACCGTCGGCCGCCGCCTCGCCGTCCTGCGCCGCCTCGCCCACCCCAGCCCCGACGACCCCGAGACCGGCCCGGTCTCCGTCGTCGTGGCGCCCGTACGCTCCGTGCTCCAGCCGCAGGTCAAGGGCCTCGGCGACCTGGAGCCGGTGGCCTTGCGGACGGGCCAGACGGCCGACCTGAACGAGATCGTGGAAGCCCTCGCGGCCGCCGCCTACGCGCGCGTGGAGCTGGTCGAGAAGCGCGGCGAGTTCGCCGTACGCGGCGGCATCCTGGACGTGTTCCCGCCCACCGAGGAACACCCCCTGCGCATCGAGTTCTGGGGCGACGACGTCGAGGAGGTCCGCTACTTCAAGGTCGCCGACCAGCGCTCCCTCGAAGTCGCCGAGCACGGCCTGTGGGCCCCGCCCTGCCGCGAACTGCTGCTGACCGAGGACGTCCGCACACGCGCGCGTGCCCTCGCCGAACAGCACCCGGAACTGGGCGAACTGCTCGGCAAGATCGCCGAGGGCATCGCGGTGGAGGGCATGGAGTCCCTGGCGCCGGTCCTGGTGGACGACATGGAACTGCTGCTCGACGTCCTGCCCAAGGGCGCCATGGCCGTCGTGTGCGACCCGGAGCGGGTCCGCACGCGCGCCGCCGACCTCGTCGCCACCTCCCAGGAGTTCCTGCAGGCCTCCTGGGCGGCCACGGCGGGCGGCGGCGAGGCCCCGATCGACGTCGGCGCCGCCTCCCTGTGGTCCATCGCCGATGTCCGCGACCGCGCGCGCGAGCTGGACATGATGTGGTGGTCGGTGTCCCCGTTCGCGGCCGACGAAGAGCTCGACGCGGACACCCTCAAGCTGGGCATGCACGCCCCCGAGACCTACCGCGGCGACACCGCCAAGGCCCTCGCCGACACCAAGGGCTGGCTCGCCGACGGCTGGCGCACGGTCTTCGTCACCGAGGGCCACGGCCCGGCCGCCCGCACGGCGGAGGTGCTCGGCGGCGAGGGCATCGCGGCCCGCCTGGACGCCGACCTCGGCGACCTGAGCCCCGCCCTGGTGCACGTCTCCTGCGGCTCGATCGACTACGGCTTCGTGGACCCCGCGCTCCGGCTCGCCGTCCTCACCGAGACCGACCTGTCCGGCCAGAAGGCCGCAGGCAAGGACGGCGCCCGGATGCCGGCCCGCCGCCGCAAGACCATCGACCCGCTCACCCTGGAACCGGGCGACTACATCGTCCACGAGCAGCACGGCGTCGGCCGCTACATCGAGATGGTGCAGCGCACGGTCCAGGGCGCCACGCGCGAGTACCTGGTCGTGGAGTACGCCCCCGCCAAGCGCGGCCAGCCCGGCGACCGCCTCTACATCCCCACCGACCAGCTGGAGCAGATCACCAAGTACGTCGGCGGCGAGGCGCCCACCCTGCACCGCCTCGGCGGCGCGGACTGGACGAAGACCAAGGCGCGCGCCAAGAAGGCGGTCAAGGAGATCGCCGCCGACCTGATCAAGCTCTACAGCGCCCGCATGGCCGCCCCCGGCCACGCCTTCGGCTCCGACTCGCCCTGGCAGCGCGAGCTGGAGGACGCCTTCCCGTACGCGGAGACCCCCGACCAGCTCACCACCATCGCCGAGGTCAAGGAGGACATGGAGAAGTCGGTCCCCATGGACCGCCTGATCTGCGGCGACGTCGGCTACGGCAAGACCGAGATCGCGGTCCGCGCCGCCTTCAAGGCCGTACAGGACGGCAAGCAGGTCGCCGTCCTCGTCCCCACGACCCTGCTGGTGCAGCAGCACTTCGGCACCTTCTCCGAGCGGTACTCGCAGTTCCCGGTGAGCGTGAAGGCGCTCTCCCGGTTCCAGACCGACACCGAGGCGAAGGCGACCCTGGAGGGCCTCAAGGAGGGAGCGGTGGACGTCGTCATCGGCACCCACCGCCTGTTCTCCTCGGAGACGAGGTTCAAGGACCTCGGCCTGGTCATCGTGGACGAGGAGCAGCGCTTCGGCGTCGAGCACAAGGAGCAGCTGAAGAAGCTCCGCGCCAACGTCGACGTGCTGACCATGTCCGCCACCCCGATCCCGCGCACCCTGGAGATGGCGGTCACCGGCATCCGCGAGATGTCCACGATCACCACCCCGCCCGAGGAGCGGCACCCGGTGCTGACCTTCGTCGGGCCGTACGAGGAGAAGCAGATCGGCGCGGCCATCCGCCGCGAACTGCTGCGCGAGGGCCAGGTCTTCTACATCCACAACCGGGTCGAGTCCATCGATCGCGCCGCGGCCCGCCTGCGCGAGATCGTCCCCGAGGCGCGCATCGCGACGGCCCACGGCCAGATGTCGGAGTCCACGCTGGAGCAGGTCGTCGTGGACTTCTGGGAGAAGAAGTTCGACGTCCTGGTCTCGACCACGATCGTCGAGTCCGGCATCGACATCTCCAACGCCAACACGCTGATCGTGGAGCGCGGCGACACCTTCGGCCTGTCCCAGCTGCACCAGCTGCGCGGCCGGGTCGGCCGGGGCAGGGAGCGCGGCTACGCGTACTTCCTGTACCCGCCGGAGAAGCCCCTGACGGAGACGGCCCACGAGCGTCTCGCGACCATCGCCCAGCACACCGAGATGGGCGCGGGCATGTATGTGGCGATGAAGGACCTGGAGATCCGCGGCGCCGGAAACCTGCTCGGCGGCGAACAGTCCGGCCACATCGCGGGCGTCGGCTTCGACCTGTACGTCCGCATGGTCGGCGAGGCGGTCGCGGACTACCGGCGGCAGCTGGAGACCGGCGAGATCGAGGAGGAGCCGCCGCTCGAGGTCAAGATCGAGCTGCCCGTCGACGCGCACGTCCCGCACGACTACGCGCCCGGCGAGCGACTGCGCCTGCAGGCCTACCGGGCCATCGCCTCCGCCAACTCGGAGGAGGACATCAAGGCCGTCCGCGAGGAACTCACCGACCGCTACGGCAAGTTGCCCGAGCCGGTGGAGAACCTGCTGCTGGTCGCCGGGCTGCGGATGCTCGCACGCGCGTGCGGCGTCGGCGAGATCGTCCTGCAGGGCACCAACATCCGCTTCGCACCGGTGGAGTTGCGCGAGTCGCAGGAGCTGCGGGTCAAGCGGCTGTACCCGGGCACGGTCATCAAGCCGGCCGTGCACCAGGTGCTGGTCCCGCGCCCGAAGACCGCGAAGGTGGGCGGCAAGCCGCTGGTCGGCCGCGAACTGCTGGGCTGGGTCGGCGAGTTCCTCGCCTCGATCCTGGGGTCGTAGCCGACGAAGGGGGGCGCGCTCGGCGCGCGGACGAGGGAGCAAGTACGGGCCGGTTCGGGCAGTCTTGTCCGAGTCACGTTCCGCGCGGTCGCGCGTGGGACCGGATAACGGGGAGGGTCGCGTCATGTCCGAGCACATCGGCAAGGCCGCCGGAGGGAAGGCGGTACACGGGGACCCCGTGGAACCGGCCCGCGCACGCCGGCTCTGGCACCTGCTGGAACCCCTGCACGCGGTGCTGTACTACGCGCCCGAGGTGTTCGAGGAAGCGGCCACGCTCGGATACGCCACGGCGGACCGCTGGCCCAGCTACTTCCCGCTGCGCGCCGCCCCCTTGGGCCCGGCCGGCACCGAACGCGTCGCCTCCGCCTTCTACAGCTTCAGCCCCCGCATGGTCGCCGAGCACATCGGCACAGCCTGGAACACGGCGAGCCCGCACGAGGTGCTGGCGGCGCGCCTGCGCGGCATCGACCGGACCTACCACGCACTGCTCGGCGACCGCATCGACAGCCCCGAACTCGCCGAGACCGCCGCCCTCGCCCGACGCGCGGCGGAGGCGGCCGGCACCGCGGGCCGCCCGCTCGCCGCGGCCAACGCCGAACTGCCCTGGCCCGAGGCTCCGCACCTCCAGCTGTGGCAGGCGGCCACGATCCTGCGCGAACACCGCGGCGACGGCCACGTAGCAGCCCTGCTCCTCGCCGACCTCGACCCCGCCGAGTCCCTGGTGTCCTTCGCTGCGATAGGCGCCGCGCCCGTCGAGCGCTTCGAGAGCCGCGGCTGGAGCGGCGACGAGTGGGCGGCCGCCCGGGCCCGCCTGGCCACCCGGGGCCTGGTCGACGCCGACGGCACGGCCACGGAGGCGGGCCGCGCCCTGCGCCGCGGCGTGGAGGAGCACACCGACCGGCTCGCCGTAGGCCCCTGGCAGAGCCTCGGCCTCGGCGCCACCGAACGCCTCGCCGATCTCCTCGGCGACTACTGGGTCGCCGTCGTGTCCTCCGGACTGCTGCCCTCGGAATCCACCCTGGGCATAGGCAAGGTGTGAGCGGGCGCACGGACCCGCCCGCCGGGCTCCCCCTCCGGGGCACCGCGTACCCCGAGTCGAGTCCTGCTTGCCCCTGACAATCCCCTGAGGTGTCGTCTGCCGGACGGCGTACGCCCATTACCTTGGGGGGCAAGAACGTTCCGCCCGCATGGCCGGCGCGGACCAGGGCGAGCAAGGGGGACGCAACGTGACGCGTCTGAGGGGCGGGGCGGTCACCGCTGTGGTCGTCATGACGGTCGCCGTGGCCGGCTGCACGGCCGAGCAGGGCAAGGGTTCTTCCGGACCCGAAGGGACAGGGGGCGGGGGAGGGGGCGGTGCCCTGACCGCCGTCGACTCACTGACCGTCAAGGGCCGGGCCCCGAAAACCGGTTACTCCCGGGCCCGCTTCGGCACCGCCTGGGCCGACACCGACTCCAACTCCTGCGACACCCGCGACGACATACTCAAGCGCGACCTGAAGGAGGTGAAGTTCACCGGCGGCACCTGCAAGGTCTCCCACGGCCTCCTGGAGCCCGACCCCTACTCCGGCAAGGACATCACCTACCGGCGCGGCCGCAGCCAGGTCGACATCGACCACGTCGTCGCCCTGTCCGACGCCTGGCAGAAGGGCGCCAAGTACTGGGACGCGAGCAAGCGCATAGCCCTGGCCAACGACCCGCTCAACCTCCTCGCCGTCGACGCGAGCACCAACCGCGGCAAGGGCGACGGGGACACGGCCACCTGGGTCCCGCCCAACAAGGCCTACCGCTGCACCTATGTGGCCGCCCAGGTGGCCGTGAAGAAGAAGTACGGCCTGTGGGTCACCGCCGCCGAGCAGGCCGCGATGAAGCAGGTCCTCGCCACCTGCCCGAACCAGAAACTGCCCACGGGCGGCAACCCGACAAAGGCCCCGGAGCGGTTCCGGGCCCGGTGACCAGCTAATTCGCTTTCCTATCCGAGCCCGTACTGCCTACGGTGACCGCATGGACGTAAAGGTGAGCAGCCTTGCCGAGCGGCCCGACCGGCTGCCGGCGGTGTTCGAGATGGCCGACACATGGCCCGAGTTCGTGACCAACGACCCGGTGGGCAGCGCCCACTACGGCCGCATCCCCACCGAACTGCCCGAGTACGCGCTGTTCGCCGAGGACGAGCGGGGCGAGATCGTCGCGCACGCCTTCAGCGTTCCCTTCTCCCTCGCCGCCGAGGGCCGCGGCACCCTGCCCGCCCGGGGATGGGACCAGATCCTGCTGTGGGCCTTCGCCGACCTGCGCCGCGGCACCCGCCCCGACACGGTCAGTGCGGTCTCCGTCGTCATCGCGCCGCACGCCCAGGGCCACGGCCTGTCCGCCGTCATGCTCTCGGCGATGCGGGCGGGCGCCCGCGCCCGCGGCTTCCGCGAGGTCGTCGCCCCCGTCCGCCCCAGCGCAAAGCACCGCGAACCGCACACCCCGATCACCGAGTACGCCTACCGGGTCCGACCCGACGGCCTGCCGGAAGACCCGTGGCTGCGGGTCCACGCCCGCGCCGGCGCCACCATCGACTCGATCGCCCCGGCCTCCATGACCGTGGGCGCCTCGCTGGAGGAGTGGCGCGGCTGGACCGGGCTGCCCTTCGACACCCCGGGTGACGTGGAGGTGCCCGGCGCGCTGGTCCCGGTCCGCTGCGAACCGGAGCGCGGGTACGCCGTCTACGTCGAACCCAACGTGTGGATGCGCCACCCTCTGTGAGCTGACCACCGGCTCGGCCCGCCTCCCGGGGTCCCGGCGCGGGCATCGGTCGACGAGGGATGTACTCTACGGCGTCGCTTCCGCATTTGCGCAAACGTACGCACATCCCGAGAGCAGAGGTAAGTCGCCGTGAAGCACGACGTTGATGCCGCGGTCGCGGCTCGAACGGGGACCGGCACAGTGCCCGGGCCGCTCCCCAGGGCGGCACTGGCGGCCGTACCGGTGGTGAGTCTGGGGCTGCTGGGGGCGGTGCCGTCGCTGGTGCTGGCCTCCCGGCGGGGTACGCGCGCCGACTGGCTCGCGGCGGTGGTCTTCACCGCCGTCAACGTGGCCTGGCTGGCCGAGGCGCTGCTCACCCCGACGGACACCCATGGCCTGCAGTTCGCCGCCGATGTGCTGCTGCTGCTCGTCTCCGCGGTCGGCGCCGCGCTGCACTGTCTGCTGCGCAGATCGTCCGAGAGCAAGCCGCGATGAAGCTCCGGCGTACCTGGCGCGAGAACCAGCGCGACGACAAGAAGGGCAAGTCCGGCAACCCCCGGCTCGGAGCGTTCGTCGCTCGTGCGACGGCCGCGGCAGCGGGTGCGCTGCGGGGCCGCAGAGGCTGGGCGGCCGCGGGCGGTGCGGCTGTCGTCGCGCTCGCGCTGGTGGGCGTGTGGCTGTTCGGCGGCGAACAGGACGGACCCCCTGATCCGCGTGCGCGCCAGTACAACGAGGTCGACGCCTGCCTGCTGACGGGCGAGAAGGGCATCGCTCCGGGCACGCCCGCCGCTCCCGTGTGGGAGGGCATGCAGAAGGCGTCCCTCGAGACGCGGGCCCGGGTCAACTACGTGCCGGTCGTGGGGCCACAGTCGGTGGACAATGCCCGGCCGTTCTTCAACAGCCTGATCCAGCGCCGGTGCGAGGTCGTCCTGGCCGTCGGCTCCTCGCAGGTCCAGGTCACGCGGGCCGCCGCGGGGAAGCACCCCGACGTGCGCTTCGTCGTGGTGGACGGCAAGGCGGCCGGAGCCGGCAACGTCACCGTTGCAAAGCCCGGCGACGAGCTCGAGGAGACGGTGGCGGACGCGATCCGGCAGGCCGTGCGCGCGGCCAAGACGTGACAAAAGTACAGATGGTTCCGCATGTTCGATAAAGATCGGCTAACAACGCCGGCCTAAAGCCGCTCTTACGTGGAACTTATGACTCCGCAAAGTGCAAGCTTTCGAAGCTTTGTCTGACGCTTCTCGAGTAAAGGCTTGCCCATGCGTGTTCGCTGGGACCGTAGCCCTCGCTTGTTCCCGCCGGGTAGAACCGGCAGGCGCAGAGCGAGGGCTACGGCTCTTTCTGTCCTGATCTCCTTCTCGTTCATGCTCACCACGGAGACGGCGGAGGCCACCGGGGCCACCCTGCCGCCTCTGAAAATGCCCGAGTTGTCCCTGTCCGGTCTGTGGAAGTGGGCCAGCGAGTCTCCGCTGGACACCCCGGACCAGAAGGGCGGCACCGCCCGCGGCAAGAGTCACCACGCCTCGGCCGCGGCCACCAGCGCCGACGGCGGTCGCGGTCGTAAGCCCGGCAAGGGCAAGGGCGAGCTCGACCCGTACAAGCGCCCCTCCGACCCGACCAAGACGGTCACGACCGGCAAGGCCGCGGGCACGGCGAAGAGCTTCAGCCCGGCCACCAGCAAGCGCAACGCCAAGAAGTCCACGGCCACGTCGGACTACTACGTCAACGCCGACGGCTCCACCACGATCCGCCACTACAACAGCCGCGCCAACTTCAAGGCGGCCGACGGCACGTGGAAGCCGATCGACACCAGCCTGGTCAAGGGCAAGGACGGCCGGTTCGAGCAGAAGGCCAACTCCCTCGACGTCGCGTTCGCCCCGAACTCCGCCGACGACCAGCTGGCCTCCGTCGACTTCGGCGCCGGCCGGACCGTCGCGTACGCGCTGCACGGCGCGCACAAGACGGCGGCGACCAAGGACGACAACGGCACGGTCCGCTACGCCGACGTGCTGCCCGAGACGGATGTCCACCTCGTCCCGATCGCCGACGGCTTCAAGGAGAACCTCGTCCTGCACTCCCGGGACGCGGCCAACTCCTGGGTCTTCCGGCTGGACGCCAAGGGCCTGACGCCGCGCCTCGCCAAGAACGGCGACGTGCAGTTCACCGACGCCGACGGCAAGGTGACCGCCACCGTCCCCCATGCCTACATGGAGGACTCCAAGATCGGCCGGCGCTCCGGTGAGGGCACCCGCTCCGCGAAGGTCCACTACGAGCTGACCACCGTGGACGGCGAGCCGGCGCTGCGGATGACCGCCGACCGGGCCTGGCTGGACGACCCCAAGCGGGTCTACCCGGTCACCGTCGACCCGACGACGGTCCTCGCGAGCGAGGCGACGTACGTCCAGAGCGACTACGCCGCCGACCGCTCCGCCGAGAACCAGATCAAGGTCGGCTCCTACGACTCGGGCGTCAACAAGGCGAACTCCTTCCTGCAGTTCTCCTCGCTGGGTACGACGCTCGCCGGCCAGAAGGTCTCCGCGGCGACCCTCAACGTCTGGGCGATGTGGTCCTCGACGTGCACCCCCGAGGCGTTCTCCGTCTACCCGGTGACCCAGTCGTGGTCGCCGACGACGACCACCACCTACCCCGGTCCGACGTACGGCTCCTCCATCGGCTCCGCCACCGTCGACCCCGGCGCCTCCTGCACCAACACCAGCGGCAGCACCGGCGTCGGCGTGAAGATGCCGGTGCCGCTGTCGACCTCCTGGTTCACCCAGGTCGCCACCGGCGGCGCCAACTACGGCCTGGCCATGGCCGCGCCGACGAGCGACGGCCTGCACTGGAAGAAGTTCCACTCCGACGAGTCGGCCACCGCCGGTTGGCGCCCGTCCCTGGACCTGACCTACGCCCCCAACACCAAGCCGCAGGTCAACGCCCAGTACCCGCCGGAGAACTTCCAGGCCCACACTCTGCAGCCCGAGCTGCTGGTCTACGCGAGCGACGCGGACAAGTGGCCGAACGCGGCCCTGACCTACAGCTACGAGGTCTACGACGCCGACTCCGGCAGCTCCACGCCGGTGGCCACCTCCGGTGCCCTGTCCAAGAGCAACTGGAAGATCCCCGCGGGCAAGCTCACCTGGTCCAAGAACTACGTCTGGTACGTGGGGGTGAGCGACGGCTACGAGGAGGTCACGTACTCCAGCCGCTTCACCACCGCCGTGCCGCAGCCGCCGGTGACCTCGGGCCTGGCCCAGAACACCGACGGCCACGAGTTCGACCCCTCGGACGCGAACTACACCACCGACGACAGCGACGCCGACGTGGAGGTGGTCGGCCCCTCGCTGGAGATCGACCGCTCGTACAACAGCCTCGACCCGCGGATCGACGGCGCGTTCGGCGCCGGCTGGTCGACGGTCGCCGACATGGAGGCTGCCGAGGTCAAGGACCCGGCGGGCACGGTCACCAGCGTCATCGTCACCTACCCGGGCGGTGAGCAGGTCGCCTTCGGCCGCAACAGCGACGGAACGTTCCAGCCCCCGCTGGGCCGCTACGCCCGCCTGCAGTCGGCGACCGGCGGCTACACGCTGACGGACAAGGACTTCACGGAGTACGCCTTCAAGCAGGCCACCGCGAAGGCCGGCACGTACGCGATATCCAGCATCAAGGACTACGCGGGCCGCAACGAGACGTTCACGTACAACGCCTCCAAGCAGCTCACCAAGATCTACAACGAGACGTCCAAGAGGTCGCTGGGCATGACCTGGGTGACCCCGGCCGGGGCCACCACCGCGCACGTCGAGACGGTCTTCACCGACCAGGCCACGGTCGGCGACGCGAACTCGGTGCAGACCTGGCAGTACAGCTACTCCGGTGACCAGCTGACCAAGGTCTGCCCGCCGGCGGACTGGACTCACTGCACCACGTACACCTACGCCACCGGCAACCACTACCGCACCACCGTGCTGGACGCCGACCCGTACGCCTACTGGCGTCTGGGCGAGGCGGCCGGGGCGACCGTCGCCACGGACACGGTGGACACCAACCAGGGCCGCTACAACGGCCTCTACCACAACGTGACCCTGGGCAGCTCGTCCGTACTCGCGGGCTCCACCCAGACGACGGCCACGTTCAACGGCACCACGTCGTACGTGGAGATGCCGTCCGCGCCGGGCGCGACGCCGTCGTACACGAC
The DNA here is from genome assembly GCF_055570785.1 of Streptomyces sp. NPDC031100. NCBI lineage: Bacteria > Bacillati > Actinomycetota > Actinomycetes > Kitasatosporales > Streptomycetaceae > Streptomyces > Streptomyces sp. NPDC031100. Next base: position 122,781 of record NZ_JBVIGN010000020.1, read on the forward strand.
GGTCTCGCTGTGGTTCAAGACGACCACGGCCGGCGGCGTGCTGTTCTACTACGGCGACAAGCCGCTGAGCGACGCCAACCCGGTGGCCAACACGACGAAGAACACCCCCGCGGTGTACGTCGGCACCGACGGCAAGCTGCGTGGCTGCCTGGCCATGTCGCCCAGCTGCAACCCGACCGTCGTCTCCACCGCCACCGTCACCGACGGCCAGTGGCACAACGCGGTCCTCTCCGGTCAGGCCACCAGCCAGACCCTCTACCTCGACGGCGTGTCCCAGGGCTCCCTCTCCGGCACCATCAACGACTGGGAGCAGCCCTACATCTCGCTCGGCGCGGGTGTGAACACCCAGGGCTGGCCGGCGATGAACCCGAACGACCAGCTCGGGCACTACACCGGTCAGATGGCCGAGGTCGCCATCTACACCGAGCCCCTCGACCCGTCGGTGATCACCGCGCAGTACCAGGCCGCGAAGCGGTCCGCCGGTCTGCTCAGCAAGATCACCACGCCCGGCCTGAAGACCCAGTCGCAGGTCACCTACAGCCCCACCGACGACCTGGTCACGCAGGCCACGGACGGCGACGGCGGCACCTGGAAGCTCAACCCGCCGACCGTCACCGGCTCCTCGCAGGTCTACCGCTCCGCCGTGATGGGCTCCGCCCCGACCGGCTACTGGCGGATGGCCGACACCCTCGGCGCCGCGCAGGCCGCCAACGAGATCCACACCGGCTTCGGCACGTACAACACCGTCACCCAGGGTGTGGCGGGTCCGTTCGGCACCGGTGACGCGACCGCGGCGTCCTTCAACGGCACGTCGTCGTACGCCGAGATCCCGTTCACCCCGTGGCACGGCTCGTCCTCCCGCGCAGTCGAACTGTGGTTCAAGACCAGCAGCCCCGGTGTGATCCTTTCCGACCAGCAGAACCTGCCGACCGGCGCGACCCCGACCGGCAGCTGGAACCCGCTGCTGTACGTGGGCGCCGACGGCAAGCTGCACGGTCACTGGTGGAGCGTCTCGGGCTCCGGCGGCACCGCCTTCGGATCCACGGGCACCGTCAACAACAACCAGTGGCACCACGCGGTCCTGTCCGCCTCGGGTACGACCCAGACCCTGTACCTCGACGGTGCCAAGCAGGCCGACTTCAGCGGCGAGGCCAAGGACCAGTCCAACACCCGCACCTTCGTCGGCGCGGGCTTCGGCAAGGGCTGGTACCAGCAGCCCGCCGACGTCAGCTTCTTCAACGGCTCCATCGCCGAGGTCGCGGCGTACGACCACGCCCTGAGCGCGGACGACGTCGACCAGCACTGGTCGGCGTACAAGGCGTCCTCCGGCGTCGCGCCGGTGCGCACGGTCACGCTCACCGACCCGACCAACAAGACGCTGACGTACGTGTACGACGCGGAGATGGGCAACCGTCTGCTGGCCGCGATCGACACGGAGGGCAAGCGGACGACCTACGGCTACGACACGGGCGGCTTCCTGCGCACCGTGACCGACGCCAACGGCAACCGCAGCATCACCGGTCACGACGTGCGCGGCAACACGGTCTCCCAGACCGACTGCCAGGACACGGCGGCGAACAAGTGCGCCACCGAGTACTACACGTACTACCCGGACGCGACCACCGCGTTCCCGACGATGGACGCCCGGAACGACCTGCTCCTCACCGAGCGGGACGCCCGTTCCGCGTCCGCCACGGACAACACGTACCTGACCACCTACACCTATGACGGCGGCGGCAACCTGCTGTCGGTGACCGGCCCGCCGGTGGCCGGCCACCCGAACGGCCGCACCGCCACCACCACCTACACCACCTCCTCGACCACGGCGGCCGAGGGCAGTCCGGCGGTCACGCCGGCGGGTCTGGTGGACACGGTGACGACGCCGGGCGGCAAGACGACGAAGAACGTCTACTTCTCCAACGGCGACCTGGCCTCGGTCACCGACGCCAACGGCGCCAAGGTGTCGTACACGTACGACAACCTCGGTCGGCAGACCTCGAAGAAGGAGATATCCGACGCCAACCCGAGCGGCCTGACCACGTCCTGGACGTACGACAAGAACGACCAGGTCCTCACCGAGACCGCCCCCGCGGTCACCAACCGCGTCACCGGTGCGGTGCACCAGGCGAAGACGACCACGGCGTACGACTACGACGGCAACGTCACCTCGCAGACCGTCGCCGACCTCACCGGTGGTGACGCCTCGCGGACGACGTCGATGACGTACGACGCCTACAACCGTCTCGCCTCGCGGACGGATGCGGGCGGCACCGATGTCACGTCGTTCGAGTACGACGTCTACGGCAACAAGGTGAAGGAGACCGACCCCGAGGGGAACGTCAACACCTACACCTTCGACGGCGAAGGCCGGCCGCTGACGACCAACCTGGTCAACTACACCGGCGACCCGAACAACCCGTCGGCGCCGACCACGCTGGTCCAGGAGTCCCGGGCGTACGACCCGGCGGGCCGGCTCGCGTCGATCACCGACGCGATGGGCTGGGTGACCGCGTACACCTACACCGACGACGGCCTGCCGGCCACCGTCACCCGCAAGGACCCGGCGAACGGCAAGCAGTTCGTCGAGGAGTCCAACACCTACGACATGGCCGGGAACCTGATCAAGCAGGTGTCCAACGACGGCCAGACCACGAACACCTTCACGGTGGACGCGGCCGACCGCGTCACGTCGTCGGTGCTCGACCCGACCGGGGCCAACCGCACCACGAAGGTCTCCTACGACCCGGACGACAACGCCGTCCAGGAGACGGAGACCGACCCGGCGACCGGTGACGTCGACACCACGGACACGCTCTACGACAACCTGGGCAACGTCACCGCGACCACCGAGCACGACGGGACCACCGCACCGGTGGCCCGCTGGAAGCTGTCGGAGACCAGCGGCCTCACGGCCGACGACTCCTCCGGCGGCAACCGCAAGGTGACGCTGGGCAGCGCCGTCACCCGCTCCACCGAGCACGGCGGCTCCGCGGTCTTCAACGGCACCACCAACGCCTACGGCCAGGCGGACGGCCCCGCGGTGAACACCAGCGGCAGCTTCACCGTCTCGGCGTGGGTCAAGCTCGGCTCCACGGCCGCGAACAGCACCTTCCTCGGGCAGGACGGCAAGGTGGCCAGCGGCTTCCAGCTGTACTACTCGACGACGTACGGCTGGACGTTCAACCGGCACGGCTCGGACACCACGAGTGCCGCGACCATCCGGACCTACTCCGGCACGTCGGCGGTGACGACCGGCACCTGGACCCACCTCACCGGTGTCTACGACCAGGCCACCGCGTCGCTGAAGCTGTACGTCAACGGCTCCCAGTCCGGGACCACGACCGCCTTCACCTCTCCCTGGGAGGCCACCGGCCCGCTGCAGATCGGGCGACGGCTCTACAACGGGACGTACGCCGAGAACGCCAACGGTTCGATCGCCGACGTCCAGGTCTACGGTGAGGCCCTGACCGCCTCGCAGGTGTCGTCGCTCTACGGCGGCACACTGCCCGCGAGCGGCAGCTCGGTCCACACCACCACGTGGAAGCTGGACCAGCGCGGTCTGCCGGTGTCGACGACCGACCCCAACGGCAACACCACCGACTACGGGTACGACGAGGCTGCCCAGCAGACCACCGTCACCGAGCCGGTCGTCAACGCCGAGACCAACGGCGGCACGGCCACGGCCATCCGTCCGGTGTCGATGACGGGGTACAACACCTTCGGCGAGGCGACCGAGTCGTCCGACCCGAACGGCAATGTCACTGTCACCGCCTACGACGCCGAGGGCCAGGAGACCTCGACCAAGCTGCCGAACTACACCGCGCCGGGGGCCGCGACACCGATCACGGCCACGTCCTGGAACGAGTACAACAAGCTCGGCCAGGTCACGGCGGAGGTCGACCCGCTGGGCAACCGCACGACGTACGCGTACACGCAGCTCGGCGACCTGGCCTCCGTCACGGAGCCGGGCGGCGACAAGTCGACGTTCGTGTACGACACCAACGGCGACCTGCTGTCGACGACCCGTCCGAACGGCGCCCGTGAGGAGTCCACCTGGGACTACCTCGGCAACGAGCTGACCAGCACGGACATCGTGCGTCAGCCGACGCAGCGCGCGTACACGGCGATCAACGAGTACAACGCGCCCGGCGGTGACCTGTCCCGGACGGTCTCCCCGACGGGTGTGGCGGAGTCGTACAAGTACAACGCTCTCGGCGAGGTCACCGAGGTGACCGACCCCGCGGGCAACGTGTCGACGTTCACCTACAACATGGACGGCGAGGTCCTCACTGCGAAGGACCCCGACAACACGGTCACCAAGAACACCTACGACGGTTTCGGCCGGCTGGCCACCACCCAGGACCTGGACGCGACCGGCGCGGTGCTGCGCACCAGCAGCTCCACGTACGACCGGGCGGGCAACCCGCTGTCGGTGACCGACTACCGCGGCCACACCACCACGTTGACGGTGGATGCCTCCGGTCTGGTCACCAAGGCGGTGGAGCCGGTCTCGGCGACCGAGTCGATCACCACGACCTACGGCTATGACGCGGCGGGCAACCGTACGCGCTTCACCGACGGCCGCGGCAACCCGTTCATCACCACCTACAACACCTGGGGGCTGCCCGAGTCACTGATCGAGCCGTCCACCCCGGCCCACCCCAACGCCGTCGACCGCACCTTCACCACGGTGTACGACGCGAACGCACGGGTGGCGGAGCAGCGCTCCCCGGGCGGCGTGGTCGTCACCGACACGTACGACGCGAAGAGCCGGCTGACCAAGCAGGCCGGTACGGGTGCGGAGGCCGCCACGGTCGACCACACCTACGCGTACGACTCCGATGACCGCATCACGTCGGTCGCGGGTGCGGATGCGACGCTGGACACCTTCTCCTACGACGACCGCGGTCTGCTGCTGTCGACGTCCGGCCCGTCGGGCACCTCGTCCTTCGCCTACGACGGCGACGGGGCGATGACCTCACGGACGGACGCGTCGGGCACGTCGACCTACGGGTACGACACGGCCGGCCGGCTGAAGACGGTCAGCGACGGGGCCACCGGCTCCTCGATGACCTACAGCTACGACGTCAACAGCAACGTCAAGCAGATCGACTACGGCACCGGCAAGTCCAAGCGTGACTTCTCCTACGACGCTCTGGAGCGGCTCACCAGCGACAAGCTGACCTCGCCCACCGGCAAGGTGCTGGCGTCCCTCGCTTACGGATGGGACGACAACGACAACCTGACGTCGAAGACGACGACGGGAGTCACCGGCGCCTCGTCGAACACGTACACCTACGACTGGGCGAACCGCCTGACGTCCTGGAACAACGGGACGACGACGGAGTCCTACGGCTACGACGCGTCGGGCAACCGCACGCGCGTCGGCGGCGACACGTACACGTACGACGCCCGCAACCGGCTCACGTCGGACGGGCACAGCACGTACGCGTACACCGCGCGCGGCACGCTGAGCTCGGTCACGAACGAGGTCGGGGCACAGACCCTGATGAAGGCCGACGCCTTCAACCGTGTGATCAACGAGGGCGACCGGACGTACACGTACGACGGTCTGGACCGTGTCCTGAAGGCCAAGGACGGCACGGGCGCCGACGCCTTCTCGTTCCAGTACAGCGGCGTCGGCAACGACGTGGCCTCGGACGGATCGACGTCCTACAGCCGCAACGTCGACGGCTCGCTGGTGGGCGTGAAGACGGGCGTGTCGTCGACGCAGGTGATGACGGACATCCACGACGACGTGGTGGCCCAGTTCACCGACTCCGCGGAGACACTGGCCGGGTCGGCGACCTACACGCCGTTCGGCAAGACGTCCTCGGCGACGGGGATGCTGGGCAACCTGGGCTACCAGTCCGGCTGGACCGACCCGGCCACGGCCAAGGTCAACATGGCCGCGCGCTGGTACTCGCCGCAGACCGGCCAGTTCAACAGCCGGGACACGGTGGGCAACGACCCGCTGCCGGCGTCGGTGAACGCCAACGCGTACGCCTACGCCAACCAGAACCCGATGACGGGTGTGGACCCGACCGGCCACTGGTTCGAGTTCATCAAGAAGGCCATCAAGAAGGTCGCCAAGAAGGTCAAGAAGGTCGCGAAGTCGGCCTGGAAGAAGACCAAGCGCGCCGTCAAGCGGGTCGTGAAGAAGGTCAAGCACGCGGTCAAGCGTGTGATCCGCAAGGTGCACCGAGCGGTCCGCAAGGTCGTGCACTACGTCCACGACAGCGTCAAGAAGATCAAGAGATACGTCAAACGCACCTATAAGCGGATCAAGAAGTACGTCCATAAGGTCGTCCAGCACGTCAAGAAGACCGTCCGCAAGATCGCCAAGGCTGTCAAACATGTAGCCGCGAAGGTGGTCAAGGCGGCCAAGAAGGCGGTCAAGAAGATCGGCAGAGCCGTCAAGAAGGCGGCGAAGGCCACGGCCAACTTCGTCAAGCAGCATGCGGCGACGATTGCCTCGGTAGCGGTCGGTGTCGTGGTCTTCGCCGGCTGTACCGCCGCCACTTGGGGTGTCGGTGCGGTGGGCTGCGCGGCCCTTGCGGGTGCCGCGGCCAACGGTGTCGGCTACATGATGAGTGACGGTCCCAAGTCCGTCGGGGGCTTCCTCGGTGCGGTCGCCATCGGCGGCGTGACCGGTGCCCTGGGCGGCGCGGCCGGCGGCGCGGCCTCCGGCGCGGTGGGCCGCCTGCTCGCCGGTGTCGGCGGCAAGGTGGTCCAGGGCGCGGCCATGGGCGCCGCGGGCGGAGCCGCGGAAGGCGCGGTCAGCTATGGCGTCTCCTGCGCGGCGAGCGAGGAGGGCTGCAGCGCGAGCGGCGCGGCCAAGGCGACCGCGGTCGGTGCCGTCACCGGCGGCATCTTCGGAGCGGCGGCCAGCAAGTTCGGCCGCAAGGGCGGCTGCGGCACCCCGCACAGCTTCACCGGTTCCACGGGTGTCCTGATGGCGAACGCCATCACCAAGCCGATCTCCCAGGTCAAGGTCGGGGACTACGTCCTGACGGCCGAGCCCGGCAAGAAGAAGAAGGAGAAGCACCGGGTCAAGGCGGTGATCGTCACCAAGACCGACCGTGACTACGTCGATGTCGTCGTGGCCACGAAGTCGGGTCCGAAGACGATCCAGACCACCAAGCACCACCAGTTCTACGAGGTCAGCCGCAACACCTGGACCCAGGCCGGCAACCTCAAGGCGGGCCAGAAGCTCCAGAAGGCGGACGGTGCCCCGGCCACGATCGTCGACGTCAAGGCGTACACGGCGCAGCGCGTCACTTATGACCTGAGCGTTGAAGGCCTGCATACGTACCACGTGGCGGCCGGCGATATCGAGGTCCTCGTTCACAACAAGAACGACCCTATCGCGTGCTCGGTCAGCGGCGGCAACGAAATCTACGACATCCCAGCGGGCTCGTCGGGTGGACATGGAGCCGGCGACGGAATTCCTGCGTCGATGCTCGCTGACTACAAGGTGGGGGTAAACGCCCCAGCGGGGTCTACTCCGCCGCTGTGCTCGTACTGCCGCGCGAATCCGGCCCAGGCGATCGACCATGTGGAGGCCAGGGTCAACGGTGGTGACCTGACTGATGCAAACACGACTCCTGCATGCAGGCGATGCAACAGTTCGAAGCGCGATCGCGTCGCGCCGAAGACGCCGCCGGCGAACTACAAGGGAGACTGGCCGCCACCGTGGTGGCCAGTGAATATGAAGCAGGGCTGGCAGCAGACCTATGGGATAAGTCCCTACAAGGTCAAATAGCCCAGTCATGCGGCCAGGCACCCCGGCATCCCACCGGGGTGCCTGGCCCCCTTATGCTGACAGAGAGCCTCAGGAGTGACTCTGTGACCAAGAACTACATCGTTCACGAAGACCCTGCGATCCTGTCCGATCGGCAGCGCATCGCCATGGTGGACCTCGCGCCTTTCGGCTTTCCGGATCAGTTGGAGCAGATCTGGCTAGGCCATCGTGACGACGGTCTTTTCGTGATGCAGTGCATCCCCTTCCGTGTCTACGGACTCTCGTTGTTCGACGTCGTACGGCTCGACAAGGACGACATGCTGATGGAGGTTGTCTCTTCGGGCGGCCACCGGACATTGCGTGCCTTGATTGCACCGGGCCTTACCGATGCGGAGGTTGCCAACCTGGCAGACCGGGTGAACGCTGCGGCGCAGCGCGAAGGCTTCGTCCTTGAGTGGAGTGGCGACCGACATGTGGCCGTGGACATTCCGGGAGACGCAGATCCCAGTCCTCTGGTAGCGCTTGTGAGTGAACTACGCGCAGCTGGCAAGGCGTTTTGGGAATGGAGCAACGTCAAGCCGTTTCGAACCGCAGGAAAGTAGGGCAACGACACGCCAGACGGATCCTGTTAGTGCCGCAGTATGGTCGACTATCGGCTCCTGGCCTCAGAAACAGGAGGAGGACTGATAACCGTGGCTGCTCTGGTCGATCCATCTGACGTCCCGTGTGTCGGACCGGCCCCAGCATCTCGAATTGCTGGGGTGCGGCCGGCCGGTGCCGGGCGACGAGACCGGTCCGCTGCCAGGCGTTCTGGAATGGGTGGCCGAGCGTCTGGTGGTCAGTGGGCAAGCGGTGTTGCGCGGGGATGTGATTCCGCTTCCCATGCCGCTGATTCCTGGGGCACCATGACCGCGCTCTATGCGACTCACCCGGTCTACTCCGACGATGATTTCCTCTCGGTCGTTCTGGAGAACGGTGTGGAGACGGCCGTGGTGTGGCTGGTACCAATCGGTACCTCCGAAGCGGCGTTCGTCCGTGAAAAAGGATGGGACGTGTTCGAGGAGGAGTTGGCTCGACAGGATCCCGATCTGCTCGATTTGAATCGGGCTGAGATCAAGCTATAAGAACGGAATATAGAGTGGCAGGCGCCCTGTGATCCCTCGCAGGGCGCCTGTGCTGTTGCGCGACCTCTCGGTGGGGCTCCTGCGGAACCCCCGATGGGTACCCGTATCCTGTGGTGTTGCTCTGAGTAAGGAATGCTAGTGTTCGAGCGATTTCTCTCCGCTTTTCCCCCGGCCTCAGGGGGAGGTGCCGAGCCCCCCGCGCTTGAGACCGTGGAAGACGCTCCTGGGCTTGCCGAGCTTCTGCAGCTCGCCGCAGGTCGGACCTTCGGTGGGGGGCTGATCCGGGTGTACTCGCAGCAGGAGGCAGGTCAGGCGCGACTGCTGGCTGCCGAAGCCTTCCCGGAGTTCGCTGACGTCATCACCCCGATCGCTGAGGATTGGCTGGGCCGCCAGTTCTGCATCGACGCGAAGCGGACCACCGGGCCTCGGAAGCGTCTGCTGCTTCTCGAGCCCGGCTCTGGCGAGGCGTTCGACATCGACTGCGGAATTCCGGAACTCTTCGACGTGGAATTCGTCGATGATCCGGATACCTTCCTGGCGCTGGACCTCTTCACCGAGTGGACGGCGGCGGGGGGTGCTGTTCCGCAGGAGGGTCAGTGCGTAGGCTTCAAGGTCCCGCTGTTCCTCGGTGGTAGCGGCAGTGTGGCCAACCTGGAGCTTTCCAACCGGGACGTGTACTGGTCACTCATGGGGCAGCTGCGCGCGCAGACCCGAGATCTCCCCGAGGGCACTCCGATCGGAGGAATTGAGATCCAGGGGCCGTCGACGGAGTGACAGGATGACGCTGCCTCTCGTGGCGCGGCGTTGAACATGCGGGTAGTGGGGGGGGGGGGGGGGGGGGGGGGGGGGGGGGGGGGGGGGGGGGGGGCGTGGGGGGGGGGGGGGGGGGTGGTGAGGAGTAGCACTTCTCTGTT